>JBBRXM010000058.1:0-30219 GCA_038248405.1 Burkholderiales bacterium
CTTCGACGAAGCCATCTCGAAGCACCTGCAGGTGATGGACGCCACCGCGTTCGCCCTGTGCCGCGACCAGAAGCTGCCGATCAAGGTGTTTTCCATCGTCAAGCCGGGCGCGCTGATGCGCGTCGTCATGGGCGAAGACGAGGGTACCCTGGTTCACGTGTAAAATACCGTCATATTATTTAGCAACAATTCCAAAAAGCTACAGGAGAGCAGCATGACCATCGCTGACATCAAGAAAAACGCGCAAGAGCGCATGACCAAATCGATCGAGACCCTGCGCGCCGACCTGGCCAAGGTCCGCACCGGGCGCGCCCACACCGGCATCCTCGACCACATCACGGTCGAGTATTACGGCCAGCCGACGGCGCTCACGCAGGTGGCCAACGTCACCCTGATCGACGCCCGCACCATCGGCGTGGCGCCGTTCGAAAAGAAGATGGCCGCCGCCATCGAGCGCGCCATCCGCGACTCCGACCTCGGCCTGAACCCGTCGTCGCAGGGCGAGCAGATCCGCGTGCCGACGCCGATGCTGACCGAAGAGCGCCGCAAGGAAATGGTCAAGCTGGTCAAGAACGAGGCGGAAGACGCCAAGATCGCGATCCGCAACATCCGCCGCGACGGCAACGAGCAGGTCAAGAAGCTGGTCAAGGACAAGCTGGCCTCGGAAGACGACGAGCGCCGCGCGACCGACGAGATCCAGAAACTGACCGACAAGTTCATTGCCGACGTCGACCGCATGGTCGTCGACAAGGAAAAAGAAGTGCTGACGGTATAGATCGACGGTATTGATGCTTAACTACAGTCTGGATTTATGATCTTTAAGAGTTCGACGACAACAGTGCCGGAGGTTGCCGCGGTGCCGCGCCATGTCGCCATCATCATGGACGGCAACGGCCGCTGGGCCACCAAGCGCCTGCTGCCGCGCGTGGCCGGCCACGTCAAGGGTGTCGAGGCGGTGCGCGCCTGCGTGGAAGCGTGCGTCGAGCGCGGCATCGAGTACCTGACCCTGTTCGCGTTTTCGTCGGAAAACTGGCGCCGTCCGGAAGAGGAAGTGTCGCTGCTGATGCGCCTGTTCGTCACCGCGCTCGAGCGCGAAGTGTCGAAGATGCACGCCAACAGCATCCGCCTGAAAGTGGTGGGCGACCTGTCGCGCTTCGACGACAAGCTGCGCGAGATGATCGCCAACGCCGAGCGCCGCACCGCCAACAACACGCGCCTGACCCTGACCATCTGCGCCAACTACGGCGGCCGCTGGGACATCATGCAGGCCACCGGCAAGATGGTGGCGGCCAATCCCGGCGTCACCGACTTTGCCGAAGAGCAGCTGGCGCCGCACCTGGCGATGGCCTATGCGCCCGAGCCGGACCTGTTCATCCGTACCGGCGGCGAAGAGCGCATCTCCAACTTTTTGCTGTGGCAGCTGGCCTACTCGGAGCTGTACTTCACCGACACCTTCTGGCCCGATTTTTCCATCGATTCGCTCGACACCGCGATCGCCTCCTACCAGAGCCGGGAACGGCGCTTTGGCCGCACCGGCGACCAACTCGCCGAAAAGAAGACCTGATGCTCAAAACCCGGATTATCACGGCACTTGTCCTGCTGGCAGTTCTGCTGCCGGTCCTGTACTTCAATAATCCTACTGCGTTCGCGCTGGTCGTCACGGTGTTTTTCGGCGCCGCGGTGTGGGAGGGCTTCCGCCTGTTCAATCCCGGTTCGAAGAACGCGCTGGTCATCGCGCTGTTCTGGACCGCCGCATTCGCATACGCCTTCTTCTTCGCCGCCCAGGGCAGCGTGCTGTTCTGGTTCGCCATCAGCGCACTGATCTGGGCACTGCGCCTGGCGCCGTCGCTCAAGATCGGGCTGCCGCAGCTGAACACCACCGCCAATACGCTGCTCAGCCTCACCTACGCGCTGGCGATCGTCGCCTGTTTCGCCGCCATCGTCACCCTGTTTCGCCACTCGCCGGCCTACCTGCTGTCGGTGATGGCGCTGGTGTGGATCGCCGACATCGGCGCCTACGCCGCCGGCAAGGCATTCGGCAAGAACAAGCTGGCGCCGTCTATTTCTCCGGGCAAGTCATGGGAGGGCGCCATCGGCGGCGCCGCCGCCGTGCTGCTGCTGGCCGCGCTGTCGGTGCTGGTCGGCGGGGCCGCCTTCGCCGACACCTTCGCCGTCCACGTGCAGGCGCGCTTCGGTTGGGCCGCGCTGGCCGCTATACTGGTGGTGATCGCCGCCGCCAGCGTGGTCGGCGACCTGTTCGAGTCGCAGCTCAAGCGCCGCGCCGGCGTCAAGGACAGCAGCCGCCTGCTGCCGGGCCACGGCGGTGTCCTCGACCGCATCGACGCCCTGATCCCCGTATTACCGCTGGCTGCCCTGATCGACACCTGGCTCTGAGAGAGTTTCATGCAATTTATTACCATCCTAGGCGCCACCGGTTCGATCGGTGTGTCGACACTCGACGTCCTCGCGCGCCATCCCGATAAGTACAAGGTCTACGCACTGACCGCCCACAGCAAGGTCGACGAGCTGGCGGCGCAGTGCGCGCAGTTTCGCCCGCAGTGCGCCGTGGTCGGCAGTGCCGACGCCGCCCGCCAGCTGACAACGCTGCTGCGCGAAAAAGACGTGCGCTGCGACGTGACCTGGGGCGAGCAGGCCCTGTGCGACGTCGCCGCCGCCGCCGGCACCGACACCGTGATGGCCGCCATCGTCGGCGCCGCCGGCCTGGCGCCGGCGCTGGCGGCCGCCCGCGCCGGCAAGAAGATCCTGCTGGCGAACAAGGAAGCGCTGGTGATGTCCGGCCAGCTCTTCATGGACGCGGTGGAGCAGCACGGCGCCACCTTGCTGCCGATCGATTCCGAGCACAACGCCATTTTCCAGTCGCTGCCGTATTCGTATGCACGTTCGCCGCAGGGCGCTGGCGTGGCCAAGATCCTGCTGACCGCGTCCGGCGGACCGTTCCTCGCGCGCGCCGTCGAGACGCTCGAAGACGTCACCCCTGACCAGGCCTGCAAGCACCCCAACTGGGTCATGGGCCGCAAGATCTCGGTCGATTCGGCCACCATGATGAACAAGGGCCTCGAAGTGATCGAGGCGCACTGGCTGTTCGGTGCGCCGGCCGCGCAGATCGAGGTCGTGATCCACCCGCAAAGCGTGATCCACTCGATGGTGTCGTACGTCGACGGCTCGGTGCTGGCGCAGCTGGGCAACCCCGACATGCGCACGCCGATTGCCCACGCGCTGGCATTCCCGGAGCGGATCGACTCGGGCGTCGCCCAGCTCGACCTGACCACCATCGGCACGCTGCAGTTCGAAAAACCCGACTTCGCGCGCTTCCCGTGCCTTGCGCTGGCGTTCGAGGCCCTGGAGGCGGGCGGCACCGCGCCGGCGCTGCTCAACGCGGCCAACGAAGTGGCGGTCGAAGCCTTCCTCGACAGGCGCATCGGCTTTCGCGACATCGACCGCGTGATCTCGCGCGTGATGAGTGACATCGAACACGGCGCCGCCAGCAGCATCGAGGCGGTGCTGGCGCAGGATGCGCTGGCGCGCACCGCGGCGCGCACCATCGTGGCCGGAATGGCGCGATGAGCTTCATCGTCACCGTGCTGGCCTTCCTGGCCGCACTCGGTCCCCTGATCATCTTCCACGAACTTGGCCACTACGCGGTCGCGCGCCTGTGCGGCGTGAAAGTGCTGCGCTTCTCGGTCGGCATGGGCAAGGTGGTCTGGTCGCGCCGCTTCGGGCCGGACCAGACCGAGTGGGCCGTCTCGGCGCTGCCGCTGGGCGGCTACGTCAAGATGCTCGACGCGCGCGAAGCCGGCGCCGGCGCCATCGCCGAGGCCGACCTGGCGCGCGAATTCACTCGCCAGAGCGTGTGGCGCCGCATCGCCATCGTCGCCGCCGGCCCGCTGGCCAACTTCCTGCTCGCGATCCTGCTGTTGGCCGCGCTGGCGATGGCCGGCACCACCGAGCCGTCGACGCGCCTGCGCGTTACCGCCGAACAGTCGGCTGCCTGGCAGGCCGGCCTGCGCGGCGGCGAGAAGGTCGCCGCCGTCAACGGCAAGCCGGTCGCCAGCTGGTCCGAGCTGCGCTGGGAAGTGCTGCAGGCGATCGTCGACAAGCGCGACGTGCGGCTCGACGTCACGCAGCCCCAGGGCGGCCAGTTCGGCGCCATCGTGCCGGCGGCAAAGCTGGCAGGCCTGGACGTCGAGGGCGACGTGCTCGGCGCGCTGGGCCTGGAGATGGCGCGCACCAGGCCGGTGATCGAGCAGGTCATTCCCGGCGGCCCTGGCGAGCAGGCCGGCCTCAAGGTCGGTGACCTGGTCGCCACCATCGACGGCAAGCCGATCGCCGACGGCATGGCGCTGATCGCGGCGGTGCGCG
This sequence comes from Burkholderiales bacterium, assembly GCA_038248405.1. GTDB lineage: Bacteria > Pseudomonadota > Gammaproteobacteria > Burkholderiales > Burkholderiaceae_D > JAFCUW01. The sequence continues at coordinate 4,381 of JBBRXM010000058.1, forward strand.
CTTCGCAGGGACGCCCCCTGGCGCTGGCCGGCCGGCGCGGCGGCGGCGCCTTCGCCGCCACCGTCACGCCCGTGTTCGACCCCAAAACGAAGGTGTGGGCGATCCGCATCGCCACCAGCATGATCGAGCGCGTGACCATCACCGCCGGCCCGCTCGAGGCGCTTGCCAAGGGCGCGCGCAAGACCTGGGACACCAGTGTGCTGAGCGTGAAAATGATCGGCAAGATGATTTCCGGCGAAGTCTCGATCAAAAACGTGACCGGCCCGATCACCATCGCCGACTACGCGGGCCAGACCGCGCGCATGGGACTGGAGGTCTATTTGGGCTTTATCGCCTTCGTCAGCATCAGTCTTGGCGTGATGAATCTGTTACCAATTCCGGTGCTGGATGGTGGACATTTGCTGTATTATTCGCTGGAAGTTTTGACCGGCCGCCCCTTGCCCGAGCGGATCGGGGCATACGCGCAGCGCGCCGGCGTGGGCCTGCTGGTCCTGCTGATGGCACTTGCGGTCTTCAACGACCTCGCCCGGCTCCTGTAGTCCGGTCTCCCCGAACATGATTTTGACCAATGATTGAACATTGATTTAGCCAATGAAATTACACTCAGATCGTTTTGCCCTGCCTTTCTTTCGCCGCAGCCTGATCGGCGCCGCCGTCCTCGCAATCTGCGCCGGCCCAGCATTCGCAGTCGCTCCGTTCGTCGTCAAGGACATCCGCGTCGAAGGCATCCAGCGCACCGAGGCGGGCACCGTCTTCAGCTACCTGCCGGTGCGGGTCGGCGAGACGTTCGACGACGAGAAGAGCATCACCGCCATCAAGGCGCTCTACGCCACCGGCTTCTTCAAGGACGTGCGGCTGGAAGTGGACAACGGCGTGCTGGTGGTACTGGTCGAAGAGCGGCCTGCCATCTCCACGGTCGACTTCACCGGCACCAAGGAATTCGAGAAGGACGTGCTGGTCAAGGCACTTAAAGAGATCGGTGTCGGCGAGACCAAGATTTTCGACAAGGCTTCGGTCGACCGCGCCGAGCAGGAGCTCAAGCGCCAGTACCTGTCGCACGGCCTGTACGGCGTCAAGATCACCACCACCGTTACGCCGATCGAGCGTAACCGCGTCACCGTCATGTTCAACGTCGACGAGGGCGACATCGCCCGCATCAAGGGCATCAACATCGTCGGCAACAAGGCTTTCTCGGACAAGGAACTGCGCGAGCAGATGGCCCTCAGCAAGAGCGGCTGGTTCACCTGGTACTCGAAGGCCGACCAGTATTCGAAGACCAAGCTGACCGGCGACATCGAGGCCATCAAGTCGTTCTACCTGAACCGCGGCTACCTCGAGGCGAACGTCGAATCGACCCAGGTCTCGATCACGCCCGACAAGAAGGACATCTACCTGACGGTGAACATCACCGAAGGCCAGAAGTACACCGTCTCGGACGTCAAGCTCGAAGGCGAGATGTTCGGCCGCGAGGACGAACTGAAGTCGCTGGTGCTGCTGCACAAAGGCTCGACCTATTCGGGCGAGCTGCTCACCGCCAGCAACAAGCGCATCTCCGACCGCCTCGGCACCTTCGGCTACGCTTTCGCCAACGTCAATGCCGACCCGTCGATCAACCGCGAGAAGCGCGAAGTGGCCTTCACCTTCTTCATCGATCCGGGCAAGCGCGCCTACGTGCGCCACATGAACATCTCGGGCAACACGACCACCCGCGACGAAGTGATCCGCCGCGAATTCCGCCAGTTCGAGTCGTCCTGGTACGACGGCAACAAGATCAAGGCTTCGCGCGACCGCGTCGACCGCCTCGGCTTCTTCAAGGACGTCACCGTCGACACCCCTGAAGCGCAGGGCACCTCCGACCAGGTCGACGTCAACCTGGCCGTGGTCGAAAAACCGACCGGTAACTTCATGATCGGCGGCGCCTTCTCGCAGGCCGAGAAGTTCACCCTGACCGCGGCGATTCAGCAGGCCAACTTCGCCGGCAGCGGCAACACCGTCGGCATCGAGCTCAATACCAGCCGCTACAGCCGCACGATCGCGTTCTCGCACACCAATCCGTACTTCACCGACGACGGCGTGTCGCGCTCGTTCGAGATCTACCACCGCACGACGCAGCCGCCGGCGCTCAACACCGGCAGCTTCACCGTCAAGCAGACCGGCGGACGCCTGTCGTTCGGCGTGCCGTTCTCGGAAACCGACACCGTCTTCTTCGGCGCCGGCCTCGAGCGCACCAGCATCGTCACCGACGACACCAGCACGACGCGCTACAAGGACTACGTGCGCCAGTTCTCCGGCATCGCCAGCGGCGTCGGCACCGCCACCACCAATTCGCTGCCGCTGACGGCCGCCTGGCAGCGCGACAGCCGCGACAGCGCGATCACCCCGAGCATGGGCCGCTACCAGCGCGCCAACCTCGAGCTTGACCTGTTCGGCAATTCGAAATACTACCGCGCCGTCTACGAGCAGCAGTGGTACCGCCCGTTGACCAAGAAAATCACGCTGGCCCTGAAGGGCGAGCTCGACTACGGCCACGGCATCCGCGGCACCAGCTATCCGGTGTTTAAGAACTTCTACGGCGGCGGCATCGGTTCGGTGCGCGGCTATCTGAGCTCCTCGCTCGGCGTGGTGGACCCGTACTCGGGCGACGCGCTGGGCGGCGCCAAGCGGGTGATCGGCAATGCCGAGCTGCAGCTGCCGTTCCCGGGCGGCGGACCTGACCGCAGCCTGCGCTGGTTCGGCTTCCTCGACGGCGGCCAGATCTACCAGGAAGGCCAGAAGATCCGCGCTTCCGAGCTGCGCTACTCGGCAGGCCTGGGCGTGTCGTGGATCTCGCCGGTCGGTCCGCTCAAGTTAAGCTATGCTAAGCCCCTCAACGCCAAGCCGGGCGACCGCCTGGAGCGTTTCCAGTTCCAGATGGGTACCGGTTTCTGATCGAATGCGGAGAACTATGTTGAAAAACCTGACTGCCTCGCTGCCCAAGCTGCTCGCTGTGGCGGTGCTGTGTGCCGCGCCACTGGCGCAGGCACAGACGGCGCCCGCTGCGCCCAGCCGCATCGGCTTCGTCTTCACCGAGCGCCTGATGACCGAATCGAAGCTGGCCAAGGTCGCCGACGCCAAGATCGAGGCCGAGTTCTCCAAGCGCCAGAAGGCGATCAAGGACATGCTCTCGCGCCTGAAAACGCTGTCGGAGAAGTTCGACGCCGACAACGCCACCCTGGGCGAGCCGGAGCGCACGCGCCGCTACCGCGAATTGGGCGAGCTGGAAAAGGACGTCCAGCGCACCCAGCGCGAGTTCAATGAGGACCTGCTGCAGCGCAAGAGCGAAGAGCGCGCCAACATCGTCCAGAAGGCCTTCAAGGTGATCGAGCAGATCGCCGAGCAGGAAAAGCTCGACGTGGTGCTGCAGGAATCGGCCTGGTCGAGTCCGCGCATCGACATCACCGACAAGATCATCAAGATGCTCGACAAGTAGGACAGACGATACAGGTGAATATTCTCATTACGCGGATTGGCGCTGTGGCGCTCGGACTTGGCCTGCTGGCGATGGGCGCAGTGGCCCCGTCGGCCCATGCGCAGGGCGGACCCGGACGGGTCGCCTACGTCGCCACCGAGCGGCTGTACACCGATTCGAAGCTGGCCCAGGCGGCCGACGTGCGCATCACGGCGGAGTTTTCCAAGCGCGACAAGGCCAACCAGGACATGCTGGCGCGCCTGAAGAAGCAGTCCGACCAGTTCGACGCCGAGTCGCCGTCGCTGGCCGACGCCGAGCGCACCCGGCGCGTGCGCGAACTGCTCGACCTCGACAAGGAACTGCAGAGAAAGCAGCTGGCCTTCCGCGACGACCTGGTACACCGCCGCAACGAAGAGCGCGCGCGCATCGCCGAAAAGGCGGCGACCCTGATCGGCCAGGTCGCCGAGCGCGAAAAAATCGATGTCGTGCTGGTGCGCGACGTGCTGTGGACGCGGCCGTCCAACGACATTACCGACAAAATCCTCAAGCAGCTCGACCAGTAGCGCTTGAACACATCGAACGGACAAGCACGATGGGCACGCGACTAGGGGTATTGGTCGAACGCTTTGGCGGCCAGCTGGTGGGAGACCCGAACCTGGAAGTGACCAGGATCGCACCATTGGCCGACGCCGGCGTCACCGACATCAGCTTTCTGAGTAACAGCAAGCTGCGCGCCCAGGCGGCGCACAGCGGCGCGGCGGCGCTGATCGTCTCGCCGGCGGACGACGCCATCGTGGCCGAGACTTACCGCGGCGCGCGCATCGTCACCAGCAACCCGTACGCGTATTTCGCTCGCGCAGCGCAGTATTTCGCCGCCCAGGACGAAGTGGTGCCGGCGCCCGGCATCGATCCGTCCGCCAGCGTGGCGGCGGGTGCCCGGGTCGACGCCAGCGCCTCCGTGGGGCCGCACGCCACCATCGAGGATGGCGCCGTGGTCAAAGCCGGCGCCCGCATCGACGCCGGCTGTTTTGTGGGCCGCGACGCCGTCATCGGCGAGGGCACGCGCCTGTTCGCCAATGCCACCTTCCACGCGCGCTGCCAGATCGGCAAGCGCGGCATCATCCATTCGGGCGCGGTGATCGGCAGCGACGGCTTCGGCTTCGCCAACGAGGGCGGCGTCTACATCAAGATCCCGCAGACCGGCCGCGTGATGATCGGCGACGACGTCGACATCGGCGCCAACACCAGCATCGACCGCGGCGCGCTGGCCGACACGATCATCGAGGACGGCGTCAAGCTCGACAACCAGATCCAGATCGGCCACAACTGCCGCATCGGCGCGCACACGGCGATGGCCGGCTGCGTCGGCGTGGCCGGCAGCGCCGTCATCGGCAAATACTGCACGTTCGGCGGCGCCGCCATGGTGCTGGGGCACCTGACCATCGCCGACAAGGTGCACATCTCGTCGGGCAGCATGGTGTCGCGCTCGATCCTCGAGCCGGGCCAGTACACCGGGTTCTATCCGCTCGCCAAAAACGCCGAGTGGGAAAAAAGTGCGGCAATCGTTCGCAATCTGGACGCCATGCGGGATAGAATCCGGGCGCTGGAAAAAACAATCAAAACGCTGACTGAACCAACATGACGACAACTGACAACAAGACCCTCGATATCTGCCAGATCAAGGCACTGCTGCCGCACCGCTATCCGATGCTGCTGGTGGACCGCGTGCTGACGTGGGAAGCGAACAAATCGATCACGGCGATCAAGAACGTGACGATCAACGAAGAATTCTTCAACGGCCACTTCCCGCACAAGCCGGTGATGCCGGGCGTGCTGATGATCGAGGCGCTGGCGCAGACCGCGGCGCTGCTGTCGTTCCTGACGATGGGCGTCTCGCCCGACGAGAGTTCGGTGGTCTATTTCGTCGGCATCGACAACGCGCGCTTCAAGCGCCCGGTCGGCCCTGGCGACCAGCTGAAGATGGACGTCGAGATCGTGCGCGTTTCGCGCGGCATCTGGAAGTACAAGGCGGTCGGCAGCGTCGACGGCGCCGTCGCGCTGGAAGCGGACCTGATGTGCACCATCCGCTCCACCGACGACGCCAGCAAGGCAGCGGGGCAGTAACATGGCGTTGATTCATCCAAGCGCGATCGTCGACCCGAAGGCGCAGCTCGACAGCACGGTGGAAATCGGCGCCTATTCGATCATCGGTGCCGGCGTGTCGATCGGCGCGCGCACCGTGGTCGGCCCGCACGTCGTCATCGAAGGGCACACCACCATCGGCGAAGACAACAAGTTCTTCCAGTTCTCGTCGATCGGCGCGGCGCCGCAGGACAAGAAGTGGGCAGGCGAACCGACCCGGCTGGAAGTGGGCGACCGCAACACGGTGCGCGAATTCTGCACCTTCAACCTCGGCACCGCGCAGGACGCCGGCGTCACGCGCCTGGGCAGCGACAACTGGATCTCGGCCTACGTGCACCTGGCGCACGACTGCCAGGTCGGCAGCAATACGATCTTCTCGAACAACGCCCAGCTGGCCGGGCACGTCGAGGTGGGCGACTGGGCGATTTTGTCCGGCTACGCCGGCGTGCACCAGTTCTGCAAGATCGGCGCGCACGCCTTCATCGGCATGTACACCAGCCTCACGCAGGACGTGCCGCCGTTCGTGCTGGTGTCGGGTAACCCGGCCGGCGCGCGCGGCGTCAACATCGAAGGCATCAAGCGGCGCGGCTTCACGCGGCCGCAGATCGATGCCATCCGCGCAGCCTACAAGCTGGTGTACCGCTCGGGCCTGACGCTGGAGGACGCGAAGGCCGCACTGGCCGAACTGGAAGCGGCCGGCGACGACGGCGCGCCGCAGGTGCGCGCCTTGCGCGAGTTCCTCGGGACCGCCAGCCGTGGCATCGTCCGCTGACATCTCGGTAGCAATCGTCGCCGGCGAGGTGTCCGGCGACATGCTTGCCGCCCGCCTGCTGTCCGGATTGCGGGCGCACCTGCCCGAGGCGCGCTTCCACGGCATCGGCGGGCCGAAGATGGCCGAGCAGGGTTTCGTGTCCGACCTGCCGATGGACACGCTGACCGTGCGCGGCCTGTTCGAAGTGATTCCCCGCTACCGCGAGATCAAGGGCATCCAGAACGCGCTGCGCGACCGCCTGCTGGCCGAACGGCCGGCGGTGTTCATCGGCGCCGACTATCCCGGCTTCAATCTCGGCCTGGAGATGCAGCTGAAGGCCGCCGGCATCCCCACCGTGCACTTCGTCAGCCCGCAGATCTGGGCGTGGCGGGGCGGGCGCATCAAGAAGATCCAGAAGGCGGTGTCGCACATGCTGGTGATCTTCCCGTTCGAGGAAGAGATCTACAAGAAGGCCGGCGTGCCGGTGACCTATATCGGCCATCCGCTGGCCGAGATGATCCCGCTGCAGCCTGACCAGGACCAGGCGCGCCGCGCGCTGGGGCTGGACCTGGACGCGCGCGTGGTGACGGTGATGCCGGGCAGCCGCATGGGAGAACTCAAATACCTGGCCGCGCCGTTTGTCGCCGCCGTCAAGCTGCTGGCCGCGCGCGACAGCAGCCTGCGCTTCGTCGTGCCGATGGCGGGCGAGGCGCAACGCGCCTACTTCACCGACCTGGTCGCGCAAGCGGGACTCGGCAAGGTCGAGATCATGCTGGTCAACGGCCACTCGCACACGGCCATCTGCGCCGCCGACGCGGTGCTGGTGGCGTCGGGCACCGCCACGCTGGAAGTGGCGCTGTTCAAGAAGCCGATGGTGATTGCCTACAAGGTGATGGCCGCTTCCTGGCACATCATGCGCCACATGGGCTACCAGCCGTGGATCGGCCTGCCCAACATCCTGGCGCGCGAATTCGTGGTGCCCGAACTGCTGCAGCACGCCGCCACGCCGCAGGCGCTGGCCGACGCCGTCTGGCAGCAGCTGACCGACGCGCCCGGCCGCCTGCGGCTGGTGCAGCGCTTCACCGACATGCATCACAGCCTGCTGCGCAACAGCGCGCAGGAAAGCGCAGCTGCCGTCATGCGCATCATCGAAACCTCATCATGACGAAAAAGAAAATCAATTTTTACCCGGGCCTGAAGAAGTCCCAGTATCCGTTCACCGCCGACGACATCGTCTGCGGCGTCGATGAAGCCGGGCGCGGTCCGCTGGCCGGCCCGGTGTTCGCCGCCGCCGTCATCCTCGACCCGCGCCGTCCGATCGACGGCCTGCGCGACTCCAAGAAGCTCACCGCCGAGCGGCGCAACGAACTGGCGCCGCAGATCAAGCAGTACGCGCTGGCCTGGGCGATCGCCGAATGTTCGCACGAGGAAATCGACGCCATCAATATTTTGCAGGCGACCATGCTGGCGATGCGGCGCGCGGTCGAAGCGCTGCACATGCTGCCCACCATCGCCCTCATCGACGGCAACCGCAGCCCGGTGATGTCGGTGCGCTGCCATCCGATCGTCGAGGGCGACGACAAGGTCCATTCGATATCGGCCGCCTCGATCCTGGCCAAGACCGCGCGCGACGCCGCGCTGGTGGTGCTGCACCAGCAGTATCCGCAATACGGCTTCGACCAGCACAAGGGCTACAGCACCCGCATGCACATGGAGCGGCTGCGCGAGCACGGCGCCTGCCCGGTGCACCGCCGCTCGTTCGCGCCGGTGAGGCTTGCTCTGCTCGGCGAGATCAACCTCGACACGCTGCCGCTCGACTTCAATCCGGAAGAGGAAGAATGAAGACCGTCACCTCGCGCGAGAATCCGCTGTACAAGGAGCTCAAGCTGCTCGCCGCCAGTTCGCAGGCGCGCCGCAAGGCCGGCCGAACGCTGTTGGATGGCGTGCACCTGTGCCAGGGTTACCTGCAGCTGCGCGGCGCCCCGCTGCAGTGCATCGTCGGCGAAGGCGCGCTGGCCAACCCGGAAGTAGCCGACATCGTCCAGCGCTGCGATGAGCTGCATGGGCACGTCACCGCGCTGCCGGACGCGCTCTACAACGCCATCAGCCAGGTCGAGCACGGCGTCGGCCTGATGTTCCTGGTCGATACGCCGGCGCGCCACATCGCCGGCCCGCTGGCGGTGTCGGCGGTCCTGCTCGACAACCTGCAGGACCCGGGCAACGTCGGCTCGATCCTGCGCAGTGCCGCCGCCGCCGGCATCACCCAGGTCTACTGCAGCGCCGGCACCGCGTTCTGCTGGTCGCCGAAGGTGCTGCGGGCGGCGATGGGCGCCCATTTCGTGCTGGAGATTTTTGAAAACGTCGACCTCGCCGCGCTGGTAAAACAGTCGCAGGTGGCGGTGCTTGCCACCAGCGGCTACGCCGAGCAGCGCCTGTACGACGTCGACCTGCGCCGCCCGGTGGCCTGGCTGATGGGGCACGAAGGGCAGGGCGTGGCCGACGACCTGCTGGCCCTGGCCACCCACCAGGTGGTGATCCCCCACCTGGGCCAGATCGAATCGCTCAACGTCGCCGCCTGCGCCGCCGTGTGTTTTTTTGAACAGTTGCGGCAAAATCAGGCATAGACGGCTACGTTGCTGTAGGTTAATCTTTCACCTGTAGCTTAGTGGAGTCGAGATGGATATAGCGCATTTGCATTTTTTGGTCGCGGAAGCGGATCCGGCCCAGCGCACCGCGCTGGTGGATATGCTCGGCAACCTTGGCGCCAGCCAGGTCACCGAGGTGCCCGACGGTCACACCGCGCTGCGCTGTTTCCAGGATTCCTTCACGCCGACGGTCAACGTGGCGATCATCGACCTTGGCTTGCCCGGCATGGACGGGCTCGAGCTGATCCGCGAACTGGCGTCGATGAGCTGCCGCGCGCGCCTGATCGTCGTCGGCAGCCAGCCCAACAACCTGATGTTTTCGGTCGAAACGATGGCGCAGGCCTACGGCTTCGACCTGCTCGGCGCCGTCAGCAAGCCGGTGTCGCCGGCGCGGCTCGAAGCGCTGCTGGAGCATTACCTGCCGCCGCGGGCGGCGTCGACGCTGGTCCAGCGGCCCGGCTTCACCTTTTCCGAGGTCGGCATGGGCATGCAGGCAGGCCAGTTCGAGCCCTTCTTCCAGCCCAAGATCGAGCTCGAGACCGGCCAGGTGAAAGGGCTGGAGGCGTTCGCACGCTGGCGCCATCCGGAGCACGGCGTGCTCGAGCCGTCGGCCTTCATCGATGCGCTCGAGCAGAACAACCGCATCGACTTCCTCGACTGGAGCATGATCGAAAAGTCGGTGGAGCGCTGCCGCCAGTTCCACGACCAGGGTTTTCCGATCTCGATCTCGATCAACCTGGCGCCCGAGACGCTGGCCCATCCGGCCTTCATGCAGCAGATCGGCGCCTGCGTCGGCCGCCACCGCGTCATGCCCGACTACATCACCTTCGAGATGCCCGAATCGTCGGTGCTGACGACCGACCCGAGTTTCCTCGAGCGGCTGGTACGGCTGCGCATTGCCGGCTACGGGCTGGCGATCGACGACTACGGCACCGGCCGCTCGAACCTGCAGCTGCTGGCGCGCATTCCGTTCTCGGAGTTGAAGATCGACCGCAGCTTCGTCGACGGCGCCTCCAAGAAGCGCGCGCTGGGGACGGTGCTGCGCTCATGCCTGGGCCTGGCGCACAGCCTGGACCGGATGTCGGTGGCGGTCGGCGTCGAGACCAAGCAGGACTGGGATCTGCTGCAGGGACTGGGCTGCACGTATGCGCAGGGCTACCATATCGCGTCGCCGATGGAAGCGGATGCCTTCCCGGGCTGGCTGGAAGACTGGCGGCATTTTTTCTGACCGCACGGACTGCACTTGACCGACCCGAAGGTCGGGACTAGGATCGGATAATGGAACCCGACCTTGCAGAACTCGAAGCCGATATTGCCGCCATGAAAATAGACATTGCGGTGCTGAAAGCTAATTCGGCAACAAAGGCCGACCTCGCCGACGTAAGGGCGGCGCTGTCGTCCGAGATTGCCAACACCAGGGCGGCGATTGCAGAGGCGAAGTCAGCCATCATCATGTGGGTAGTCGGTGCGATTTTCTTGGCGCAGCTTCTTCCCATCCTCGCAAAAATCATCGTGAAGTAAGGTTGAACCCCGGTATTGCCGGCGCCGGCGAATCCGGGATCTGACCCTGAAAAAAGAACCGGGTCAGACCCTTGCTGACTTGCTAGTAATCGCGGCGGTCCGGCTTGATCTCCTGCAGGATCGTCGTCGCGATCTCTTCGATCGACTTGGTGGTCGACGACAGCCAGCGGATGCCTTCGCGCTTCATCATCAGTTCGGCCTCGTTCACCTCATAGCGGCAGTTCTCGATCGACGCATACTTGCTGCCGGCGCGGCGCTCATGGCGGATCTCCGACAGGCGCTCCGGCGTGATCGACAGGCCGAAAATCTTTTCGCGAAACGGCGGCAGCGACGACGGCAGCCGGCCACGCTCGAAGTCTTCCGGGATCAGCGGATAGTTGGCCGCCTTGATCCCGTACTGCATCGCCAGGTACAGGCTGGTCGGCGTCTTGCCGGAGCGCGATACGCCCACCAGGATGACGTCAGCCGCCGACAGGTTCTTGTGCGACTGGCCGTCGTCGTGCGCCAGCGAGAAGTTGATCGCCTCGATGCGCGCCTTGTACTCCTGGCTGTCGACGATGTTGTGCGAGCGGCCGATGGTGTGGGTCGACTTCACGCCCAGCTCCTGCTCGAGCGGCGCGACAAAGGTCTGGATCAGGTCCATGTGCATGCCGCTGGCGGTGCGGATCACCGCCGACAGGTCGGGCTTGACCAGCGTGGAGAACACGATCGGGCGCTGGCCGTCCGCGGTAAAGGTTTCGTTGATCTTGCGGGCGGCGTCGCGCGCCTTGTCGAGCGTGTCGATGAAGGGCAGGCGCACCTGGCGGAAGCGCATGTCGAACTGCGACAGCACCGCGTGGCCGAACGTTTCCGCGGTAATGCCGGTGCCGTCGGAGACGAAAAATACCGTGTGCTGCGAAGCGGGCATGGGAGGGCGGGATTCATTACTCATAGGCGGTGTCGAAAAGATAACGGTTATTCAAGATGGGCACTGTAAAGTGCAAGCGTACGCTGTAAAATGCTCGGCAATGGATTCAATTGTGCTGTACCGGGGAGAGAATAACAAGAAAACCCTGTTGGCAGCCTCGCGCGAAGATTTCTATCATCAGTAAGGGTATTTATTATGACCAGCTTGAATAACGCAGTAATGAAGGAGCCCGGCCAGGCCACCGGCGGGGAGGCGGTCTACGTCGCCTCGTTCGAGACCTTGCGCATGACCGATGTCGAATCGGTCGGCGGCAAGAATGCCTCGCTCGGCGAGATGATCAGCCAGCTCGCCGAAGCCGGCGTGCGCGTGCCGGGCGGCTTCGCCACCACGGCGCAGGCCTTCCGCGACTTCCTCGACCATGCGATCGATGGCGGCGCCTCGCTGGGCGACCGCATCGCCACCCGCCTCGAGGGCCTCAACATCGACGACGTGCGCTCGCTCGCCGTCGCCGGCGCCGAGATCCGCAAGTGGATCGTCGAAACGCCGTTCCAGCCGCGCCTGCAAAAGGAGATCGAAGAATTCTACGACCGCCTGGTCGCCGATTCGAGCACCGAGATGTCGTTCGCGGTGCGCTCCTCCGCCACCGCGGAAGACCTGCCGGACGCGTCCTTCGCCGGCCAGCAGGAGTCCTTCCTCAATGTCGTCGGCATCGACAACGTGCTGGAAGCGATGAAGCACGTGTTCGCCTCGCTCTACAACGACCGCGCCATTTCCTACCGCGTCCACAAGGGCTTCACCCACGCCGAAGTGGCGTTGTCGGCCGGCGTGCAGCGCATGGTGCGCTCGGACCTTGGCGCCGCCGGCGTCATGTTCACGATCGACACCGAGTCCGGCTTCAAGGACGTGGTGTTCGTCACCTCCAGCTATGGCCTGGGCGAGACGGTGGTGCAGGGCGCGGTCAATCCGGACGAATTCTACGTCCACAAGCCGATGCTCAAACTGGGCAAGTCGCCGGTCATCCGCCGCAACATCGGCTCCAAGCTGATCAAGATGGAATTCACCGCGGAAGCGAAAGCCGGCCGCTCGGTCAAGACCGTCGACGTGCCGATCGAGATGCGCAACCGCTATTCGCTGGACGACGCCGAAGTGGTCGAACTGGCCAAGTACGCCGTCATCATCGAGGACCACTACGGCCGCCCGATGGACATCGAGTGGGGCAAGGACGGCCGCGACGGCAAGATCTACATCCTGCAGGCGCGCCCGGAGACGGTCAAGTCGCAGCAGAAATCGACCGACGCCCAGCAGCGCTTCAAGCTCAAGGGCAGCGGCACCGTGCTGACGTCCGGCCGCGCGATCGGCCAGAAGATCGGCGCCGGCCCTGTGCGCGTCATCAACGACCCGTCGGAGATGGACCGCGTGCAGCCGGGCGACGTGCTGGTGGCCGACATGACCGACCCTAACTGGGAGCCGGTCATGAAGCGCGCCTCGGCGATCGTGACCAACCGCGGCGGGCGCACCTGCCACGCGGCCATCATCGCGCGCGAGCTGGGTGTGCCTGCGGTCGTCGGCTGCGGCAACGCCACCGACGTGCTCAAGGACGGCACCTTCGTCACCGTCTCCTGCGCCGAAGGCGACGAGGGCAAGATCTACGACGGCCTGCTCGAGACGGAAGTATCGGAAGTGGCGCGCGGCGAACTGCCGCCGATCGACGTCAAGATCACCATGAACGTCGGTAACCCGCAGCTCGCCTTCGACTTCCAGTCGATTCCGAATAACGGCGTCGGCCTGGCGCGCCTCGAGTTCATCATCAACAACAACATCGGCGTGCACCCGAAGGCGATCCTCGAGTATCCGAACATCGACGCCGACCTGAAAAAGGCGGTCGAGTCGGTCGCGCGCGGGCACGCTTCGCCGCGCGCCTTTTATGTCGACAAGCTGGCCGAAGGCATCGCCACCATCGGCGCCGCCTTCTGGCCCAAGCCGGTCATCGTGCGCCTGTCCGACTTCAAGTCGAACGAGTACAAAAAGCTGATCGGCGGTTCGCGCTACGAGCCGGACGAAGAGAACCCGATGCTGGGCTTCCGCGGCGCGGCGCGCTACCTGGCCCCCGACTTCGCCGGCGCTTTCGAGATGGAATGCGCGGCGATGAAGCGCGTGCGCAACGACATGGGCCTGACCAACGTCGAGATCATGGTGCCGTTCGTGCGTACGCTCGGCCAGGCCGAGAAGGTCATCAACCTGCTGGCCAAGAATGGCCTGGAGCGGGGCAAGGACGGCCTGCGCGTCATCATGATGTGCGAAGTGCCGTCGAACGCCATCCTGGCCAAGGAGTTCCTGCAGTTCTTCGACGGCTTCTCGATCGGTTCGAACGACCTGACCCAGCTCACGCTGGGCCTGGACCGCGACTCCGGCATGGCGCTGCTGGCGGCCGACTTCGACGAGCGCGATCCGGCCGTCAAGGCGCTGCTGTCGATGGCGATCAAGGCCTGCCGCGACGAAGGCAAGTACGTCGGCATCTGCGGCCAGGGCCCGTCCGACCATCCGGACTTCGCCGCCTGGCTGGTCGAGCAGGGCATCGGCTCGATGTCGCTCAACCCCGACTCGGTGATCGACACCTGGCAGAAACTGGCGTCGCTGAAGGCGCCTGCGAAGTGAAAATGAAAAGGTTGACTCTCTGCCAAAACCGGCTAGACTGACGCTATCGGATCGTTTGACAGAATAGCCATCGAAACTCATCTCATCGCTGCAAAACCCTCGTTGCCCCTCCGGGTCACGGGGGTTTTTGTTTTTGATTTACCGAAGTCGACTTTAGGGGCAAGGAACTGATATGGCAGACTGGATGAACTGGCTCATTGCGGCCGGGGTGCTGGTGGTGTTCGAGCTGTTCACGGGGACGTTCTACCTGCTGATGATCGCCATCGGCCTGGCCTTCGGCGCAGTGGCGGCGTGGGCCGGCATGGGCGCGCCGGTGCAGACCATCGTCGCCGCGGTGGTCGGCGTGGTGGCGACCGGGCTGCTGCATCGCAGCCGCTTCGGCCGCCCCGCGCGCGGCAACCCGGCGCGCGACCCGAACGTCAACATCGACATCGGCCAGCACGTCACGGTCGACACCTGGCGCGACGGCAAGGCGCGCGTGATGTACCGCGGCGCGCTGTGGGATGTGGAACTGGGGCAGGGCGCGCATGCGCAGCCCGGCGTATTCAAGATCGTCGAAGTGCAGGGCAGCCGGCTGATCGTCACCGGCGCCTGATCCGTAACAACCAAAAAAAAAGGCAAAAACATGGAATTCAATTTCGGTACTGTGGCGCTGGTGCTGTTCGCGGTGGCGATGGTGTTCGTCTTCAAGACCATCAACGTGGTGCCGCAGCAGCACGCATGGGTGGTCGAGCGGCTCGGAAAATACCACGCGACCCTGGCGCCCGGCCTGAACATCGTGGTGCCCTTCATCGACCGCGTCGCCTACAAGCATATCCTCAAAGAGATCCCGCTCGACGTGCCGCCTCAGGTCTGCATCACCAAGGACAACACGCAGCTGCAGGTGGACGGCATCCTCTACTTCCAGGTGACCGACGCGATGCGTGCCTCGTACGGCTCGTCGAACTACATCGCCGCCATCTCGCAGCTGGCGCAGACGACGCTGCGTTCCGTGATCGGCAAGATGGAGCTCGACAAGACGTTCGAGGAGCGCGACCATATCAACACGACCATCGTCAACGCGATCGACGAGTCGGCCGCCAACTGGGGCGTGAAAGTGCTGCGCTACGAGATCAAGGACCTGACGCCGCCGAAGGAGATCCTGCACGCGATGCAGGCGCAGATCACCGCCGAGCGCGAGAAGCGCGCGCTGATCGCCGCGTCCGAAGGGCGCAAGCAGGAACAGATCAACATCGCCGACGGCGAGCGCGCGGCGGCGATCGCCCGCTCGGAAGGCGAGAAGCAGGCCCAGATCAACCGCGCCGAAGGCCAGGCGGCGGCCATCGTCGCCCTGGCCGACGCCAGCGCCACCGCACTGCGCCAGATCGGCAGCGCCATCAACGAGCCGGGTGGCCACGACGCGGTCAACCTGCGGGTGGCCGAAAAATACGTCGATGCTTTCGCCAACCTCGCCAAGGTCAACAACTCGATCATCGTGCCATCCAATCTCGGTGAGATGAGCGGGATGATCGCCAGCGCCATGCAGATCGTGAAGGCGCAGAAGTGACGCCATTGCGCGTGGTGATCATCACCGGCAGTTCCGATGGCATCGGCGCCGAGATGGCGCGTCAGATCGCGGCGGCGGAGGGCGCCGGCGTGGCGCTGGTGCTCGCTGCCCGCAACCGCGCAGGGCTCGAAGCGGTGGCCGGCGAATGCAGCGCGCTGGGCGCGCAGACGCTGGTGGTGCCGACCGACGTCGCGGTGCAGCAGCAATGCCGCGACCTGGTGGCGCAGGCGGTGGAGCGGTTCGGGCGCATCGATGCGCTGGTCAACAACGCCGGCCGTTCGGCGCACGCCTTGTTCGAGGAGGTCGAAGACCTGGGCTGGTACGAAGATCTCATGCGCATCAACCTGTGGGGCAGCGTGTGGTGCACGCACGCGGCGCTGCCGCACCTGATGGCGTCACGCGGCAGTATCGTCGCGGTGTCGTCGCTGGCCGGGCTGGTGGGGGTGCCGGGGCGAACCGCGTACGGCGCCACCAAGTTCGCGATGACGGGTTTTTTCGAGGCGCTGCGGGTGGAGCTCAAAGGCGCGGGGGTGAGCGTGACGACGGCGTATCCAGGCGTGGTGGCGACGCGGATCCGGTATCACGGCTTCAACGCCGCCGGCAAGATGCTCGGCGCCAGCTCGCTCAAGGAAGACAAGGCAATGCCGGTGGAGGAATGCGCGCGGCTGATCGTCGA
This sequence comes from Burkholderiales bacterium, assembly GCA_038248405.1. Lineage (GTDB taxonomy): Bacteria > Pseudomonadota > Gammaproteobacteria > Burkholderiales > Burkholderiaceae_D > JAFCUW01. The sequence goes on from JBBRXM010000058.1 coordinate 20,672, forward strand.
GGGCATGAACCGGCGCCGCCGGGAAGTGGTGATGACGGCCAAGGGCAAGCTGGGTCGCTTCATGAAACTGGTGGTGCCCGGCCTGGTGGACAGGATTGCGCTGGCGGCATTGAAGGATGACGTCAAGCCACATTAGGCGCCATCGCAGATCGAAGATGGCATAGGTTCCCTCCCGCGCGGCAGCGACGTTTTCATGGCCGCTGTCCGCAAGACCGTCATCCTCGCGCACGCGGGGATCCAATTCCGGCGCGCAGATGTGACGTCAAAACTGGCCAACGCAGTTCGGGGAAATGGGGTCCCCGCGTTCGCGAGGATGACGGTCTTGAGGAAAGCGGCCACGAAACGTCGTTCCCGCGCAGGCGGGGAACCCATAACACGCCGGCATCGCGAGTTTAAGCCTGCCTAAAGAATACTGACATATAAAGTAGCTACACCAACTTCCGGGAGCCGGGACATGCACCGTTTCATCCGCGCCAACAAGGGTTTCCTGATGTTCCTGGTCCTGTTCGGGGTGTTTCGCACCGCGGTGGCGGACTGGAATCCGATTCCGTCCGGCTCGATGCGACCAAACCTTCTCGAGGGCGACGTGGTGCTGGTCAACCGCCTCGCATTCGACCTCAAGCTGCCGCTCACCGACATCATCCTCACCCACCTGGGCGAGCCGCAGCGCGGCGACATCGTCACCTTCGCGTCGCCGAAGGACGGCACGCGCCTCATCAAGCGCCTCGTCGCGCTGCCCGGCGACGTCGTCGAAATGCGCGACGAGCGGCTCACCATCAATGGCCGGCCGGCCGCCTACTCGCTGCCGCGCGAAACGCGCGAGCCGCTCGCCGGCGCCGTCACCACTGCGCTGCAGATGACCGAGACCACGAACGGCACGCAACGCCGCATCCAGATCCTGCCGCAGGTCGAGGCGATGCGCAATTTCGGTCCGCTGACAGTCGCCCCGGGCGAGTACCTGATGTTGGGCGATAACCGCGACAACAGCGCCGATTCCCGTGTGATCGGGCTGGTGCCGCGCAAGAACCTGATCGGCCGCGCCGAACGGGTGCTGGTATCGGCCGACATGCTCGGCAACTGGATGCCGCGTACCGAGCGCTTCGGCATGTCGCTGGCGCGCTAGCGCAGGTAGCGCACGGCGGCGTCGTCGTCGACGTCGAGCCGGCCATACAGGCCGTGTTCCTCGTCGCCGGGGCCGGCGGTGACGAACAGCGTATTGGTCGGCTGGTTGGCCACGCCGCTGTCGAACGCCAGTCCCCACAGCCCTTCGATCGCGATCGGCTGGTGATTCTTGTCGCGAAGGCGGCCGACGAACAGGCCCGTGTCGACATCGAAGGCGTTGATGGCGCCGTCGCCGAAGTTACCGATCAGGAGGCGGTTGCCGAAGCGGCCGAAGCTGGCCGGCGCCAGCGCCATTCCCCACGGCGCATTGAGCACGCCGCGCGCGGCGAAGCGGCGCACCAGTTCCCCGTTGGGCGTGAAGACGTTGACGAAGCCGAAGCCGGCGCCGGCGACGTCGTCGCGTGGTCGGCATCCTGCTTCGCGTACGTCACGTAGATGTCGCCATTGATTGCCTGCAGGCCGAACGGCGCGTAGCCGGCCGGGATGCGCGCATCGTGGAACGGCCGGCCGGGCCGACCGACCGGGGCGAAGTTGGTGTCGAAGACAACAACCACGGCGCCATCTACAAGGGCCTGGCGGTCAGCGCTGGCGGCAGCGGGCCGCTGATGTACGCCTCCGACTTCCACAACAACCGCATCGGGCGGCGGCACCGCCGGCGTTGAGCCGCACCAAACAAAGCGGGCAGCTGGCGTGCGCGCCGATCAGGGCGGCGTCGATGCTGCGCCATTGTTGGGGCCGCAGAAATGTTGCCGAATGCTGTAAAATGCCGCCTCCGGTTTCGCACGTGCGGCGCCATATATTCTTGAGGCACTAAACGCATGCAGCGAACGTTGACCGTCGTACTGGCTTTTCTCGGGATGGTGGGTGCGCTCGCCATCGACACCTACCTGCCGTCGATGCCGGCGATCGGCCGCGCCTTCAACGTCGGGCCCGTCGCGGTGCAGCAGACGCTCTCGATCTTCCTGTTCGCCTTCGCCTTCATGATGCTGTTCTACGGCACCTTGTCCGATTCCTTCGGACGGCGGCCGGTGATCATGGTGGCGCTGTGCGTCTACACGCTGGCCTCGGTCGGCGCGGCGCTGGCGCCGTCGTTCGGCTGGTTGCTGGCGTGCCGCGCGCTGCAGGGCCTGGCGGCCGGCTCCGGCTCGGTGATCGGCGCGGCCATCGTGCAGGACCGGTTTGCCGGCGCGCAGGCACAGAAGATGATGTCGCACATCATGATGGTGTTCGGCCTGGCGCCCGCGGTGGCGCCGGTGCTGGGCGGCTGGCTGCACGTCCATTTCGGCTGGCGTTCGACGTTCTGGTTCCTGGCCGGCTTCGGCGCGCTGATGTTCCTGCTGGCCTGGCGCGTGCTGACCGAAAGCCTGCCGAAGGAAAAGCGGCACGCCTTCCACCCGGTCGCCATCGCCGCCAACTACCTGATGGTGCTGCGCAACCCGCGCTTCCTGCTGCTCTCGCTCACCGTCGGCATGGCGTTCGGCGGGCTGTCGCTGTACATCGGCTCGGCCGCCAACTTCGTGATGGAAATCCTGCACTTGCCGGAGACGGCGTTCGGCTGGATGTTCATCCCGCTCATCAGCGGCATGGTGCTGGGCTCGGCGTGGGGCGGGCGCAATGCGGCAAAGATCGCGCCCAAGCGGATGAAGTGGATCGGCTTTGCCATCATGGCCGCGGGCGCCGGCCTCGGCGTGGGCTACAACCTGATGTTCGTGGCACAAGTGCCATGGGCGGTGTTGCCACTGATGGTGTACACCTTCGGCCTGGCCGCCGCCATGCCGCCGGTCCAGCTGAGCGCCTTCGCATTGTTTCCGGAGCACCGCGGGCTGGCTTCGTCGATGCTGTCGTTCATCCAGATGATCAGTTTTGCGATCGTTTCGGGCGTGGTGGCGCCGCTGCTGTTTGACAGCGCATTGAAACTGTCGTACGGGATGCTGGGCGGGCTGGTGCTCAGCTTTATCTGCTGGCGCTTGAGTGGCTTGAAACGCTTCGCCGCCGCCCGCTAGCCAAGGGCCGACGGGATTGCCCGCTGCGCGAACAGAGGGCAACACACGGGGAATGTTTGCGCCACTGGCAATTCTGATAGCAAAATTGACACGCTGTCAGAGGTCTGGGTAAAAGTAACGCGCGCATAATTTGAGGCGCCTTCGCGTCATGGCGCGACCCTCATTGCCCGGAACCGACCCATGCTGCTAAGCACTTCGCTGATAGTCCGCCGCGGCGCGCCGCCCGACGCCGACTTCGTGTTCTTGTCGATCGATCCCAACGGCGCCGTAGGCGAACTGAAGCGTTACCGGCTGCGGGACCTGCAGTTGCCGCCAGTCGTTTTTCCGCGCGACCAGGAGTTGTCGAAGGGTTTCGCGATCCGGCCCACCAGCGAGGCGACGCTGGTGTTTGTGTTGACTGGAGCCGGCGGTCCGATTGACCAGCAACTCACGGCGGGTTTGTCGAACGCGATTGCCGATCTGAGAATTGCGGACGGAACACGCTTGTGGTTTCCCCTGTTGGCAACCGGCGATGGCAAGCTCACAGAATTGTCCAGCCTGGCGGCGCTCCTGAATGCGATCGAAGAGGTCAGCATCCTGCGCCATTGCGGCGCGCGCATTACCATTTCCGTGCCCGACAGCCTCAGCGGGAGTGAATTGGCGGCGTTGCAGGCATTCGCCAAAAACCGCTCGGCGTATTTTTCCGCAAGCAGCGCGCGGGGATCGTCGGCGAACGTTGGCGCCGACGAACGCTTCGCGGGCTCCGCAGCCCAGCCCTACGGTGCGGATGTCCAGGCATTGTTGTCGCTTGCCATGACCTTGTCGGCCCGCCGCACGATGCCATCATCTCACCTGTCGACCACGCTGCTCCTGTTTGCGATCGCGCGGGCGGACGCGCCGGGCGCGCCAAAGGCGCTCGCCGAGTCGGCGGAGGCCAGGGCGTTTGCCGCCAGCCTGCTTCACCTGGCGGGACCTGCATTCGACCTGGCCTGGAATGAATACTTCCATCCCGAAAACTTTGAACCGGACCAGCCACAACCGTTCAAGGGAATGACCGACAACAGCCGCCGCTGGCTCGACAGCGCAGCAGAGTTGGCGCGCAAGAAAGGCAGTACGTTTATATCGCTTGCCGAGCTGATCGGTGCGTTCTGGACGGCAAAGCAGGGACGGGCCTTGGCGGTGCTGGCGAAGATGGAACTCCCGCTTTCGCAGCTGATGGCCGAATACGAAAGGCGCCTCTTGTCCAGTGGTGACCGCACCGATCGGCTGTTGGAAATCCACGACCACCTGGTGCATGACCACGCGACCAACCTGGACTTGATGGACTTTCACCAGTATGCCATCGCGATCTCGAATTTCCTGACCAGTCCGGACACCCGCGGCCCGATCAGCATCAGCATTCAGGCGCCGTGGGGTGCCGGCAAGTCGTCGCTGATGCAGCAGGTGCGGCACATCCTCGATGAGGATGCAGCAGCGCCGCGTGAGAAAGGACACGCGACCATCCGGAACGTGCTCAATTTTCTGAATCGAAAAAGGCGGCGTGCCGGGACCGATGACGCTGCGCAGCAGGGCGCCACAGCGCCGAGCGAAACGCGATGGACGATCTGGTTCAATGCATGGAAGTACGAGAGTTCCGAACAGGTGTGGGCCGGCATGGTCGACGCGATCATCAGCCAGGTAAGCGACCGGCTCTCTCCGGTTGAGCGGGAATTGTTCCTGCTGCGCCTGAACCTCGCCAGGATCGATGACGGCGAAGTACGCATGAAGATCTATGACCGGATGGCCCGGTATTGGTGGGTAGGCGCGCGCTGGTTGCTGCTGGTCGGCGCCGCCGTGCTTGCCGGTGTGTGGGCGCTGCAGGGAGGCGGCCCGGCGATGGTCTCGGTCGTGACTGCCAGCGCTCTGTCCTTGATCGGCTGGCTGGGCCGCGCGTGGTGAAGGTGTGGAACGAGCCCGCCACGTTCAGCCTGGCTGAATATGTCCGGGTGCCGGACTACGGAAAATCAGTCGGCATCGTGCACCAGATTCACCGGGACTTGCAGCGCGTGATCGAAGTACTGCCCAAACGCGAGGGCGGCAGAGGGGGAGCGGTCACGCAGCCCTTGGTCATCTTTGTGGACGACCTGGACCGATGCTCGCCGAACAAGGTCGCCAGTATCGTCGAGGGCATCAATACCTTCCTCGCCAGCGACCAGTGCGAATTCCTGTTTGTCATCGGCATGGACCCGCAGATGGTCGCCGCTGCGCTCGAACATGCGCACAAGGATGTCAAGAGCTACTTGCCCAGTTATGAACAGTGCGTGCCGCTGGGCTGGCGGTTCATGGATAAATTCATTCAGCTGGCATTTACGATCCCCCCTCGGCGAACCAAGGCGATCGAGCTGTTTGTCACCTCCCTCACCAGGACGGCGATGGCGCCCGCCGCTGCCGCGACCGCCGACGCGAGCAGCGCCGCAGGACTGGGCGGCGCTGGCGCCGCGGCCGGCATGCAGGAGCCGCCGCGCCCGATCGTGTCTGCCGAAGAGGCGGCGATTGTGCAGGAGGCGGTTAGCAAGACCGTCACCAACGAAAGCGAAGACGTGCAGATCATCATGGCGGGCATCACCAAGGAGTTTTTCTGCAGCCCGCGGGAGATCAAGCGAACGCTCAATTTCGTCCGCTTTGTACTGTTGCTGCGTGTCGGCCGACTGGCGCGTGGCGAGAAGGTGCCGCCGCTCGAAATGTACCGCCGCTGGATCGTGCTTTGCATACGCTGGCCCGATATGGCGCGCTGGATCCAGTGGGGTACGGATGTCCCGCAATCGGCGTGGGAAGCTTCGAAGCTGGATGGATTGACGGCGCAACGGATCTCCGTCATGGAACTTGCTGCGGTCGCTGCCTCGACCAATGTGCAGGGATGGGGAATCGCCTCCGCGAACGGCCTCGGGCTGGCGGAAAATCAGGTGAGTTGGCTCAAGGATCCGGATTTGTACCGCTTCTTCAAGAGCGAATCGATGCGCTTGTCGAGCGAGCGCCTGTCTCAGGGGGCATCGCTCGGGTTCTACTGACTCGTGGCGGGCGGCTTGGAAGAGGTTCGCAAGCCGCTGCCGCCGGATTGTTCCCGCATCAGCGGACGTTCGTCTTCATCGCCGCGGCAACCTCGCGCTTGCCGTCGCGTTCCTTTTCGGTGGCGCGCTTGTCGTGCTGCTTCTTGCCCTTGGCCAGGCCGATCTCGCACTTGATGCGTCCGCCCTTGAAGTGCAGGTTGAGCGGCACCAGCGTGAAGCCGGAGCGCTCCACCTTGCCGATCAGCTTGTCCATCTCGGCGCGGTGCAGCAGCAGCTTGCGTGTGCGCACCGCGTCCGGATGGGTGAAGGACGATGCCGTCGCCAGCGCGCTGATGTGCGCGCCGAACAGGAACAGCTCGTCGCCGCGCACGACCACGTAGGCTTCCTTGATCTGCACCCGCGACTCGCGGATGGCCTTCACTTCCCAGCCCTCGAGGACGATGCCGGCTTCGTAACGGTCCTCGATGAAGTAGTCGTGGAAGGCTTTTTTGTTGTCTGCAATACTCATGAATTAGCTAAAATGCGCTTGTCGGTTAAACTACTGTGTCGCGCTTCAAACGCGGGACTGATGCAACATATCCAACATCATAGCAAACGGCAGACTAATGGCAGTAGTGCACAAGACAGTTTTTCTCGGCTATAGCGCGGAACAGATGTTCGATCTGGTCGCCAACGTCGACGATTATCCCAAATTCCTGCCCTGGTGCGGCGGCGTGAAGGTGCTTGACCGCAGCGACGACAAGCTGGTCGCTTGCCTGGCCATCAATTTTCACGGCGTCAAGCAAAGCTTCACCACGGCAAACATCAACCAGCGCCCCACGCAGATGACGATGAAGCTGGTCGACGGCCCGTTCAAGGTGATGGACGGCGTCTGGACCTTCAAGGCGCTGCGCGCCGATGCCTGCAAGGTCGAATTCGACCTGCGCTACGAGTTCTCCAGCATGATTCTGGAGCAACTGATCGGCCCGGTCTTCGGCATGATTGCCAACAGCATGGTCGATTCCTTCTGCAAGCGCGCGGAAACAGTATATGGCTGAGATGCTGCATGTGTCGCTGTGCTACGCGATGCCGGCCGCCGAATTCCTGCGTGAGATCGAGGTGGCGGCGGGGACGACCATCGGCGAGGCGATCAGCCAGAGCGGCGTGCTGGTCGAATTCGGCAGTATCGACCTGGCCAGCTGGCCGGTGGGGATTTACGGCAAAAAAAAGCCGCTCGACACCGTGCTGCGCGAAAACGACCGCATCGAGTTTTATCGGCCGCTCATCGCAGACCCGAAAGACAGCCGCCGCCGCCGCGCCGCCAAAAAGCAACCTTAGAGCCGGCAGCTGGTCGCGGTCCTCTGCCGGGGGTTTGTTGGCAGCCGGGTCCCCGCTGGGCGCCGATGACGGCATCAGCGCTCACTTGCAACTGGCCAGCGCCTTGTCAACTTTACCCGCTTCCACTGCCCGCTGTTGCTCCGTCATGTAGCTGCGTTCGCCGTTCTTGTCCTGCGTGCCGATGCGCTCGCCTGACTGCAGGGCGCGCTTGTTGGTGCGCAGGCCTTCGCAGCGTTCGGTCTGGACCGCTTTCGATTCCCGCTCGATTTTTTCCTTTTCCTCCAGCGCGTTCTTTTCTTTCTGGCGCTTGTTGTAGTCGGCGTTGCGGTCGGCGACGCTCGGCGCCGCTTTCGGCGTTGCCGCGGCGGCGGCCGGTACCGCCGGCGCCGGCGCGTCGGTGGGCACCAGCACTGCCGTTTCCACCCCGCGCGGCGCCTTCAGGATGTTCTTCAGAGGCACCGAGGACGGCGGCGCCTTGTCGGAGAACTGCTTGATGCCTTTTGCGTCGATCCACATGTATTGCGCCTGCGCCAGGCTGGCAAACGCCATCAGGGCCGCAGCGACGAAAGGCGCGCGTGTGTTGTTATTCATTGCCGTTCCGATTCAGTTGCCGTACGTCACTACGCCATGATTCGCCGGCGCTGTCAATCCGTATCGTCTGCCCGAGGTCATTTTGAGGGGCGGTCCGGACGGTAGGCAGGAACTTCTGTATAATTCGCTTTTGCGCCAATAGGAAAATGCTATGCGTCTACTTCAGAAAGCACTCACGTTCGATGATGTGCTGCTTGTCCCGGCTTATTCGAACGTTCTTCCGGCCGACACCTCCCTCAAGACCCGCCTGACTCGCAATATTTCGCTGAATATTCCCTTGCTGTCCGCGGCGATGGATACCGTCACCGAAGCACGGCTGGCGATCGCGATGGCGCAAGAGGGCGGCATCGGCATCATCCACAAGAACCTCACCCCGAAAGAGCAGGCTCGCGAAGTGGCGCGCGTGAAGCGTTTCGAGGCCGGCGTGCTGCGCGACCCGATCACGATCCCGCCCGACATGAAGATCCGCGACGTCATCAAGCTCACCGAACAATACGGCATCAGCGGCTTCCCTGTCGTCGAGGGCAAGACCGTGGTCGGCATCATCACCAACCGCGACCTGCGTTTCGAGGAAGAACTCGACGCCGAGGCGCGCGCCAAGATGACCCCGCGCGAGAAGCTGGTGTACGTCAAGGAAGACGCCGACACCGCCGAGGCGAAGCGCCTGATGAACAAGCACCGCCTCGAGCGCGTGCTGGTCGTCAACGACGAGTTCGAACTGCGCGGCCTGATCACCGTCAAGGACATCCAGAAGTCGCACGAGCACCCGTTCGCCTCGAAAGACGCGCTCGGCAAGCTGCTGGTCGGCGCCGCCGTCGGCGTCAGCGAGCGCGACGAAGAGCGCATCGAGTTGCTCGTTGCCGCCGGCGTCGACGTGCTGGTGGTCGACACCGCCCACGGCCACTCGCAGGGCATCCTCGACCGCGTACGCTGGATCAAGACGCGCTTCCCGAACGTTGACGTCATCGGCGGCAACATCGCCACCGCGGCCGCCGCGCTGGCGCTGGTCGAATACGGCGCCGACGCCGTCAAGGTCGGCATCGGCCCGGGCTCGATCTGCACCACCCGCATCGTCGCCGGCGTCGGCGTGCCGCAGATCACCGCCATCTCCAACGTTGCCGACGCCCTCAAGGGCACCGGCGTGCCGTGCATCGCCGATGGCGGCATCCGCTTCTCGGGCGACATCTCGAAGGCGCTGGCGGCGGGTGCATCGACCGTCATGATGGGCTCGATGTTTGCCGGCACCGAAGAGGCGCCGGGCGAAGTGATCCTGTACCAGGGCCGCAGCTACAAGTCCTACCGCGGCATGGGCAGCCTGGGCGCGATGGCGGACGGCTCGGCCGACCGCTACTTCCAGGACGCCAATGCCAAGGCCGAGAAGTTCGTGCCCGAAGGCATCGAAGGGCGCGTCGCCTACAAGGGCAGCGTGCTGGCGATCCTGTACCAGATGGTCGGCGGCGTGCGCCAGTCGATGGGCTACTGCGGCTGC
>JBBRXM010000059.1:0-30167 GCA_038248405.1 Burkholderiales bacterium
GCGCTCGACGCCGCCGGCGCCATCTTGCAGCGGGTCGCCGCCCTCAGCGCGCAGCGGGTGGCGCGCGGGCGCGCGCCACTGCGGGTGCGCATCGGCGTCGAAAGCGGACCGGCGATGGCGGGCGACTTCGGCACGTCCTTTCGCAGCATCTATACTGCCGTCGGCGACAGCGTCAACATCGCGTCGCGGCTGGAACACGCGGCGCGCGAATTCCCGCACGACGTCATCGTCGGCGCCGGCACGGTCGAGCGCGCCCGGCGCCACCGCTTCGTCGCGCTCGGCGAGCGCCTGCTGCGCGGCAGGGAAACCCCATCCACACTCTTCACCTTTGATGCAAGCATGAACGCCGTTACCACCCTGCCTTACCCGCCGCAACCGCCGAGCGCGGCTCGCCGGCACGCCCGATGAGCGCCTCCCGCATGCGCGCCGCGGCCGCGCTGCTGCTGCTGGCCGCCGCCGCCGCCGGCGCCCGCGCCCAGCAGGCCGGCGCCGAGCCGGAAGACCCGCAGCAGAAGCTGTACCGCCAGGCCATGCAGTCGCTGGCCGAAGGGCGCAAGCAGGACGCCTCGGCCGAACTGCTCGACCTGGTGGCCAGGGAACCGCTGCACGCCGGCGCCTGGATCTAGGTGGCGCTGATCCAGTGCGAACTGGGCCATGCCGACGAGGCCGAGCGCCTGTTCGCCACCGTCGAAACGCGCTTTAGCCCGTCGCGCGACATCCTCGAGGTGATCGCCAACGCCCGCGAGACCGGCTGCAAGCGCTGGCAGCCGTCCAGTTCGATGTCGCTGATGCTCGGCCGCGGCGCCGACCAGAACGTCAACCAGGGCGCCAGCACCACCTCCTTCGTCATCGACCGCGGCGGCCAGGTCGAACTGCCGCTGCTGCCGGACTTCTTGCCCAAGCGCGACAACTACAGCGTGCTGTCGGCCAATTACACACGCGACGTCACCGCCAATGGCAGCGCCGGCTTCGCCACCTTGCAGTTGCGCCGCAACGACACCTTCGGCCAGTACGACAGCGCCGCCTTGTTTACAGGCGTCGAGTCGCCCTACCGGCTGGGCCGCTGGACCATGCGCACCACGGGCATGCTGGGACTGGTGACGCTGGGCGGGCGCGCCTACCAGCGCCAGGCGGTGGCGCAGGCGCGCGTGGTGCCGCCGCTGACGCTGCCCTTTCACGCCCAGTTCAACCTGATGGGCGGGCTCACCCATACCGAATACCTGACGCTGAACAACTTCAACTCGAACACCGGCGAACTGCGCGCCCAGTTGCTGTACCGCAAGGACGACCAGTTCGCCAGCGCCAGCATCGGCTACCTGAACGACCACGCGCTCGGCCAGCGTCCCGGCGGCAACCGCAGCGGCCTGTTCGCCGGCATATTCGCCCGCCGCCGCCTGTTCGGGCCGCTTACCGGGGAAATGGGCTACACCCGCCAGACCTGGAACAGCGCGCTGCCCTACTCGCCCGAACTGCTGATCGACCAGGTGCGCGCCCAGGCCACCCACACCGTGCGCGCGGCGCTGACGTATCCGCTGTCGGGCCACCACTCGCTGCAGCTGGAGGCGCGCGTGGTGCGCAACAAGGAAAACATTTCGATCTTTCAGTACAATAACCAGCAACTGCAGCTGAGCTGGATATGGCAGCAGCCGTGACCGCCCCGGCGGCGGCGCCGCCCACTGACATGAAACGACCCCGATGACCTCTGCCGACAAGGCCGCGCGCGAGCGCGCCGCCGCCCTCCCGCCGGACCCCGCCGCGCCGGAAGAGCAGACCCGCCTGCAGGTGCACCTGCGCAAGATCCCGCTGCTCGCCGAGCTCGACGAGGCGGAGATGGCGCCGGTCAGGGCCGAGTTGCGCATCCGCACCTACCCGAAGCGCGCGGTGGTGCTGCACAAGGGCGGCAGCGGCGACGGCCTGCTGTTCCTGCTGTCGGGCCAGCTGCAGGTGATCGACGTCACCGAGGACGGCCGCGCGATCGGCCTGCGCATGCTGGCGCCCGGCGACTTCTTCGGCGAGATCGCGCTGATCAACGGTTCGACGCGCTCGGCCTCGGTGGTGGCGATGAGCGAGGTGCTGGTCGCCTTCCTGCCGGCGCCGACTGCGCTGCACCTGTTCTCGCATTCGCCGTCGGTGGCGAAAATGATGCTAGGCCACTTGGCCCAGAAGATCCAGCGCGATTCCGAATTTCGCGCGCTGCTCAGCATCAACAACACCGCCCAGCGCATCTACGCCTACCTGACGCAGCTGCAGCAGGCCTCGACCACCGACGGCACCGCCGTCGTCGAAAACCTGCCGACCCACCAGGACATCGCCAACATGATCAACACCAGCCGCGAGACCGTCACCCGCGCCCTGCTGACGCTGGTGCAGCAGGGCATCGTGCAAAAGGACGCCCACCGCCTGATCATCCTCAATCCGCAGGCGCTGAAAAAGCTGGTGCAGGGCGCCTGATGGCCGCTGCCGGCGGCGCCGGCGTTACAACTGTAACAAGCCGCCGCTGCCCTGTAGAGTATAATTTTGCGCTCACCGGGACCACCTTCACCATGACCAGACGAATTCTTCCGCTCAACTCTCGGTCGCTGCACCAGGCGGCGCCATGATTTCGGGCCACATGCTGCGCGGCCTGTGGGCCTACCGCGGCTTCGTGTTCGGCAGCGTCCGCCGCGAGTTCCAGTCGAAATACGGCAACGCCATCCTCGGCGCCGCCTGGTCACTGCTGAGCCCGCTGGCGATGATCCTGGTGTACACCGTCATCTTTGCCGAAGTCATGCGCAGCAAGCTGCCCGGCAGCGACGACACCTTCGCCTACAGCATCTACCTGTGCGCCGGCGTGCTCACCTGGGGCCTGTTCGCCGAAATCGTCGCGCGCGCCCAGACCATGTTCATCGAGCAGGCCAACCTGATCAAGAAGATCAGCTTTCCGCGCATCTGCCTGCCGCTGATCGTGGTGCTCAACGCGCTGCTCAATTTCGCCATCATCTTCGGCCTGTTTACCGCCTTCCTGGTGCTGTCGGGCCACTTTCCCGGCGCCGTCTACCTGGCCATCCTGCCGATCCTGCTGCTGCAGGTGCTGTTCGCCATCGGCCTGGGCATGATCATCGGCGTGCTCAACGTGTTCTTCCGCGACGTCGGCCAGTTTTTCAGCATCTTCATCCAGTTCTGGTTCTGGCTCACGCCGATCGTCTACCCGGCCTCGATCCTGCCGCCGGCGGTGCGCGAGCTGCTGGTGTGGAATCCGATGGCGGCCATCATCGGCGCCTACCAGACCATCCTGGTGCACCGGGCGCCGCCGGACTGGGCGAGCCTGCTGCCGGCGGCGCTGCTGGCGCTGCTCATGTGCGTGTTCGCCATGCGCCTGTTTCGCAAGCGCTCCGGCGAAATGGTGGATGAACTCTGATGGGCCGCATTACCGTCTCCGGCCTGGGCAAGGCCTATAAACAATATCCGACGCGCTGGTCGCGGCTGGGCGAGTGGATGCTGCCATTCCGCGGCCTGCGCCACAAGCTCAAGTGGGTGCTGCAGGACATCAGCTTCGAGGTCGCGCCGGGCGAAGCGGTCGGCCTGATCGGCATCAACGGCGCCGGCAAGAGCACCCTGCTGAAACTGATCACCGGCACCACCCAGCCGAGCACCGGCTCGGTGCACATGAGCGGGCGCGTGGCCGCCCTGCTGGAACTGGGGATGGGCTTTCACGCCGACTTCACCGGCCGCCAGAACGTGCTGATGGCCGGCCAGCTGCTGGGCATGTCGGTCGAGGAGATCGGCACGCTGATGCCGGAGATCGAAGCGTTCGCCGAAATCGGCGACTACATCGACCAGCCGGTGCGGGTCTATTCGAGCGGCATGCAGATGCGCCTGGCCTTCAGCGTGGCGACCGCGCGCCGGCCCGACATCCTCATCGTCGACGAGGCGCTGTCGGTGGGCGACGCCTACTTCCAGCACAAGAGCTTCGAGCGCATCCGCCAGTTCCGCAAGGCCGGCACCACGCTGCTGCTGGTATCGCACGACAAGCAGGCGATCCAGTCGGTATGCGACCGCGCCATCCTGCTCGACGGCGGGCGCCTGGCCAGGCAGGGCGCGCCGGAACAGATCATGGATTACTACAACGCCCTGATCGCCGAGCGCGAAAACGAAACCGTGCGCCTGGCCGCCGTCGCCGGCAAGGTGCAGACCATTTCCGGCACCGGCGAGGCGAGCGTGTCCGACATCGTCCTGCTCGGCGCCGACGGCGCCCAGGTCGAAGTGGTCGACGTCGGCAGCGCCGTGACGCTGAAGATCACCGTCAGCGTCCGGGCGCCGATTCCGCGCATGGTGCTCGGCTACATGATCAAGGACCGCCTCGGCCAGCCGATGTACGGCACCAACACCCACCTCAAGGAGATGCCGCTGGCCGACGTCGCCGCCGGCGAACAGGTGGTGTACCTGTTCCGCTTCCCGATGAACCTGGGACCGGGCAGCTACTCGATCGCCACCGCCATCGTCAGCACCGACACCCACCTGGTCAACAACTACGAGTGGCGCGACCTGGCGCTGGTATTTAACGTGGTAAATATGCGGCGCCCCCATTTCGAGGGCAGCGCCTGGCTCGATCCTACCGTCGACATTCAACGCCCATGAAACTGATCTCCTACGCGCAGAACTTCGAAGACGTGCTGCTGTGGCGCGCGCTGGGCCACGTCGCCGGCGGCTTCTACATCGACGCCGGCGCCAACGACCCGGTCGAGCACTCGGTGACGAAGGCGTTCTACGACGCCGGCTGGCACGGCATCAACATCGAGCCGCTGCCGGCATTCGCCCGGCGCTTTGCCGCCGAACGCCCGCGCGACGTCAACCTGGCGGTGGCCGCCGGCGCCGCCGACGGCAGCCTGACCCTGTTCGACGTGCCGGCGGTGAACGGCTGGGCCTCGCCGCAGCGCGCGGTGGCCGATGCCCACCGCGCCGACGGCTTCGCCGTCAGCGAGATCACGGTGCCGGTGCGCACGCTGGCGTCGATCTGCGCCGAACACGTGCGCGGCGACATCCACTTCCTGAAGATCGACGTCGAAGGCTTCGAAGAGGAAGTCTTGCGCGGCATGGACCTGGCGCGCTGGCGCCCGTGGATTTTGGTGGTCGAGGCGACCCTGCCCGGCAGCCGCGAGACCAACCACGCGAGCTGGGAGCACCTGGTGACCGCGCACCACTACCAGTTCGCCTGGTTCGACGGCCTCAATCGCTATTACGTGGCCGACGAACATGCGCAGTTGCGCGCCGCGCTGGCGGTGCAGCCGAACGTGTTCGACGACTTCATCTCGTACCACCTGACGCAGGCCTGGGCCGACAAAGACGCGGCCGCAGCGCACGCGCGCATCGAGCACGAGGGCGCGGTCGCCGCCGAACAGGCGGCGCTGGCGGCGCAGGCGGCGCTGGCGGTGGCAGGCGAAGCGGCCAAGGCTGCCGCCGCCGACAACGCGCGCGCGGCGGCCGACGCGGCAAGCGCGCTGGCGGCAGCGGCGGCCCGGCTGGCGGCGGCCGATGCGGCGGCGGCGGCGGCTACCGCGCGCCACGCCGACGCGCTCGGCCAGATCGAGCAGCTGCACGCAAAAAACGAGCAGCTGGCGCTGGCGCTGCACGAGGCCAAGTTCAACGCCGAACGCGTGGCCGTGTGGGCGCGCGGCCTGGAGGCTTCGCTCACCGCCACCTTGCACAGCACCTCATGGCGGGTGACGCGGCCGCTGCGCTCGGCCGGCGCGCTGGTCAAGCTGATGCGCCGCGGCGCGCTGCTGCGCGTGCTGGTGGCGCGCGTGACCGGCAACGAGCGCATGCGCCGCCTGCTGCTGCCGGCGCTGCTGCGCTTTCCGTGGGTGGCGCGGCGCGTGTCGGTGACGCTCGCCGGCATCAAGCACAGCACGCCCGACCCGGGCAGCGCCGAGGCGCAGCTGCCCGATCACGTCCACGCCCTGCCCGTGTCCGCGCGCCAGGTACTGGCGGACCTGAAAGAGGCCCGCACCCATTTCACCCCAGGCACCTGACATGCGTATCGTCCTCGACTTCGACCCGGCCGCGCTGGCCGCCGATCCCGCCCTGCAGGCGACCGCGCGCGAGATCGTGCGCGGCGCCGGCGCCCACCAGGTGTGGGTGGCGTTCGCCGAACACGGCCCGGTACAGTACGAGCAGATGCTGGCCGCATTCGGCGACCTGCTGCCGCGCGAACGCATCGCCGCGTACCAGCTGGCTGCGGCCGCCGGCCCCTGGCGCCGCCGCGCCGCGGCGGCGCTGCGCGAACACTTTTTGGCGGCGCTGGAACCGGACCTGGTGTACGCGCCGCACGGCGGCGCGCCGGGCGCCGGCTTTGCCAGCATCGCCAAGCTCGATCCGCTGAAGGATGCATGGCGCCAGCTCGAAGCAGCCGCGCGCAAGCCGGCACCGCCGGCGCCGGCACGCCCGCGGCTGGCCTACGTGTCGCCGCTGCCGCCGCAGCACTCCGGCATCGCCGACTACAGCGCCGAACTGGTGCCGCAGCTGGCGCGCTTTTACGACGTCGAACTGATCGTCGACCAGCCCGAGGTAAGCGGCGAGCTGGCCACGGCCGGCTATCCGGTACGCCAGCTGGCGTGGTTCGAACAGCACGGCGGCCAGTACGACCGGGTGCTTTACCACTTCGGCAATTCGGGCGTGCACGCTCACATGTTCGAACTGATCCGCCGCCACCGCGGCGCCGTGGTGCTGCACGACTTCTTCCTCTCCGGGGTGCTCGACAACCTGGAAAACGACGGCTACCTGGCGCAGGGCTACCTGCGCGCGATGTTCGAGTCGCACGGCTACACCGGCCTGGCCGACATGCAGCGCAACGGCCGCGTCGCCTCGATCTGGAAGTACCCGCTCAACAAGGGCGTGCTCGATCACGCCACCGGCGTCATCGTCCATTCTGAGTTTTCCAGACTGCTGGCGCGCCAGTGGTACGGGCCGCAGGCGGCGCAGCACTGGCGCACGGTGCCGCTGTTGCGCGGCCTGCGCCACGCCAGCGAGCGCGACGCCGCGCGCGCGCGGCTGGGCATCGCCGCCGGCCAGTACCTGGTGTGCAGCTTCGGCATGCTGGGGCGCACCAAGCTCAATGCCGAACTGCTCGACGCCTTCCTCGCCTCGGCGCTGGGCGCGGACCCGCGCTGCCAGCTGGTGTTCGTCGGCGAGAACGATCCCGGCCCGTACGGCGCCGCGCTGACCCGCACCATCGCCGAGCGCGGCGCCGCCACGCGCGTGGCGATGACCGGTTTCGTCAGCGCCGACACCTACGCCGACTACGCCGCCGCCTGCGACTGCGCGGTGCAGCTGCGCTCGCACACGCGCGGCGAAACCTCGGCCGCGGTGCTCGACTGCCTGCTGCACGGGGCGCCGACCATCGCCAACGCGCACGGCTCGACCGCCGACATCAGCGAGCAGGTGCTGCTCAAGATCGACGACAGCTTCAGCGTCGCCCAGCTGGCGCAAGCGCTCGAGCGGCTGCACGCCGAGCCGGCGCTGCGCGCGCGCTACGCCGCCAGCGCGCGCGCCTTCATGCTGGCCGAGCACGCGCCGGCCAGCGCCGGTGCGGCGATGGCCGCGGCGATCGAGCAGATCTACGCACGCGACCCGCAGCGCCACTACCGCCAGCTGGTCTCGACCATCGGCAAGCTGGCCGGCGAACCGGCCGAGCGCGACCTGGTCGAGGTGGCGGTGGCGGCGGCCCACAACATGCCGCCGCAGGGGCCGCGCCAGCTGTTCGTCGACATCTCGGCGCTGGTGCAGTCGGACCTGAAGACGGGCATCCAGCGGGTGGTGCGCAGCGTGCTGCTGGCGATGGTCGCCAACCCGCCGGCGGGCTATCGCATCGAGCCGGTGTACAGCCACGGCGGCAACCGCGGCTACCTGTACGCGCGCCGCTTCGGTCTCGACATGGTGGGGGCGCCGCCGCTGGCGCTGGAAGACGCGCCGATCGAGCTGCGCCGAGGCGACCTGTTCCTCGGCCTCGACCTGTTTACCAACGGTACCGTGCAAAACGACGCCTGCCTGCATGCCATGCGCCGGCGCGGCGTCGAGATCTACTTCGTCATGTACGACCTGCTGCCGGTGCTGCGTCCCGAGGTCTTCCCGTTCGGTACCGAGCGCTATTTCAAAGAATACATCGGCACCGTGGCCGGCGTGGCCGACGGCGTGGTGTGCATTTCGCGCGCGGTGGCCGACGAACTGGCCGCCTGGCTGCAGCTGCACGGCCCGAGCCGCGCCACGCCGCTCAACATCGGCTACTTCCACCTGGGCGCCGACATCGACGCCAGCGCGCCGAGCGCCGGCCTGCCGCCGAACGCCACCGAGGTGTTCGCCGCGGTGGCGGCGCGCCCGAGCTTCCTGATGGTCGGCACGGTCGAACCGCGCAAGGGCCAGCGACAGGCGCTGGCCGCGCTCGAGTTGCTGTGGCAGCGCGGCGTCGACGCCAACCTGGTCGTCGTCGGCAAGCAGGGCTGGATGGTCGACGAGCTGGCCGAACGCATGCAGGCGCACCGGGAACGCGAGCAGCGCCTGTTCTGGCTGCCGGGCGTGTCCGACCAGATGCTGCTGGAACTGTACCGCCGCGCGCACGCGCTGCTGGCCGCATCCGAAGGCGAAGGCTTCGGCCTGCCGCTGATCGAGGCGGCGCAGCACGGCATCCCGATCATCGCGCGCGACCTGCCGGTGTTTCGCGAAGTGGCCGGCGGCCACGCGCTGTACTTCAGCGGCCTCGAGCCGGAGCAGCTGGCGCAGGCGCTGCAGGACTGGCTGGCGCTGCACCGCGACGACCAGGCGCCCGCCTCGACCGGCATGCCGTGGCTGACCTGGAGCGAGAGCGCCGGCCAGCTGCTGCGCGCGGTGGTCGGCCAGCAGTGGTACCTGGCGTTGCCAGGCTCGACCGAACCGCGACAGTAAGGAGCACAGCGCTTGGACACCAACGACAAATTCCCCTACACTGCCACCATTGCCAATCAGGCATCCTTAACAAACGGGCACAAGACACCCATGTCGATCGCCGTCGTCATCCCCTGCTACCGCGTCACCCGCCACATCCTGGCGGTGCTGGCGGCGATCGGCCCGGAGGTGCAGCGCATCTACGTGATCGACGACAAGTGCCCGGACGGCTCGGGCGCGCTGGTGCGCGCCGAATGCAGCGACGCGCGCGTGCAGGTGATCGAGCATGCCGAAAACATGGGCGTGGGCGGCGCCGTCATGACCGGCTACGCGGCAGCGATCGCCGACGGCGCCGAAGTGATCGTCAAGATCGACGGCGACGGCCAGATGGACAGCAGCCTGATCCCGCGCTTCGTCGCGCCGATCCAGGATGGCGAAGCCGACTACACCAAGGGCAACCGCTTCTACGACCTCGAGCAGATCGGCAACATGCCGCCGATGCGCCTGATCGGCAACGCGGTGCTGTCCTTGATGACCAAGCTGTCGTCGGGCTACTGGGACCTGTTCGATCCCACCAACGGCTACACCGCCATCCACGCCGACGCCGCCCGCCACCTGCCGTTCGGCCGCATCAGCCGGCGCTACTTCTTCGAGACCGACATGCTGTTCCGCCTCAACACGCTGCGCGCGGTGGTGGTCGACGTGCCGATGGACGCCGTCTACGGCGACGAGGTGAGCAACCTGAAGATCTCGAAGATCGTCACCGAGTTCGCGGCCAAGCACGTGCGCAACTTCTTCAAGCGGCTGTTCTATAACTATTACCTGCGCAATATGTCGCTGGCCTCGATCGAACTGCCGCTCGGCATCGCGATGGTCCTGTTCGGCAGTATCTACGGCGTCAGCCACTGGCTCTATTCGCTGCGCCACGACATGGTCACGCCGGCCGGCACGGTGATGGTGGCGGCGCTGCCGCTGATCATGGGCACCCAGCTGATCCTTGCCTTCCTCGCCTACGACATCGCCGCCGTGCCGCGGCGCGCGATCCATACCAGGACGCGCTTCCGGAAGCTGCATGCGTAGGCTGCTCGCGCATCGGCGGCAGGTGGCGCTGTTCCTGGCCGGCGGCGTGCTCAGCGCGGTGGTCGACATCGGCGTCATGCAGGCGCTGGTGGCGCTGGGCCAGCATTTCGCCGCCGCCACCACCTGCGGCTTCGCCGCCGGGCTGGTGGTCAACTACCTGTATCACGCCAAGGTCACCTTCGACAGCGCCACCAGCGGCGCCAGCATGGTGCGCTACAGCTGCCTGGTCGGCCTTAATTATTTCCTGACGCTGGGCTGCGTGGCGCTGGCGGTCTCGCTGCTGGGCAGCGCCCTGGCCGGCAAGATCGTGTCGCTGCCGCTCGTTGCGATCAACACTTTTTTACTGGGGAAACTGTGGGTATTTAAATCGCCCGCGCCCACCACGGACCTTCGATGACATCGCTCTCCTCCGCACTTCGCAAACACCGCTGGGAATTCGCACTGCTGGGCGCCATGCTGATCGTCATGGCGTATCTGCTCAAGCGCAACTTCGGCCTCAGTCCCGCCCTGTTTGCCGATGAGTGGTACTACAGCAAGTATTCGCGCCTGGCGCCGCTGGGCGAATCGATCCTGCCGTCCTACCTGTACCTGTGGGTCTTTCGCGGCACCAATGCCTGCGGCGACCAGTTCCTCGACTGCGCGCGCGCCCTCAATGCCGCCTTCTTCGTCGCCGCCGCGCCGTTCGTCTACCTGGTCGCCCGCAGGCTGACCGGCCGGCCGCTGGCGCTGGCCATCGCCGTCATCGGCATGCTGGCGCCGCTGAACCTCTACACTTCCTTCTTCATGCCGGAGGCGATGTATTTCTTCGGCTTTTCCGTGCTCAGCTGGGTGGCCCTGAATTTCCGCGGCCTGGGCAGCGCGCGCTACGCCCTGCTGACCGGCTTCCTGCTCGGCCTGATGAGCCTGGTCAAGGTGCACGGCCTGTTCCTGCTGCCGGCGCTGTGCCTGTTTATCGTGTTCGTGCGCTGGAGCCGTGCCGAGCGCCAGGGCTGGATCGGCGACAGCGTGATCGCCGCCGGCCTGGCCGCGCTGGCCATGCTCGGCACCCGCCTCGGCCTGGGCTATGCGCTGGCCGGCGAGCCGGCGCTCCACCTGTTCGGCAATTTCTACGCCAGTTCGGCCAACTCCGCCGCCCACCGCTCCGTCTTCACGCTGCTGGCGCCGGCCTTCGTCAACGCGCGCGGCCACCTGATGGCGATGGCGGTGCTGTACGCCTTGCCGCTGGCGGTGCTGATCCACCGCCTGCCGTGGCGCCCGGCCCAGCTCAAGCTGGATGGCGAAGCGGGCGCGCTGCGCGTCTACCTGCTGCTGATGATGGGCACTGCCGTCGCCATGACCATTGCGTACACCGCGTCGCTGGCCAGCCCCGGGTCGATCGAAGGCGTGCGCCTGCACATGCGCTACTACTCGTTTGCGTTCCCGCTGCTGCTGGTGCTGGCGGCGGCGCTGCTGCGCCAGCCGGGCAAGCCGACCCGTCCGGCGTTCAAGCTGGTCATCGCCGTGCTGCTGGGCGCGGTGCTGCTCATTGCCCTGGTCAAACTGCCGACCTACACCATCAATACCGTCGACGGCCCCGATATCGCCGCGATCCGGCTGCGCGACTGGCACGGCCGCATCCTGGTGGCGCTCAACCTGCTGATCCTGGCGCTGTGGGCGCGCAACAAGCACATCGCGCTGCCGCTGTTCCTGTTCGTGGCGACGCCGTTCGCCCTGAGCGAAGGGCTGCTCGCCTCGCGCGGCTACCTCCAGCAGCTGGTCACGCCATGGGCGGCCGACAAGGCCGGCGCGTTCGCGCACCGCTACGTGCCGCGTGAGGAGCACAAGTACATCACGGTCGCCGGCACCGAAGTGGCCGAACTGATGCGCACCCAGTTCCATATCGACGACAAGGACACCGGCGTACTGGAGTTGCCCGACCCGCACCAGCCGATCGAACAGTACCAGCTGCCGTCGCGCAATAAATGGCTGCTGGTGGTGGGCGATCACGCCTTGCCGGCCGGTATCAAGCCGGTCGTCGCCACCGCCGACTATGCGCTGGTGCGGCTGCCTTCGCTGGGCCCCACGCTGGGCAGTTCAAGCCTGGTGGGCCCGATCGGCGACGACTTCATCGAGCGCATCGACGGGCTGTCGGCCGGCGAGTCGCTGGGCCGCTGGTCGACCGGCAAGCAGGTGGTGATCCACTTCCGCCGCAACCTGCCCAAGCACTTTCACTTCGCCATCAAGGCGCAGGCATTCGGGCCGAACGCGGCGGCGGTGTTCACGCTGCGCGCAGGCGAACTGAGCGTGCCGTTCCGGCTGTCCGCGGTGCCGCAGGAAATTGGCCTGAAGGTCGATACCGACGGCAGCCTGCGCACCCTGACCATCGAGGTGCCGCACCCGACCGCACCGAAAGACATCGGCCCCTCGTCCGACGGGCGCACCATCGGCCTGGCCATCAGCGAGATCAGCATCGCCGAACTGGCGGCGCCGGCGCCGTAGCGGCAGCGGGCGTAAAAAAAGCGCGTCGATATCGACGCGCTTTTTTTATGGGTACGTTCTGCCCGCCGTTACGCCTTCGGTCCCCCGCCCAGCAAGGCAGCCACCTTGTGGCGGGCAGGCTTGATCGACGGCGACGCCGGGCTGTCTGCCGGCTTGGCGACCGGGGTCGCCGGCTCGTACGGCTTGAGGAACCACGGATCGACCTTGTCGCGGCGCATCGGCGGCGCGCTGCGCGGCGGCCGCTCGGCCAGGCGCGGCGGCGCTTCGCCTTCCGGGCGGCGCGTGCGGCGCTCGGCTGCGCCCGGCGCGGCGGCGTCGCGCGAACGGGGCGACGACGCATACGAGGACGAGGACGGCGTGAAGCCGGCCAGTTCGCCGCGCGTGATGGTCTGCTTGATCAGCTTTTCGATGTCCACCAGCAGCCGCTCGTCCTTGTCGGAATAGACCGAGATGGCGTCGCCGGAGGCGCCGGCGCGGCCGGTGCGGCCGATCCGGTGCACATAGTCTTCGGCGTTGTAGGGCAGGTCGTAGTTGATCACGCACGGCAGGTCGGAAATGTCGAGGCCGCGCGCGGCGACGTCGGTTGCGACCAGCACGTCGATGTCGCCCTTCTTGAACGCTTCCAGCGCGGCCATGCGCTCCTGCTGGGTCTTGTCGCCGTGGATGGCGGTGGCCTTGATGCCGCTCTGCTCGAGGTGGCGCGACAGGCGCGAGGCGCCGATCTTGGTGTTGGAAAACACCAGCACCTGCTTGAGGTCGCGACCGCGGATGAGGAACTCGACCACTTCGACCTTGTTCGACTCCGGCACCTTGTAGACCACCTGGGTGACCTTGTCGGCGGTGGCATTGCTGCGCGCCACTTCGATGACGACCGGATCGTTGAGGAAGCTGTTGGCCAGCTTCTTGATTTCCGGCGAGAAGGTGGCCGAGAACATCAGGTTCTGGCGCTGCTTGGGCAGCATGTTGATGATGCGCTGCAGGTCCGGCAGGAAGCCCATGTCGAGCATGCGGTCGGCCTCGTCCATGACCAGCATCTGCACCTGGCCGAGCGAGACGTTCTTCTGCTCCACATGGTCGAGCAGGCGGCCGGGAGTGGCGATGACGATCTCGACGCCGCCGCGCAGGATCACGGTCTGCGGCTTCATGTCCATGCCGCCGAACACGACGGTCGAGCGCAGCGGCGTGTGCTGGGCGTAGGCCTTGACGTTTTCGGCCACCTGCACCGCCAGTTCGCGCGTCGGCGTGAGGATCAGCGCGCGCACCGGGTGGCGCGCCGGCGACATCGAGGCGTTGGCGTGCGCCAGCAGCAGCTGGATGATCGGCAGCGAGAAGCCGGCGGTCTTGCCGGTGCCGGTCTGCGCCGCGCCCATCACGTCGCGGCCCTGCAGCACGATCGGAATCGCCTGCGCCTGGATCGGCGTCGGGTGCACATAGCCCTGGTCGGTAAGCGCGCGCAGGATGTCGGGCGACAGGCCGAACTGGTCGAAGCGGGGCACGCCCTGCTCGGCGGCGGGCGCGGGAATGAGGTCGGTTACGTCGTTTTCAGGCATCAGGTTTGGTTGGCGCGGCGGGCGCCTGCTTTCTTCAGTAAATTCACAATCTTGGCGACGGCAGACAGGGCGGCCGGCCTGCGGCAGCGGCGCGCGGCAAGGGCGGCCCGGAGGAAAAGGAGCTGCGCCGCGTTGCGGGGCGGCGCCGGCACGCGGCCGGCACGCCCTGGCATCGATACTTTTACAGGCCATACACGATACCCTAATTCGGCGCCACTGTATATGGCGGCATCGGTGCGCGGCCATTGCGGGGCGCCGCCGCCGGCGCCGGCGTCGTAGCAGTCGTGCAACAAAACGGCCCGCCGCCGCGAGCAAACATATTGACAGAAAGCATCCATCACGGTCACAGTAGCGTTGCTGTAGATACAACGCAGCCCGGCAAGCGGCCGCGGCCGGCGGTTTACCTGGATACCTGATGCTTCGTCCCCTTCGCCTGTTGCGCCTGCTGTTGACCTGTTGCCTGTTCCTCGCTGCCGTGGCCGGCGCCACCCCCACCTCCGACCTGCGCTTCAAGCGCCTCGGCTCGCTCGACGCCGACGACCTGTCGATCCTGTCGCTGCTGCAGGACCGCCAGGGCTTCATCTGGATCGGCACCCACAGCGGCGGCCTGTACCGCTACAACGGCTACCAGGCGGTCAAGTACAGCCACGATCCGCGCAACCCGAACAGCCTGCCCAACGACCGCGTGTCGGCGCTGTTCGAGGACCGCGCCGGCCGCATCTGGGCCGGCACCCAGGACGGCCTGGCGCGCTTCGAGCCGCAAACGAACAGCTTCGTGCCGCTGGCGCTGCCGGCCGGCCCGTCGAGCCAGCGCATCGTCAAGGCGATCACCGGCGACGGCGCCGGCGGCATGTGGGCGGCCACCTGGGGCGGCCTGTTGCATGTCGAGCCCGCCAGCGGCAAGGTGGTGCGCCACGCCCACGACAAGGCCGACCCGGGCAGCCTGGGCAGCAACGACGTCAACGCGCTGGCGCTCGACGCCGACGGCGGCCTGTGGGCCGGCACCTGGCCGGGCGGGCTCGACTACCTGGCGCGCGGCGCGACCAGGTTCGTCCATTACCGCGTCGATGCGGCCGACGCCCCCGACGACAAGCTCAACATCGTGCGCTCGCTGTACTACGGCGCCGACCGCCGCCTGTGGATCGGCACCGAAAACGGCGTGGTGCGCTGGGACACGCAGCAGCCGTGGCCGGCGCGCCGCCGCCTCGAGTCGCCGCCGCTGCGGGTCAACGCGCTGTATGGCGACAGCCACGGCGCCGTCTGGGCCGGCATGCTCGCCGGCGGCCTGCTGCGCTGGGACAAGGGCAGCGACAAGGCGGTGCGCTACGTGCACCGCGCCAACGATCCGCACAGCCTGCAGTCGGACCACATCCGCGCCGTCATGCAGGACAAGGGCGGCATGCTGTGGGTGGCCTCGTTCACCGACGGCATCAGCCTGGTCAACCTGAACAGCCAGGGCTTCGAGCGCTTCATCCCCTTCGACGCCGCGCTCGATAACATCGTGCCCAACAACTCGGTGCAGAACGTCGAAGGCGCGCCGGGCGGCCGGCTCTGGCTCGGCAGCAATACCGGCTTCTCGCTGTTCGACCCGGCCAGCGGCGCCGTGCTGAAGACCTGGCGCGGCGACCCCAGGCGGCCCGGCGCGCTCAGCAACGACATCGTCTACTCGATGTACCAGCAGCCCGAAGGCCCCCTGTGGATCGGCACCTCGGCCGGCCTGAACCGGCTCGACAAGGTCGACGGCCCGCTGCGGGCCGTCACCTTCGGCAACGTCGCCAGCAACTTCATCAACACCATCGCGCCCGGCGCCGGCGGCAAGCTGTGGCTCGGCACCGGCCTGCACGTGATCCGCTACGACATCGCTACCTCGACCTGGACCAGCTACCCCACCGATCCGGCCGACCCGGGCAGCCGCAGCGTCACCGGCACCACCAGCATCGTCGAGGACGCGCGCGGCCGCGTGTGGATGGGCTCGGACTGGAGCGGCGGCGGACTCGACATGCTCGATCCGGCCACCGGCAAGTTCCGCCATTTCCGCCACGACCCCGCCAACCCCGCCTCGCTGCTCGACGACAACGTCTCGACGCTGTACCAGGACCCGCGCGGGCGCATCTGGGTCGGCACCGCCAAGGGCCTGGCCGAAGTGGTCACCGGCGTCGGCGGCGCCATCGGCTTTCGCTCGTATGCGGGCCAGCGCAGCGCCGGCCCGGTCAAGATCCTGGCGATCCGCAGCGACCAGGCCGGCATGCTGTGGCTGTCCACCGCCGGCGGGCTGGTGCGGCTCGATCCGGCCAGCGGCGCGGCCAGCCGCTTTTCCAGCTCGGACGGCCTGACCGAAGGCTTTGCCATCGGTGCGGCCTACGCGGCGCCGGGCGGCGTGCTGTACTTTTCCGGCGTCAAGGGGATGACCGGGGTGCACCCGGACCAGGTGCGCTCGCTGTCGGTGGCGCCGAAGGTGGCGATCACCGACATCAGCGTGTTCAACCACTCGCTGGCGGGCGGCGCGCGCAGCCCCGGCGTCGACCTGCGCGGCACCGTCACCCGCCCGGCCGAGGTGACGCTGTCGGTGCAGGATTCGGTGTTTTCGCTCGAGTTTTCGTCGCTGCACTATACCGACCCGGCGCGCAACACCTACGCCCACCGGCTCAAGGGCTTCGACCGCGACTGGGTCGTCACCGACGCCAACCACCGCACCGCCACCTACACCAACCTCGACCCCGGCGACTATACCTTCGAAGTGAAGGCGGCCAACGAACAGGGCCTGTGGAGCGCGCAGCCGGCCAGCGTGGCGATCCGCATCCTGCCGCCGTTCTGGCAGAGCTGGTGGTTCCGCCTGCTGGGCACGCTGCTGGCGCTCGGCCTGCTGGCGATGGCCTACCGCGCCCGCGTGCGCAGCCTGACGCGGCGCCAGAAGCAGCTGCAGGCGCTGGTGGCGGCGCGCACCGGCGAACTGGAAGAAAGCAACGCCAAGCTGGCCACGCTGTCGTCGACCGACGGCCTGACCGGCATCACCAACCGCCGCGGGCTCGACGAGGCGCTGGCGGCGGAGTGGCGGCGCGCCAAGCGCAACGGCCATTCGCTGGCGGTGGCGATGCTCGACGTCGACCACTTCAAACACTTCAACGATTGCTACGGCCACCAGGCCGGCGACCAGTGCCTGCGCCAGGTGGCGGCGGTGATCGAGACCTTCGGCCGGCGTACCGGCGACCTGGTGGCACGCTACGGCGGCGAGGAATTCGCCCTGCTCTATCCGGCGACCGGCGTCGACGAAGCGCTGGCGATGGCGCAAGGGATCTGCCGCGAACTGGAACGGCTGGCCTTGCCGCATGCGCAGTCGCCCTACGGGGTGGTGACGATCAGCATCGGCGTGGCGGCGCTGGTGCCGGCCGAGGACAACGACGCCGAGCTGCTGCTGCGCACCGCCGACCGCGCGCTGTACCGCGCCAAGCAAGCCGGGCGCAACCGGGCGATGGCGCCGGCCGAGGAAGCGGTGGAAGTGACGGCGTAGGCCTCAATCCGGCTTGGTAAGTCGCAATCGTCCCTCGAACAATCCTCATCCCCAGGCGTGGCAAATCGCATGCGCTGGGCGAAGTCGCCGAAGTCGATGCATTCAGAAATGATCTAACAAAATCAACGTCGTCCTCGCGAATGAGGTTGTCGCGAAAGGGGAAGTTATCCTCAATCGGGCTTTGCAAGTCACCCTCGTGCCTCGAACAATCTTCATCCCCAAGCGTGGCATATCACGTGCGCTGGCGAAGTCGCCGAAGCCGATGAAATCAGAAATAATCTAACAAAATCAACGTCGTCCTCGCGAATGCGGGGACCCATGCTGAGCAAATTCAGTATGGGTCCCCGCTTTGCGAGAACGACGTGTTCTGGTTTTCGAGCTTCCGTAGCGTTGCGATTTCAGTCGGCAAAAGTGCCGGCCAGGCGTTTTGCGAAGCGTCTTTCGCGAGGACGACGAATCTGAGTCAGCGTGTCCAGCCCCGCTGCACCGCGGCCTGCTCGCCCTTTGCGTCGAGCGCGGGCCCGACCGCGCGCGCCTCGACCGCGGTCATCACGGCGCCGGCGCCGCCCCCTTCGGCCAGCAGCGGGATCTTCCAGGCGCCGCCGGCGCGGCAGGCCAGCCCGGCTGCCGTACCGATGTCGAAGGTGCGGCAATACTGGCCGTCGCGGCCGACGAAGCTGATGCCGACCTTGATGCCGGCCTCTCCCTGCGGCGCGCTGGAGAACTGGCGCGACAAGGCAGTGTCGAGCTTGCCGCGCGCCGTCAGCACGCCGTTCTCGCCCACGCTGGTGGCCAGCTGCAGTTCGTCCTGCACGCCGGCAAGTACCAGCACGCCGGAGAGCACCCCCACCGCCGCCGCCGCGCCGATGGCGCTCCACTCGCGCCAGCGCCAGCGGCGCGGCGCCGGCTCGGCCAGCTCGCGCTTGGCCAGCCGCACGCTGTCGAGATGAACCACCTTGGCCGACGTCGACACCGTGCGCAGGCGCGGCGGCGGCGTTTCGTGCATGGTGCGGGCGAAGGCGCGGAACACTTCGTCGCGCATGGCCATGTGCTGCCTGACCTTGGCCGCCAGCGCCGGATCGCTGCGCATCGCCCGCTCCACCGCCCGGCGCGTGGGCTCGTCGAGCGCGCCGTCGGCAAAGGCAATCAGGGTTTCGTCCGAAAATCTCATGATACGGTCCTCGCTAGACCGGACCGGCCACCGCGCCGCGCCGCGGCGGCGCGCCAGCGGCATCGGCGCTGGGCGGCGAGCGGTCCGATCGACTAGTTTATCATCGGTCCCGCCAGCTTGATCAGGCTTGCCGCGCGCATGGTCAGGACGTGATCAGGCCGTGCTCGTCGAGCAGGTCGTGCATCAGTTCGAGCCGGATCAGCGGGTTGTCGAGCATCAGCAGCGAGTGCTTTTGCGCCAGCGTCAGCGGCAGCAGTTCGCACCAGCGGTTGGCCACCCAGCCACAATCGTCGAGCCGGAACGGCGGCCGCACGGGCCAGCGGTGTTCCGGCACGTCGCCCAGCGAGGCCAGCACGCGCTCGAGGGCGTCGGCGGCGCCTTGCAGCTCGGACGGGATGTGCACCGCCAGGTCGCCCGGCAGCAATTCCACCTCGCCCATCCACAGGCCGTCGGCACGCCGCGCCGACGCCACTACCTTGAAACGCGCGCCGCCCCGGCACACCACCTGCAGCAGCCCCGGCGACGGCGAGCTGCTGTCGTCGACGGTGGCAAGGGTGCCGGACGGCGCGAACTTTTCGACCGCCCCGGGCGTGCGCACTTCCTGCCCTTCGGTGAGCATGACGACGCCGAACGGATCGCCATGGGCGACGCAGGCGCGCATCATGTCGAGGTAGCGCACCTCGAAGATCTGCAGCGGCAGTACACCCTCGGGAAACAGCACGGTAGCGAGCGGAAACAGGGGAATCGAAATCGGCGTCATGCATCCATCATGACAGAATCGCGCCGCCCTCTGGCGCACGATCGGGCGCGGCGCCCGACGCAGCGGCGCATCCGTGCTCCAACGCTGGTGTCAGGTCTGACATTAGTACATGAGCCCGCCGCTTCAGCCGGACTCGTGTACCAATGTCAGACCTGACACCAGCCCTATGCGCTTACTCCTGGTCGGGCGCGCGCGGCTGCAGGTAACGGATCGCATGCTCGAGGGCGACCAGGCGCCAGCGCAGCCGCTGCCAGCCGGGATCGGGCGAGGCGCCGACCGACACCCGCAGCTGGCCACCGGCATGCACCGTGCTGGCCAGCTGGTATTCGCCGTCCTGCTCGAACGGCAGCCGGAACTGCTGGCCGGGCAGCAGCCGCACCGGGCCGACCGTCTGCGGCGCCGCGCCGCTGTTTTTCAGCAGCAAAACGTCCTGCACGCCGAGCGTCAGCCGCACCCGCGACGGCAGCACGTCAGCCCCCGCGGCGAGCTCGAACGACAGTTCGCGGGTGGGATAACGCAGCGGCGCCAGCGCCGCCCAGCCCAATGTCAGCAGCAGCGCGGCGCACAGCCAGGCCAGCGGGCGGGACAGGCTTTGGTGGAGGGAATCGGGCATGCGGGAATCGCAGGAAAACGGGCGGCAATTGTACAACGGCAGCTGCAGGCGCTTGCGTTCTTGCCGGCACGCCACAGATGCTTTAGTCTCTGGATTCCCTCCCCCGCCTGAAAGAAGTTCGATGACATTGCTGCGCCTTGCCCTGGCCGCGTTCGGCCTGGTGTCCACCCTCGCCTTCGCCTCCCCCAACGATCCGCGCAGCGGCGCCGAATACGTCACCCTGCCGGCCCGCCAGGACGTCAAGGCGCCCGCCAACAAGGTCGAGGTGGTCGAGTTCTTCATGTTCCACTGCCCGTTCTGCTTCGCCCTGGAACCGGACCTGTCGGCATGGGTGAAAAAACAGGGCGACGCCATCGTCTTCCGGCGCGTGCACATTCCCTTCACCGGCGCCAACGACCCGGAAGCGCACCTGCACCTGACGCTCGAGGCGATGGGCCGGCTGGACCTGGTGCCGAAGGTGTTTCACGCCGTGCACGTCGAACGGATCCGGCTGGTCAAGGATGACGCCATCGCCGATTGGGTGGTCAGGAACGGCGTCGGCAAGGCCGCGTTCCAGGACGCCTGGAATTCGTTCGGCGTCACCATGGCGCTGCGGCGCCTGCCGCGCATGATGAGCGACTACCGCGTCGAGACGGCGCCGACGCTGGTGGTCAACGGCCGCTACCTGACCTCGCCCACGCACGCGGTCAGCAAGTCGGCCGACCAGTCGACTGCGGCGGCGATGACGGCGACGACGACGGTGCTCGACGCGCTGGTGGCGAAGTCGCGCGCCGAAAACGCGGCGGCAAAAAAATAAAGCTCAGCGCAGATACCGGATGGCGGCGATCATCAGGCCGGTCATGGTGAAGAAGCTGCCGACGTACCATTTCAGGAGGGTCGCTTCGAGTTGGGTGAGGTCCGCTTTGGTGACATACGTGGAGCGGATAATCGCAACGTCAGCCTTCAGCGCCGCGACGTCGGTCGTGAGTCCGGCTACGTCGGCCTTGAGTGCTGCCACATCATTCTTCAGTACCGCAACATCCGTCATTATTAGCGACACAAAATGCTTAAGCTCCGCATTGTCGCCCTTGATGGTCGACATATCCGCTTCGCAGCGCGACATCCGATCGTTCATATCATCCATGATCATATGATTGGCGCTTTCAATTCGATTGTCAATCGAGCCCGGCACGCAGCCGGGCCGCATGGGCTTATGCCTTCGCTTGCGCCATCGCTTCCTCGCCGGCCTGGGCCATCTGTTCCGGCGTCATGTCCTTGATGTGAGTGGCGATCGACCATGAATGGCCGAACGGATCGGTGACGATGCCGTAGCGGTCGCCCCAGAACATGTCGCCGATCGGCATCTTGACGGTGGCGCCGGCGTCCAGCGCCTTCTGATACACGCTATCTGCGTCGGGCACATACAGGTGCAGGGTGACGGCGGTGCCGCCGAGCGCCTTCGGTCCGCGCGAGCCGAAGTCGGGATACTCGTCGGCCAGCATCACGGGCGAATCGCCGATCTTGATCTGCGCGTGCATGATCTTGCCGTCGGGGCCGGGCATGCGTCCGCCCTCGACGGCGCCGAAGGCCTTCTTGTAGAACTCGATTGCCTCGGCGGCACCGGCGCAGACCAGGTGCGGGGTAATGGAGTGCATTCCTTCCGGGATTGGTTTGACTGCTGCATTCATGCTGGGCTCCTCGCGAAATTTTGGACGAAGGGCCAGAATACGCCGATTGCACCATCGAAGCTGGCGTTCTGCCAGCAATGAAAACGGAACCGGCGCCGCCGCGCGCTGTCGCTCGCTACGCCGCTTTGCGCCTGGCGCGCGCGCGCCTGGGCGCCGGCGCCGGTGCTGGCGCCAGGCGCTCGTTGAGCAGCGCCAGCACCGCCGCCTCCTCCGGCGACAGGTCGTGCAGGTCCTCGGCCAGTTCGCGCGCCGCGCGTTCGCGCAAGGCCTCGATGATGGTGCCGTCGAGGTAGGCATCGATCACCGCCGGGTGGATGTAGCACTTGCGGCAGATGTTGGGCGTGTTGCCGAGCTTTTCGGCGACCGACTCGATCGCGCGCACGATGTTCTTCCTGGCCTGCGCCTCGGAATCGAATTTCTCGAATTCATGCAGCGCCAGCGCGGCCAGCACGGTGCCCGACCAGGTGCGGAAATCTTTCGCGCTGTACTCCTCGCCGGTGATCGCGCGCAGGTAGTCGTTGACGTCGGCCGAGCCGACGGTGTGCTGGTTGCCGTCGTCGTCGACGTACTGGAACAGGTCCTGGCCGGGCAGCTCGCGAGTGCGGGCGATGATGCGCGCCAGGCGCCGGTCTTCCAGCCTGATGGTATGGAACACGCCGCTCTTGCCGCGGAAGCGGAATTCGACCTCCCTGCCGGCCACCTTGACGTGGCGCGAGCGCAAGGTGGTCAGGCCGAACGACTTGTTGGTGCGCGCGTACTCCTCGTTCCCGATCCGCATCATCGTCACCTCCAGCAGATGGACGATGGTGGCCAGCACCTTTTCGCGCGGCAGTCCGGGCAGCGACAGCGCGGCGTCGACGGTGCGGCGGATCTGCGGCAAAGCCTTGCCGAAATTGAGCATGCGCTCGTACTTGACCTCGTCGCGCACGCTGCGCCAGCGCGGATGATAGCGGTATTGCTTGCGCCGCCTGGCGTCGCGGCCGGTGGCCTGCAGGTGGCCGTTGCCGAGCGGGCAGATCCACACATCGGTCCAGGCCGGCGGAATCACCAGCGACTTGATGCGCGCGAGCGTGGCCTCGTCGGTGACCGGACGGCCGTGCGCGTCCAAGTAGACGAGGTGTTCGCCCTCGCTGCGGCGCGCGATCCCGCGCATGCCGTCGGTGACGTAGCGCAGGCCGGCCGACCTGGCCGCCGCGGTCGGATCGCTGTTGGGCACCGGCGCGAGCGCCGATGGAGGGTCGTTTTTCATGTCGCCGACACTGGTCAGGTGGAAATCACCCTGATAGTAGTCGAAACAACAAGATTGCGGCGCACCCGAAAGAAGCTAGCCGCGCGGCAGCGGCGGATTGGCCGGCGCCTTCACTTCCTTCAGCACGAACGAGGTGTAGACCTCCTTGATGCTGGGCAGCCCGTTGATGTACTTCTCGGCAAACAGGCCGTAAGCCTCGAGGTCCTCGGCGACCACCATCAGCTGGTGGTCGTAGCGGCCGGAAATGCGGTGGCAGGCCAGCACCTGCGGGATCGCCAGCACCGCCTGCTCGAATTCCTGCACGTACTGCGTATGGTTCTTGTCGAGCGAGATGTGGATGAAGGCGGTGACCTGGTAGCCGAGCTTGCGGGAGTCCAGCCGCGCCTGGTAGCCGCAGATGACGCCTTCGGCTTCGAGCCGCTTGACCCGGCGCCAGCACGGCGACGCCGACAGCGATACGCGGTCGGCCAGGTCGGCGCTGGACAGACGGGCGTCGGCCTGCAGCTCCTGGAGGATCTGGCGGTCGATGCGGTCAAGCTTGATGTTCGCTGCATTCATTGCAATGTTTCCATATCATTAGAACAAACGTTTCAATAACTAAGCGGTATGCCGTTTGAATATAGCAAAATATTGCGCCGCGTCACAGATATAATTTACTTTCGATCAAGAAAAACCCGCCCTTTGCGCGCACCGCCGCGCGGCCGGATTTCGACCCGAATTCGCCCAGACCGTCCCCCATACCAACACACCCCTGAGGAGTTCTTCGCATGTCCAAGCACATTTTCAAATTGAAGCCATCGGTCATGATGGTCGCCGCCACCCTCGGTCCATGGCTGGCACTGCCGGCCGGCGCCGCCGGCCAGGCGGCCGCGCCGCAAATGGAACGGGTGGTCGTCACCGGTTCGTCCATCAAGCGCATCGAGGGCGAAACGGCGCTGCCGGTGCAGATCCTCAAGCGCGAAGACATCGAGCGCATCGGCGCGGCCTCGACCGAGGAGCTGGTCAAGAGCCTCAGTTCGCTCAGCAGCTCGGGCAGCTCGACGACGGTGGCCAACGCCCAGGGCTACGGCGGCGGCAACATCGCCACCGTCTCGCTGCGCGGGCTGGGCGGCGGGCGCACGCTGGTGCTGGTCAACGGGCGCCGCGTGTCGGTCTACGGCGGCGGCTCGGCCGGCTCGGCCGGTTCGTCGGTCGACATCAACAGCATCCCGCTGTCGGCCATCGAGCGCGTCGAAGTGCTCAAGGACGGCGCCTCGGCCGTGTACGGCAGCGACGCCATCGCCGGCGTCGTCAACTTCATCTTGCGCAAGGACTTCACCGGCGTCGAGGTGTCCGGCACCTACGGCCAGCCGAGCGCGGGCGGCCACGGCAAGGACAAGAAGGCCAGCCTGTTCGCCGGCTTCGGCAACCTGGCCGAGAACGGCTACAACCTCACCTTCGGCGCCAACGTGCAGAAGATCGACCCGATCTTCGGCATCGACCGGCCCTACGCCAGCCGCATCAACGTCGCCCAGCAGAACGACGTGCTGTCGTCGATCACCTTTCCCGCCAACGTCACGCTGTACGGCAGCGGCGTGCTGAAAAACCCGGTGGCCGAGTGCGGCCCGGTGTCGCAGACCTCGCCCTTCGCGCCGACCCGCTGCAGCTTCGACAACAGCCCGTTCACCTCGCTGCAGCCCGAGCAGCTCAAGGCCAGCGTGATGGCCAACGGCCGCCTGACCCTGTCGCCGAATGCGGAAGCGTATTTCGAAACCAGCTACACCAACAACAAGGTCACTTCCACCACCCAGCAGGTGCCGATCGCCTACAACGCCATCACCACCGCCACCAACCCTTACGTGCCGCAGTACAAGCTGCTGGTGGCGAAGTATCCGGCGCTGGCCACCAAGCCGGCCTCGGCGCTGGGCGGCTTCGTGCTGGTGCCGACCAGTCCCTACTACCCGGCCGCCTTCGCCGCCGCCAACGGCATGGCCGGCATGCCGCTGCTGCTCAATTACCGCGACGTCGCCAACGGCCAGCGCCAGACCCGCGACAACGCCGAGAGCGGCCGCCTGATGGCCGGCGTGCGCGGCACCTGGGCCGGCTGGGACCTCGACAGCGCACTGCTCTACAGCGAAAGCCGCGTCAACGAGGAGCTGCTGGTCGGCTACGCCCAATACTCGAAGGTGCTGCCGATCCTCAACAGCGGCCTGATCAACCCGTTCGGCGAGACCGCCGACAAGGCGGCGCTGGCGGCGGCGCAGGCGGCCGAATTCCGCGGCACCAGCTACACCACCAAGACCTCGACCACCTCGCTCGACCTGAAGGGCTCGCGCGAGCTGTTCCAGCTGGCCAACGGCGCCGTCGCGCTGGCGCTGGGCGCCGAGCTGCGCCAGGAAAAGTTCAACTACAACCCGTCGGTGGCGATCCAGACCGGCGATATCGCCGGCCTGGGCGGCAACGCCTTCCCGGTGACCGGCTCGCGCCGCGTGTCGTCGGCCTACGCCGAGGTCAGCGTGCCGCTGGCGCGCAAGCTCGACGTCGACGTCGCCGCCCGCTACGACAACTACCAGGGCGTCGGCGACACCGTCAACCCGAAAGCGTCGCTGCGCTGGCAGCCGACCAGCAGCTTCCTGCTGCGCTCGTCCGTGGGCTCGGGCTTCCGGGCGCCGTCGCTGACCGACCTGTACACCTCGCAGGCGACCAGCGTGACGGCCAACGGCACCCGCGACCCGATCCGCTGCCCCGACATCAAGACCGGCGCGCCGGGCGACTGCAACTTCCAGTTCACCACCGTCACCGGCGGCAACCCCAACCTGCAGCCGGAAAAGTCGCTGTCCTACACCTTCGGCGTGCTGTTCGAGCCGGTCAAGGAACTCTCGCTCAGCGTCGACGCCTTCCGCGTCAACCTGAAGGACGCCATCGTCGTCGGCGGCCTGTCGTCGACCTACTTCCTGGCCAATGCCGAGCGCGCCAAACAGTACGCGGCATTCATCCAGCGCGGCGCGCCGGATGGCAACGCCAGCGGCGCCGGCCCGATCACCGGCATCCTGCAGACCAACGCCAACCTGTTCAAGACCCAGCTGGCCGGCGTCGACGTCGACGCCAAGTACGGCCTGCGCTTGGGCGGCGGCAACCGCGTCACCGCCCGCCTCAGCGGCACGTACCTCAGCAAGTACGACGTGCAGGGCCCGTCCGGCGCCTACACCAGCGCGCTCGACACGGCCCTCAATGCCGGCGGCGGCGTGGTGCTGCGCTGGAAGCACAACGCCAGCATCGGCTATGAGACCGGGCCGTTCGCCGCCTCGCTGTCGCAGAACTACCAGAAGGGTTACGTCGACGTGCTCGGCAACCGCGCGCCGGCCGGCTCGACCCCGCGCAAGGTCGAGGCCTACCAGACCTTCGACGCCCAGTTCGCCTACAACGGCATGCGCAACATGAAGCTGGCGCTGGGCGTGAAGAACCTGACCGACCGCGAACCGCCGTACACCAACCTGACCTCCAACTTCCTCGGCGGCTACGATGCCAGCTATGCCGATCCGCGCGGCCGTTTCGTGTATGTGACCGCCAGCTATACTTACAAATAAGCAAATTCAAACGAGGATTTCAATGTTCATCACCTATCCACAACGCACCGTGCTGGCCGCCCTGCTGGCGGCGGCCGGCATGGCCGGCGCCGCCGAGCCGGCGGTCAATGCCCGCCAGGCCGACATCGACGCCATCGTGCGCGAGATCTCGCCGCAGCGCATCGAAGGCTACGTCAACAAGCTGGTCAGTTTCGGCACCCGCCACACCATGTCCGACACCGTCTCCGACACCCGCGGCATCGGCGCCGCGCGGCGCTGGATCAAGTCCGAGTTCGAGCGCTGCGGCGCCGGCCGCCTGCAGGTTGCCTTCGACAGCCACCTGCACCCGGTCGACCGCCGCATTGCGCGGCCGACCGAGATCGTCAACGTGGTCGCCACCCTGCCCGGCAGCCAGGCCGAATCGCGCGAGCGCATGTACGTCGTCAGCGGCCACTACGATTCGCGCAACAGCGACGACGCCGACGCCGTTGGTGACTCCCCCGGCGCCAACGACGACGCCTCCGGCACTGCCGCGGTGATCGAAATGGCGTGCGTGATGGCGCGCCACAAGTTCGACGCGACGCTGGTGTTCATGACGGTGGCCGCCGAAGAACAGGGGCTGTACGGCTCGGCCGACTTTGCCGAGAAGGCGAAGCAGAAGAAGCTCAACATCGCCGGCATGTTTACCAACGACATCATCGGCAGCTCGCACAACCAGGACGGCAAGCGCGACAACACCCAGGTGCGCCTGTTCGCCGAAGGCATCCCCGCCATCAAAGAGATGTCGGACCCGATGCGCACGCTGGTGGCCACCGGCGGCGAAAACGATTCGCTGCCGCGCCAGCTGGCGCGCCACGTCAAGGAAGTGGGCGAGCGCTACGTTCCTGGCTTCAAGGTGACGGTGGTGAACCGCCGCGACCGCTACCTGCGCGGCGGCGACCATGCGCCCTTCCTCGACCGTGGTTTCGCCGCGCTGCGCTTTACCGAGCCGGCCGAAAACTTCGACCACCAGCACCAGAACGTGCGCAAGGAAGGCGCGCTGCAATACGGTGACCTGGGTGAATTCGTCGATCCGGCCTACATCGCGCAGGTGGCGCGCGTCAACGCCGCCTCGCTGGCCTCGCTGGCGCTGGCGCCGGCGTCGCCGCAGGAAGTGAAGATCCGCACCGCCAGGCTGGACAACAACACCGACCTCACCTGGCAGGCCAACGCCGAGCCGGACCTGGCCGGCTACCGCGTCGTCTGGCGCGACACCACCGCCGCGCAGTGGCAGGGCAGCCGGTTCGTCGGCAAGGTGACCGCGGCGACGCTGCCGCTGTCGAAGGACAACGTGTTCTTCGGCGTGCAGGCAGTCGACAAGGACGGCAACGCCAGCCCGGCAACGTATCCATTGCCGCAGCGTTAATCCCGCGGGAGCTGCCGCCCTGGCAGCTCCCTGGTTTGTTGCATCGTTTGTGACATCGGCGCATCGCCCGACCCCTCTCGCCTTCCCCCGCGGCCGTCAATCCGCCCTGCCCCGCCCCTGATCAGCTAGAATTGTATGGACGGTCGCGTACATACAAGACCGTCAAATGTGACCTATATTGGAAACGATTGCGTCATCGATCGTCCTGGCGCTGCTCAGCATAAGGTGTTCAATGGAAAAGATGTTTCGCAAGGTGCACCTGTCGATGACGGTCTCGGCCGCATTGACGCTGGCCGTCGGGCTGCTCCTGACGGCACTGCTGTTTGCCGCCGTGCGGCGCAGCGAGGTGCAGTTGCAGGAACGCCGTTTCCAGCAGGAGGCGGCGATCCGCATCAGCGTCGTCGCCGGCGGCATGGACGATGCCGTCGAGCAGCTGATCGTGCTCAACCAGCTGTTTCGCACCATGGGCGAGGTCAGTCGCGACCAGTTCGCCACCTTCGCCACGCCGCTGCTGGCCCGTTATCCGGCCATCCAGGCGCTCAGCTTCCAGCGCCTGCTGCACCATGAAGACCGGGCGCGCTACGAAGCGCAGATGCGCGAGCGCATGCCCACCTTCCAGATCAACGAGTTTGTTGACGGCAAAATTCGTCCCGCCGCCCGCCGCGACCAATACAGTGTCGTCGACTACATCGAGCCGTGGGCCGGCAACGAATCCGTATTCGGCCTCGACACCGCCCGCACCGAAGACCAGGCAGGGGCGCGCGAGCGTTCCCGCGCCACCGGCATGGTCAGCGCCACCGGCCTGCTGACGCTGGTGCAGCAGCAGGGTTTTCATACCGGCTTCCTGGTGCTCGCCCCCGTGTACGCGTTCGGCGCGCCGCTCGCCGACGCCGACCAGCGCAGGCGCGCGGTGATCGGCGAGACCGCAGCAGTGTTCCGCGTCGACCGCCTGATCCACACGCTGCTGGGCGCCAGGCAGCTGCTCGACACGCCCGGCATGGCCATCAGCATCTGGGCCGCCGCCTCGCCGCAGCCGCAGCAGCTGGCGTACCGCAACGGCGCCGTGCCGGCGGCGGCGCCGCCGACCCTGCTGCCGCCCTGGCTGCTGTACGACCACGCCCGCCCGGTCGCCACCACCTTCAATGTCGCCGACCAGCCGTGGACGATCGAAGTGGCGAACGCGCCGACGCCATTTTCGGCCAGGCCGGCCGGCTCGCTGTTCGCGCTGCTCGGCGGCGTCTTGTCGAGCCTGCTTGGGACCATCTACGTCTACAGCATGGTGTCGCGCAAGTCGGCCATCGAACGCGTCGCCAGCGAGCGCACCTCGCTGCTGCGCCAGGACAACCGCCGCCTGCTCGACGACCTGGCCGCGCGCATGCGCGCCGAAAAGTCGCTGCGCCTGCGCGAGAAGGTGATCGAGGTCGCCTCCAACGCCATCATCATCTGCAGCGCCGAGGGCCCGGACTACCCGATCGAATACGTCAATCCGGCCTTCGAATCGATCACCGGCTACCGCGCCGCCGACGTCGTCGGCAAGGCCCTGCGCACGCTTCAGGACGCCAGCCAGTCCGAGGAGAACATCGCCCAGATCAGCGCGGCGCTGCACGAACAGCGCGAAGGCCACGCGCTGCTGCGCAACTACCGCAAGGACGGCACCGGCTACTGGAGCGACCTGTTCATTTCGCCGTTGCGCGACGACAGCGGCGCCATCGTCAACTTCGTCGTCGCCCAGTACGACATCAGCGCGGTGATCCGCTTCGAAGCCGAACTGGAATACCAGGCGCGCCACGACGCCCTCACCGGTCTTGCCAACCGCAACCTGCTGCACGAGCGGCTCGCGCGCGCCATCGCCCAGGCGCGCGACGGCGGCACCGAGCTGTGGGTGGTGTTCATCGACCTCGACCGCTTCAAGTTCGTCAACGACACGCTCGGCCACGATGCCGGCGACCAGATGCTCAAGGCGCTGGCCGAGCGCATCACGCGCGCGGTGCGCGACAGCGACACCGTGGCGCGCATGGGCGGCGACGAATTCATGCTGGTACTGCCGGAAGGGGACGGCGGGCGTGCCGCCAGCCAGGCAGTGATCGAGCGCATCATGGCCGCCGTCGCCGAGCCGCTGATGATCCAGGGCTACGAGTTTTTCCTCACCTGCAGCATCGGCGTGGCCGCCTATCCGGGCGACGGCGACAGCGTCGAAACACTGGCCAAGCACGCCGACATCGCGATGTACCAGGCCAAGGAACTGGGCC
>JBBRXM010000060.1:0-29275 GCA_038248405.1 Burkholderiales bacterium
ACACCAGCGTTTGTAGTCGTGCGAACCCCCAACGGCTGGGGCCGTGACCGACTGTCAGACCTGACACCAGCGTTGGAATTGCCTGCGGCGATTAACGCAGGTTCACCAGCGTCTGCAGCACCGAGTCCTGCGTCTTGATGGTCTGCGCATTGGCCTGGTAGACGCGCTGCGCGGTGATCATGTTGACCAGCTCGGCCGTAAGGTCGACGTTGGAGTTTTCCACCGCCGACGACTGCAGCACACCGAGGCTGCCGCTCATCGGCGCGCCCGTCAGCGGCACGCCGGAAGCGGACGTCTCGGCCCAGGCGTTGTTGCCCAGCGGCGACAGGCCGTTCGGGTTGGCGAAGTTGGCCAGCACGATCTGGCCCAGCGCCTGCGAGCGGCCGTTGCTGTACTGGCCGAGGATGGTGCCGTCGGCGCTGGCCGAAAAGCGCTGCAGGTGGCCGGCGGTGTAGCCGTCCTGGCTGGTTTTCTTTTCGCTGGTGGCGGCGCCGTACTGGGTGGTGCCGGTGAAGTCGAGCTTGACGGGCAGCACGTTGGCCGCGCCGGTCGGCGGGAAGATCGGCAGGTTCGCCGTCATCGGCACGGTCGAGGCCAGCAGCCCGCCCCTGGCGTCGAACTGCAGGGTGCCGACCTTGATCGTCTGCACGTTGACGGCGGCGGCGATGGCGCGGTCGACGTCTTCCGGGGTGTTGCCCAGCACGCCGCCGGCCTGGAAGGCAGCGTCGTTGATGGCCGTCACCTGCGCGGGGCTGGCGTTGCCGATGGTCGGGTCGGCGGCAGCGGCGGCGACCATCGCGCCGGCCTTCTGGGCATAGTCGGCCAGCTTGGCCGCCAGCGTCGGGTCGGCCGGCACGGTCTGCGAGGCCGCCTGCCAGGCGCTGCGGGCAGTGTTGACGGCGGCGAACGGCGCGGTGGTGCCCTGGGCGGCCGCGGCCACCTTCAGGTTGTTGATCTCCATGCCGTCGTTAGCGACGAACACGTCCCACACGCCGGGGTTGGTGCGCACGTAGAAGGTCGACATCACGTGCGGGTTGCCCAGCGAGTCGTAGACGTCGATCGGGATCTGCTTGTTGTAGGTGGTCGGGTCGCTGGCGTTGAACGGCGAGCGCGCCGGGTTGACCGAGCTCGAATCGAGGTTCAGCTCGGTGCTGATCTTGCTGGTAGGGACAGGCTTCAGGTCGGCGGTGCTGATCTGCACCGGCACCGGCGAGCCGGCCAGGATGGTGCCGGTGAGGCCGGCGGCATAGCCGGTCAGCTTGGCGCCCTGGGCGTTGACCATGAAGCCGTCCTTGTCGAGCGAGAACTGGCCGTTGCGCGAGTACTGGGTGGCGCCTGCCACCTCGGTACGGAAGAAGCCGGCGCCGTTGATGGCGATGTCGAGCGGATTGTTGGACGCCTCGATGTTGCCTTGCGAGAACTGCTGGGCGATCTGCGATACCTTGGTGCCGATGCCGGGCTGGTTGCCGCCGGCGCCGTTGAGCGACGTGGCGTAGACGTCGGCGAACTGGGCCTGCGAGCCCTTGAAGCCGACGGTGCTGGCGTTGGCGATGTTGTTGCCGATGACGTCGAGCGATTTTGCAGCGCCGTTCAAGCCGCTAAGTCCCTGTTGGAAAGACATGGTGTGCTCCTGGTGAGATTTGTTATGAAACGGCCGGGCTTACAGGATTTGCCTGATATCGGCCATCGACACCACGCCCTTGGTCGGCAGGTTCAGCTTGACGCCATCCTTGGCATTGGTAGTGACGCTGGCGACGCTGTCGAACGACAGCGCCTTGGCGTCCTTGAGCACTTCGCCGCCCTGGGTGGCGACCACGCGGATCAGGTATTTGCCGTCTTTCAGCGACACCGGCGCGCCGTCGGCGCCGACGTTGGCCGGATCGATGACGCCGTCCCACGCCAGCGGAATGGTGCCGGCGGCCTTGGCGCCGAGGTCGATCGTCTGCACGTCCTTGCCGGTGCGCGGATCGGTGATGATGACCTGCACGTTGTCGGCGGCGCTGGCCAGGTCGACGCCCATGATGGCCTTGCCGGCCGACAGGTTGGCGTAGTTGCCTTCGACCAGCACGCCGTGGCCGATCATGTTGGCCGCCTGCAGCGCTTCGGACGACTGGTAGCTCGCCTTGAGCGACTCGAGCGTCGTATTGAGTTTATTGACGCCGGTGACGGTCGACAGCTGCGCCAGCTGGCTGGTGAGCTGGGCGTTGTCGAGCGGGTTCATCGGGTCCTGGTTCTTCAGCTGGGTGACCAGCAGCGTCATGAACTTGTTGGTGTCGGCGTCGACGCTGCCGTCGGTGGCGGCGGCCTTCTTCGGGTTGACGGCGTTGAGCAGGTCCTGCGAGACGAGCGGCGTGGTGTTTACAGTGGACATGGGAGCCTAATGGGTTACTGACCGAGCGTCAGGGTCTTGAGCAGCAAGGTCTTGGCCGCGTTCATGGTTTCGACATTGGTCTGGTAGGAACGCGAGGCCGACAGCATGTTGACCATCTCGTCGACCACGTTTACGTTGGGCATCGCCACATAGCCTTTTTCGTCGGCCATCGGGTGTTTCGGGTCGTACACCTGCTTGAGCGGGCTGGGATCGTCGATCACCTGCGCCACCTTGACGGCGGTGCCGCCGCCGTCGAGCGGCACGGCCTGGAACACCACCTGCTTGGCGCGGTAGGCCTGGCCGCTGGCGCTGGTGGCGCTGTCGGCGTTGGCCAGGTTGGAGGCGACCGTGTTGAGGCGCTGGGCCTGGGCGCTCATGGCCGAGCCGGATACGTTGAAGATATTAAACAGCGACATGATTACTGGCCTCCCTGGATCGCCGCCATCATGCTGCGGATCTGATGGTTGAGCATGGTGATGCCCGCTTCGTAGCGCAGCGCGTTGTCGGCAAACTGGTTGCGCTCGACGTCCATGTCGACGGTGTTGCCGTCGACGGCGCCCTGCACCACGCCGCGGTACTGCAAGGCGGTGCCGTCTGGCAGTACGTCGCCGTTCTGCCCGGTGCCGCCGATGTGGGCCGGCGCGGTCGCAGCCAGCACGCCGGCCGGCGGCGCGGTACGCGCCATCACGCCCTGCAGCGCGCTGGCAAAGTCGATGTCGCGCGCCTTGTAGTTCGGCGTGTCCGCGTTGGCGATGTTGGAAGCGAGCACCTGCTGGCGCTGCGAGCGCAGGCTGAGGGCGGCTTCGTTAAAGCGCATGTAATCGTCGAGTTTGCCAATCATGTCAGCTCCAGGTTGCTCACTGTCGCCCGGTGGCGCCAATGATCTTGTTATGACAGGATCGATCATACGGCGCGCTTGCCGGACTCAATCGAAGGATAAGGAATGCCAAAGCGCGGCTATTCGATGTTTCATTTGAGAATCATACGCCATAAGATGGCATCATTCGAAAAGGCACCATCCATGAAGCTCTCCCTGTTTACCACGCTGGCCCTGGCCTCCTCGTTCGCCCTGGCGCAAGCCGGTGCGCCGCGCCAGGACCTGGCGGCCCTGCGCGCCGTTGTCCTGCAATTCCTGGAGGCGCAGTCCGCCGGCTTGCCGGGCCAGGTCAGCGTCGAGGTCGGCGCGCTCGATGCGCGTATGAGCCTGCCTGCCTGCCCCGCCCCGCAGGCGTTCCAGCAGCCGGGCGCGCGGGCGTGGGGAAAAACCACGGTCGGCGTGCGCTGCGCGGCCCCGGCCGCCTGGACGGTGTATATTCAGGCGAAGGTGTCGGTGCAGGGCGAGTACGTGGCGGCGGCGGTGCCGCTGGCGCAGGGCCAGGCCATCGAACAGACTCAGCTGGTGCTGATGAAAGGCGACCTGGCCACCATGCCGAACGGCGTGGTGACCGACATGGCGCAGGCCATCGGGCGCAGCAGCACCATGTCGCTGCCGGCCGGCGCGCCGCTGCGGCTCGACGCGCTGCGCAGTAAACC
This sequence comes from Burkholderiales bacterium, assembly GCA_038248405.1. Classification (GTDB taxonomy): domain Bacteria; phylum Pseudomonadota; class Gammaproteobacteria; order Burkholderiales; family Burkholderiaceae_D; genus JAFCUW01. Next base: position 3,905 of record JBBRXM010000060.1, read on the forward strand.
AGTGGTGCAGCAGGGCCAGCTGGTGCGGGTGGTCTCGAGCGGATCCGGCTTCAAGGTGTCGGCCGAAGCGCGCGCCATCGGCACTGCCGGCGAAGGCCAGGTGGTGCAGGTGCGCACACCCGCCGGCGCCATCATCAGCGGCGTGGCGCAAGCGGGAGGGCTGGTCGAAGTGGTTTTTTAAACAAACGTTTGGAAACCCATTGATGTGCGCTAAAGTTTGCAGCGGTATCGCCGTTACTTACGCATATCCCGGAGTTGTCAGCTCTGGCCAGAGAAGGATGATGCTGTGAAAATTAACGATACACTCAAGACAACACCTGGCCTGCCGGCGGCAAGTACGCCGGCGGCCGGGTCCAAGGGCGCCGAGCGCGCGGCCGGTACCAATGCCACGCCGAGCGACAACGTGCGCCTGTCGTCGCAGGGGCAAGCCCTGGCCAGCGCCGTCGGCGCCAGTGCCGTGTTCGACACCAAGAAGGTCGAGCGCATCAAGCTGGCCATTGCCGATGGGCAGTTCCAGGTCAATTCAGAAAAAGTGGCGGACGGCTTGCTGGAAACAGTGCGCGACCTGCTGCATTCCCGTAAGAGATAAACACACCATGCCTAGCCCGACGACGACCCTGCGCGACGAACAACAACTGATCGATTCGCTGATCGGCTTGATGAAACAGGAACAGCAGTTCCTCGTCAGCGCGGACACGGCGGGCCTCGCCACCCTCACACCGCAAAAGGCGGCACTGGTGCAGCAGGCGTCGCAGCTTGCTGGCCAGCGCCACGAGACGCTCGGCGCCGCCGGCTTTGCACCCGGCGAAACGGGCATGGCGGACTGGCTGGCTGGCGGCGCCGACGACAGTGCCCGCGCGCTGTGGCACGAACTGCTCGCGCTCACCCGCCAGGCCAAGGAACTGAACCGCGTCAACGGCATGCTGGTCAACAAGCAGATGACCAATACCCAGGTTGTCCTGAACGCCATGCGCACCCCGGCCGGCGGCAGCGACGCCGGCGTGTATGGCCGCAGCGGCCAGGCCGCACCGGCCGGGCCGTCGCGCCGCTTCGTCGTCGGCTGAGATTGTCCGCCGCAGGCGCGCGCCGCCTGCCCCTCCCTCGTGTCCATCCTGCAGCTTGCGTTTTCGCGCATGCGCGCCCGATTGCACTTTACTTCAGCCCGCCTATCCGTAATCATCGACTGATTAGTTTCTGCTATCGAATCAACCACCAGGGAGATGAGCATGAACTGGATCGCGGCTGTCCGGACGGGAACGGCGGCAATCGCCGTGCTGCTGTGCGTGGGCGCGCAGGCGGCAGACGGGGTGACCGTCCACATCAGCACCGACAAGTCCGCCCTCGCCAGCGTTGACGACGTCGCCGTCAACGTCACCATCGCCAACGACTCGGCGTCACCGCGATACGTGCTGAAGTGGCACACGCCGTTCGGCGAGATCGAGGAACCCCTGTTCGAGGTCAGGCGCGACGGCGTCAGGGTCGCCTACCTGGGCGCGCGCTACAAGCGCCCGGCGCCCGGGCCCGGGGATTACTTGCTGCTGATGCCGGGCGCCTCGTTCAGCGCCAGGGTCGACCTGTCGGCGCTGTACGACATGAGCGTGACCGGCGCCTACACCATTGCTTACGCCACCGCCTCGCCGCGCCTGTTCGGCGGCGGCGCGGCCGGCGAGATCAAGTCGGCGCCGCTGACGGTATTGATCGAAGGGCGCGCGCCGCGTGGCGAGCCGGGGCAGCAAGCGCGGACCATCGACGAGCTGCGCGCGGCGCAGGCGGCCGGGCTGGCGTTCAACCAGTGCAGCGCGTCGCAGCAAGGACAGCTGACCTCGGCGCTGGCGGCCGGCCTGGCGATGGCGCGCGATGGCGACGACTACCTCGCCAGCCGCCGGGACGCCGGGCAGCGTTACAGCACCTGGTTCGGCGCCACCGAGCCCTCGCGCGTGGCCGCCGTCAAGGCCCACTTCGGCGCGCTCAAGGATGCGCTGGCGACCAAACCGGTCACGGTCGACTGCGGCTGCAGGAAGCCCTACTATGCCTACGTCTACCCGACCAGGCCGTACGTGATCTATGTATGCAATGCGTTCTGGCCGGCGCCGATGACCGGCACCGATTCGAAGGGCGGCACGCTGGTGCACGAGATGAGCCACTTCAACGTGGTGGCGGCGACCGGCGACTGGGTCTATGGCCAGGCTGACGCGGCCGCCCTGGCGGTCAGCGATCCGGCCAAGGCGATCGCCAACGCCGACTCGCACGAGTATTTCGGCGAAAACACGCCGGCGCTGCCATAAGGCTTATTTGCCGACGTGGGCGAACATCACCGAGGCCGGCTCGATCGGCGTGACCTGGGCGATGCTTTTCAGGTCGCTGACATAGCTGCCGGCAAAGCTGAGCTGGTAGGCATGGCGGCCGGGCACGAAGGCGTAGGCGTTGGTGATATCGATGGTATTGCGGTGGCGGGTGTGCGGCTTGACGGCGAGGAAATCGCCCTTGCCGAGCGGCGCGCGCTTGACCATCGGCCCGATGTAGGGGAGCGGATCGCCGTTGGAGCTGTCGCGCACCTCGAACCAGTTGCCGAACAGCTCCTGCTCGGACGCGACCGAGCGGGCGACATAGATGGTGCTGTCGCTCTGGTTGTCGATGGTCAGGCGCACCAGCACCTTGCCGTCGCGCGATTCGACCTTGACCATTTCATGCACCATGTTCCTCACCCCGTCCCGTGCGCCGGCGCTGCCGGCCATGCCCAGCGCCAGTGCCGTGCCCAGCAGAACCGTGGTTGCCATCCGTGTTGCCCTGCTCATCGACTGCTCCGTAAATTGATCTTGCCCGATTTTGCCTCCGGTGCCCGGGCACTGCCAAGCCAACTTGCGCAAAGTTACAAACGCCGAAACCCCAACGCTGGTGTCAGGTCTGACATTCGGACAAATGTCCGAATGTCAGACCTGACACCAGCTTTTTCTAGCGGGTGGGAATTTCGGTGGTGGTGTCGGGCAAGGCCGACAGGATCGTCACGGCCACGCGGCGGTTGCGCGCCCTGCCCTCGGCGTCGTCGTTGGCCGCCACCGGGATGTTCGAGCCGTGCCCGACCACGGTCATGCGCGCCGCCGGCACGCCGGCATCGGCGAACAGGCGCACCACGCTGCTCGCGCGCACCGCCGACAACTCCCAGTTGGACGGGAACAGCGGGCTGCGGATCGGCGCATTGTCGGTATGCCCCTCGACCTGCAGCGCGTGCGGATCGTTGCGCAGCAATACCGCCAGCGCCAGCAGCGCTTCCTTCGAGTCCGCCGTCAAAGTCGCGTCGCCCGAATCGAACAGCACGCTGGCATTGATCTCGACGCTCACGCCGCGGCTGTTCTGCGTGACCCGGACCTTGCCCTCCTTGACCAGCGGCGCCAGCGTCGACGTCAGGTCGCGTGCCAGCGAAGTGAGCCGCTCGCGCTCGCGCCGCATCGCCTCGGCGCGCCGCCGCCCGGCCAGGTTGGGCAGCGAAATGACCGGCTGCAGTTCGTCGACCATCTTGGGCGCAGCCCGCTTGCCGCCGAAAGCGTCGCCCAGCGCATCGGAAAACACCCGGTACTTGCCTTCGTTGACCACCGAGATGGCGTACATGACGACGAAGAACGCGAACAGCAAGGTGATGAAGTCGGCATACGAGATGAGCCAGCGCTCGTGGCTTTCGCTGACATCGTCGAATTTCTTGCGCGCCATGGGACAGGCGCTACGGGCGCGACAACAGGCTGGCCACCCGCTCGTCGATGACGCGCGAATGGTCGCCGCTGGCGATGTCGTAGAAGACTTCGGTGAGGATCTCGTACTGCGTCACCGTCTCGGCGACGATGCTCTTGAGCTTGTTGGCGACCGGGTAGAAAAACAGGTTGGCCAGGCCCACGCCATACACCGTCGAGACGAACGCGACCGCGATGCCGGCGCCCAGCCTGGACGGGTCCGACAGGTTTTCCATCACGTGGATCAGGCCCAGCACGGCGCCGAGGATGCCGATGGTAGGCGCGTAGCCGGCCGCCGATTCCCAGATCTTGACCGCCTGGCGCTGGCCGAATTCATAGGCCGTCACCTCGGCCTCGAGCAGGCCGCGCAGCTTGTCCGGATGGATGCCGTCGATCATCAGGCGCAAGCCTTTCTTGACGAACTTGTCGGGCGTTTCCTGCATGTGTTGTTCGAGCGAGAGCAGGCCGTCGCGGCGCGCATGCAGGCTCCAGGACGCGATGTCGCGCGCCAGCCGGGCGCGCTGGCTCGGCGGCGGGCGGAACACCCAGGCCAGCATGCGCATGCCGCGCGTAAAGGTCGGCGCCTCGGTCTGCAGCAGCACCGCACCGAAAGTGCCGATGACGACGATGGCGAAGGCGGCCGGCTGCACCAGCGAAGCGAGCTTGCCGCCGTCTAAGCCGTGTCCGATGATGAGCCCGGCGATCGCCAGGGCAATGCCGATTAAGCTGGCCCAGTCCACGCCTGCTCCCGTAATGCCGCACGCAACCGCGCCACCGCCTGGGTGTGCAGCTGCGAAACGCGCGATTCAGACACACCCATGACGGCGCCGATTTCCTTCAGGTTCATTTCTTCCTCGTAATACAGGCCCATCAGGATCTTTTCCCGCGGCGGCAGCGCGTCGATGGCGTCGATCACCGCCTGGCGGAAGCCGCCGTCGAGCAGGCTCTTGAGCGGATCGGCATCGTCGACGGCGTAGCGGTCGAGGAAGCTGTCGCTGCCTTCGTCACCGTGGAAATCTTCGTAGTACACCAGCTGGTGGCCGCCGCCGTCGCCCAGCATGTCCTGGTACTCGGTCAGCGACAGCTTGAGCAGCTTGGCCACTTCCGATTCGCTCGGCGGATGGCCCAGCTTTTGCTGCAGCGAACTCATCGCCGCCTCGATCTTGCGCATGTTCTGCCGCATCGAGCGCGGCAGCCAGTCGCTGTTGCGCAGTTCGTCGAGCATGGCGCCGCGGATGCGCAGCACCGCATAGGTCTCGAACTGGGCGCCGTGGGTTTCCTCGTAGCGGCTGATGGCGTCGAGCAGGCCGATCATGCCGGCCTGGATCAGGTCGTCCACCTCCACGCTCGGCGGCAGCTTCGCCTTCATGTGGTGGGCGAGACGCTTCACCAGCGGCATATGATCCGTCAGCAGGTGATTTTTGTCCGCTTTCCCTTTGACCGTGTACATGGTTACGCTTTGTTATCAAGAGCCAAAACGGGTGTTTCCCCCTGTCCGACCGAGCTGTGGCATCCCAGACAGGGCAAAGCGCCCTGCCAGGCGGCGAAACGCGACCGACGCGCCCGCCAGGGGAAACGCATCGACGACGGCACGCCCGAGGCGCGCCGCCCGATGCAGGTATTCGTCGGCCGGTACCGAGCCCATCGAAATGAGCTGGACCGCGAGGTAACGACTTGCCGCAGAACACATATTATCGTAAACCACCTTCGCTTCGATTTCCGAGGCGCCGGTGACGAGGATGCCGAACGGGCGGCGCCCCAGTTGCTGCGACAGCCGCTTGATCAGGCTGTAGGCGGCGGTGATCGATGCGGCCGAGGTCGACACCTGCACGACGATCTCCGAGCTGTCCATGATCGGCACCGGAAAGCTGTCGTCGTCGCCGAATTCGCCGTCGACGATGACGATGCCGGTCTGCTTGACCAGCACGTCGAAGCTCTTGGCCAGGCGGCGCAGCTCGTCGGGGCCGGGACGCAGCGCGCCCTGGCCGCGTTTCATGCTGGCCACGCCGAAGCCTTGCGGCACCTGGTGGATCACTTCGTTGAGGCCGCACTCCTGGCGCGCCACCTGCAGCAGCGACACGCCGCGGTCGACGCCGAGGCGCTGGGCGACGCCGTACTCGTGCAGGCAGGCGTCGACGATCAGCACGTCGTTGCCGGCGCGCGCCAGACTGGCGCCGAGGTTGACCAGCATCGCGCCCTTGTCGTCCTGGGCGGTAGCGGAAAGAAAGGTGACGATGCGCGGCTTGGGGCCGGCCAGCATGCGCCGCAGGCCTTCGGCCTGGTCGAAATCGAAATTAGCCAAGGGACACCTCGCGCAGGCTGCGGTCGTTGCTGGCGTTCGATGCCTGCGCCATCAACAGCGGCAGGTCCGAATCGGCGTATTTGTGGGCGGCATTGTCGCGCGTCAGGCGGAAGGCGCGGTCGACCAGCATGGCGCGGTCGGCCAGGTGCAGGTCTTCCGGCACGCGCTGGCCGTTCGAGATATAGAACAGGCGCAGCTTCTGGCGGATGACGACGTCGAGCACGTTGCCGATCGAGGCCGCTTCGTCCATCTTGGTCATGATGCAGCCGGCCAGACCGCTGCCCTGGTAGGCGCGCACCACTTCGTTGAGCGTCTCGTTGGTCGAGGTCGCGTTCAGGCACAGCAGGCGTTTGACGTCGGCGCCGGACTCGGTGAGCATGGCGACCTGTTCGGTGACCATCTGGTCGCGCTGCGACACGCCGACGGTGTCGATCAGCACGGTGTGCTTGTTGCGCAGTTCTTTCAGGGCGATGCGCAGGTCCGACTCGTCCTTGACCGAGTGCACCATCACGCCGAGGATCTTGCCGTAGATGCGCAGTTGTTCGTGGCCGCCGATACGATAGGCGTCGGTGGTGATCAGCGCCAGCTTTTCCGGGCCGTGGCGCATCACGCAGCGCGCGGCCAGCTTGGCGGTGCTGGTGGTCTTGCCGACGCCGGTCGGGCCGACCAGCGCGAACACGCCGCCCTTTTCCAGCACTTCGTCTTCGTCCGTCATGCTGGTCAGGTTACGGCACAGCACAGTCTTGATCCAGCGCATGCTCTCCGCCGCGTCTTTACCGGACGGCATTTTTTCGATCAGGTAGCGCGCCAGGCTGGCCGAAAAGCCGGCGGCCAGCATGTCGCGCAGCACGCCCGCTTTTTGCGGTTCGCGCTGGGCGGTGGTACCCCACGAGATGGCGGCGAGCTGGGTTTCCATCAGGCCGCGCATGGCGCGAATTTCGCTCATCATGCCGGACATTTCGGCGGCGGCGGTGTCTTTGGCGTGGGCGATGGCGGCCGACATCATCGAGCTCATCTGAGCCATGTCGACGCTGTCGGGCTGCGGCTGCGGGGCGCGGCGGTTGGCGTAGCTTTCGGGCGGGTTGAGGTGTTCCAGGGACGGCGCCGGCTGGGCCATTTCGGTGCCGTGCGCGGGCGAGGAGATCGAAGCGACGTCGTCGTTGGCGAGCGCCAGGATTTCGACGACACCGTCGACCGGGCGGTTCGACAGGATCACGGCATCTGGACCGAGCGCGTCACGCACTTTGCGCAGGGCTTCACGCGAGGTGGCGGCGGTAAATTTTTTGACATTCATCGGATCAACTCCTGGGTCCCTGCGGTCGGCTCACGTGAGCCACTTCAACTTCTCACAGTTACAAGTATCGACGATGCCGCACGGAAACCATCGAGCGAAAAGGTGGGTGAAAGGGTGGCTATTCGGGGTGAATGGCCACGCACTTGATTGGACGCGACGCCAGGAGCGGCCGCACAGGGGACGATGAACGCTTTCGGCGGCTCGGGAGACCGACGTGGACAAGGTGCGTTACGTATACATTCTGGCCAGCGCGCGTTACGGAACGCTATACATCGGCGTGACGTCGGACTTGGTCAAGCGCGTTTGGCAACACAAGGAAGGCGTCGCCGATGGCTTCACAAAAAAATATCGTATCAATCAACTCGTGTGGTTCGAGGTCCAGGGCGACATCATGGCCGCTATCCATAGGGAAAAAATCCTGAAGAAGTGGAGCCGCCACGACAAGATCGAGCTCATTCAACAGAAAAACAAACTATGGCGCGACTTGTACGAGGGCCTGCTCGGATAAACATCCTGAGCCCGTAGATCCGTCGTCCTCGCGAAGCGGGGATCCATACTGAGCGCGCTGTGTATGGGTCCCCGCTTCGCCAGGACGACGGTTGAAGAAACCTACCCCGGCGCCCCCACCAGGCTGGTCACCCGAATTGTCTTGCTCTCCGGGATCTCGCTGTGCGACAGCACCTTCAGCTGCGGCAGCGCGCGGCGCAGGAAACGCGACAGCAGCGCGCGCAGCGGCGCCGGCACCAGCAGCACCGGCGTCAGCCCCATCTGCTCCTGCTGCGCCGCCGCCGCCCCCGCCTGCTGCGCGATGGTGTCGGCCAGCCCCGGCTCGATGCCGGTGCCGTCGCCGCCCGCCCCCATCGCCTGCATCAGCAGGCGCTCGAGCCGGTTGTCGAGCGTCATCACCGACAGCTCGCTGGCGCCCGGGAACAGCTGCTGCACGATCGCCCGCCCCAGCGCGATGCGCACCAGCGCCGTCAGGTCGTTCGGATCCTGGGTGTGCACGGCATGCTCGGACAAGGTCTCGATCACCGAATGCATGTCGCGGATGTGCACGCCCTCGATCAGCAAATTCTGCAGCACCTTCTGCAAGGTCGACAGCGACACCACCTTCGGCACCAGGTCTTCCACCAGCTTCGGCGATTCCTTGGCCAGGTGATCGAGCAAGGCCTGCACCTCGGTACGCCCCAGCAATTCGGACGCATGCGTCGTAATCAGATGGTTCAGGTGGGTCGCCACCACCGTGCCGGCGTCGACCACGGTGTAGCCCATGCTCTGCGCCTCGTCGCGCAGGCCGGCGTCGATCCAGGTCGCCGGCAGGCCGAACGCCGGGTCGGTCGTCACCAGGCCCGGCAGCTCGCCGCTGGCCATGCCCGGGTTGATCGCCAGGAACTGGCCGTTGAGCGCTTCGCCGCTGCCCACTTCCACGCCCTTGAGCGTGATGCGGTAGGCCGACGGCTTGAGCTCGAGGTTGTCGCGGATGTGCACCGGCGGCGCCAGGAAGCCCACTTCCTGCGCGAACTTCTTGCGGATGCCCTTGATGCGCTTGAGCAGCTCGCCACCCTGCGCCTTGTCCACCAGCGGGATCAGGCGGTAACCTACTTCCAGCCCAAGCGTGTCGACCGGCATGATGTCCTGCCAGCTCGCTTCTTCCTGCTCGGCGGCCGCGGCCGGCGCCGCCGAACCGGCGGCCGCGGCAGCCTCCTCCGCCGGCGCCTCGCGCCTGGCCTTGCTGGCCAGATAGGCAACGCCGGCGAGCGCACCGGCCAGCAGCAGGAACACCAGGTTCGGCATGCCGGGAATGAGGCCCATGCCGCCGATGATGCCGGCGGTGATGTACAGCACCTGCGGCTTGGCGAACAGCTGGCCCACCAGCTGGGCACCGATGTCCTGCTCGCTGGCCACGCGCGAGACGACGATACCGGCCGCGGTCGAGATGATCAGCGACGGGATCTGCGCCACCAGGCCGTCACCGATGGCCAGCAGCGTGTAGGTCTTGGCGGCGTCGGCAAAGCCCATGTCGTGCTGCAGCATGCCCACCAGCAGGCCACCGATGATGTTGATGACGGTAACCATGATGCCGGCCACGGCGTCGCCGCGCACGTATTTGCTGGCGCCGTCCATGGCGCCGTAGAACTCGGCTTCCTGCGCCGTTTCGGTGCGGCGGCGGCGCGCTTCGTCCTCGCCGATCAGGCCGGCGTTGAGGTCGGCGTCGATCGCCATCTGCTTGCCCGGCATCGCGTCGAGCGCGAAACGGGCGCCCACTTCGGCGATCCGGCCGGCACCCTTGGTGACGACGGTAAAGTTAATAATCGTCAGAATGATGAAGACGACGATACCGACCGTGTAGTTGCCGCCGATCAGGAAGTGGCCGAACGCTTCGATCACCTTGCCGGCGGCGGCGCCGCCGGTGTGGCCTTCGGTCAGCACGATCCGGGTCGAGGCCACGTTGAGCGACAGGCGCAGCATGGTCGACACCAGCAGGATGGTCGGGAAGGCCATGAAGTCGAGCGGCTTGACCGTGTACAGGCTGGTCAGCAGCACGATTACCGACAGCGCGATGTTAAAGCTGAAGAAGACGTCGAGGATGAACGCCGGCAGCGGCAGCACCATCATCGCCAGCAGCAGGATGATGATCATCGGCGCGGCCAGCGCGCTGCCGCCCTTGCCGCCGATGCCGCTTAACCAGGATGGAAGGGTGAAGCCGTTCATGGTGTTGCTCCGTTATTCGATGCAGGCTTTTTTTGCGATGCGGGGTTGTGCGGGTCGAGTTCCGGCGGCACCGGCAGCCTGGTCGGACGGTCGGGATACTTGCCGCCGGCCTTGTTGAAGGCGCGCAGCTGGAACACGTAGGCGAGCACCTCGGCCACCGCCGAATACAGCGCCTCGGGAATTTCGTCGCCGATCTCGGTATGCTGGTGCAGCGCACGCGCCAGCGCCGGCGCTTCCAGCAGGGCCACCTTGTTGTCGCGGGCGATCTCGCGGATCTTGGCCGCCACTTCGTCGCTGCCCTTGGCCACCACCTGCGGCGCGCCGCCCTGGCCGTCGGCATACTTGAGCGCCACGGCATAGTGGGTCGGGTTGGTGACGACGACGTCGGCGGTGGGCACCGCCGACATCATGCGGCGCTGCGACATTTCGCGCTGCATCTGGCGAATCTTGCCCTTCATCTGGGGATTGCCGTCCGACTCTTTCGATTCCTGGATCACTTCCTGGCGCGTCATCTTCATCTTGTTGGCGTAATGCCAGACCTGGTAGGGACCGTCGATCGCCGCCACGAAGCCGAGGCCGCCGACGATCATCAGGAATGCCCAGGCCAGCAGGCTGATCATGTGGGTGGTTGCCGAGCCGAGCGACTCGACCGCCAGCCCCATCACGGCGTCCTTCTGGCTCATCACCACCATCCACGCCACCGAGCCGACCACGATGGTCTTGGCGACAGCTTTCAGCAGCTCGACCAGCGCATTGGTGGAAACCATGTTGCCCAGGCCCTTGGCCGGATTGAGCTTGCCGAAGTTCGGCATGAAGGACTTGGCGCTGAACAGCCAGCCGCCGACCAGCAGCGGCGAGGCCAGCGCGACGACCATGACGGCGACCGCCAGCGGCAGGCAGGCGGCCATCACGGCGACGATGTCGATGCCGACCCGGCGGATCAGCACGTCGGCATTGAAAATCTGTTCACGGTCGAGCGAGAGCCCGGACACCATCGTCGCGTGCAGGCTCTTGACGATGCCGCCGCCCGTCACCCACAGGCCGGCGCCGGCGGTCATCAATACGGTAAAAGTTGCCACTTCACGCGATCGGGGCACGTCGCCTTCTTCACGGGCCTGCTCCAATCGCTTGCTTGACGCGGGTTCGGTCTTTTCTGCGTCGCTGTCTTCAGACATGTCCACTCCGGTTACGCCCAGTTCCGCGTGACGCGCGCGGCAACAGGGACGGCAGAGGAGATTATCGCCGGTATTGCCGTGTGGCTATCTTATGAACAGCGGGTGCAAAGGGGTGCTTATATCGGCTTGCCGGCCGCGGCCGGCCTCGCTAGCGCAGTTTGCGCGCCGCCGCCTGCGCCACCTTCTGGTCGATGGCGCCGAACACGCTCTTGCCGGCGGCATCAACCATCTCGATGCGGATGGTGTCGCCGAACAGCATGAACGGCGTGCTGGCGACACCGTCGGCGATCATTTCCAGGCAGCGCTTCTCGGCGATGCAGGAATAGCCGCGGCCGGCATCCTTGTTCGACACCGTGCCCGAGCCGACGATGGTGCCGGCGCGCGCGTTGCGCGACTTGCACAGGTGGGCGATCAGCTGCGGGAAGTTGAACACCATGTCGGCGCCCGCCTGCGGCTGGCCGACCAGCTTGCCGTTCCACGTCGAGCGCAGCGGCAGGTGCACCTTGCCGCCAAGCCAGGCTTCGCCCAGCTCGTCGGGCGTGACCGCCACCGGCGCAAAGCTCGTTGCCGGCTTCGACTGCAGAAAGCCGAACCCTTTCGCCAGTTCCGGCGCGATCAGGTTGCGCAGCGAAACGTCGTTGGCCAGCATCAGCAGGCGGATCTGCTGGTGCGCCTGGTCCGGCGTCGATCCCATCGGCACGTCGCCGGTGATCACCGCCACTTCGGCCTCGAAATCGATGCCCCACTCCTCGTGCGCCAGCACGATGTCGTCCATCGGGCCGAGGAAGTCGTCGCTGCCGCCCTGGTACATCAGCGGATCGTCCCAGAACGACGCCGGCATCTCGGCCTTGCGCGCCTTGCGCACCAGTTCGACGTGGTTGACGTAAGCGGAGCCGTCGACCCATTGATAGGCGCGCGGCAGCGGCGCCATGCATCGGGCGGGGTCGAACTCGAAGCTGCGCTGGCCGCGGCCGGCACCGAGCTGCTGGGACAGCTCGGCCAGCTGCGGCGCGATGAAGGCCCAGTCGTCGAGCGCCGCCTGCAGGGTCGGCGCGATGCCGTCGGCCAGCTGCGCCGTCTTCAGGTCGCGCGACACGACCGCCAGCTGGCCGTCGCGGGTGCCGTCGTTCAAGGTGGCGAGCTTCATGCGAGCAGGTCCAGCTGGGCCTGGTCGAGGAAGCACCATTCGCCTTCTGCCAGGCCGAGCGATGCGAGCGTCAGGCCGCCGATAGCGGACCGGTGCAGCGCCAGGCAGTGGTTTCCGGCTGCCGCCAGCATGCGCTTGACCTGGTGGTACTTGCCCTGTTCGAGGACGATTTCGAGCTGGTGCTCGCCGCGCCGCACGCAAGTGAGCGCTTTCAGGGGCGCCGGTTCGTCGTGCAGTTGCACGCCTTGCAGCAATTGCTCCACCAGCGCGTCGGTGACCGCTTCCTGCGTCGTCGCCTGGTAAATCTTCGGCACGTGCCGCTTCGGCGAGGACTGGGCGTGGATGAACGGGCCGTCGTCGGACATCAGCAGCATGCCGGTGGTGTCGTGGTCGAGCCTGCCGACAGGCTGGACGTCGCGCCAGGTAAATTGCTCGGGTAGCAAGGTCAGCACGCCCGGATGATGGCTCGGCTTGCGCGAACATTCGAAGTTGGCCGGCTTGTTGAGGGCCACGTAGACGCGTTCGCGGTAGACCCATTCTTCGTCAAATACGTTGAAAACAAGGCCATCGCCTTCCAACGTCTCTTTATAGTTCGTATGGGGCGTGCCGGCGATGGACACTTCGCCGTCCTCGATCAGTGCGCGGCAGTATTTGCGCGTGCCGAAACCTTGCGATTGCAGGATGCGGTCCAGGGATAGTTTGCTCATGGGCGAGACTTTAACAGAACCCCGCCAGCGCCGGAAGCGGCGCCCGGCCTTCCGATCTCGGCTTATCTCGGTTTATCTCCATCGTCTGCGCACGGACGGCGGCGGCGGCCAATGTTCAATGTACGAAACAACAACTGCGTCGCGGAAAGTTATTCGACCGAAGCGACACGTTTGACACAGATCAAGTTTGTCGGGCGGCGCGTTGGTACAGTGAAACCTCCATTAGGAATCGGCCTAATCCACCCCAAGAATCCTTACCTCATCGGGTAGGATAAAACCAGATAAAGAAGAGGACAACATGACCATCGACCAGCAAGGCGGCAGGGACAATCAGCAAGATGCGACGTCGGGATCGCAAGCGGAAACCCACGCCCAGGCTGCCCTTGAGCAATCTGCCCTGTATGCGGCGCGGTTGGCGATCGCGCGATGGATCTCTTCCAGCAGCAACGCGCTCGCCGCGGCCACCGAGCCGGGCCCCAGCATGACGCAGGCGGCCTGGTATGCCGCGGCCCAGCACAACTTCCAGGAGTGGCTCGCCAGCGGCGGCTTCGCCCAGGACGACGTCGTGGCGTCCAGCGCTTGCCTGACCTTTGTCTGCGACGGCCACGTCACCATCAAGCCCCTCCCCGGCGCCTACGTCGTCGCCGCCCAGAAAATCGCCGAGTGACCGCGCCGCAATGCATGAAAGGAAACAGCGGCATTGCGCCGCTGCTTCCACCCCTGAGGGAGACTTCATGCGAGGAATTGAAATTCTCTCTATTCCGCATCGCGATGCGGTCAGTAGTTCGGTTCGAATATATGAAAAATTAATGAACTTTTTATATCGGCCCCTTTAGTTGAACTACGGCTTCAATATAGGCCAAACGAAGGAACTTACAAGGAGAGAATTTGCCGCATCACCGTACCGACGGGATCGCGCCATGGTAGACCGACTTCACCGCGCCGGCGCCGACCGCGGCGCCGAACTTCTTCAGCACCCGCTCCGGCAAGCCTTCATGCGCCGTGTAGTCGACGATATCTTCCACCTTGACGACCTCGCGCGCGACGCTGTCGACGCTGCCGAAGCCGTCGGCCAGCCCCATGTCGATCGCCTTGGCGCCGCTCCAGAACAGGCCCGAGAACATTTCCGGCGTTTCCTTCAGGCGCTTGCCGCGCCCTGCCCGCACCACGCCGATGAACTGCTGGTGGATTTCGTTGAGCATCGCCTGGGCATGCGCCTTGTGCTTTTCCGATTGCGGGCTGAACGGATCCATGAAGCCCTTGTTTTCGCCGGCCGTCAGCAGGCGCCGCTCGACGCCCACCTTTTCCATCGTGCCGGTAAAGCCGAAGCCGTCCATCAGCACGCCGATCGAGCCGACGATGCTGGCCTTGTTGACAAAGATCTTGTCGGCCGCGGCGGCGATGTAATAGCCGCCGGAAGCGCAGATCTCGTCGACCACCACGTAGACCGGCTTGGCCGGGTAGCCCTTGCGCAGCCGCAGGATCTCGTCGACGATCATGCCGGCCTGGACCGGGCTGCCGCCCGGGCTGTTAATGCGCAGCACGATGGCCACCGAGCCGGCGTCGGAAAACGCCTTGTTCAGCGAGGGAATGACCGAGTCGGCCGAGCCGCTGCCTTCTGACTCGATGCTGCCGTCGATCTCGATCAGGGCGGTGTGCTTGCCCAGCGCCTCGATGTCCGAACCGGTGGTGAAATCAAAATACGCCCACAGCGAAAAGCAGATCGCGCCCAGCACCAGCAGCTTGAAGAAGATGCCCCAGCGGCGCGCCGCGCGTTGCTCCTTGACGGTGGCAAACAGCAGCTTCTCCAGCGTTTCGCGTTCCCAGTTGGCATTGATCGGCAGAACTGCCGGGGTCGGCTCGCTGGCCGTGGTGGTGGTGCTTGTGTTGTCGCTCATAGATCGTCGTTGTCGGCGTTGTTAAGTTGCGGTGGTGGTGGCGGCGGCTTGACGAACTCGTCCGGCTGCCAGTAAATCTGCTCGTCTTCTTCATGTACGGCGATCGGGCGCAGGCGGCCGCCCTTGCACGGTCCGCCGGCGCACTTTCCCGTCTCGGGCACGTAAATGGCGCCGTGCGTCGAGCACATCAGGTACAGCCCGCTCGACTCGAAGAACTCGCCCTCGCTCCAGTCCAGTTCGATCGGGACGTGCGCGCAGCGGTTCAGGTAGCCATACACCTTGCCGTCGTAGCGCACCACGAAGCCGGTGGCGGCGTCGCCGAACGCCGTCACTGCGAAGCGCACGCCGCGCCCGCCTTCGGACACGGCGCCGGAAGCGCATACCAGCACGGCGGCCGCTTCGCTCATCAGGCGTTACCGCTGAGCCACTCGTGCAGCTGGCCCACCGTTTGCGCCGAGTACAGCGGTTGGCAAACCAGCAACTGATCGACCGGGTGCGCGCCATATTCTACGGCAACACCGGTCGCGCCGGCATTATTGGCCATCAGCAGGTCGTGGGTGGTGTCGCCGATCATCACCGTGCGCCGCAGGTCCTGGCCCAGCTCGCGCGTCAGTTCGTGCAGCATCGCCGGATGCGGCTTGGAAAACGTTTCGTCGGCGCAGCGGGTAGCATCGAACAGCGACAGCAGCCCGACTGCGTTGAGGGCGCGGTTCAGGCCGACCCGGCTTTTGCCGGTGGCCACTGCCAGGAAGTATCCGTCTTGGGAAAGTTCGTTCAACATCTCGCGAACGCCGTCGAACAGCACCAGTTCCGGATCCTTCAACAGGAAATGGTAGCGGTAACGCTCGACCATCTTCGGATACCACGACGGCTCGATATTGGGCATCACTGCCTGCATCGCTTCGTGCAGGCCGAGGCCGATCACGTGCGAGGCGTCCTCGTCGCGCGGGATCGGCAAGCCGAGGTCGCGCGCGGCGCACTGGATACTCCTGACGATCGTCGATGTGCTGTCCATCAGGGTGCCATCCCAATCGAAAACGATCAGGTCAAATTGCTTTCGTGCCATGTGTTCCGGCTGCTTGTGGCGGCCGGCTCCTTCCTGGGTTGTCGGTGTCGCGAGATTATCGCGGTGCAATATTTTGCGGTTTCCCCAAGCTTACCAAGAAACGGTCGCACTCTGCCGGCAGCGGCGCATTTATCGTCTGCCGCTTGCCGGTTTCGGGGTGGGTGAAGGTGATTTGATGCGCGTGCAGAAACATGCGCTTGAGCGCCCCGCGCGTCTGGTCGGCTTTGAGCAGCACCCGGTTGAGCGCGAAATCGCCGTATTTGTCGTCGCCAAGGATGGGAAAGCCCGACGAAGCCAGATGAACGCGGATCTGGTGCGTGCGCCCGGTCTTCAGTTCCGCTTCCAGCAGGGCAAAGTTCTGCCATTTGCGCAGCAGCGTGAAGACGGTGTGCGATTCCATCCCGCCGGCCTGCACGCACACGCGGCGCTCCCCTTCGGCGGTGGTGTACTTGTGCAGCGGCAGCTTGACGTGCTGGCGCGCGTTCTTCCAGTCGCCGCCGACCGCCGTCAGGTAGCGCTTGTCGGTGAGGCCGTCGCGCATCTGCTCGTGCAGGTTGGTCAATGCCGAGCGTTTTTTCGCCAGCATCAGCACGCCGGACGTTTCGCGGTCGAGGCGATGCACCAGTTCCAGGAACTTGGCGTCCGGGCGCGACGCGCGCAGCTGCTCGATGACGCCGAACGACACGCCCGAGCCGCCATGCACGGCGGTGCCGCACGGCTTGTCGATGACCAGCAGGTGGGCGTCCTCGAACAGGATGGTGAATTCGGCGCCCGGCACCGCGGCGTTCGATTTCTCGGCCACCCGCACCGGCGGAATGCGCACCAGGTCGCCTTCGACGAGCCGGTACAGCTGGTCGATACGCCCCTTATTCACGCGCACTTCGCCGGAGCGCAAAATGCGGTATATGTGGCTCTTGGGGACGCCCTTGCAGACGCGCAGCAGGTAGTTATCGATGCGCTGTCCGGCTTCTTCTTCCGTGATTGTCACGAACTGGGCTTGCAGCGCTGTCGGTGATGAAGGGGGAACAACATCGCTTTGCATCTTCATTTGTTCTGTCTTCCCAGAAATTCTCTCTAAGTCCTTCATTTTGAATATATAATCGACAGGCGGCGGTCAAACCTCTGCTGGTGTAAGAATTAAAACGATATTTTACACAGGGGCGTCTCCATCGGCCCCGCCAAATTGCAAATTCGATGGAAAAACGTGTACGCACATCCCTGCGCGAATCAAGGTTGCACCGTTGTTGTAATCGGATAACGCGCATGGGTGCCAGTTCGGATTGTTTGGAATTGTAAGGATAAGTACCGGCAAGCTGCGCCCCGCGGCCAGCTCGCCGGTTGATGGCGTCGATAACGCTTGTCGTTTTCGCCCGACCCGATGTAAGCCTCATCCCGAAGGCTTGAGAATAATGGCGGATCCATCCGCCGGTGGTTCGAAGTCTTGGTATGGTCGCTGGCTACGGTTTGGCTCGTTGATTTGCTCACCGCCTGGCCCCTGTGCCCCGGTTCGACCGGGCAGCAACAGGTAAGTTGCAGGTGATGCGTGCACTCGGCATGTCGATCGACCCCACCGCGCCCCGTTGCGGCCGCAACGCCTGTCGTTGCTGCGTCGTACGTCAAGGCATACCCACCCTCCAACTCCCCGTTCCCGCGTGCTTCCCGTGTACATTGTGCCGCCCTGACAAAGCGGCCTAGATCGGCCCCCGGGCCGCGGAGTTTATAAAAATGAAACGCATGTTGTTTAATGCTACGCAGCAAGAAGAGCTGCGCGTAGCGATTGTCGACGGTCAGAAACTGATCGACATCGATATCGAAAGCGCAGGGCGCGAACAGCGCAAGTCGAACATCTACAAAGGTGTCATCACCCGCATCGAGCCTTCGCTCGAAGCCTGCTTCGTCAGCTACGGCGAAGACCGCCACGGCTTCCTGCCGTTCAAGGAAGTGGCCCGCACCTACTTCCGCGAAGGCGTCGACGTCCGTACCGCTTCGGTCAAGGAAGCGCTGCGCGAAGGCCAGGAAATCATGGTCCAGGTCGAAAAAGAAGAGCGCGGCAACAAGGGCGCGGCGCTGACCTCGTTCGTGTCGCTGGCCGGCCGCTACTTGGTCCTGATGCCGAACAACCCGCGCGGCGGCGGCGTGTCGCGCCGGGTCGAAGGCGAAGAGCGTCAGGAACTGCGCGAAACGATGGACAAGCTGGACCTGCCGCAAGGCATGTCGGTCATTGCCCGCACCGCCGGCATCGGCCGCAACGTCGAAGAACTGCAGTGGGACCTGAACTACCTGATGCAGCTGTGGCGCGCGATCGAAGGCGCCGGCAAGCAGGGCAGCGGCGCTTTCCTGATCTACCAGGAATCCTCGCTCGTCATCCGCGCCATCCGCGACTACTTCCAGCCGGACATCGGCGAAATCCTGATCGACACCGACGACATCTACGAGCAGGCGCATCAGTTCATGAGCCACGTGATGCCCGACATGGTGCACCGCGTCAAGCGCTACAGCGACGACGTGCCGCTGTTCTCCCGCTTCCAGATCGAACACCAGATCGAAACCGCGTATTCGCGCACGGTGCCGTTGCCTTCCGGCGGCGCCATCGTCATCGACCACACCGAAGCGCTGGTATCGGTCGACGTCAACTCGGCCCGCGCCACCCGCGGCTCCGACATCGAGACCACCGCATTTAACACCAACTGCGAAGCGGCCGAAGAAGTGGCCCGCCAGTTGCGCCTGCGCGACCTGGGCGGCCTGATCGTCATCGACTTCATCGACATGGAAGTGGCGAAGAACCAGCGCGAAGTGGAAACGCGCCTGAAAGACGCGCTGCACCACGACCGCGCCCGCGTCCAGATGGGCAAGATCTCCCGCTTCGGCCTGATGGAACTGTCGCGCCAGCGCCTGCGTCCGTCGCTGTCCGAAGGCAGCCACGTGACCTGCCCGCGCTGCTCCGGCACCGGCCACATCCGCGACACCGAATCGTCCGCCCTGCAAGTCCTGCGCATCATCCAGGAAGAGGCGATGAAGGAAAACTCGGCCACCATCCACGTCCAGGTACCGGTCGACGTCGCCGCTTTCCTGCTCAACGAGAAGCGCGGCGAAGTGCTCAAGATCGAGAATCGCCACCGCATCGGCGTCATCCTGATCCCGAACAAGCACCTCGACACCCCGCACTACAAGCTCGAGCGCATCAAGCACGACGATCCGCGCCTCGAAGACAGCCAGGCCAGCTACACGCTCGCCGAGCAGGCCGATACCGACATGGCCTACAGCAAGCGCCAGAAGGAAGAAGCCAAGCCGCGCCAGGAAGCCGTCGTCAAGACGATCACCCCGGCCCAGCCTGCGCCGATGGTCGACCGCAGCGAGCCGGTCAAGCCGGCCGTCGTTGCGCCGACGCCGGTCGCGCCAGTCGAAGAAAGCTTCCTCGACAAGATCATCAACTTCTTCATGGGCAAGAAAGCGACGCCGGCGGCTGCCCCTGCCCCGGTGGCGGCGCCCGCCAGGCCGGCGGCAACGCCTGACCGTGGCGGCGACCGTAACGGTCGTGGCGGCCCGCGCGGCCGTAGCCGTGGCGGCAAGCAGGCTGGCCGTGAAGAGCGCGAGCCAGGCGCCAAGCCAGGCCCGGCCGACGAGACCGTGAAAGCGGCCGACGCCGAGACCCGCGCCGCCCGTCCACCGCGCCCGCCGCGCCCGCCGCGTGAGCCACGCGAGCCGCGCGAGCAGGCCGAAGCCGCTGCGCCGGCCGCACCGCGCGCCGAACGCGGCGAGCGTCCCGAGCGTGCCGAGCGCGCCGCCCGTCCGCCGCGCGAACGCGCCGACTACCGCGCCGTCGTGACGGAATCGAAGGCTGAAGACGTCATCGTCACCGAAGAAGTGATGGCGTCGTCGGTATCGGTCACCACCGTCGGCCCGGACGGCGAGCACAACGTCACCGAGCAAGTGGTCAAGACCATCACCACCATCGGCCCGAACGGTGAAGAAATCGAAGTCGAAGCCGGTGGCGACGAGCCGCGCCGCCGTCGTCGTCGTGGCGGCCGCAACCGCAACCGCCGCGAGCGCGAGCTCGGTGAAGGCGGCGAGAACGAGGCAGGCGAACACGAGGGAGAAGAAGCGCCGGCAACGACGGTCGCCTTCACCCCGGTCGCCGACCAGGAAATCGCTGCGGCGCCGGTGCCGGTGTCGGAATACGTGGTGACCGAGCCTGTCGAAGCGGCGCCGGTAGCCGCCGCGCCGGCTCCTGAGCCTGTCGCTGCAGCCTTTGCCGAGCCTATCGCGGTCGAGCCGGAGCCTGTCGCCGTCGAAGCGCCTGTCGTGGCCGAGCCCATGGCGGCCGAGCCGGCACTGATGCCGGAAACGATGTTCACGCCGGCAGCACCGGTGGTGGCCGAGCCGGCTGCTGCCGAGCCGGTCGCCGCTGAGCCTGCAGCTGTCGAGCCTGTCGTGGAAGAGCGCGTCGTGCCTGAGTCGGTTGCCGTGCAAACGATGCCGGAAGCAGTTGCCGAGCCGGAGCCGGTGGTGGAGCAGGCGCCAGCGCCGGTCGCACCTGCGGCACCAGCACCAGCAGCGCCGGTTGCCGACTTGAAAGAGTTGCTCGGTTCCGCAGGCCTGACCCTGGCAGCGACCGACCCTGAGAAGCTGCGCGCTGCCCAGGAAGCGGCTGCAAAGGCTGCGCCGCCGGTACGCGTACCGCGCGAGCGCAAGCCGCTGCCACCGCAAGTGGACGAGCCGCTGATCCAGATCGATACCACCCGCCAGTAATGGGCGTGTAGTTCGCTGGATGAAAAAGGGAAGCCGCGTGCTTCCCTTTTTTTCGCTCGTGGCTGCGCACCGGAATGGGGTCCCCGCGTTCGCGAGGACGACGTGTTTCAGCCGCCAGCCTAAAGACCGTCGTTCCTGCCATTGGCAGAAACGACTCCTCGCGCATGCGGGGACCCAATTACGTAGCAACCCTGCAATGCCATGACCCTGCCACCTACCACCCGCCCCGCCCCCGTGACCCTGCGCCAAGCCTTCTGGTACTGGTTCAAGCTCGGCTTCATCAGCTTCGGCGGCCCGGCCGGCCAGATCGCCCTGATGCACAGCGAACTGGTCGAGCGGCGCCGCTGGATCTCCGAGCAGCGCTTCCTGCACGCCCTGAACTACTGCATGCTGCTGCCGGGCCCGGAGGCGACCCAGCTGGCCGTCTACATCGGCTGGCTGATGCACAAGACCCGCGGCGCCATCGTCGCCGGCGTGCTGTTCGTGCTGCCCTCGCTGCTGATCCTGATCGCGCTCTCGTATATATACATGCAATACGGCAGCGTGCCCGCCGTCGCCGGCGTCCTGTACGGCATCAAGCCGGCGGTGGTCGCCCTGGTGTTGGCCGCCGCCTGGCGGATCGGCAGCCGCACGCTCAAGAACGCCGTGCTGGTGACGATCGCCCTTGCCGCCTTCGTCGCCATTGCCTTTTTCAGCGTGCCATTCCCGCTGGTGGTGCTGGGCGCCGCAGTCGCCGGCCTGGCAGGCGGGCGCTGGTGGCCGCGCTACTTCCAGGTCGGCGGCGGCCACGCCGGCAGCCACGCCTCCTACGGCCTCGCGCTGATCGACGACGACACCGCCACGCCGGCCCACGCCAGCTTCAGCTGGCCGCGCTTTGCCCGCGTGATCGTGACCGGGCTTGCCATCGGCGCCGGCGCCTGGCTGCTGCTGGCGGCGCGCTTCGGCGCCGGCGCGATATTGCCGGCGATGGGCTGGTTCTTCACCAAGGCCGCCCTGATGACCTTCGGCGGCGCCTACGCCGTGCTGCCCTACGTCTACCAGGGCGGCGTCGAACACTACCACTGGCTGACCGGCCCGCAGATGATCGACGGCCTCGCGCTCGGCGAAACCACGCCCGGCCCCCTGATCATGATCGTCGCCTTCGTCGGCTTCGTCGGCGCCTGGAGCGAGGCCCTGTCCGGCCCCTGGTCGCCTCTGCTGGCGGGCGTTGCCGGCGCCTGCGTGGCGACGCTGTTCACCTTCCTGCCCTCGTTCATCTTCATCCTGGCCGGCGGCCCGCTGGTCGAATCGACCCGCGGCAACGTCCGCATGACGGCGCCGCTGACGGCCATTTCGGCCGCCGTGGTGGGCGTCATCGTCACCCTCGCCCTGCTCTTCGGCCAGCACGTATTTTTGAGGAACGGGCACGTCGACTTCGCGGCCATCGCCATCACCGCCGCCGCCTGCGTCGCCCTGTTTCGCTACCGGGCCGGCGCCATCAAATTGATCTTCGCCTGTGCGCTCGCCGGCCTCGTGCTATCGTACTGGCATGGCTGAAAAAATCATCATGCTGGGCGACGCGCGCAGGCCGCAGCTCGTCGTTCCCACCGTCCTCGAGGCGCCCACCGGCCGCGTGGACGACGCCCTCGCGCGCCCGCTGCACGACCTGCGCATCTCCGTCACCGACCGCTGCAATTTCCGCTGCGTCTACTGCATGCCCAAGGAAGTGTTCGACAAGGACTACGCCTACCTGCCGCACAGTTCGCTGCTCTCGTTCGAGGAAATCACCCGTGTCGCCGCCATTTTCGTCGCCCACGTCGTCGAGAAGATCCGGCTGACCGGCGGCGAGCCGCTGCTGCGCAAGAACCTCGAGCGGCTGGTCGGCATGCTCGCCGGCCTCCGCACACCCAGCGGTCGCTCGCTCGACCTCACGCTCACTACCAACGGTTCGCTGCTGGCGCGCAAGGCACAGTCGCTCAGGGATGCTGGCCTGAACCGCGTCACCGTCTCGCTCGACTCGCTCGACGACGCCACCTTCAAGCGCATGAACGATGTCGACTTCGCGGTCGCCGACGTGCTGCGCGGGATCGACGCGGCGCACCAGGCGGGCCTGGGGCCGGTCAAGATCAACATGGTCGTCAAGGCCGGCATGAACGACCAGGAAATCGTGCCGATGGCGCGCCACTTCAAGGACACGCCGTACATCCTGCGCTTCATCGAGTACATGGACGTCGGCGCCTCCAACGGCTGGAACATGGCCGAAGTGATCCCGTCGGCCGAAGTGGTGCGGCGCATCTCGGCGGAGATGCCACTGGCGCCGGTGGACGCCAACTACGCCGGCGAAACGGCGGCGCGCTGGCGCTACCTCGACGGCAGCGGCGAAGTGGGCATGATCTCCAGCGTCACCCAGTCGTTCTGCAAGGACTGCACGCGCGCGCGCCTCTCCACCGAGGGGCAGCTCTACACCTGCCTGTTCGCCACCCGCGGCCACGACTTGCGCGCGCTGCTGCGCGAGGGCCGCAGCGACGAGCAGATTTCCAGCGCCGTCGCCCAGCTGTGGCGTGCGCGCACCGACCGCTACTCCGACACCCGCACCATCAACACCACTGGCATCGAGCGCGGCCCCAAGCGGGTCGAAATGTCCTACATCGGCGGATAATCGAGCATGAAGAAAAATGAACAGATCAGCGCACTGATCCTGGCGGGAGGACGCGGCTCGCGCATGGGCCATGTCGACAAGGGCCTGCAGCCGTTCCGCGGCAGCACGATGGTCCAGCACGTGCTCGAGCGGCTGGCGCCGCAGGTGGGCGCCATCGCCATCAACGCCAACCAGAACCTGTCGGCCTATGCCGCCTTCGGCGCGCCCGTGTGGCCCGACGAAACAACCGGCTTCGCCGGCCCGCTGGCCGGCCTCGAAGCAGGCATGCGCCACTGCAGCACCGCCTATCTGATCACGGCGCCCTGCGACTCGCCCTTCCTGCCGCGCGACCTGGCCGCGCGCCTGTTCCACGCGCTGCAGTCGCAAGGCGCCGACGTCGCGCTGGCGGTGACGCAGGAAGCGGGCATGCGCCGCCAGCCGCACCCGGTCTTCTGCCTCGTCAAAACGCGCCTGCTGCCGGTGCTCGAGCGTTACCTGGCCGAGGGCGGGCGCAAGATGGACGGCTGGTACGCCGACCTGAAAGTGGCCGAAGTGCTGTTCGACGACAGCGACGCCTTCCGCAACATCAACACGCTCGACGAGCTGCACAGCCTCGACTCGGCGCGCGCGCCCAGGCGCCTGCAAGACGTCACCAGTTGCCTGTCCGATTACGACCCGGAAGCGCTGCCGGTGCGCCACGCGCAGCGCATCATCGGCGACTTCGTCACGCCGATCCGCTCGGTGGAAAAGGTCGCCCTGCGCTCAGCGCTGGACCGCGTGCTGGCGGCCGATATCGTCTCGCCCATCAGCGTGCCGGCGCACGACAATTCGGCGATGGACGGCTACGCGCTGCGCGGCGCCGACCTGCGCGAGGACGGCCCCACCACGCTCAAGGTCATCGACACCATCTACGCCGGCCGGCCCTCGACCGCGCTGCCGGCGCCCGGCGAGTGCGTGCGCATCATGACCGGCGGCGTCATGCCGGCCGGCTGCGACAGCGTTATTCCGCAGGAGCACGTGGCGTCCATCGGCGAGGCCGACATCACCATCGACGCCGGCGCCATCCGCACCGGCGACAACCGCCGCTTCGCCGGCGAAGACCTGATGGCCGGCAGCGCCGCGCTCAAAAAGGGCAAGATCCTCCGTCCGGCCGACCTGGGCTTGCTGGCCTCGCTCGGCATCGCCGATGTGCCGGTGCAGCGGCGCCTGCGCGTCGCCTTCTTCTCCACCGGCGACGAGTTGCGCTCGATCGGCGAGACGCTCGACGCCGGCTGCGTCTACGACAGCAACCGCTACACGCTGTACGGCATGCTCACGCGCCTGGGCTGCGACATCGTCGACATGGGCATCGTCAAGGACGACCCGCTGGCGCTGGAAGAAGCGCTGCGCAACGCCTGCGAGAACGTCGACGCCATCATCACCTCCGGTGGGGTGTCGGTGGGCGCGGCCGATTACACGCGCGAGATCATGGCGCGGCTGGGCGACGTCACGTTCTGGAAGATCGGCATGCGTCCGGGGCGCCCGCTCGCCTTCGGCCAGATCACCTCCAACGGCAAGAGCGCCTTCCTGTTCGGGCTGCCCGGCAATCCGGTGGCGGTGATGGTGTCGTTCTACTTCTTCGCGCGCGACGCGCTGCTGCACATGATGGGTGCCGAGGCGAAGCTGCCGCTGCTGCGCGTCAAGTCCGCTGGCGCGATCCGCAAGAAGCCCGGCCGCACCGAATACCAGCGCGGCGTCCTGTCGCAGGATGCGGACGGCGTGCAGCAGGTGGCCATCACCGGCTCGCAAGGCTCGGGCATCTTGCGGTCGATGTCGGAGGCGAACTGCATGGTGGTGCTGCACGACGAGCAGGGTAACGTGGCAGCCGGCGACATGGTCGACGTGTTGATGTTCGAAGGCCTGGTCTAAGAGCCGTGGGGCGCGCGCAAGCGAGGACGAGGAAGATATTAGTGGGGCCCCCCAATTGAAACCGCCCCCCCCCC
>JBBRXM010000061.1:0-29180 GCA_038248405.1 Burkholderiales bacterium
ATCGGTACCACCCCTTCCCATCCCGAACAGGACCGTGAAACGATATTACGCCGATGATAGTGCTGCAACCAGTGTGAAAGTAGGTTATCGTCAGGCTAGTTATAAAGAAGAAACCCAGCAGAGATGCTGGGTTTTTTTTCGTCTGATGGTTTGTGCTCGGCGCCAGGCCGCGTCGCACTGCGTGCTCACGCCAGTACGTAGACCCAGGCGCGCACGCCAGACCGCAAGGCCGCGGCAGTACGCTTGTAGTCGGACACTTCATAGCTATCCGCAGCCAGCAACTCCTGAGGGGTGATCTCGAAGACAGTGCCGGCGACTTCATCCCCGGGATTTGAACTTGGCTGAACAATGGGATGGTGCGTTTTACCGCTGATGGCTACCACGTGAGGATCATCTATTTCCACAAATGAGCTTGCATAGCCGAGCAGGGCGTCGGGACGTCCTGCTAGTTCGCGTCCAAAGTTAGCAACCTGCACGGATTTGTCCTGTAGCGTCCCATACGAAAATAAAAGGACCGCTTCTAGCGAGTCGACCATAGCGTCTAGTTCCTGTATTCGACGAGGGAGATTTAGCGCCGCTCAGGCGCGATGTCCTTCAGCGTTTTGTTGAATGCTCGTTGGGTATCGAAATCGACCGGCTTGCGGACGGCCTTTGTGCTGGCGGGGTACTTGGTCAGCGACAAGCCGTGGTTCCAGATTGCCGCCGGACGAATTGGTCGCATGCAAAAGCCGCCGCCGCAAGTGGGGCAGACGTTTTCCAGTACAGTGTCGACGCAGTTGCGGCAGAACGTGCATTCGAAACTGCAGATCATCGCCTCGGTTGTATTTGGGGGGAGGTCTTTGCCGCAGTGTTCGCAGTTCGGTCGAATTTCAAGCATGGGTGGCTCCGGTTAATGATTTAGTTGCACTCGGCAACTATAGTCGGACAACGCTCCCGATAGAAGGACCATGGGCCCGAAATTAATTGGAGCCACGTGTGCCGCGTAGGGTATGGTGTCGGGGCGTTCTCGTACTCATGATTGGCGTGTATGCGTGGTTCTGCGCCGAGGACAGGCCGTTTCTGGAAGCCTCGGTCTATGCGCGCTTCTCCGTCTTCGTACTGCTCGTCCTGTTTGCCCTCGCCGGTCTCGCCAGCCCGATCATCGCGCTCTTCGGGGCGATGGATTTGGCGGGCGGCATCTGGATATATTTCGCACTGAAAGCTGAGGCCCGGGCAGTTCGCCCAAGCTGGCGGCGCAAGCCTGACGTTTGCCAGTGGCTCAGCGATGCCGGCGCGCCAGCTGCATCTGCTCCAGCCACGCTTCGAGGGCGGCGAACGGGCGCTCCGCGTCGACTTCGTTGAAGATCTCGTGGTACATGGCGTCGTACACGTGCAGCTGCGCCAGGCCTTGCGGCAACTTGGCGAAGAAGCGTCTGGCGCCTTCGGGATCGACCAGACGGTCGTCGCCAGCAACCAGCATCAAGGTGGGAATGGAGAGGGCGCCGGCGTGCGCCGCGCAATAATCGACTGAAGAGAGCATCGAGCGCAGCAGGCGCGCGCTGATCTTGCCGTGCACGAGGGGATCGTTCTTGTAGGCGTCGACGGCCTTGGCATCGTGCGACAGGTATTTTGCCTTCAAGCCGCTCGGCAGCGCCAGAGCCGGCGCCAGGATTTCCATCACCGCCAGCAGCTTCAGTTCGAGCGGCGTAACGCGCAGCGCCAGCGCCGGCGACGACAGGATCAGTCCGCGCAGCGGCGACAGCTTCGCCAGGGCAAAGCGCGCCGCGAACAGGCCGCCCATGCTATGGCCGAACAGAAACGGCGACTCTGAAAAGCGCGCCGCAAAATCGTCAATGATGATTTCGGCATCCTGCAGCATCGGATCGCCATGGATGACGTCGCCGCGTTTGCCTTGTGAACGGCCATGTCCCCGGTGGTCATAACAACGCGCCGAGAAACCGCATTCGTTGAAGAAGGCGGCGACGTGCCGGTAGCGGCCGCTGTGTTCGCCCAGGCCGTGCATCAGCACGACACTGCCCCGTGCCTGCGATGCCGGCAGCAGGTAATCGGTGACGTACAGCAGCGTGCCGTCGGCGGCACTGATCTGGTGGCTCTGCAGGGCCACCAGTTGAGTCATTACACGCCCCAGAGGACGTCGTTCCCGCCGTCTCGCGCCGCCCGCAACATCTCGAGCAGGGGGTAGGCCCGCGTGGCAAAGCTGACCACTTCCATGCCTTCGTGATCGGTATCTTCGCTGACCTCGCCGTGGTGCGCGTGCACATCGCGCTGGACGTCGTCGGATGCCTGGTGCTTGCGCGATTCGGCGATTTCTTTCTCCAGCACTTCGACCGCGCGCGGTGCCTCGGCCGCGGTGATGACGCCGCGATTGACGTCTTTTCCGAGCAGGTCGAGCATGCGCTTGGCGTGTTCCTTGTACATGGTGACTTCGGCTGCTGCTTTGGATGTAAACGTGATTAACATGAAGAACTTTCTAAGTGTGTACTGTAATGACGAAACGATAACACGTCTCTCCGTTCCGGTCACCCCGCACGCGTGGGTAGCGCGCCCTTAATCATCCCGCTTGCGGCCGATCCAGCCGAAAAGCAGGATGCCGGCGGCTGCAGCGAACAGCCCGCCGAGGCCCAGCAGCATCCATGTCGATGAGCCCGGCTTCCAGCTGAGCAGCAGCATGAATGTGATGCCGGCCCAGACGAAGCCGTTGAGCGTCTCGAGTGTATTGCTCAGCATGTTACCTTTGGCGCGCGTCTTGAAGTCGCCGCGCGCGGCAGGGCGGCTGCACCACATCGCGATCGTCGCCGATGCCGCTACCGACGCGATCACGGTCAACATGATGATCGCGCCGGCGCGCGGATCGTGCAGCAGCAGCCACCCAAGCGGCGCGGCCACCAGCGCCAGTGCCGGCAGCGTTACCGCCGCAAGCTTGGCGCGGCGGATCGTCCGCATGCCCGACGGCGCGGCGCGCAGCAGGTCAGGGGCATCCTCGGCGGAAATGACGATCCACGCCAGCGCCGCCGTCAGCGAGCCGCACAGGAAGGTCAGGCCGGCGCCCAGGCCGGGCAGCTGCGAGCCGCCGCCTTTGAAGAACAGTATGAAGAACATCGGCAACATGTAAAGCAGCTGCAACAGCACCTGGGAGATCAGCTGCGGGTCGCGCGCGATCAGCCGCCACTCCTTGAGAATGATGACGCGGGTCAGGCTGCGCTGGAAGTTGTAGCCCTGGCCGCCGGCCGGCGCCGACGCCGTACGCACCATGCTCACTGCCTGCTGGACGCCGTGCACGAAGAAGCGATGGGTAAAGCGGACCGTCAGCGCGAACATGGCCACCGCGACCAGGCTCAACGCCAGCAGCGGGCCGGGCTGGCCGATCACCGCCTGGCCCGGCAGCCACACCAGGCTGTCCGGACTCAGCGCCGCGCCGGGCGCCAGCAGCGGTGCAAACCAGGCACCGACGCTGGCCTTGAAATCTTGCGAGCTGTGCGCGAACACCTGCGAGGTCAGGAAGATCATCGCACCGGACAATGCACCGAGGATTTGCGCGGCCACCCGCGTGCGCCGAACGCCCAGCACCCTGACCAGGCCGAGCGTGACGAGCATCGACAGCGATGCCGCGATCACCGCAGCGCCGAGCACGACCGGATAGATGCCGAGCCAGCGGACATGGCCAAGCACCAGGCCGGCGTGGGCAAACGGCGTCAGGAAGAACAGGAATACGCTGGCGACGCCGACCACGATGCCGGCCAGGCGGACGATGAAGATGCTGCGCGAGGACAGCGGCGACGACAGCAGCAGGTCCATGTCGCCCCGTTCGAACAACACTTCCACGCTCGCCTTCAGGCCCTGCGCCAGCATCAGCGTTCCCAGCATCAGGAACGCCGCGGTCAGGACCATGATGAGCACGTGCGGCACTGCCACGCTGCCCTCGGGCAGCTTTCGCATCAGGAAAAAAGCCAGCACGTGCATCGCCACCGTCATCGCTACCCAGACGGCGATCGACTTCTTGCTCATGCCGCGGATGGCCACGCCTTTTTTCGAGCCGAAGCCGGCGCCGAAATACAGCAAGCGCACTTCGTGCCTGAGCAGCCACAGTGCGCTGCCCGCGCGCGCCGTCATGGCTGCCCCGTCAGTTGCAGGAACACGTCTTCGAGGGTGGCGCCGCCGGCCTGGCCGCGCAGCTCGTCGAGCGTGCCCTGGGCGATCAGCTTGCCATGCTGGATGATGCCGATGCGCTGCGCCATCCTTTCGGCCACCTCGAGGATATGGGTGGTGAGGATCACGGTGCCGCCGCCATTGACATGGTCCTGCAGCAGGTCCTTGACCTGGCGCGCCGCCGCCGCATCCAGGCCCGTGAGCGGCTCGTCGAGGATCAGCAGCTGCGGCTCGTGGATCAGCGCGCCGGCCAGCGCCAGTTTTTGCTTCATGCCGCGTGAAAATCCCTCGGTCAGTTCATGGGAATGTTTGGTCAGGTCGAGCCACTCGAGCAGGCGGCGCGCGCGCGGTTCCGCATCGGCCGCGGAAATGCCCCACAGGCCGGCGATGAACTCCAGGTATTCGGTCGGCTTGAGCTTCGCGTACAGCATCGGGTCGTCCGGCAGATAGGCCATCGCCTGCTTGGCGCCGGCCGGGTCCTGCGCGAGGTCGATGCCGAAGACCTCGACCTTGCCGGCGTCCGGCGCCAGCAGGCCGGCGACCATGCGCAGCGTGGTCGTCTTGCCGGCGCCGTTCGGCCCCAGCAATGCATACAGTTCGCCGCGCCGCACGGTCAGGTCGAGCTGGTCGACCGCGGGCCGGCCGAAGTGTTTGGTCAAAGCCGTAAGCTGCAGTGCTGGCGTCACATCGAGGGTCATCTGCTATCCGATCGGAAAAAAAGGGCGAGCGCGCGCCCGCATGGGGCGCCGTCAGGAGCTGGTGTCAGAGCAATTTGAAAGACGAGATGAACTGGTCGGTGCGTTCCTGCGACATGGCTTTTTCCTTGCCCATGACAATCACCTGATAGAAGCGCTTGTCGCGCGACTCGAAGTGGCCTACCAGCTTCATCGGTGTGCCGTTCTGCACGCCGGCCGCCTCGATGTCGATCGACGAACGCTGCGTGCTGCCGGCGCTGCCCGCGGTGGCCCCGGCGGTGACCTTTTCGCTGGTGACGGTGGCGCCGATATTGCGCACCAGCGCCGTCTTCATAGCCGACAGCGCCGCCTGTGCCTTGGCGGCGTCGGGCGCCTCGGCGCTGCCGACGGCATAGGTGGTGCCGTCGACGTCGACCGCCGTCATCGTCATTTCGACCGGCATGCCGTCGATGTCGATCTTGCGCTTGTGGACGGCCGGCTTATCCGGGAACATCACGCGGAAGGGCGCGTCCTGGCTGCTGTAGTCGCGCCAGTTATAGGAAGGCGAGCACGCGGCCAGCAGGCTGGCGGCGAGCACGGGCAGGAGTAGTGATTTGATCAGGGAATGTCGCATGCCCAGATGGTAGCAGGAGCGGTGTTGCCACGCTACTTTACGACGCTGCGCCGGCGAGGCAGCGCCTGTGTGCCGTTACGTTCAGAAGACGGCTTCGTCCCTGTCACTGGCGTCGCTCGCCGAGATGCTAACGAGTTTCCATGCGTCCTCAGAGCGCGACCAGACTTGAGTTCCACCGCCGGCCTGCCTCACGATGGTTTCGTTCTTGAGGAGAATCGTCTGTTTGTATTCATTCACCAAAATAGCGGTCGACTCGTTTATGACGGTTACCTTCACGTTGAAAAATTCCAGCGAAACTATTTTTTCCACCGCTGAAAATCCTGGCGCGACGACCTCCTCCAGATTTCGTATGGAATGCCACGCTTTGCCGTCAGCTCCTAAGCCAGTAAATTTTTCTTTGTCAAAATACTCCAAATAGCGTACGGCATCCAGGGCCGTGGACGCATCCACCAGCCCTCTGAACGCCTCGATGATTTCCGCTTCGATCGGGTCGGGATCGGTCGATGTAGTAAGCATGGCGGGCAAGTCCTTTTACGATTGTTCTCGCCGTCGCTTTGGGGCGGCGTGGGCACAGGCGAGTGTGCGTCATTGCTTCCGCCGCCGCATCCCGACATGAAAAGGGCAAGTCCGGCGCAGATGGCCGATGTGATGAACGCGCTGGGTTTGCTTAGTTTCTGTACGGGTTCCTTTCGTGATGTCGCGAGAACGCGCGACCTGTCGGGAATATGATTGATGCAATTTGGCATAAATAATAACATGGTGGCGCCGCATGGCCGCCGCAGTCAGCGTTCGCGCAGGCTGCGCCGGTACTGGATCGCTTCCGCGACGTGCGTCGCGGAAATGCGCTGCGTGCCGGCCAGGTCGGCGATCGTGCGCGCCACCTTCAGCACGCGGTGATATGCCCGCGCCGACCAGTGCAGATGGAGCATCGTCGTGCGTAGCAGCTTGTCACCCTCGCGGTCCAGCTTGCAATGCTGGTCGATCTCGCGCGTCGTCAGGCGCTGGTTCGATTTGTCCTGGCGCACCTGCTGCAGGTGGAAAGCATTGGCCACCCGCGCCGCGATCGCCGCGCTCGGTTCGCCGTCGGCGTCCGCGCTCATCGTCGTCGGCGTCATCGCCGCCACTTCGATCTGCATGTCGATGCGGTCGAGCAGCGGCCCGGAGATGCGGTCCTGGTAGCGCGCGATGCCGTCCGCTGTGCAGTGGCACTTGCCGGAAGCGTGGCCGAGGTAGCCGCACGGGCACGGGTTCATCGCCGCGATCAGCTGGAAGCGGGCAGGGAAGTCGGCCTGGTGCGCCGCGCGCGAAATGGTGATGCTGCCCGACTCCATCGGCTGGCGCAGCACCTCGAGCACGCGGCGGTCGAATTCGGGCAGTTCGTCGAGGAACAACACCCCGCAGTGCGCCAGCGAGATTTCGCCCGGCCGCGGCACGTTGCCGCCGCCCACCAGCGCCACGCCCGACGAGGTGTGGTGCGGACTACGGTACGGCCTGACCTTCCAGCTGGCCGCGGAAAAGCCGCGCGTGAGCGACTGCACCGCCGCCGACTCCAGCGCCTCCTCGTCCGTCATCGGCGGCAGCAGGCCGACGAAGCGCGAGGCCAGCATCGTCTTGCCGGCGCCGGGAGGACCGACCAGCAGCAGCGAGTGCGAGCCGGCCGCCGCCACCTCCATCGCGCGCTTGGCGTGCTGCTGGCCCTTGACGTCGGAGAAGTCGAGATAGGCAGGCGGCTCGCCGGATGGCTTGTGGGGGTGGCGCTGCAGCCGGCTGCCGGCGTCGGCAGCGGCAAAGTGGGCGCACACCTGTAGCAGCGTGTCGGCGGGATAGATCTCGGCGTCGGCCACCAGCGCCGCTTCGTCGGCGTTGGCGGACGGCAGGATGAAGGCGCGCGCCGCGCGGTCGGCGCTACGGTGCATCGCGAACGTCATCGCCAGCGCGCCGCGGATGGGGCGCAGCTCGCCCGACAGCGACAGCTCGCCGGCGAATTCGTATGCCTCCAGCTCGCTCCCCGGGATCTGGCCGGAGGCGGCCAGGATGCCGAGCGCGATCGGCAGGTCGAAGCGGCCTGACTCCTTCGGCAGGTCGGCCGGCGCCAGGTTGATCGTCACGCGGCGGTTGGGAATGTCGAAGCCGGCGTTTTGCAAGGCCGCGCGCACGCGGTCCTTCGACTCGCGCACCTCGGTCTCCGGCAGCCCGACCATCGTAAATTGAGGTAAGCCATTAGCCAGATGCACCTCGACGCTGACGGCGGGCGCTTCCATGCCGGCCAGCGCGCGGCTTCGCAATACGGCAAGGCTCATGGAATTCCTGACGGGTTCTGGCGGCGACCCGGCAGATAGTAAGCGCCCCTTGTTATTCCTTATTGAGCGCGACCAAACGCGCAGGTCGGCGCAAGGCCGGCGCCGTGAGGGCGGGAACGTGTATCCGGTGGATTCATCATCCCCGCAAGGTCCTGGCCATCCTTCTGGCGGGGCTTACCCGACGATGACGTCACTGATCTGCATCACCGGCGACAGGTTCGTGTAGTTGGGAATATCGGCCATGATCGCATTACCATGCGGACCGAAGCCGGTCTGGAAGGCTTCGACCGAGTCGAAAAACAGGTGGCACATCGCAATATAAGGCGCTGGCGTCCCGGGAGCGCCGCCTGCGATGCCCCGGTCGACGGTGTAGTGCGTGCAATACCCGCTCAACAGGTCTTGCACCATCGGCATATGCTGCTCTGCGTAATACGCATGGTCAAATCGGGCATCCGGGCTAGTTGGATACATCACGCTAACTTTGATCACAACCTGTCTCCTTGAATTGGTTTTTGTGCAATATGCAAGGGAATCGTGCGCCTGAGAGCAGGATATTGCAAGCATATTCATTTGACAACTATCGCGAAGCGCACCGATCGCAACTGCACGGCTGAGCCGGTCTGCCAGAGTTTGGCTTGGCGGCGCGGCCGCTGACGAATATTCAGCCGATATTGTTGGGTTTG
This sequence comes from Burkholderiales bacterium, assembly GCA_038248405.1. Classification (GTDB taxonomy): domain Bacteria; phylum Pseudomonadota; class Gammaproteobacteria; order Burkholderiales; family Burkholderiaceae_D; genus JAFCUW01. Next base: position 8,438 of record JBBRXM010000061.1, read on the forward strand.
CGCTGCAAATGGCGATAATTGATTTATGCTGGCGTAGCACTCGCCGGAAACCGGGGCCGTCCATGATCAGCATCCTCGCAGCGCAGCGCGCCGGACTCTTCAGGCGCGGCCATATCCTGCATAACGTCGTCGCCGGTGTCGTCGTCGGCGTCGTCGCCTTGCCGCTGTCGATGGCGTTCGCCATCGCCTCGGGCGCGCGGCCGGAACACGGCCTGTACACCGCCATCGTCGCCGGCCTGGTGGTGGCCGCGCTGGGTGGCACGCGGCTGCAGATCGCCGGCCCGACCGGCGCGTTCGTTGCCATCCTGGCCGGCATCACCGCCAGGTATGGCGTCGACGGCCTGCAAATCGCCTCCTTCATGGCCGGCCTGATGCTGCTGATGATGGGCCTGGCAAAAATGGGCGCGGTGATCAAGTTCATTCCCGATCCGGTCATCGCTGGCTTTACCGCCGGCATCGGCGTGATCATCTGGGTCGGTCAGTGGCAATATTTCTTCGGCCTGCCCGAGGTGGCTGCTGCACACTTTCACGAACGCGCCTGGCGACTGCTGCTGGCATTGCCGCAGTTTCACGTAATGACGACCATGATTGCGGTGCTGAGCCTGCTACTGGCCTTGTTTTCCGACCGGATCCCGGGCCTGCGCCGCGTCCCGGGACCGATGGTGGCGATGGTCGTCGCAACGCTGCTGCAGGCGCGCTTCGACTTCGCCGGCGTCGCCACCATCGGCAGCGCGTTTGGCGGCATTCCGCAGCAGATGCCCTCGTTCGGGCTGCCGTCGGTCAGCGCGGCGCGCGTGTTCGAGCTGGTCGGGCCGGCGTTCGCCATCGCGATGCTGGGCGCGATCGAATCGCTGCTGTCGGCCGTCGTCGCCGACGGCATGGCCGGAACCAGGCATGATTCGAACCAGGAATTGCTCGGCCAGGGGCTGGCGAACATGGCCGCACCGCTGCTGGGCGGCTTTGCCGCCACCGGCGCCATTGCCCGCACCGCCACCAATTTCCGCAACGGCGGCACCAGTCCGCTGGCCGGCATCGTGCACGCGCTCACGCTGTTGCTGATCCTGCTGCTGCTGGCGCCGCTGGTGGTCCACGTCCCGCTCGCCACGCTGGCCGCGATCCTGTTCATCGTCGCCTATAACATGGCCGAGATCGGCCACTTCGCGCGCATGGTGCGCCGCGCCCCGCGCGCCGACGTGGCGATCCTGCTGATCACCTTCCTGCTTACCGTGTTCGTCGACCTGATCGTGGCGGTCAATATCGGCGTGATCCTGGCGACCCTGCAGTTCGTGCGCAGGATGTCCGGTTCGGTGGAAGTGTTGCAGCTGACGGACGCCCACCTCGAGCGCGAACTGAACGGCCTGGCACTGCCGACGCTGCCGCCCGGCGTGCTGGTGTATGCGATCGAGGGCCCTTTCTTCTTCGCCGCGGTGGAAACCTTCGAGCGCGTCCTGCTGCAGACGCACACCGATCCGCGGGTGCTGGTGCTGCGCCTGCGGCGCGTGCCGTTCATGGACATCACCGGCTTGCAGACGCTGGAAGAAGCAATTGAGCAAATGACGCGGCGCGGCGTGCATGTTATGTTGTGCGAGGCGAATCAGCGCGTGCGCGACAAGCTGGAAATGGCCGGCGTGCTGAAGGCGGCCGGTGCGGGAAACTACTTCGAGACGCTGGCGGAGGCGCTGGCAAACTGCTGAGGCGGCGGTAGCGCGCTTTTCGGCCTCACTTGGTATTTGATACTGGAAAGTCGCAACCGTTATGCCAATACAGTACATGTCGGGCTTGACAGCCAAGCCGCGCACCCGGCAGGCCGACCTGCACATCGGCATCATCCTGACGCTGGTGGCCGGCGCACTCAACGCCGGCGGCTTTCTCGCCATCGGCCAGTACACCTCCCACATGACCGGGATGGTGTCGACCCTTGCCGACCAGGTGGTGCTGCGCAATTTCGAACTGGCCGGCATCGCCGCCATTTCCTGGCTGGCGTTTGTCAGCGGCGCGGCGACCACTGCGCTCCTGGTCAACTATCTGCGCCGGGCCGACGTCGGCAATGTGTATGCCGTGCCCCTGCTGATCGAAGCGGCCCTGATCCTCGTGTTCGGCGCATTCGGCGGAACGCTGCAAAAGCATGAACTGGTCGACGTCTCCTTCGCGGTGATCATCCTGTGCTTCACCATGGGCTTGCAGAACGCCCTGATCACCAAGATTTCACGCGCCGAGATCCGCACGACGCACCTGACCGGCTTAACCACGGACATGGGGATCGAAATAGGCAAGCTGCTCTACTGGAACCGCGCCGTCCCCGGCGACGGCCGCGTCGCAGTGACCGCGAACCGGCGCAAGCTGCGCGTCCATGCGACCCTGATCGGATCGTTTCTGATTGGCGGCATCGGCGGCGCCCTCGGCTTCCACTACGCCGGATTCATCTCGACCGTGCCGCTGGCGCTGGCGCTGGCCGCCATTTCGATTGCACCGGCCTTGCACCGGCAGCGCCGATAAAGTGCGTTTTCGCGCCGCCGCCCTCGACGCGGCAGCGCAGCACGACTAAGCGGTCAAACCGGCGCGTCGCCCGCCGTGCCGGCCTTCATGATGATGGTCGGGCTGCCGACCCGCGCTTCCAGCAGCGCCATGCGCGCCTCCAGGTCTTCCAGCTTGGCGCGCGTCTTCGCCAGCACCTGCGCCTGGATATCGAACTCTTCGCGCGTTACCAGGTCAAGCTTTGAGAAGCCCTGGGTCATCATTGCCTTCACATTCTTTTCAATGTCCTTGGCTGGCGAATTCTCGATCGCCTGGTTGATCTTGCCCTGCAAGTCGTTGAAGAAGTTGTTCATGTCCATGGTCGGTTCCTGGTGGTGGGCACGCGCGCGCACCGTTCTAGTGCGCCGCGGCCTTAATTCGGTGCGGGCGCCAACGGCGATCGTGCAATGCACAAATACTACTGTTCGTTTATTACAAAATTGGGTCGCAAAGCCCAAAAAACAAGCATCGCGAGGCAAATCGGGCTGGCACGCATTCTGCTAAAGAAGAATTGACCATCGCAGTCATGCATGCCGGATTTTAAACCGCATCAGCACTATTCGTTCAATTCAATAGGGAATCGCCATGAAAAACCTGCACAGCCAGTTGAAATTCGCCGCCGCGATCACTCTTGCCCTCGCTTCGCTGGCAGCTCCCGCCGCCCGCGCGCAAGACGCCGCCAAGCCGGCCGACGAAGTCACCTTCAACGCCGCCGTCACCACCGACTACCGCTACCGCGGCGTGTCGCAGTCGCGCCTCGATCCGGCACTGCAGGGCGGCGCCGACTACGTCAACAACGTCAACGGGCTGTACGTGGGCACCTGGCTGTCGACCATCAAGTGGACCAAGGACGCCGGCGGCGACGGCCACGTCGAGTGGGACATCTACGGCGGCAAGCGCGGCGAGATCGCGCCCGGCATCACCTACGACGTCGGCGGCCTCTACTACTTCTACCCGTCGAACGGCCTGCCCACCAGCGCCAATACCTTCGAGCTCTACGGCCAGGTCGGCTACGGCCCCGGCTACGTCAAGTACTCGCATTCGACCACCAACCTGTTCGGCACGCCCGACAGCAAGAACAGCGGCTACCTCGACGTCGGCGCCAATGTCGACATCGCCAAGGGCCTGGTGCTGAACCTGCACGCCGGCCACCAGCGCGTCAACAACAACGGCGCCTTCTCGTACACCGACTACAAGGTCGGCGTGACCAAGGACTTCGGCATCTGCTCGGTCGCGCTGGCGGTGATCAAGGCCGATACCGGCGCCTACGTCAGCCCGGCCGGCAAGAACCTCGGCAAGGCCGCCGCCGTGCTGACCGTCTCGAAAACTTTCTAAGAGGCTTAGTATGAAACTCATTACCGCCATCATCAAACCGTTCAAGCTCGACGAGGTGCGCGAAGCGCTGTCGGCGATCAACGTGCAGGGCATCACCGTCACCGAAGTGAAGGGCTTCGGCCGCCAGAAAGGGCACACCGAACTGTACCGCGGCGCCGAGTACGTGGTCGACTTCCTGCCCAAGACCAAGATCGAGGCGGCGGTGGAAGACGCCATCGTCGAGCAGGCCATCGAAACGATCGAAAAAGCGGCGCGCACCGGCAAGATCGGCGACGGCAAGATTTTTGTCTACAACCTCGAGCAGGTCGTCCGTATTCGTACCGGCGAAACCGGCAACGAAGCACTTTAAGGGGAATCCAGATGCACAAAAATATAACAAAGTGGCTGTCCGGGATAGCCGTCGTGCTCGCCATCAGCGGCGTCCCGCCGGCCAGTGCGCATGATGCGCCGAGCCATGCCGGCGCCGACCATGCGGCGCCTGTCGTCCTCGCGCAGGCCGATACCCAGCCTGCCGCCTCGGCGATCGCCGCGGTAACGACCACGGCGATCGCCGCGCCGCCGCCGGCCGCGCCGGCGGTTGCCGCCGAAGCGCCTGCCGCTGCTCCGGCCGCTCCGGCCGCGCCGACGCCCAACAAGGGCGACACCGCCTGGATGTTCGTCGCCACCATCCTGGTCATCATGATGACGATTCCCGGCCTGGCGCTGTTCTACGGCGGCCTGGTGCGCTCGAAGAACATGCTGTCGGTGCTGCTGCAGGTGTTCATGATATTCGCCGTCATCATCGTGCTCTGGTGCGTCTACGGCTACTCGCTGGCGTTTACCGAGGGCAGTCCGTTCATCGGCAAGTTCGACCGTGCCTTCCTGGCCGGCATCTGGGATCCGGCCAAGGCCTCGTTTACCACCGCGGCCACCTTCAGCAAGGGCGTCGTCATTCCGGAGTTCATTTACGTGGCCTTCCAGGGCACCTTCGCGGCCATTACCTGCGCCCTGATCGTCGGCGCCTTTGCCGAGCGCGCCAAGTTCACCGCGGTGCTGCTGTTCATCGTGCTGTGGTTCACCTTCGGCTACCTGCCGGTCGCCCACATGGTCTGGTTCTGGACCGGTCCTGATGCGATCAAGGACGCCGCCACCCTGGCCACCGAAACGTCGAAAGCGGGCTGGCTGTGGCAGAAGGGCGCGCTCGACTTCGCCGGCGGCACCGTGGTGCACATCAACGCCGCCATTGCCGGCCTGGTCGGCGCCATCATGATCGGCAAGCGCGTCGGTTACGGCCGCGAATCGATGGCCCCGCACTCGCTGACGATGACCATGATCGGCGCCTCGATGCTGTGGGTCGGCTGGTTCGGCTTCAACGCCGGCTCGGCGCTGGAAGCGGGCGACGTTGCCGCGCTGGCCTTCATCAACACCTTGCTGGCCACCGCCTGCGCCACCATCTCGTGGGTGTTCGGCGAATGGATCACCAAAGGCAAGCCGTCGATGCTGGGCGGCGCCTCCGGCGCGGTGGCCGGCCTGGTCGCCATCACCCCGGCTTGCGGCTACGTCGGCCCGATGGGCGCCCTGGTCATCGGCTTGCTCGCTGGTATCGTCTGCCTGTGGGGCGTGAATGGCCTGAAACGCATGATCGGCGCCGACGATTCGCTCGACGTGTTCGGCGTGCACGGCGTCGGCGGCATCCTCGGCGCCTTGCTGACCGGCGTGTTCGCCGCCCCGCAGCTGGGCGGCCAAGGCATCTTCGACTACACCACCAACAAGATGTCGGCCGATGCGTACTCGATCGGCTCGCAGCTGTGGATCCAGGCGCAGGCGGTCGGCACCACCATCGTCTGGTCGGCGGTCGTGTCCGTGATCGCCTACAAGCTGGTGGACCTGGTGGTTGGCCTGCGCGTGCCGGAAGAAGAGGAAAGGGAAGGGCTGGACATCACCAGCCACGGCGAATCGGCCTACCACGCCTGATCGTTGCCTTCCTCCCGGCCCGCACCCGCGGGCCGGTGCGCGCCCCTCCGGGGGCTTTTTGCGTTTACTATGCTTTAAATTGCCGGTTTCGCCCCGATTTACGGTTTTCACAATACTGAGAAGTCTCAAGGACGTCATTCATGGTTCCCCACCTCGTCACGGCGCTGACTGGCCCGTTGCTCGACCTAGAAAAGAAAATTCTCGAGGCCACCCCGGCCATCGAGCGCTGGTTCCGCATGGAGTGGCAGGAGCACACGCCGCCGTTCTACTGCTCGGTCGACCTGCGCAACGCCGGCTACAAGCTGGCCCCGGTCGACACCAACCTGTTCCCTGGCGGTTTCAACAACCTTGCCACCGAGATGCTGCCGCTGTCGGTGCAGGCCGCCATGGCGGCGATCGACAAGTATTGCCCCGACGCCCGCAACCTGCTGCTGATTCCGGAAACCAACACCCGCAATCCCCATTACCTGCAGAACGTCCAGCGCCTGATGCAGATCTTCCGCCAGACGGGTCTGCACGTGCGGCTCGGCTCGCTGTCGCCGGAGATCACCCAGCCGACGCCGCTGGCGCTGCCCGACGGCAACATGCTGGTGGTCGAGCCGTTGGTTCGCTCCAGCAACGGCCGCCGCATCGGCCTGGTCGATTTCGATCCCTGCACTATCCTGCTCAACAACGACCTGTCGGCCGGCATCCCGGCCATCCTGCAAAACGTCCACGAGCAGTCGCTGCTGCCGCCGGTGCACGCCGGCTGGGCGCTGCGCCGCAAGAGCAACCACCTGGCCGCCTACGACGAAGTGGCCAAGAAGTTCGGCAAGCTGATCGATTTCGATCCATGGATGGTCAACCCCTTCCACGCCAAGTGCGGCGAAGTCAATTTCGAGGACGACAACGGCTCCGAGTGCCTGGCCGACAACGTCAGCATGCTGCTGGCCAAGATCCGCAAGAAGTACAAGGAATACGGCATCAAGGACCAGAAGCCCTTCGTCATCGTCAAGCCCGACGCCGGCACCTACGGCATGGGCATCCTGACGGTCAAGGACGCCAATGAGCTCAAAGACCTGAACCGCAACCAGCGCGCCCGGATGTCGGTGATCAAGGATGGGGTGCAGATCAGCGACGTCATCATCCAGGAAGGCGTGCCTACGTTCGAGAGCATCAAGGAGGCGGTCGCCGAGCCGGTGGTGTACATGATCGACCGCTACGTCGTCGGCGGCTTCTACCGCGTGCATGCCGAGCGCGGCGTCGACCAGAACCTCAACGCGCCCGGCTCGCAGTTCGTGCCGCTCGCGTTTGCCCAGCAGCACGCCGTGCCGGACCTCAAGGCCAAGCCGGGCACGGCCGCGCCGAACCGCTTCTACGTCTACGGCGTGGTGGCGCGCCTGGCCCTGCTGGCCGCCTCGCTCGAGATGGAGCGCACGGATCCCAATCCGGAAGTGTACTGAGGTCCCTGTACTAGGGGTCAGACCCCGGTGTTGCTTGCAGGGGGTCTGACCCCGGTGTCGTTGGCGCCGGCAACACCGGGGACTCGGCGTCCCCGTCAGACCCCCAAAAGAACCACCGGGGTCCGACCCCTCGGTCAACGTCCGCCCCATCTCTGCCATCCCCGGCGGAAATCCCCGTTTCCGGCTAAAATCAAAGCATTAGCCTGAACGGAATCCCCATGAAAATCGCTTTCCTCGCCGATCCGCTGTCCGGATTCAAGATCTACAAGGACTCCACCTTCGCCATGATGCGTGAAGCGGCCAGGCGCGGGCACCGCATTTTTGCGTTCGAACAGCGCCACATGGTGCTCGAAAACGGCGTCGTCAGCGCCGATGTCGCCGAAATCACCCTCACCGGCGACCCCGACGACTGGTACCGCGTGGGCGAGCAGGAAAACACCCGCCTGGCGGCCTTCGATGCCGTCATCGAGCGCAAGGATCCGCCGTTCGACATGGAATACGTTTACGGCACCCAGCTGCTGGAACTGGCCGAAGCGCAAGGCGCGCGCGTTTTCAACAAGCCCTCGGCCATCCGCGACCACAACGAAAAACTGTCGATCGCCCAGTTTTCCCAGTTCACCTCGCCGACCCTGGTGTCGTCCGACGAGACGCGCCTGCGCGACTTCCACGCCGAGCACGGCGACGTCATCTTCAAGCCGCTCGACGGCATGGGCGGCGCCGGCATCTTCCGCATCAAGGACGACGGCATGAACTTGGGTTCGGTCATCGAAATGCTGACCGAACTGGGTACGCGCACCATCATGGCCCAGAAGTACATTCCGGCGATCGTGCACGGCGACAAGCGCATCCTCGTCATCGACGGCCAGCCGGTGCCGTTTGCGCTGGCACGCATCCCGCAGGCGGGCGAAGTGCGCGGCAATCTCGCCGCCGGCGGCGTTGGCCGCGCCCAGCCGCTGACCGCGCGCGACCGCGAGATCGCCGAGGCGCTGGGACCGGTATTGGCCGCGCGCGGCCTGTTGCTGGTAGGATTGGACGTAATCGGCGATTTCCTCACCGAAGTCAACGTCACCAGCCCGACCTGTTTCCAGGAAATTACTGACCAGGCCGGATTCGACGTCGCCGCCATGTTCATCGACGCGCTCGAGCGCCAGGTGGGTCAACCGGCAAGGCAACCATAATATGGTCGGTATCTTACTGTTGACTCACGCACCGCTCGGCAAGGCCTTCATCGAAGCGGTCGCCCACGTCTTCCGCGGCCCCACCGAGCGCTTCGAGGCGATCGACGTCGCCGCCGACCAGGACACCGTCCAGGTGCATGAACTGGCGCGGGCGGCGATCGCCCGCATCGACGACGGCAGCGGCGTGCTGGTGATCACCGACATCAAGGGCGGCACGCCGTCCAATTGCTGCAATACGCTGGCGCTGCCCGGCCACGTCGAAGTCATCGCCGGCATCAGCCTGCCGATGCTGCTGCGCGCGATCACCTACCGCCGCGACAGCCTCGACGTCGTGGTGGAGATGGCGCTGGCCGGCGCGCAGAGCGGGGCAGTGCGGGTCGACAACCGGATCCGGCTCGGCCCGGAGTAGGGCGGCCGCCGCGTGGCTTTCCCATTTATTTAGCGCAGTTCTGTGTGATTGAGACGATAGAAAATGATTCAACAAGAACTAGAAATTATCAACAAGCTGGGTCTGCACGCGCGCGCCTCCGCCAAGTTCACCCAGCTCGCCGCCAAGTTCCAGAGCGAGATCTGGCTCACCCGTAACGGCCGGCGCATCAACGCCAAGTCGATCATGGGCGTCATGATGCTCGCCGCCGGCAAGGGCGCCAAGGTCACGCTGGAAGCCGACGGCGCCGACGAAACCGCCGCCCTGGCCGCGCTCACGGGCCTGATCGGCGACAAGTTCGGCGAAGGCGAGTAAGCCAGGTGTACAGCCCGCGCTCTTTCAATCCAGGACCATCGATGGCATCGTTCACGCTTCACGGTATTCCTGTTTCCCGCGGCATTTCGATCGGCCGCGCGCACCTGCTCACGCCTGCCGCCCTCGACGTCAAGCACTACCTGGTGCCGGAAGAGCAGTTGGAAGCGGAAGTGCGGCGCCTGCAGGACGCCATCGCCGAGGTCCACCGCGGGTTGCAGGCGCTGTGGACCGACCTGCCGCGCGACGCCCCCACCGAACTGGGCGCCTTCATCGACGTCCACGCGCTGATCCTGTCCGACCCGATGATCTCCGAAGCGCCGCTCGACATCATCCGCACCCGCCACTACAACGCCGAGTGGGCGCTGGTGACCCAGATCGACGAGCTCTCCGCGCAGTTCGACGAGATCGAGGACGAGTACCTGCGCGAGCGCAAGGCCGACATCCAGCAGGTCGCCGAACGCGTGCTCAAGGTGCTGATGGGGACCGCGCAGATCGAGCCGCCGCGCGTCACCACTGCCGACCAGTACCAGCCGCAGATGATCGTCGTCGCCCACGACATCTCGCCGGCCGACATGCTGCAGTTCCGCGACCGCTCCTTCATCGGCTTCGTCACCGACGTCGGCGGCCAGAACTCGCACACCGCCATCGTCGCCCGCAGCCTCGACATCCCGGCCGCCGTCGGCATGTCGCAGGCCTCGCAGCTGATCGAGCAGGATGACTGGGTCATCATCGACGGCGACGCCGGCGTCGTCATCGCCAACCCGAGCGCGCTGGTGCTCGAGCAGTACCGCGCGCGCCAGGCGGCGCTGCTGAAGGCCCGCAAGAAGCTCCTCAAGCTGAAAAAAACGCCGGCCATCACGCGCGACGGCACGCCCATCACGCTGCTGGCCAACATCGAGCTGCCCGACGACTGCGCCACCGCGCTCGAGCAGGGCGCCGTCGGCGTCGGCCTGTTCCGCTCCGAATTCCTGTTCATGGGACGCGGCGGCCACGCCCACCGCATCCCCAGCGAGGACGAACAGTTCGAACAGTACCGCCGCGCGGTGGTGGCGATGAAGGGCCGCCCGGTCACCATCCGCACGCTCGACATCGGCGCCGACAAGCCGCTCGACCAGACCGAACACACCGCGCTCAACCCGGCGCTCGGCCTGCGCGCGATCCGCTACTGCCTGGCCGAGCCGCAGCTGTTCCTGACCCAGCTGCGCGCGATCCTGCGCGCCTCCGCCTTCGGCAAGGTGCGCGTGCTGATTCCGATGCTGGCGCACGCCTTCGAGATCGACCAGTCGCTGGCGATGATCGAGCAGGCCAAGGTGCAGCTGCGCGAAGCGGGCCAGAAGTTCGACGAGAAGGTCGAAGTGGGCGCCATGATCGAGATCCCGGCCGCCGCGCTGGCGCTGCCGATGTTCGTGCGGCGCATGGACTTCCTGTCGATCGGCACAAATGACCTGATCCAGTACACGCTGGCGATCGACCGCGTCGATTACGAAGTGGCGCACCTGTACAATCCGCTGCACCCGGCGGTGCTGCAGTTGATCGCCATGACCATCGACGCCGGCAAGAAGGCCGGCATCGATGTGGCCGTATGCGGCGAGATGGCCGGCGACGTCAAGCTCACGCGATTGCTGCTGGGGATGGGGCTGCGCGAATTTTCGATGCACCCGGCGCAGCTGCTGGCGGTCAAGCAGGAGATCCTCGGCAGCGACCTGACCACCATCACGCCGAAGACGCGCAAGATCCTGCGCTCGATGGAGCCGGACGCCATCGCCGCCGCTGTGCAGCAGCTCGGGGTATGAGGGGGACGCCGAGTCCCCGGTTTTTCTTTTAGGGGGTCTGACTCCGGTGTAGTTGGCCTCCGCCTACCTTTTGTCTTTTTTTAGAATTTCATGGCATCCATTGGAATAGTCTCACCGCAAGCGATGCATTTCGCCGAGCCGCTGCGCCTGCAAAGCGGCGCCCAGCTGGCCGACTACACGCTGATGTACGAGACCTACGGCACCCTCAACGCCGCCCGGTCCAACGCGGTGCTGGTCTGCCACGCCCTCAACGCCTCGCACCACGTCGCCGGCGTGTACGCGGACGACCCGAAAAAGGTCGGCTGGTGGGACAACATGGTCGGTCCCGGCAAGCCGCTCGACACCGACCGCTTCTTCGTCATCGGCGTCAACAACCTTGGCTCCTGCTTCGGCTCGACCGGCCCGATGCACGACAATCCCACCACCGGCCAGCCGTACGGCGCCGCTTTTCCGGTGGTGACGGTGGAAGACTGGGTGGCGGCGCAGGCACGCCTGGCCGACCAATTGGGTATCGCTCAATTTGCCGCCGTGATGGGCGGCTCGCTCGGCGGCATGCAGGCGCTGGCCTGGTCGATCATGTACCCGAAGCGCCTGCGCCACTGCGTCGTGATCGCCTCCACGCCCAAGCTCTCTGCCCAGAACATCGCCTTCAACGACGTCGCCCGCCAGGCCATCCTGTCCGACCCCGACTACCGCGGCGGCGACTTCTATGCGCACGGCGTGGTGCCGAAAAACGGCCTGCGGGTGGCGCGCATGGTCGGCCACATCACCTACCTTTCCGATGACGACATGGCGGAGAAATTCGGCCGCAAGCTGCGCAACGCCGCCGAGGGCAACGAGTACAAGTTCGACTTCGGCATCGACTTCGAAATCGAATCCTACCTGCGCTACCAGGGCGACAAGTTCTCCGAGTACTTCGACGCCAATACCTACCTCCTGATCACCAAGGCGCTCGACTACTTCGACCCCGCGCGCGCTTACGGCGGCGACCTGACGCAGGCGCTCGCGGGCACCGAGGCCGAATTCTTCATCGCCTCGTTCACCACCGACTGGCGCTTTTCGCCAGAACGCTCGCGCGAGATCGTGCAGGCGCTGGTGTGCAACCGGCGCCGCGTGACCTACGCCGAAATCGACGCCCCGCACGGCCACGACGCCTTCCTGCTCGACGACGCGCGTTACATGAACATGGTGCGCGCCTGGTACCAGCGCATCTGGGACCAGACCTGCCAACTGCCGACAACGGAGCACGCATGAATTTCCAGGAACTGTCCAGCGAGCGTCCCGACCTCGCCTTTATCGCCCACTGGGTGCGGGGCGGCGCCCACGTGCTCGACGTCGGCTGCGGCGACGGCGCCATGCTGAGCTACCTGCAGAGCGACAAGGCCTGCACCGGCTACGGCATCGAGATCGCCGACGACAAGCTGCTCGAGTCGGCTCAGCGCGGCATCAACGTCATCCAGCAGGACATGGAGAAGGGCCTCGCCATCTTCGGCGACAATTCCTTCGACACCGTGCTGTGCCTGTCGTCGCTGCAGATGATGCAGCACGTCGAGGCGCTGCTGCGCGACATCGCGCGGGTCGGCGCCGAAGTGATTGTCTCCTTCCCCAACTTTGCTTACTGGCCGCACCGGGTAGCGCTGGCGCGCGGGCGCATGCCGGTGTCCAAGACCCTGCCGTACCAGTGGTACGACACCCCCAACGTGCGCTGCGCCACCATCTACGACTTCGAAGAGCTGGCCGCCGAGTGCGGCCTCGACGTGCTCGAGCGCGTGGCCCTCGCCGAAGGCGGCCGGCCGGTGTCGTTCCTGCCCAACCTGCGCGGCAGCCTGGCCGTGTTCAGGTTGCGCAAGAAAGCGCGCGGCTGAGGTGCTCAATTACCGTGTGCGGCAAACGCGCCTTTTCTGCGATGATGCGTTGTCAAATTCAGCAGCATGGAACCCGCAATGATCAAACTTAAGCGTCTCGCCGCCGCTGCCGCGCTGTGCTTGCTCGCCGCCTGCGGAAAGGAAGAGCCGCCGGCGCAGCAGCAGGCACAGTCCGAACCGACCCAGGTCCAGGATGGCATCGCCGTCAAGCCGCTGTCGAAGTGGCGCCACCTCGAGCCGCAGGCCCAGGTCGACCAGCAGGCCTCGCAGCAGTATGCCGGCCTGCTGGAGCAGGCGCGCGAAAAGGGTGCGCTGGTGCCCGCCGACGATCCTGAAGTGGTGCGCCTGCGCGGTGTCGCCCAGCGCCTGATCCCCTTCACTTCGCGCTGGAACAACCAGGCTTCCGAATGGAAGTGGCAGGTCAACCTGCTCAATTCCGACCAGGTCAATGCCTTCTGCATGCCGGGCGGGCGCATCGCGTTCTTCACCGGCATCGTGCAAAAGCTCCAGCTCACCGACGACGAAATGGCCGCCGTGATGGGCCACGAAGTCGCCCACGCCTTGCGCGAGCACGGCCGCGAGCGCGCCGCCAAGGCCACCGCCACCGGCGTCGCCAGCCGCGTCATCGGCTTCGGGCTGTCGGCCTGGCTGGGCGTCGATCCGCGCATCACCGACACCGCCGCCAGCACGGTCGGGCAACTGGTGGTACTCAAGTTCTCGCGCGACGAGGAACGCGAGGCCGACCTGATCGGCCTTGACCTGGCCGCGCGCGCCGGCTTCGATCCGCGCGCCGGCGTCAACCTGTGGCGCAAGATGGGAGCGCTCGACAAGCGCTCGCCGGTGCAGCTGCTGTCGACCCACCCGGGCGGCGAAGAACGCATCGTCGAGATGGAGCGCCACATGAACGTGCTGCTGCCGCTGTACGCGCGCGCCAGGGGCGTGGGCGTCGACGAGCTGCCGCCGTACCGCACCGCCGCGCTGCCGCACTGAGATGGGACGGCAGGCCGCCCCCAACGCCTTCGTGCCGCTGCCGATCATGCACGGCGTGGCGCCGAGCTACCTGTGGCTGCCGCAGGGCAGCGCCGGCCTCATGCTCGACTTCCTGGTCGCGCGTTTCCCCGAGATCGGCGCCGACGCCTGGCGTTCGCGCATGGCGCGCGGCCATGTCGTCGACGGCGACGGCTTGCCGCTGGCGCCGGCAAGTCCCGTGCGCGCCGGCTCGCGCATCTGGTACTACCGCGAGCTCGACGCCGAGACCCCGATCCCGTTCGAGGAGCGCGTGCTGTTCAGGGACGAGCACCTGATCGTGGTCGACAAGCCGCACTTCCTGCCGATGGCGCCGGCGGGACGCTTCCTGCACGAGACGCTGCTGGTGCGCCTCAAGCGCAAACTCGACATGCCCGACCTGGTGCCGATCCACCGGCTCGACCGCGAGACCGCCGGCGTGGTGCTCTTTTCGCCCAACGTGGCCAGCCGCGGCGCCTACCAGTCGCTGTTCCAGAAGCGCAGCGTGTCGAAGGAATACGAAGCGCTGGCCGCGCCCATCGAAGGCCTGGTCTATCCGCACACGCGGCGCAGCCTGATGGTCGAAGGCACGCCGTTCTTTCGCATGCAGGAGGTGGAAGGGGAGCCGAACTCGGAGACCATCGTCGAGATGATCGGCATGCGCGGCGAGCTGGCGCTGTACCGCTTGCGCCCGCACACTGGACGCAAGCACCAGCTGCGGGTGCACATGGCGGCGCTCGGTGCGCCGATCCTCAACGATGCGTTCTACCCGGTGGCGCAGCCATGCCGCGGGGACGACTTCACGCGCCCGCTGCAGCTGCTGGCGCGCTCGATTGCGTTCACCGACCCGCTGACGGGGGCGCCGCGCCAGTTCTCCAGCGAACGCGCGCTGGAAGGTTAGAGCGAGTACTCGATGATCAACGGTGCATGGTCGGAAAACCGCTCGTCCTTGTAGATCGACACCGCTTTCGCCTGCGCCGCGATGCCCGGCGTGGCGACGTGATAATCGATGCGCCATCCCACGTTCTTGGCCCAGGCCTGGCCGCGGTTGCTCCACCAGGTGTACTGCTCCTCGCGCTTGTCGATGCCGCGGTGGACGTCGACCAGGCCTACCTCGTCGAACACGCGCGTCAGCCATGCGCGCTCTTCCGGCAGGAAGCCCGAATTCTTCCTGTTGCCTTTCCAGTTCTTCAGGTCGATCTCGTTGTGGGCGATGTTCCAGTCGCCGCAGATGACCACCTCGCGCCCCTCGGCCTTCAGTTCCAAGAGGTGCGGCAGGAAAGTCGCCATGAAGCGGAACTTGGCTTCCTGGCGCTCCGGTGACGACGATCCGGACGGGCAGTACACCGAGATGATGGTCAGGTTGCCGAAGTCGCAGCGCGTGTAGCGGCCCTCGGCATCGAACTCGGCGCAGCCGAAACCGCTGCGCATGGTGTCGGGTTTCTGCTTGCTGTAGACGCCGGTGCCCGAATAGCCCTTCTTCTCGGCATAGTGGAAGTGGCCATGGTAGCCGCCCGGCATCAGGAATTCCTCGGTCATGTCGCCGTGCTGGGCCTTCAGTTCCTGCACGCAGATGAAGTCGGCATCTTGCGCGGCCATCCAGGTGAAAAAGCCTTTTTTGTGGGCGGAGCGGATTCCGTTGAGGTTGGCAGAGATAATTTTAGGCATGGTTCCAGAAGCAAGGTGAGGGCAGGGCAGTGGCGCGGAATGGGTGCGGGGCTTAAAATACAGCCACTTTACAATCGACAGGGATCATCGTGGACAATTTGCGGCAACAGTTTATCGCGTTTTCAGTCTCTGCGGGCGTGTTGCGCTTCGGCGAGTTTACGACCAAGGCCGGCCGCCTGTCGCCGTATTTTTTCAACGCCGGCCTGTTCCATGAAGGGCAGACGTTAGCCCAGCTGGCGCAGTTCTACGCGCAGACCCTGCTCGACTCCGGCGTCGAATTCGACATGCTGTTCGGGCCTGCCTACAAGGGCATCACGCTCGCTTCCGCCACCGCCGTGGCGCTGGCCGGCAAGGGCCGCAACACCTCGTTCGCGTTCAACCGCAAGGAAGCGAAGGACCACGGCGAAGGCGGCACCATCGTCGGCGCCAAGCTGCATGGCAAGGTCGTCATCATCGACGACGTCATCTCCGCCGGCACCTCGGTGCGCGAGTCGGTCGACATGATCCGCGCCGCCGGCGCCGAGCCGGCTGCCGTGCTGATCGCGCTCGACCGGATGGAGCGCAGCGGCAAGGACGGCGCGCTGTCGGCCAGTTCGGCGGTGCAGGAAGTAAGTCGCGAATTCGGCATCCCGGTGATCTCGATCGGTAACCTCGATGATTTGTTCGGTTACCTGTCGGGCGCGGGGGCGGATCCCCAGCTTGCGCAGTATCGCGATGCGGTGTCGGCGTACCGGACGCGCTACGGGGTTGCATAGGAATCGGGTCCCCGCGTGGGCGAAGAGTCGTTTCGGCCAATGGCCGGAACGACGCTCTTACGTCTGCTGAGGATCATCAATCGGTAGATATTCAGCCCGAACCAAAGTGCCTCGCTAAAGGTCAAAATGACATAGTCATTTTGAAAGCGAGCGACAAAAAAGAACGGCGACCCGAGAGTCGCCGTTTTCGTTTGATTGAATGCGCTTTATGTGGACAGCTTCTTCTTCAACAGTTCCGTCAACTGCGCCGGATTCGCTTTTCCTTTTGAGGCCTTCATCGCCTGGCCGATCAAGGCGTTGATCGCCGCTTCCTTGCCCGCGCGGTACTGCTCGACCGATTTGGCGTTTGCCGCCAGAACCTCGTCGACGATCGCCTCGAGCGCGCCGCTGTCGGAGATCTGGCGCAGGCCCTTCTGGTCGATGATCTGGTCGGCCAGGTTCTCGTCATTCGACTTCGCTTCCCACATCGCCGCGAACACCTCCTTGGCGATCTTGTTGGAGATGGTGCCGTCGGCGATGCGCAGCAGCAGCAGGCCCAGTTGCGACGCTTCCACCGGCGAATCGGCGATGTCGACGTTCTCGCGGTTCAGCGTCGAGGCGACGTCGCCCATCAGCCAGTTGGCCGCCGCCTTGGCGTTCTGCTTGCCGGCGATCGCCACCACCGCTTCGTAGTACGCCGCCAGCTGGTGCGACGACGTCAAGATCAGCGAATCGTATTCCGGCAGGCCGTAGTCGCCCACAAAACGGGTGCGCATCGCCGCCGGCAGTTCCGGCATGTCGGCGCGGATGCGCTCGACCCACTCGGGCGAAATCTCCAGCGGCGGCAGGTCCGGATCGGGGAAGTAGCGGTAATCCTGGGCGTCTTCCTTGGTGCGCATCGACCGCGTTTCTTTCCGGTCCGGGTCCCACAGGCGCGTGGCCTGCACGACCTTGCCGCCGTCTTCGATCAGCTCGATCTGGCGCCGCACTTCGTAATGCACCGCTTCCTCGATGAAGCGGAAGGAGTTCAGGTTCTTGATCTCGCAGCGGGTGCCGAATTCGGTCTGGCCCATCGGCCGCACCGAGACGTTGACGTCGCAGCGGAACGACCCTTCCTGCATGTTGCCGTCGCAAACGCCCAGCCATACCACCAGCGAATGCAGGGCCTTGGCGTAAGCCACCGCCTCGGCGGCGCTGCGCATTTCCGGTTCCGAGACGATCTCCAGCAGCGGCGTGCCGGCGCGGTTCAAGTCGATGCCGGTCATGCCGTGATAGTCCTCGTGCAGGGACTTGCCGGCGTCTTCCTCGAGGTGGGCGCGGGTCAGGTTGATGGTGCGCGTCTCGAACTTGCCGTCCTTTTCGAAGCCGAAGCTGACCTGGCCGCCGATGACGACAGGATCTGCGAACTGGCTGATCTGGTAGCCCTTCGGCAGGTCAGGATAAAAGTAGTTCTTGCGCGCGAAAACCGAGTGCGGCGCGACTTTACCGTTGACCGCCAGGCCAAAGCGGATCGCGCGTTCGACCGCGCCCTTGTTCATGACCGGCAGCACGCCAGGCAGCGCCAGGTCGACCGGGCTGGCCTGGGTGTTCGGCTCGGCGCCGAAACGGATCGCGCTGCCGCTGAAGATTTTCGAGTTGGTCGTGAGCTGCACGTGGTTCTCAAGACCGATGACGACTTCCCATTGCATAGTGTGTTCTCTCTCGTTTCTCGTTCAGACGCTGGCAGGAAGCCGGGTGTGCCAGTCGGTGACCTGCTGGTACTGGTGGGCGATGCCCAGCAGCTTAGCTTCGGCAAAGTAGTTGCCGATGATTTGCAGCCCGACCGGGCGGGCGCCGTTCTTCTCGCCCTGGCCGAAACCGCACGGGATCGACATGCCCGGCAGGCCGGCCAGGCTGGTCGACAGCGTGTAGATGTCGGCCAGGTAGGCCGCCACCGGGTCGTCGGTCTTCTCGCCCAGGTCCCAGGCCACCGTCGGCGCCACCGGCCCCATGATGACGTCGCAGCTCGCCAGCGCGGCCTGGAAGTCGTCGGCGATCAGGCGCCGGATCTTCTGCGCCTTCAGGTAGTAGGCGTCGTAGTAGCCGTGGCACAGCACGTAGGTGCCGACCAGGATGCGGCGCTGGACTTCAGGGCCGAACCCTTCGGCGCGACTCTTCTTGTACATGTCGGCCAGATCCTTGTACTCGCTGGCGCGGTGGCCGTAGCGCACGCCGTCGAAGCGCGACAGGTTGGACGAGGCCTCGGCAGGCGCGATGATGTAGTAGACCGGAATCGACAGCGACGTCTTCGGCAGCGAGATGTCGACCAGCGTGGCGCCAAGCTTGACGAACTGCTCGAGCGCTGCGCGCACGGCTTGTTCGACGTCGCTTGCCAGGCCTTCGCCGAAGTACTCTTTCGGCACGCCGATGCGCAGGCCCGCCAGCGGCTCGGCCAGTTCACGGGTGAAGTCTTCGCGCAGATTGCCCTGGGCGGCGGTGAGGCTGGTAGAGTCGCGCTCGTCGAAGCCGGCCATTTCGTTCAGCAGCATGGCGCAGTCTTCGGCCGTCTGCGCCATCGGGCCGCCCTGGTCGAGCGAGGAGGCGAAGGCGATCATGCCGAAGCGCGACACGCGCCCGTACGTCGGCTTGATGCCGGTGACGCCGCAAAACGAGGCCGGCTGGCGGATCGAGCCGCCGGTGTCGGTGGCGGTGGCGGCCGGCGTGATGCGCGCGGCGATCGCGGCGGCCGAGCCGCCGGAGGAGCCGCCCGGCACCGCCAGCTTGTCCCACGGGTTCTTCACCGCGCCGAAGGCCGAGTTCTGGTTCGACGAACCCATCGCGAATTCGTCGCAATTGAGTTTGCCCAGCGTGACCATGCCGGCCTGAGCGAAGCGCTCCACCACCGTGGCGTTGAAGGGGCTGGTGTAATTGGCAAGCATCTTCGAGCCGGCCGTCGAGCGCCAGCCTTCGGTCACGAAGATGTCCTTGTGGGCGATCGGGATGCCCGTCAGCGGACCGGCGCTGCCGGTGGCGAGGCGCTCGTCGGCGGCGGCGGCCTGCGCCAGCGACAGCGCCGGATCGATGTGCAGGAAGGCGTTCAGGTCGCTGGCGGCGGCGCGCTGCAGGTAGTGCTGCGTCAGTTCGTTGGCGGACAGCTGTTTCGCGTGCAGCAGGGCGGACAGCTCTTTGATGGTTTTAGTATGCATGGCTCGATTCGGACTCGTGGGAGGGGCGCTTGTTCAGGTCACAAATCGCTTATTCGATCACTTTCGGCACCAGGTACAGGCCGTCCTGGGTTTTCGGCGCCGGCGCCTGGTAGGCTTCGCGCCGGTTTTGCTCGGTGACGACGTCTTCGCGCAGGCGCAGCGGCAGGCTGCCGAGGATGGCGGCGAGCGGCTGTGACAGCGGCGCAACGCCGTCGGTATCGATCCCCTGCATCTGCTCGGCGAGCGCGAAAATGCCATTGAGTTCACCGAGCGCGGTCTCGGCGTGCGCCTCGTCCATGTCGAGTTGCGCCAGGTTGGCAATCCGTTTTACGTCTGAAAGGGTCAGGGACATGGCAAATAGCGCGGCAAACGCCGCCTTCATTAGGTTGAGGAATGGTGAAGAAATTTACATAACGCCGCGCTAAAACATCGTAAAAGCCTGGCAATACCGCCGATTCGGCACAGCATTGCACTCTGCATTTGAGGGGCTTTTCGGCATTTAACGGGCAAATTATAAGGTAGAATGGCGGGCTAATGCGTTGCCGGCGCCGAAAATGGACTGCCGCCGCATATTAAAGACCACGCCGCTCTGTTGTCGTTTGCGCTGCGTGGCACAGGTTACGCTGTTCGTTATTAATGCTTAGGCGCACACGGTTGCGCATCAGGACACACATGTTTGGTTTTTTACGCAGCTATTTTTCGAATGACCTGGCCATCGACCTCGGTACCGCGAACACTCTGATCTACGTGCGCGGCCTGGGCATCGTGCTCGACGAGCCATCGGTGGTGGCGATCCGCCAGGAAGGCGGCCCGAACGGCAAGAAGACGATCCAGGCGGTCGGCAAGGAAGCCAAGCAGATGCTGGGCAAAGTGCCGGGCAATATCGAGGCGATCCGTCCCATGAAGGACGGCGTCATCGCCGACTTCACCGTCACCGAGCAGATGCTCAAGCAGTTCATCCGCATGGTGCACGACTCGAAGTTCTTCCGTCCTTCGCCGCGCATCATCATCTGCGTGCCGTGCGGCTCGACCCAGGTCGAGCGCCGCGCGATCCGCGAATCGGCGCTCGGCGCCGGCGCCTCGCAGGTGTACCTGATCGATGAGCCGATGGCCGCGGCGATCGGCGCCGATCTCCCCATTTCCGACGCCACGGGTTCGATGGTCGTCGACATCGGCGGCGGCACGACGGAAGTGGGCGTCATCTCGCTCGGCGGCATGGTCTACAAGGGCAGCGTGCGGGTCGGCGGCGACAAGTTCGACGAAGCCATCATCAATTACATCCGCCGCAACTACGGCATGTTGATCGGCGAGCCGACCGCGGAGGCCATC
>JBBRXM010000062.1:0-29123 GCA_038248405.1 Burkholderiales bacterium
GCGCAAAACGAACGCGTTGCAGTGTTCATTGGCCTCAAGGGCCACCCTGATGTGGCTATCGCTGCCAACACCATGGCGGGCCTAAAGCCAGAGGAAAGCCTTTTGGAACGCGATGCAAGAAGCAGCGTCAAGCAGAGTAACCCATCAAACTTCAAGAGCATTCGTAAGGGTGTGCGTCCCATCGCTGGCATGCCTGGCGAGGAGATGCTGCAAATTGTGATCGAGCCAAACGGCACCAAATCGCAGGATTTCATGTGGGAAAGTCCCGGCGAAAAGGACAACGTCTTTCATCCAAATTTCATACTTGAAATGAACACCGGCCACGGACAGCCCGGTAGCCCGATCAATTCAAGTCTCACTGATGCGAAGGCGCTGGCGTTGTGGGACCGGATCTCCAGTAGCCTGCGTTTGCGCCCGGCACGCGATGCCAAGGCTGGCGCCCGGTCGGGAGGAAACGTACCGCTTGGAACGCTATCGCTGGCATCCGACAAGTGCATTCAGTCCGGCTGGTGGCAGTGTACTGACGGAACCGATCGCGTCGACATCGTCGGCGGAAGGCGTCAGTACTTCACCGAGGGGCAGGTATTGCCGCAAGCCGTAATGTTAACGTCAGGGACCGTATGGCAAAACTTCCGCGGCGAGAGGCCCACTTTCACAAGTTCCGTTCCCAGCACTTGGAAACTGACGGACCGCCGCAAAGCCAAGCGAAACGCAGCAGTCGCATTTCTCGCGAAGCCAATCCCGGCGCCAGAAGATTCTGCATCTGCCACTCCGGACGCGCATCGAATTGGTGAGGTTGCGACAGGCACTGAGGTGACGAGTGCAATGGCCTGCCCGGCAAGCGGCTGGTGGGAATGCTCCGAGACGAAGGCGTTCGACGGCACCCGTTGGTTCGCTCGCGGCGACCTGCTGCCACCTGCGACGATGCCCGCTGCGATCAGCCTGGTCGATAAAATGAAAGGCGTTCCGGAATTCGTCCGCGTCTCTGCAAGCTGGCGGTTAGTGCGCGTTGCCGAGGCGAACCCGTCCTCCGCTGCCATCGAGCGGGCAGCAGCCGACGACTCGGAGCAGGCGCCGGCACCGCGAATGGACAATTCTCCAACCGCGCCCACCAAGGACGCGTAATGCCCAACGTAATCCGACTCGGTGACCCGACCTCGCACGGCGGCAAAGTCATCAGCACGAGCGCCAGCCATATTACGGTCGATGGTATCGCGGTTGTACTCGTCGGTGACAAGTGCATGTGCCCGGTCAAGGGACATGACAACTGCAAAGTCGCTAGCGGGAACGCCCTCCACACCGTAGACGGCACTGCTGTCGCTTACGACGGCGACGTTACCTCGTGCGGCGCGAAGCTCATTTCCACGGTCGGAAACTTCTCATCTGACTGAAAGCCGGTCGCACTCCGAGCAGCCGGCGATGGAAGGCGCCAGCCGAAGATCGCACTACTTCAACGACGCCGCCTCCGCCGCCAGCGTGCTGGCAAGCTTCACGCGCCCGCGCTCCGCATAGGCGCGGCAAGCACCGGTGTCGATGAACGCCGCATTGCCAAGCGCCGGCTGCTTCGCCAGGCGCTCCCACAGGTCGCCCGCTTCGGGGTGCGCGGACAGCAGGATGTCGCAGTCGAGCGAGGCGATCTTCGCGATCGAGCGTTCCACGTCTGCCTTCGCGTTCGGGTAAAGCGCGTTGCCGCTATAACGGAACGAGCCGCTGGAGATCGCGTTCAGGCTGTCCGCATACACCATGCTGGCGGTGCGGCCGCCTTCGCTCGACTGCCACGTCCAGCTCATGCCGCCCGGCGTATGGCCCGGCGTGTAGTGCGCGGTCACCACCAATGGCCCGAGCTTGACGACCTCGCCGTCGCGCAGCGCGCGCACCTTTGCGATCGGGGCCATGGCCGGCGCGGCGCTGAACTGCGGGTCGGCCTTGTTGGTCGCGCCCGTGCGCAGCACCGGCTCCGCCGCCACGCTGGTAAGCACCGTGGCGCCGGAGAGCCGCTGCAGCTCGGCGATGCCGCCGGCGTGGTCGTAGTGTTCGTGCGAATTGAGGATGTACTTGATGTCCCTGACCTTGAAGCCGAGCCGGCGGATATGCTGCACGATCTGGCGCGGCGACTTCGGGCTGCCACCGTCGATCAGCATGTGGCCCGCCGGGGAAGTTATCAGCACCGAGGACAGGCCGCGCACGCCGACATAGTAGGTATTGCCGAACACGGCAAACGGCTCCTGCGGGTCGTTCCAGTCGGCCGCCGCGGCGGGGCCGGCGGCGAGAAAGGCGAGCAGCATCAGGCTTTTTATCGATTTCATGGTTGGCTCAATTTTCATCAGATCTTGTGTTCCAGCGTCAGGCGGATGCCGCGGTTGGTCGGTGCGAACGAGCTGCGCATGGTGCTGCCTTCAGGGTTCGAAAACAGCGTGACGCTATAGCCGTCCTGGCGCAGCAGGTTGAATGCGGAGGCGCGCAACTGCGTCGACGGCGACAGCTTGAACGCAGTATAAATATCGAGCGTACGCGTCGGCGAGCTGTAGTTACTGAGATAGGCCGACAGCGTCACCGGCCCGGCGCTCCTGAAGCCGTAATTGCCGCCCGCGGTCAGCCGCTCGCTGGCGCGGTAGTCGACGCCGATGTTGGCGCTGAACGGCGTTTGCGCCGCCAGCCGGTTGTGCGGCCCCGGCACCGCGTCCAGCGTCGACCAGTTGCGCACCAGGTTGAACTTGACGTCGAGCGCCGGCGCATTCGCGATCAAGGCGGCCAGCGGCAGCGTGGCCTCCAATTCGATCCCGCGCACAGTGGCCTTGCCGTCGTTGACCGGGCTGGCGATCCACACGCCGTTTTCCACGTACAGGCGGTCGATCGTGACGTCGGTGACGCGCCGCGCATAGGCGCTGGCGCTGACCATGCCGGCCTTGCTGAAGTAATGCTCATACGCGGCGTCGAGCCCCCACGCCAGCTCGGGACGCAGCTGCGGATTGCCCTGCCGGTCGGGATTGGTCGGCCCGTTGTCGTTGTTGGCGGTGTAGCGGCGCGGGATCAGGCTCGGCGTGGTCGGCGCCTTGTAGGTGCGCGTGACGCCCAGCCGGACCTGATCCTTTTCGCTGCCCGGCAGCTTCCACAGCGTCTGCATCACCGGGCTCCATACGCCGGAACGGTTGTGCACCGGCGAGACGACGTTACTGAGGCTGTCCGTGTACAGGCCTTCCCAGCGCAGGCCCAGGTACATCTGCCAGCGCGGAGTGACGTCCCACTCGTCCTGCATGAAGAACGCCAGGCGCCGCACGCGGGCGTCGTAGTTTTCGTCGAGCGCCGCACCGCGCGGCGCGCCGTCGCCGTCGCCGTCGCCGTCGCGGTCATGCTGCAGGCGGTATTCGCTGCGCTCGGTGACGGCGCCGTCCCAGCCGGCCACCAGGCTGTGCCCCGCCAGCACCGGCATCGCGTACTTGCCGGTCGAGGTCAGCTGGTCGTCGCGCGCTTCGGAGTCGACCGTGCGCTCCAGGCTGCGGTCCGCGTACGGGCCGTCACCGGTGAAGACGTAGTGGATCTTGCGCTTGCTGTGGTTGACGCCGACCTTGGCGTCCAGCCGCCGGCCGCCCTCGCCGCTGCGGGTCCAGGCGACGTCGCTGCGCGCGATCTCGACGCGGTTGTCCGCCACGAAGCCGTTGAGGGGATAGTCGCTGGGCGCGCCCAGCGAGGTGGTTTCGGCCGTATTGCCGTGCCGCGCGGAGGTGGTCACTTCGACGAAGCTTTGCGAGGTGACCGAGTCGCCGGCCGGCAGCGTCCACTGCAGGCGCGGCGCCAGCGACAGCGAGCGGTTCACGATACTGTAGCGGTACAGCGTTTCGCGCCGCAGGTTGACGCTGCCATCGGCGCCGGCGCCGGTCAGCTGCTCCCTTTCGCCGGGGCCGGAGACCTTCTCCTGCCTGGCCACGCCGGTGACGCTGTACGACAAGACGTCGCCGCGGTCGGCCATCTGCAACGACAGGTTCGGGCTGACGCCAGCGCTGTCGCTGACGACGCCGAGCTTCGCTTCGCGCCGGCGCGTCGTCGCCTTTCGCAGCACGATATTGATGGTGCCGGCGATCGCCTGGGTGCCGTATTCGACCGTGGCGGCGCGCATCAGCTCGACCCGTTCGATCAGGTCGGGCGAGAGCGAGTCGATCGAAAAACCGGGCGCCAACGGATCGCCGTTGACGAGGATCTGGGTGTAGCCATTGCCAAGGCCGCGCATGCGGACTTCGCCAGCCACCGTCACGCCGGGCAGGCGCTTGAGCACGTCGGCGGCGCTGGTGTCGCCGAAGCGCACGATGTCGGCGTGCGTGATGACGACCTTGGCGGTGGTGTCGCCCTGGCGCTGCTTGTCGGCCGCGCCGGTGATTTGCACCGCTTGAACCGGTACGCCGGCGGGGATGCTGATGACTTCCTGCGCGCTGGCCGCGAATGCGAACATTGCGGTAAGGGGAAACAGGATGCTGCTTGCTTTTTTCATCGGTGAGACACAAGGCCTGTGCTGGCGGTCGTGCGGCGAGCGCACATTGGTTATGGTGCCTCGGCGGTCAGTTGCTCGAGGATGGCGTGCGCCGCCTTCACGCGCGCGGGGATCGGAAAGCTCCGGTTCGCCAGCATCACGATGCCGATATTCTTTTCGGGCACGAAGGCGACGTAGGCGCCGAAGCCGCTGGTCGAACCGGTTTTGTTGAACAGCGTCGGTCCCGATCGCGCGCCATGGATCGGCGTGACGGCATTGGCGTCCATGAGCATCGTGACGGAGTTACCCATCAGTAGGCGTTCGGAAGTAATGGGGTAGGCATACTGTTCCCAGCCGAGACCCTGCGCCATGTCGCCAACCTGGAAATAGCCGACGTGGGTGCCTTCGATGGCGCGCCGCATGGGCGCGGCCAGCCGGTCCGGCGCGATGTTTGCCTGCACGAAAGCGATCATGTCGGCGGCGCTCGACTTGATGCCGTAGGTTTCGTCGGCGAACGCACCGGGATTGACGCGCACGGCCTTGTTGGCCTTGTTGTACCCCCAGGCGTAATCCGCCATCGCGCTCGCCGGAACGCCGACGTAGCTGTGGCGCAAGCCCAGCTGGGGGAACAGCCGTGTTTCGATGGCGTCGGCGAAACTGGTCTTGAGCGCCAGTGCCGTGACGTACCCGAACAGGCCCAGGCTGGGATTCGAATAGCGGCGCTGCGTGCCGGCGGCGGCGTCCGCTTTCCATTGCCGGAAATAGGCGACGGTCCGGTCGTCACTGTCGAACTCGTCAGGGAACTGCAGCGGCAGCCCGCCGGCGGTATAGGTGCCAAGGTGGAGTACGGTGGCCCGGTCGATCGCGCTGCCCTTGAGCTGCGGCATGTACTTGCCCGGATGGTCGGCCAGCGACAGCTTGCCCTGCACCACGGCGTAGGAGGCGAGCGTGGCGGTGAACAACTTGCTGATCGATCCGAGCTCGAACAGGGTCGACTCGCTGACCGGCGTGCCGCTCTGCCGCGAGGCGACGCCATAGTTGAAGAACATCGGCTGGCCGTCGATGGTGACGGCGATGGCCAAGCCGGGCACATCGTACTCGGCCATGAGGGGGCGGATGGCGGCGTCGACAACGGCGCCAATCCGCGCGGAATCGGCGGCCGCAGCGCCGGCCATGGGAAGCGAACATGCAACGGCAAGCGCAACGGCTGCGCGCGGTACGGACCAGTTGATCGACACGATTTTTCCTTGCTCTCGGGGTCGCTTTGCGACGAATGAGGCAAGTATGCGACACGTGTCGCAACACTGTCAAGAAGAATCAATTTGTTTTCTGAGCGCGGTTGCAGGGGGGCCAGACACCGGTCCCGCGTCGGCGGGACCGGTGGTGCCGCGGCGCTCAGACCCGCGGCGGATCGGTTTCGCGGGCGTACACGCGGTGGCGCGCCAGGGCCGCCTCGAACGCGGCCAGCGCCGCCCGCAGGTCGCTGCCGTCGCTGACGATCAGGCCCGGGTCGGCCGAGCCGTCCGGCAGCCGTAGTGGTATGCCGGCGGCGCGCAGCAGGTCGGCGCCGCTGCCGATGGCGAGGATCGGCTTGCCGTGGCGGTACTGCTCGCGCACGAATTCGAGCGCACGCGCGTCGGCGGCGAGGACGCCGGCGCCGTTCGGCAGCACCGCGCCGTCGTACAGCACCGAGGGCCCCGTCTCGAGCGTGATCTCGACGTCGAGCACGCAGTCGGCGCCCGCCTCCACCTTGCCCAGCCGCTGGCCCACCAGGCGCGGCACGGCGCCGTCGGTCAGCAGTGCGGCGTACAAGGTGCGCACCATCGCGCCGTCGACGCCATTGGCGACCAGGATGGCGACGCGGCGGGTGCGCACGCCGGTGGCGCCCGGCCGGCTAAGCAGCGACAGCGACGGCGACGGCGGATACTGGTGGATCGGCAGGTTGGTCGAGCGCGGCAGCGGCGGCGGCACCGCGATGCCAAGGCCTGCCGCCACGGCGGCGGCGAGCGCGGCGTCGACGTTGACCAGGCCGGCGACCATGCGCACCCGCACCGCCGGCGTCTGCACGCGCGTGAGCTCGAAGCGGAAAGCGTTGATGATGTGGGCCTGCTCGGGCGCGCTCTGGCTGATCCAGAACAGCCGCGCCTGCGCATAGTGTTCGGCGAACAGCTCGGCCTTGCCGCGCACCTTGCGCTCGGAGACGGGCTCGGGGAAGCTGGTGAAGCCCGCGGCGCCGGCCTGGAACGGCGCGCCGCCGGCCAGCGAATTGGGCTCGTAGTTGACGCGCCCGCGGTGGATCGCCTGGCGGTGCATGCCCTCGCGCTGGTTGTTGTGCACCGGCGCCAGCGGCGAATTGATCGGGATCTCGTGGAAGTTGGGCCCGCCCAGGCGGCTGATCTGGGTGTCGATGTAGGAGTGGATCCGGCCCTGCATCAGCGGGTCGTCGGTGAAGTCGATGCCCGGCACCAGGTGGGCGGTGCAGAAGGCCACCTGCTCGGTCTCGGCGAAGAAGTTGTCGGGATTGCGGTTCAGGACCATCTTGCCGATCGGGTGCAGCGGCGCCATCTCCTCCGGCACCAGCTTGGTGGCGTCGAGGATGTCGAAGGGGAAGGCGGCCGCCTCCTGTTCGGTGAACACCTGCACCGCCAGTTCGTATTCGGGGAACTGGCCGGAGTCGATTGCCTCCCACAGGTCGCGCCGGTGGAAGTCGGGGTCGGCGCCGGAGATGCGCACCGCCTCATCCCACACCACCGAATGGGTGCCCTGCAGCGGCGTCCAGTGGAATTTGCAGAAGCGCGACTCGCCGGCCGCGTTCACCAGCCGGAAAGTGTGTACGCCGAAGCCCTGCATGGTGCGGTAGCTGCGCGGGATGGCGCGGT
Source organism: Burkholderiales bacterium (assembly GCA_038248405.1). GTDB lineage: Bacteria > Pseudomonadota > Gammaproteobacteria > Burkholderiales > Burkholderiaceae_D > JAFCUW01. Next base: position 7,342 of record JBBRXM010000062.1, read on the forward strand.
CCGACATCACCCACATCAGCATGTGCGTGATCTCGGGGCTGAGCGAGGCGAAGTCCCAGAAGGTGTCGTGCGCGCTGGCCGCCTGCGGCATGGCGTTGTGCGGCTCCGGCTTGACCGCGTGGACCAGGTCGGGGAACTTGATGGCGTCCTGGATGAAGAACACCGGGATGTTATTGCCGACCAGGTCCCAGTTGCCTTCGTCGGTGTAGAACTTGACGGCGAAGCCGCGCACGTCGCGCGCCAGGTCGGTCGAGCCGCGCTCGCCCACCACCGTGGAAAAGCGCACGAACACGGGGGTGCGCTTGTGGTCGCGCGCGAACGGCGCCGCGCGCGTGATGTCGGTCAGCGCGCGGTAGCACTCGAAGTAGCCGTGCGCGGCCGAGCCGCGCGCATGCACCACGCGCTCGGGAATGCGCTCGTGGTCGAAGTGGGTCAGTTTTTCGCGGAAGATGAAGTCTTCCATCAGGGTCGGGCCGCGCAGGCCGAGCTTGAGCGAGTCCTGGTTGTCGGCCACCGGCACGCCCTGGTTGGTGGTGAGGCGCTGGCCGGTGTCGTCGACGCGCACGCGGTCGAGCGGGCCGTTGAGGGGGTTGGCGCCGATGTCGGGATGGCCGTCGCCGACCTTCGGCGAGGTGACGTTTTCGGTGCTGGTGCTGGCCACCGCGATCGGCGTCGGCGGCCGATGCAAGGGGCCCGCGTGCGGGGTGCGCGCCGCTTCGCCGTATTCGAGCGGCTTGACCGGATTGAACGGCATCTCGCCCGACAGCGCGTGGTTGCCGACCACCTTTTCGAGCAGGCGTTCGGCGATCGGGTTGGACGTGCCGAGGCTGGCCGGCGGCGCGGCGTCGGATGGCCCGGAGATGGTGCTGATGATGGAACCGGCGCCGTCGACGGAGCGGCCGTTCTTTTTGCGAGTAGCCATGCTGAACCTCGAGATAGATCGGGGACGCGCCCCTGGATTGACAAAGGGAGTCGGGCGATGGGAACCGGCAGGGATAGTTCGCCGCGGCGGGATCGCGCTCACAGATGAGTCTGCATTCGCGAAGCTGGCGCACTGTTGACGCGGGTCAAACCGCAATCAAGACGAGCGCGTAGTTATATGGAGCAATCCTTCTGCGCATTACGGATCCGTGCAGGAGCCGTCGGCCAAAATTCCACGCGAGAAATGACCGGCGTCATCCTCGCGCCAGGGGATCCATAGGCGCCAGATGCGCATGTAACGCTCAGCATGGCTCGCTGTAAACGAAAAATGGCGGGCCGAAGCCCGCCATGGTTGTTCAAGCGCCTGCTATCAGAACGTCAGCGAAGCACCGAAGGTGATGTAGCGACCGACCACATCGTAGTTCTGCGGGAACGTATTGCCGCTGTTGGTGCCGGTGCTGCCGATGGTGCCGCCGACGATAGGCGGCTTCTTGTTGGCCAGGTTGTTGATGCTGACAGTCACCCGCAGGTTCTTGTTGACCTTCCACGCACCGCTCATGTCGACGTAGTGATAGGCGTCGATGGCAGCATACGCAGGCAGGAAGTTGGTGCCGCCCGGCTCTTCGGTCACAGCGCTGACATAACGCCAGTTGTAGCCGAGAGAGAACGCGCCCACATTCCAGTTGGTACGCTGGTTGAACTTGCGCTTGTAGTTCGGCGCGCCGCAGGCCACGCTGTAGTAGCCGAGGCAATCACGATCGACCGACGCCGGCGTTGGACGGAACCTGTAGCTCTGCACCTGGTTGATGCCCATGCTCAGGTCGAGGCTGCCCCACTTCGGATCCATGCCGAGCACCGTGGTGTTCATGCGGTACGCGATGTTGACGTCGATGCCGCTGGTGTTCTGCGTGCCGAGGTTCGACGACGCGGTCTGCACGCCCTTCGACTCGTTGCCGTTGAAGGTGCCGTTGATCGTATTGCGTCCGATCAGGCCGCAGGCCGCATTCACCGTCAGGCCCGGGTTGAACGCGGTGCTGTAGCAACCGTCGAGGACGTCGGTGGTGGTGGGGCTCGAAACGGCCTTCTCGATGTCGATCTTGTAGTAGTCGACCGTCACTGCCAGCTTCGGCATCGGTTCCCACACAAAGCCGATGGTCTTCGTCTTGGCTTCCTCAGGTCCCAGCGCCGGGTTGCCGCCGCTCTGGTTGTTGATCTGGCCAGCCGACGGTGCCGGCAGGCTGCCGATCTCGCTTTGCGGCACGCCCGTCAGGCGGCACAGGTTCGACAGGGAGCCGGCGGTGGTGGCCGCGCCCTGGTTGATCCGGTTGCCCTGGCAAGGATCGATCGCCAGGTTCGACAAGCCCGTCACCACTGGCGCGAACAGCTCGTTCACGTTCGGCGCGCGGGTTGCCTTCTGGACCATGGCGCGCATGCGCAGCGACTTGACCGGCGCCCATTCGCCGCCGACCTTCCAGCTGCCGTAGTCCTGCGACTTGCCGGCGGTCGAAAATTCGGTCTGGCGATAGCCCAGCTCGAGGTTCAGCGCCTTGATGAACGGCTTGTCCGCCACCAGCGGCACTGCCATTTCAATCGCATATTCCTTCAGGCTGAATTGGCCGGTACGGTCCGGGGTCGGCGCGCCGGTGCCCAGCACTTCGCCCTGGATCTGCGAGGCGCCGTCCGATTGCGTGTTGGCCGACACCTTGCGCTGCTCGACCGTCAACGCCATGTTGATCGGCGTGCCGGCGAACGGGCTGACCAGGCGCTCGCCCAGATCGCCCGAGAACGACGCGGTGGCGACGTCCTGCTGCACAGCTTGCAGCAACAGCGCGCTCTGGTTGATGAATGCCGACTGCGCCGGCGTGATCGAGCCTTCGGCACCGAACACGTTGAGCGGCACGCAGCCGTTGGCGGTGTTGACGCAGGTGGTCTTGTTCAGCGCGTTGAGCGCCTGGCCCACTTTTGCCAGCGAACCCCAGTTGCGGCGCACCTGGACCTGGTCCGCATTGCCGCGGCTCCAGTAAGCGTCATAGGTCCAGTCGTAGGCGATCTCGCCCTTCAGGCCGATCGTAAACTGCAGCGTCTTGTTGTCGAAGTCGTTGAAGCGCGGACCGAGTTCGGTGATGCGGCGGTTGACCAGCAGCGGCACCAGGGTCGCATTGCCTTCGACGCAGCTGGCGGCCGGGATGCCACGGCGCTCGCACAATTGCTGGCGCGCGGCCGCAGGAATGTACGGATTGCCGATCGGCACGTTGAAGGTATTGCCGAATGTGCCGGTCGAGGCAAGGGTGGAAGCGACCTTGCTGTTGGTGTAGAACAGCTCGGCGTAGGCCTCGGCGTGGGGGTTGATCTTGAAGTTACCCAGCGCGGTCGCCTGGGTGCGTTCGAGGCCGGTCACGTAGTAGTTGGCCGGATTGAAGTTGAACGCTTCCACTGGCTGAACCAGCGCGCCGGTGGTCGGGTTGATCTGCCAGGCGCCCGACAGCTTATCGGTGCCGCCGGTGCCTTTGCTGGTCGAAAATGCCGACGGCACCGTGGTGCCGGAACCGCTCGGCGCGCCGGTGGTGGAACTGAGGCTGGTGACGCCGTATGGACGGGCGCCCTGGGTCAGCGGATCGGCGACGGTCTTGCCGACGCTCAGCACCACGTTGCCGCGGTTGTCGGCCAGGTTGGCGCCGATGGTCAGGTCGGTACGGCGGCGCTTGGTGTCGCGCTCGTCCGCGGTGGCGCCGTACGAGGTCGTCAGGTCGACGCCGGTGAAGTTGCGCTTGAGGTTGAAGTTGACAACGCCCGAGACGGCGTCGGCGCCGTACACGACGGAGGCGCCGCCGGTGACCAGGTCAACCCGGCTCAGCAGGGCGATAGGAATCGAATTGGTGTCGACCGTGCCGCCGAGGTTGAACGGGACCAGGCGACGGCCGTTGATCAGTACCAGCGTGCGGTTGGTGCCGAGGCCGCGCAGGTCGATGGTGGCGCCGCCGCCGGTGCCGTTGTTGGTGCCGGGGCCGATTGCAGGCACTGCTGCCGGCAAACCTTTGAAGAATTCTTCCACTGCGATCGGTTGCGAGGTCTTGATTTCCTCAGCGGTGATCGACGAGATAGGGCTGTTCGAGACGGTGCCTGGGGTGGTGATGCGGGTACCAGTGACCTGCACTACTTCCATTTTTTCCTGTGCGTGCAGCGGCTGGACGATGGCGGTCAGGCCGACCAGCACACTTCCGGAAAACATCAGACGCATCGATCGCGACAATACTTTTTCTTGGATCATTATTTTGTTTCCCTCAGGTTCACTCGACATGGTTGCCGCTTGCAGGAAGGATTGCTTCGCTGCTACGGTCTGCTATCGCCCTCCCCCGTGACGTAAAGTCTTTACAAAGGAAGAGCCTCAGGGATAGGACCATGTCCAGTAGGAAACTGTCAATTTATGTATGTATAGTTGTAACGTACATACAACAGCGTCGGGCGACGCTGGAGGAATTGACCAGGAAGGGCCGGGTGTACGGCCGGGCACTGCACCTGCGCCAGCCATGCGGGATCGGCTTGCGTGACGGGCGCCTGGCGAATGCAGGCGCCCTTTGAAGGTGGCTTACTTCGGCGCGACGTTGGTGCGCATCACCGGATACAGGTTGTAGCGCTCGTCCCACGAGGCGTGGCGGCGGGCGAAGAACTCGAGGCGAGCGTGAGCGTTCTTGGCGAACGCCGGGTCGGTGTCCACCATGTTCCTGAACTCCGCGGCCAATGCCGGATTGGCTGCCATCTGCTCGCGCGCGACGTCCTCGGCGACGTATTCCTCCATGTATTCCTTGCGCTCGAAGGCGCTGTTGAAGGCGCCCCAGGCCAGCATCGAATCGGGCGCCTGCGGCTCGAACAGCGCCACCACCAGCCGCGCTTTCGGCTGCGCGACCGGCACGAACAGGTCGCCCTTGCCGAGCGCGCGCGGCTCCGCACGCCAAGCCCCCTGCACTGTCAGGCGCTGGTGCGACTCGAACGAAGCTGGCATGAACGCGGTCTTTTCGGCGCGGAAGCTCTCCACTTCGGCGCGCGGCTGGGCGACGCCGATGACGCGGAACTCGACGCCGTGCTGCGCCAGCTTTTTCGACACCATGCCTGCGAACGCCGCCGGGACGATGTAGCCGGCGCCGGGCGCGTCGATGGAAAGGTCGGGCAGTATCTCGTCGCGCAGCGGCACCGTCCATACCTGCGGTTTGGTTTCGTCGTAGCGCGTCATCAGGATGCCCGATACGTCGGACGGCGTGCGCGTGTACGCGTAACCCTTGAACTCGACCATGCGCGACTTCCCGGTGGCCGTCCAGGTCAGCGGCATCGGCGTGCCGCCGAGTTTCAGCGCGCGCGCGTCGGCTTCGAACGCCGATTGGCGCCAGGCGGCGCCGTGTTCGGCGACCTGCGCCAGCACCGACACCACGGCGTTGCGGGTGATGCGCACGCGGGTCGGATAATCCTTCCAGGAGTGGGTCTCGACCAGCATCGCCATGCGGTTACGCAGCTGGAAGTAGCCGGTCGAAAAACGCGGGTCCGACACGCCATCGACAAAGCCCGACTGCGGATTATCGTTCTCGGCGAACGACATGTAATACGCCTGCGGCATCGAACCCTGCTTCGTGATGTCGGCGATGACGTTGGTGCGCAGCGCCAGGCCGGCCTGGCGGAACTGCGCGTCGCCCGAATACACCGGCTCCACCTGGATCGAGACGTCGTGCTCGAACTTGGCGCCGTCGGTGACGTGCAGGTCGACATAGACCAGCGGATCCCACGCGTTCACCAGCGCCAGCATCGCCTGCATTTCGGGCGCGTCGGCCTTGGCGTAGTCGCGGTTCAGGTTGAAGTTCTGCGCGGTGGTGCGCCAGCCCATCGCCACCGGGCCGCGCTGGTTGGGGCGGTTGTTCGGCGTGAAGCGTTCATGGCCGTCGACATTGAAGACCGGGATGAAGAGCAGCACCTGCTTGTCGAGCGAACCACTGGCCGCTTTGTTTTCCAGCACCTCGCGCAACGCCAGGAAGCCGGCGTCCTTGCCGTCGATTTCGCCGGCGTGGATGCCGCCCTGGATCAGCACCACCGGCAGGCCGCGCCGCCTGGCCGCCTGCGCCGTCAGGGCGCCGGTGCGGGTGACGACGAGCGCCTTCATCGGCCGCCCTTCCGGGGTGACGCCGAAATCGATGCACTTCACCTGCTTCGGATACGCCTGCTGGAACGCCGCGCACAGCTTGACGACTTCATCGTAACGGCCGGTGCTCTGAAAAAGCGAGCGTTCCGACACGGTGGTCAGGTCGGGCGCGGCGTGGGACAGCGGGAAGGCGGCGAACAGGGCAAGCAGTAACGCAGAACGGATCATCGGTAAGGCTCCGGCAAATGGGGGAACGCCAGGCCGGCTGGGCTTGGCAGCCGGAAATTATAGTCGGGTTTTGCGTTGCCGATTTTGGTATGCTGATTCCTGGCCTCAATAACAACAAGGAACAACAATGACAACCGAACTGACCATCCTCGGATGGACGCTGGTGCTGGCAATCGTGCAGATCGCGCTGGCCGGCGCGGCGCGCACGATGGAGACGGGCCTGTCCTTCAACGTCAGCGCGCGCGACGGCGGCGGGCCGCCGGTGGGCAAGGTCACCGCGCGCCTGCAGCGGGCCCAAGCAAACCTGTTCGAAACCTTGCCGCTGTTCGCCGCGGCCGTGCTGATCGCCCACGTGGCCGGGCGCCACAGCGAGCAGAGCGTACTCGCCTGCCAGCTGTTCCTGGCCGCGCGCGTGCTCTACGTGCCGCTGTACGCCGCCGGCGTGCCGGTGCTGCGCACGCTGGTGTGGTCCGGCTCGATCGTCGGCCTGGTGATGCTGCTCAAAGTCATCCTCGCGGGTGGGGTCTGACCCGGGGAGTGGGTCGGACCGCGGTGTTGAATTGGCACCATTGCAAACTTCGACGCGGCGCCTAGTATGAATGTTGCAACGCGCCCGCGCTGGCCGCATCCTTACTGCAAGGCAGCGCGTTGCAATTGAAAAGGAGCTAGCCATGAACGCCCAACAAAACAAGCAGCTGATCATGCATTGCTATCAGTTGTACAAGGATAAGAACATCCGCGAATTACTCAATCTGTTTCAGAACGATATCGAATGGATCTCGAATGATTCCGACGACATTCCATTTGCCGGCAGGTTTCACGGGAAGGACGAGGTAGGGCAGTTTTTCACCAAGCTCGAACAGGCGCAGGACGTCATCAAGTTCGAGCCGCAGGATTTCGTCGCCGAAGGGGACAAGGTGGTCGCGACCGGCGTTTCTAGCTGGCACGTCAAGGCCACTGGTCTCACTTACGACAACCCCTGGGTACACGTTTTCACCATCCGCGACGGCAAGGTCGCGCGCCTGCAGCAGTACAACCACACCGCTGCGGCCGAGGCGGCGTTCCGGCCCACCGCCGCGGCCGGGCAGACCAAAGGGGCGCCGATGCGGCATTGAGGCGGCGACGAGTCCGATGACGTGCTGATGCACGGCGTCGTGCCGCTTGACGTGGCGCGCGTTCCGCCGGCGCGCCGTTTTTAGAAATCGGCGACATCCTCAAGGTCGCGGAGCGGACGGTCAACTTTCAATAACGCGGTGGTGAAGCCTGGCACGGCCAACAAGACCGCGGCGATGCTACGTTTGCTTTGACGTCGGAACGCTGGTGTCAGGTCTGACATTCGGACATTTCACGCCGGAACGCTGGTGTCAGGTCTGACATTCGGACATTTATGAAGCCAAATGTTCGAATGTCAGACCTGACACCAGCGTTTACCAATAACGTTTTGTGCGGCGGTCCCCCAAAAAAAATGGATGGCGTCCTTGCGGAGGCCATCCAGTTCGCCGTGCCGCTAACCGCGCTTACGCGGCGTGGCTGGCGCCGCCCATCGGCGCATCGAACGCCGCCAGCAGCGCCGCTTCCTTCGCCTTGGCCGCGCGCAGGTGGCGCTCCTTCACGTGGCCGTAGCCGCGGATGTCTTCCGGGATGCTGGCGATGGCCGCCGCTTGCGCGAGGTTGTCGGCATTGAGCTTCGGCAGCAGCGCGCCCACCGTCCGGCGGTACTCGCCGATCAGCGCGCGCTCCATCTTGCGCTCGGCGGTGTAGCCGAAAATGTCGAGCGGACCGCCGCGCAGCCCCTTCATCTTCGCCATCAGCCCGAACGCCTTCATCATCCAGGGACCGAACTCCTGCTTGACCAGGTGACCTTCCTTGTTATGCTTGGCGAACAGCGGCGGCGCCAGGTGGAACTTGAGCGTGATGTCGCCTTCGAACATGCCGGCGATCTTGGCCTTGAACGCGCCGTCGGTGTACAGGCGCGCCACTTCATACTCGTCCTTGTACGCCATCAGCTTGTAGAAGTAGCGCGCCACCGCTTCGGACAGGCGCGTGCCCTTGCCCAGCTTCGCTTCTTCGGCGCGCACCTGGTCGACGAAGCTCTTGTACTGCGCGGCGTAGCCGGCGTCCTGGTAGGCGGTGAGCAGTTCGACGCGGCGCTTGACCACATCGTCGAGCGTCTGCGTGCGCTTGAACTCGATGACCTGGGCGGGCGTGGTCATCTTCACCAGCGGCGCCAGGTCGTGCGCCGCGGTGCGGCCCCAGGTAAATGCCGCCTTGTTGAACGGGACCGACACGCCGTTCAGTTCGATCGCCTTCATGATCGACGCTTCGGTCAAAGGCACGTGGCCCTTCTGCCACGCGAAACCGAGCATGAACATGTTGGTGGCGATCGAGTCGCCCATCAGCGCGGTGGCGATCTTGCCGGCGTCGACGAAATCGACACGGCCGGCGCCACAGGCGCGCACGATCTCCGACTGCGAAGTCGCACCCGGGAACTGCCAGTCCGGATTCTTGACGAAGGCCGCCGTCGACGAACCGGTCGAATTGATGGCCGCGAAGGTGCGCCCCTCGCCCATGCGCGACAAGGCGTCGCGGCTGGCGGTGACGATCAGGTCGCAGCCGATGACCAGGTCCGCGCTGCCGGTGCCCACGCGGGTCGAGTGCAGGTCGGCCTGGTTGTCGGCCAGGCGCACGTGCGACATCACCGGGCCGCCCTTTTGGGCCAGGCCGCTCATGTCGAGCACGATCGCGCCCTTGCCTTCGACGTGGGCCGCCATCGCCAGGATCTGGCCGACGGTGACCACGCCGGTGCCGCCGATACCGGTGATGAGGATACCGTACGGCTGCACGGTGGCCGGCAGGGTCGGCGCCGGCAACATCGGCGGCGCCGCTTCGCCGGCGGCAGCCTTCTTCGGCTTCTTCAGCGAGCCGCCTTCGACGGTAACGAAGCTCGGGCAGAAGCCGGTCACGCACGAGAAGTCCTTGTTGCACGACGACTGGTTGATCTGGCGCTTGCGACCGAGTTCGGTCTCGAGCGGCTCGACCGACAGGCAGTTCGACTGCACCGAGCAGTCGCCGCAGCCTTCGCACACCGCCTCGTTGATGACGGCGCGCTTGGCCGGGTCGGGATACTCGCCGCGCTTCCTGCGGCGGCGTTTTTCGGACGCGCAGGTCTGGTCGTAGATCATGGCCGACACGCCCGGGCAGTCGCGCAGTTCGCGCTGCACGTCCATCAGTTCGCTGCGATGGCGCACGGTGACGCCTTCGGCCCACTTGTAGTCGGCCGGGTATTTTTCGGGTTCGTCGGTGACGACGATGATCGGGCCGACGCCTTCGGCGGCGATCTGGCGGCTGATCATCCCCGGATCGAGCGGACCGTCGAACTCCTGGCCGCCGGTCATGGCGACGGCGTCGTTGAACAGGATCTTGTAGGTGATGTTGACCTTGGCCGCCACCGCCGCGCGGATCGCCAGGATCCCGGAGTGGAAGTAGGTGCCGTCGCCGAGGTTGGTGAAGACGTGCTTCTCGTTGGTGAACGGCGCCTGGCCGACCCAGGTCACGCCTTCGGCGCCCATGTGCGTGAAGGTCGATGTTTCGCGGTCCATCCACAGCACCATGTAGTGGCAGCCGATGCCGGCCAGCGCGCGCGAGCCTTCCGGCACCTTGGTCGACGAGTTGTGCGGGCAGCCCGAGCAGAAGTACGGCGTGCGGTCGGTGTCCGGGTTCGGCTTGGCGCTGACGTTCCTGAGCACCAGCTCCTTCGCTTCGAGGAAGGCGATGCGCTCCTTGACGCGCCGCTCGACCGGGTGGCCGGCGCAGTAGTGCGAGATGCGGCTGGCGATCGCGCGGGCGATCAGCGCCGGGTTCAGTTCATAGGTGGCCGGCAGCAGCCAGTCGCCGTGGCCGGCGCCGTCCTTGTTGGCCCACTCGCCGGTGTCGTCGAACTTGCCGACCACGCGAGGACGCTGGCCGTCGGGCAGGTTGTAGAGCTCTTCCTTGAGCGCGTACTCGAGGATCTGGCGCTTCTCTTCGACCACCAGGATTTCGTCGAGGCCCTTGGCGAAGGCGTGCACGCCTTCGGACTCGAGCGGCCAGGTCATGCCGATCTTGTAGAGGCGGATGCCGATGTCGGCGGCGGCCTGCTCGTCGATGCCGAGGTCGGCCAGCGCCTGGCGCGTGTCGAGGTACGATTTGCCGGCGGTGATGATGCCGATCTTCGGACGCGGGCTGTCCCAGATGATTTTATTGAGCTTGTTGGCGCGCGCATACGCCAGCGCGGCGTACCACTTGTAGCTGTTCATCCTCACTTCCTGGTCCAGGATGGTGTCCGGCCAGCGGATATTGAGGCCGCCTTCGGGCAGCGCGAAGTCGGTCGGCAGCACGATCTTGACGCGGTCCGGGTCGAAGTCGACGACGGCGCCGGACTCGATGATGTCGGTGACGCACTTCATCGATACCCACAGGCCCGTGTAGCGGCTCATCGCCCAGGCGTGCAGGCCGTAGTCGATGTACTCCTGCACCGACGCCGGATACAGCACCGGGATGCCGCAGGCGTTGAGGATGTGGTCCGACTGGTGCGCGGTGGACGAAGACTTGGCCGCGTGGTCGTCGCCGGCCAGCACCAGCACGCCGCCGTGCTTTGCGCTGCCGGCGTTGTTGGCGTGCTTGAAGACGTCGCCGCAGCGGTCCACGCCCGGGCCCTTGCCGTACCACATCGAGAACACGCCGTCGAACTTGGCGTCCTTGAACAGGTTGGTCTGCTGGGTGCCCCAGACCGCGGTCGCGGCCAGGTCCTCGTTCATCCCGGGATGGAACTTGACGTTGTGCGCGTCGAGGTACTTCTTGGCTTTTACCGCCGTCATGTCGACCGAGGTGACGGGCGAGCCGCGGTAGCCGGTGATGTAGCCGGCGGTGTTGAGCCCCGCGGCGACGTCGCGCTCGTGCTGCATCATCGGCAGGCGGATCAGCGCCTGGGTGCCGGTCATGAAGGCGCGGCCGCGCTCGAGCGTCCATTTGTCGTTGAGCGAAATCTCGTGCGCGGGCTGCGGCTCGAGCTGCGATCGGTCCAGGGGTGCGTTCATTGCTTGTCTCCGTTATTCGGTACTGGGGTGCGCTTTTTTATGCCGGCTCAGGTTTTACCTGCAGCACGCCGCGCTTGATCTGGTCAAGTTCGATCGACTCGAACAGCGCGCGGAAATTGCCTTCGCCGAAACCCTGGTCGCCCTTGCGCTGGATGATCTCGAAGAAGATCGGGCCGATCACGTTCGTCGTGAAGATCTGCAGAAGCAGTTCGCGCTCGGTGTCGCTGCTGTGACCATCGACGAGGATGCGCAGGCGGCGCAGCTCATCTAAGTTCTCGCCGTGGTGCGGCAGGCGGCGGTTGACCAGCTCGTAGTAGGTCTCGATGGTGTCCTGGAAGGCGATGCCGGTGTCGCGCATGCGCTGGATCGACGCGTAGATGTCGTCGCTGCCGAGCGCGATGTGCTGGATGCCTTCGCCGTGGTACTGGTCGAGGTATTCGGCGATCTGCGACTTGTCGTCGGATGACTCGTTGATCGGGATGCGGATCTTGCCGCAGGGCGAGGTCATCGCCTTCGATTTCAGGCCGGTGTGCTTGCCTGCGATGTCGAAGTAGCGGATTTCGCGGAAGTTGAACAGGTTCTCGTAGAAGCCGGCCCATTCCTTCATGCGGCCGCGGTGGACGTTGTGGGTCAGGTGGTCGATGTAGGTCAGGCCGTTGCCGACCGGGTTCGCCTGCGCGCCGGGAATAGCGACGAAGTCGACGTCGTAGATGCTGATGTCGCCGATCGAGCCGGCCGGCGCGCCCTTGGCGGCGTTCTTGCCGCGCCAGCGGTCGACGAAGTACAGCAGCGAGTCGCCGACGCCCTTGATGGCCGGGACGTTCAGTTCCATCGGGCCGTTCTTGTTGTCGAAGCCCCAGGCGCCCATCTCGAGCGCGCGGCGGTAGGCAAAGGCGGCGTCGTCGACGCGGATGGCGATGGCGCACACGGAGGGGCCGTGCTGGCGCGCGAAGCGCTGGGCGAACGAGTCCGGCTCGGCGTTGATGAGGAAGTTGATCTCGCCCTGGCGGTAGAGGGTGACGTCCTTGTGGCGATGGCGGGCGATGGCGCTAAAGCCCATCTGCTCGAACAGCGCGCCCATCGCTTTCGGATCCGGCGCCGCGTATTCGACGAACTCGAACCCGTCGGTTCCCATCGGGTTGTCCCAAGGCTGGAATTGCATGTCTGTCTCCTCGATTTTTGTAGCCGACAGTATAGTCCGGAGGGTCCGGCATAAAATTTCAAACGATGCCCTCCGGTCCCTTCCCCGCGCAATAAAATTGCGTAAAATAGTCTGATTCGGAGGAAAGATGTCAAAAATTGAGCTGGATAAAACAGATCGCAAAATCCTGGCCATTTTGCAGGCGGACGGGCGCGCCTCCAACCAGGACGTCGCCGACCAGGTCAGCCTGTCGCCGTCGCCGTGCCTGCGGCGCATCAAGCGGCTGGAGGACGCGGGCGTGATCCGCCAGTACGTGGCGCTGCTGGACCCGGCGCAGATCGGCCTCGGGCTGCTCGCGTACGTCAACGTTCGGCTGGAAAAGCACAGCGACAGCGCCAACGCGGCCGGCGCCAAGCGCGCCTCGAGTTCGCCGCACGCCGATTTCGCCGCGTCGGTGGAGGACTGGCCGGAGGTGGTGGCCTGCTACGCGATGACGGGCGAGATGGATTACCTGCTGCGCGTGCACGTCGAGGACATGGAGCATTTCTCGCGCTTCATGATGAAGACGCTGCTGATCCACCCGTCGGTGGCGGACGTGAAGTCGAGCTTTGCGCTGCAGCGGATCAAGGATACGACGGCGCTGCCGCTGGTGTAGCCGTCGCCTCCGCCATTGGCGGACCCGACTTTCCGCCATTGGCGGACCGACTTCTCAGAACACGTCGTCGATTTTGTTAGATTATTGCAGAATTCGCGACAACCTCGTCAGCAGGACGATGCTGCCCTGAGGGTATCGGCCTAGCGTCCGAACCACTTCACCGCGGCGCGCTTGTTGGCCTTGAGGGTGTAGTCGATGGTGGCGAACTGCTCCTCGAGCGCTTCCTGCAGCATGGTGCCCGGGCTCGGCGGCAGCAGCTTCAGGTGGGCGTCGGCCTCGCCGTATTCGCGTTCGATCTCCATGCCGGCCTTTTTGGCGATGTGCATCATCGTCTGGTTCGACGACAGGCAATGCATATATAAAGTGTCGACGTCGGAATTGCGGCAGTGGATGGCGGCGCGCTCGAACAGCTTGGTGCCGATGCCGAGACCGCGCGCCGACTTCGATACCGACACGCCGAACTCGGCCACCTTGTCCTTCTGCGTCACCGATCCGGCCGACGACATCTGCTCCTTCGGCGCGAACGCCAGGTGCCCCACCGCCACCAGCTTGAAGACCCGGTTGTAGACGCCATACACGGTGTCGCGGCCGAAGTCGATCTTGTTGACGTAGGCCGTCAGCTGCGCGTCGGGCAGTACGGTGCCGAAGCGCAGTAAGCGGTCACTATCATCGAGCGCCATGAAATGCTTGAGCATGCGGCGGCGGTCGCGCTCTTCCAGCTGCTTGACCCGCACGGCGGCACGCGCCTTCTTGACTTTCAGGGCGTCCAGCCAGCCCTGCAGAGAACTTTGAAATATTGTCATGACCCTCGCGGCCTCCTGCTTTATTGTGCACCGCAACAATATACCAGCAATGAACTTTTCTTTCAGGAAGCGAGCGGTTCTGATGCTTCCTCGTCGGCGTTGCTCGGCCATTGCGCGTGCGGGCTGAAGGAAAAGCCGGCCTTGCCCGCCTGCTTGGTACGATACATGGCCTGGTCCGCTTCCGCCAGCAGCACGGCGGCGCCGCGCTCGGCGCCGCTGCGGCCATGGGCGCTGCTGATGCCGATGCTCGCTGAAATACTGATGGCGTGGCCACCCGCCTCGGTGATGCCGCGGATCTGGTCGAGCGCCAGCTGGGCGACCCGCATCGCGCCCTCGCGCGAGACCACTTCTTCGAGCAGGATGACGAATTCGTCGCCGCCCAGGCGCGCCAGCGAATCCTCGCGGCGCAGCTTTTCGCGCACCCTCTTCGCCACCGCCTGCAGCACCAGGTCGCCGGTGCCGTGGCCGTAGGTGTCGTTGACGGCCTTGAAGCCGTCGAGGTCGAAGAACATCACCACCACGGTCGAGCCGCGCCGCGCCGCGCGCAGCAGCGCATGTTCGAGCAGGCGCGTCAGGTAGCCGTAATTGACCAGGCCGGTGAGGCCGTCGTGGTGGGCCAGCTGGGCGAGCTTGGCCGACTGCGCCTCCAGTTCGGCGGTGCGCTCGGCAACGCGCATTTCCAGTGTGTCGTTGGACGATTGCAGGCGCTTGTTGGCCAGGGCCAGCAGGCGGTAAGTGCGCACCAGCCGCCGCGCGGCGCCGATCAGCAGCAGCAGCAGCAGGCCCGCATAGGCGAACAGCCAGCTGCGGTAGTACTGCTTCTGGCTGAGCACCGCGTCGAAGGCACTGTCGTACAGGCGGCTGAGGCGTTCGATGGCGTCGGTGGTGCGGGTATTGCCGATGGCGAGCTGGATGGCGTTTTCCAGCGGCCGGTAGCGCAACACCGCGCGGGTGTGGCGGACCAGCAGGTCGATGCGCTCGCCGACCGCCGGCGAAAACGCCGCCTTCTGGATCAGCATGGTGCCGAGCGTGGTTTCGATGCGGCGCGCCAGCGCGATATCCGGCGCCATGTTAAAGCGCAGCACATCGGTCAGCAGCGCGTTGAGCGCGCCGTCGAGCGAGAGGACGGTGCGCGCCGGCACCAGCGCCCCTTCGATGCCATTGAGTTCGGTCTTCAGGTCGGTGATCGCCGGCGGCAGGTAGACCAGCGCTTCGCGCAGCAGTGCATTGCCGGCCTTGAACTGCTCGACCAGGCGGGCCTTTTCCTGCAGTGCCGCCGACAGCTGCTGGTACGCCTGCGGCGCGGCCGGCCCGCGCGTCATGCCGAGGCCGTCGCGCAGGCTGTCGGACAGCTTGCGGATGCGTGGCAAGGGCGCAGCCAGCGCCTGGTAGCCGTTGTCGAGGCCGATGCGCGCGCGCAGGATGTTGACGTTCCACTCGGCGTCGACCTTCTCCAGCTCGCGCAGATCGAGCGCGACGCGGTTCTGCGCCGCGAGGTCGACGGCGGTGGTGCGGTTGAACAGGAAGCCCGCCACCAGCACCAGCAGGATCAGCAGCACAATGGCGGCATTGCGGCGGCGCGAGTTCATCAGGCCCTCCGATGTTGATTGAAGATCATGTTCGATGTGCAAATATTCATTCCACTGAAGAAGCGGAAGTTGAATAAAGAGAATAGCAGCTATGGCGCGGCGCGGCTGCTCCGATTACGTGTGCTTACACTCCGGCAACTCCGTCGTCGTCGCCGGGGCGCGCGCAGCACGCCTTGACCGCGCGCACGCGCGCGGCGTGCACCGCCTCCTTGATGCGATCGGGCGTGTCGGCGTAGCGCGCGGCCACTTCGCCGGCGTTGACCGAACGCGCCGCCAGCAGCGCGGCCAGCAGGAACGGCGCCTGCGGATACGGCCTGCTGCGGAAGTCGTCGTCGTTGGCGTCGACGCCGCGGCCGCGGAAATCGCACTCCGACGCCAGCAGCATCTGCGCGAAGCGCTGCGGCTTGCGGAAGGCGTCGCAGCGTTCGAACAAGGTGACGATGGTATTGGCGCGCAGGATCTCGGCGCGGCTGACGTTGCCGTGTTCGCGCGCCGTCATCAGCGCCAGCTCGCGGCATTCGTTGGGCACCTTCAGGCGCTTGCACAGCGTGTCGATCAGCGCCAGGCCCAGCCCTTCGTGGCCATGGTGGGCCGGCCACTTGTCGCTCGGCGTGGCGCCCTTGCCGAGGTCGTGCATCAGCGCGGCGAAGCGCACCGGCAGCTCGAAGCCGCGGCTGGCGGCGTAGTCGATCACCAGCATCATGTGCACGCCGGTGTCGACTTCCGGGTGGTGCAGCGGCGGCTGCGGCACTCCCCACAGCTTGTCCAGTTCGGGCATGATGCGCGCCAGCGCGCCGCATTCGCGCAGCACCGCCAGCATGCGCGAGGGAGTCGCTTCCATCAGGCCGCGCGCCACTTCCTGCCACACGCGTTCGGGCACCAGCGCGTCCACTTCGCCCTGTTCGACCATCTGCCGCATCAGCGCCATCGTCTCCGGCGCCACCGAAAAATCGGCGAAGCGGGCGGCAAAGCGCGCCAGGCGCAGGATGCGCACCGGGTCCTCGGCGAAGGCGCCTGAGACGTGGCGGAACACCCGCGCGCGGATGTCGGCCTGGCCGCCGAAAGGATCGGTCAGCGCGCCATCGTCGGCGCGGGCGATGGCGTTGATGGTGAGGTCGCGCCGCACCAGGTCGTCTTCCAGGGTGACGTCGGGCGAAGTGTGGAACACGAAGCCGTGGTAGCCGGGCGCGGTCTTGCGCTCGGTGCGCGCGAGCGCGTATTCCTCGTGGGTGTCGGGATGCAGGAACACCGGGAAGTCCTTGCCGACCGGGCGAAAGCCGCGCCTGGCCATGTCCTCGGGCGTCGCGCCGACCACCACCCAGTCGCGGTCCTTGACCGCCAGCCCGAGCAGTTCATCGCGCACGGCGCCGCCGACGACGTAGCTCTTCATGTCCGTCTACTTTGGCAGGTCGTCGTCATGCTTGGCGGCGACCTCGGTTTCGGCCAGCGCTTCGCGCACCCAGCGCGCTACCGCCGGGTGGGCGGCGACGCGCTCGCAGTAGGCCTGCAGCGCGGGCGCGAGCGACACGCCGTAGGTGCGAAAGCGCATCACCACCGGCGCGAAGAAGGCATCGGCGATCGAGAAGTCGCCGAACAGGAACTGGTGGTGGCCGAAGCGCGACAGGCACTCTTCCCAGATCTCGCAGACGCGGCCGATGTCGCCCTGCGCCTCGGCGGTGCGCCCGCGGCCGGCCAAGCTGGCGCGGATGTTCATCGACATGGCGCTGCGCAGGCCCGCAAAGCCCGAGTGCATCTCGGCGCTGACCGAGCGCGCCATCGCGCGCGCGGCGACGTCCTGCGGCCACAGGTGCTTGTCGGGGAACTGCTCGGCGACGTATTCGCAGATGGCCAGGCTGTCCCAGATCGTCATGTCGCCGGCCACCAGCACCGGCACCCGGCCGGCGCCCGAATAGTCGGCGATGCGGGCGGCGGTGTCGGGCTTGTCGAGCAGTACCCGCACTTCCTGGAACGGGATGCCGAACGCGGTCATCGCCACCCACGGCCGCATCGACCACGACGAATAGTTCTTGTTGCCGATGACGAGGGTGAGGCCGGGCTGGCGGGCGTCGCTCAGGGTTTGCGAAAGGGTCGGGTCGAGTTCTGTGGTCTGCATGGATGGTGGCTGTGGTGATGGAAATGGTCAGCGGCCGGCGCGGGCGCGAAAGTCGTCGAGCCGCTCGTGCGGCGACAGGTAGTGCGGCGCCACCGCTTCGAGCGCGGTCAGCTTGATGCCCAGCGTGGCGGCCGTCAGTGCCTGGATCGCCGGGTCGAGCACGTTGTCGCACTTCATGGAGTCGAGATTGTCGCGGCTCATCAGGGGCGGCCCGGGCAGCATTTCGAGGATGCTCGCCTGCAGCCGGCCGGCCCAGTTGGGCAGCTCGATGATGGGCCGTTCGTGATGCGACCAGCGGCCGGCCAGGCGAACCAGTTCGGCCAGCGTGTAGATGGCCGGTCCGCCGAGGGCGAACACCTGGTGGCGCGTCTTCGGGTCGCGCAGCGCGTGGATGAAGGCCTGGGCGACGTCGCCGACGAACACCGGCTGGAACTCGGCGCCGGCGCAGGCCAGCGGCACCACCGGCAAATAACGCTGCATGCTCGCGAACATGTTGAGGAAGTTGTCCTCCGGCCCGAACACCACCGACGGCCGGAAGATGGTGGCGGCGACCGAGCCGTCGCCGCGGGCGGCGACTTCGCCGTCGGCCTTGGAGCGCTGGTACATCGACGGGCCGTCGCGGTCGGCGCCCAGGGCGCTCATGTGCAGCAGGCGCGGCACGCGGGCGGCGGCGCAGGCGGCGGCGATGCGGCCGGGCAGTTCGACGTGGGCGTGGCGGAACTGCGGGCCGTACGGCACGCCGCGCTTCGAATGGAGCACGCCGACCAGGTTGATGGCGGCGTCGGCGCCGGCCAGCAGGCGGTGCAGCACTACCGGCTCGCCGCCGCTGACGTCCGATTCGATCACCTCCACGCCCGGCAGCGACGTCAGGTGCCTGGCACGCTCGGCGCGCCGGGTCGGCACCAGCACGCGCGCACCTTCGGCCGACAACTGCGCCGCCAGGTGGCTGCCGATGAAGCCGGAGCCGCCGAACACAACTACCTTCATTTGTCTCATCTGGCGCGGCCCTCGTAGGTTGTAATGGTTGGTCAGGACGCCGGATCAGGGCAGCTGATTGGCGCGCGCGCCCGACGGGCTCACGGTGCCAAGGCGCGCCTTCAGCGACTGCGGCTTGTTCTCGAACAGCGCCGCGTAATTGGTCGCGTTAGAGAGCACGTTCTTCACATACGTGCGCGTCTCGGCGTACGGAATCGACTCGGCGAAAATCGCCCCTTCCATCGGCGCGGTCAGGGTGGCGCGCCAGGTGCGCGCGCGGCCCGGGCCGGCGTTGTAGGCGGCGCTGGCGAGCGGCTGCGAGCCGTCGGCGTTGGCCAGCACCATGTTCATGTAGTTCGTGCCGAGCAGGATGTTGGTGCGCAGGTCGGCCAGCATGCTGTGCACGAAATCGGTCAGGCCGATCTTCTTGGCCACGTACTGGCCGGTCGACGGCATCACCTGCATCAGCCCGGAGGCGCCCACGCCCGAGCGGGCGTCGGTGATGAAGCGCGACTCCTGGCGGATCAGGCCATACACCCAGGCGCGGTCGAGGCCCAGGCTTTGGGTGGTCGGCTGCAGGATGTCGTTGTGCGGCGACGGAAAGCGCTGGGTGTAGTCGAATTCGGTGCGGGTGCGCTCGGACGTGTTGACCATGCGGTCGAGGATATTGTTCTCGCGCGCGAATTCGGCGGCGGCGAGCAGCTCGCGCTCGCTGAACTTGCGCAGCTCCCAGTTCCATTCGCGCGTGCCTTCGAAGCGCAGGCGCAGGCTGAAGAACCTGAGCGCGCGCCGCAGGCCGGGGTTGGCCGCCATCGGCGCGATTTCGGCCGGCGTGAGGGCGCGCGCCGGCTGCGGGATCGATACCTGCTGGCCCAGCTCCTCCATCGCCAGCTGGCCGTAGAAGCTGTTCTGGTCGGCGATGCGCGTGTACAGTGCGTGCGCTTCGTCGCGGCCGACGCCTTGCGCTGCCATCGCGCGGGCCTGCCAGTAGGTCCAGGTGGGGTCGCTGCGCAGCTGCGGCGGCATCGCCTCGATGGTGGCGGCCACCATTTTCCAGTCGCCCTGGCGCAGCGCGATGCGGGTCTTCCATTGCAGCTGGTCTTGCGAAAGCGGGGCGCCGGCGCTGCGCTGCCAGTAGCCGTAGGCTTCGGGCGCGAGCGTCATCGACGCCGCCAGCGCCAGGTTGGCCCAGCCGGTGGCCTGCTCCTGCGTGGTCAGCGCGGCCGCGTTTTTCTGCAGCGCGACGGTGGCCAGCCTGAGGCTGGTGCGGGCCATGCGGCCGATGGCGACCAGGTAGATTTCGTGTTCGGCGCGGCTGGCGCCGACACCGCGCGCCATGGCCAGTGCCGGAACGTCGACTGCCTGCGCGGCGCGCGTATCGGAGGCGCCGAGCAGCAGCGCGGTGCGGCGCGCGGGGCCGGTGGCGTGCTGTTCGCCGGCCAGGCGCAATTGCGCCAGCAGGTCGTTGGCGTCGAACTGGCCGGCCTGCGCCAGGGTGGCTACCAGCGTGCTGCAGGCGTCGCCGTAGTTGGGCGGGTTGACCAGCAGGGCGCGCGCATCGGCGGCGACCTTCTCGCCCTTGACCGCGCGCGACAGCAGGCCGTAGCACTTGACCTGGGTGTCGTCGCCCAGAACGAACAGCGGCAGCTGCTGGTCGAAATTGACCCAGTCGCGGGTGCGCCCGAGTTCGAGCAGCCAGTCGTTGCGCATGCGGTCGGCGATGGCGCTGCCCTGGTAGCGCGCGAGGAAGTCGCGAATTTCGTCCGCAGAGGCATCCTTCAGGCGCGGTTTGAGCCGATAATAGTCGACATACGACGGGATGGCGTACTGCGGCAGGCGGGCGGCGTAGGCGGCGGCGTTGACGGCGTCGTCCTGGCGCGCAGCTTCGCGCAGCAGCAGGAACACATCGTCGTCGGCGCGCGTTTGCGCGGCCGCGGCGGGGCTGTCGGGCGCGGCGGCGGACGACGTCAGGCAGGATCCGGCGAGGATGGCGACAACGAACAATTTCGGCGAAAACATCAAATCTTCAACTCTCTTTTTACCTACATTCGAGCCCATGACCGGCACCCCTAGAATACCATGCGGCCCCTCTGCGCTGCCAGCATCCGACACAAGCGGCCCGCAATCGGACAAGGACCT
This sequence comes from Burkholderiales bacterium, assembly GCA_038248405.1. Taxonomy (GTDB): domain Bacteria; phylum Pseudomonadota; class Gammaproteobacteria; order Burkholderiales; family Burkholderiaceae_D; genus JAFCUW01. The sequence goes on from JBBRXM010000062.1 coordinate 28,103, forward strand.
GTTGCGCCGTTCGCTCGCCGTGTTGCGCGCCGGGATCCACCCGGCGCTCAAGGCGCAGTGGGATGCGGCGATCGGCGCGCAGCTGCTGGCCTGGTGGCGCACGCAGCCGGTGCCGGCGCTGGGCGTGTACTGGCCGCTGCGCGGCGAAGCGGACCTATCCTTAGCATACGCCGAGCTGGCGCGATCGGGTGTTCGGCTGGCGCTGCCGGTGGTGCTGGCGCGCGACGCGCCGCTCGGCTTTGCCGACTGGACGATCGGCGAGGCGATGGTGAAGGATGAGATGGGGGTGGCGGTACCGGCAGACCTGCGGCTGGTGCAACGGCCGCCGGCGCTGCTGGTGCCGTGCCTGGGGTTTAATGCCGAAGGCTACCGGCTGGGGTATGGCGGCGGTTATTACGACCGCACGCTGGCGGCGCCGCCGCGGCCGTTGACGCTGGGGATCGCGTATGAGTGTCTGGCGGCGCAGTTTGCCAGCGCTCCGCATGATGTGGCGCTGGACAAAATCATTACGGAGACGGCCTAGCTGCCTGGCCGCCTCCATCAAGGGTTGTTGGTTATCATTGTAAAAACGCAATATTAGAAAATTCATCAGCAAGTAGACTCGGTCGAGTTGGCACTCCTTCAACCTCGACCGGAACCGCGCATGATGAATCGCCCCTTGTTTACCATACCGATTCGCAGTTTTCTGCTCGCTCTCTGGATAGTGCTTGCCCCGCCAGCTGTCCTGGCGGGGTCGGCGATGCCGGAAGGAACCAAAGGCTGGACCTATTTCACAGGCATCCCGTCGACACAGCAGTACGCGGCCGACCCGATCACCGCCTGCCAGCTCAGCGCGCAGAATCACATGGGGACGCCGCTGCTCGCCATGCGCGCAACGCCTGGCGGCAATAGCGGGTTCCTCGACTGTAAGTACGAACATATGCTCGGGGTACCAAAGGGTGGGGAATGGTATGGCATTGCCACACTTGAGTGCGAGAGCGGATACGCGCCGCGCTGGCCCGGCGTCTGCGGCAAACGCAAC
>JBBRXM010000063.1:0-28894 GCA_038248405.1 Burkholderiales bacterium
CACGCGGTGTCGGACGCGATCCGCCGCTCGCGCGCCGGGCTGTCGGATCCGAACCGGCCGTATGGCTCGTTCATGTTCCTCGGGCCCACCGGCGTCGGCAAGACGGAGCTGTGCAAGGCGCTCGCTTCCTTCCTGTTCGATACCGAGGAATCGATGATCCGCATCGACATGAGCGAATTCATGGAGAAGCATTCGGTGGCGCGGCTGATCGGCGCGCCGCCGGGCTATGTCGGCTACGACGAAGGCGGTTACCTGACCGAGGCGGTGCGGCGCCGTCCGTACAGCGTGATCCTGCTCGACGAAGTCGAAAAGGCTCACCAGGACGTGTTCAACGTGCTGCTGCAGGTGTTGGATGACGGCCGCATGACGGACGGGCAGGGCCGCACGGTCGACTTCAAGAATTCGGTGATCGTGATGACCTCGAACCTGGGTTCGCACAAGATCCAGGCGATGGAGAGCGACGATCCGGGCGTGGTCAAGCTGGCCGTGATGGCCGAGGTGCGCAGCCATTTCCGGCCCGAGTTCGTCAACCGGATCGACGAGATCGTGGTGTTCCATGCGCTCGACGAGAAGAACATCGGCGCCATCGCCAAGATCCAGCTGCGCCATCTGGAAGAGCGGCTGGCGAAGATGGAGATGACGCTGGACGTGTCGGAAGAGGCGCTGCAGAAGATCGCGGAGGCGGGGTTCGATCCGGTGTACGGTGCGCGTCCGCTCAAGCGCGCGATCCAGCAGCAGATCGAAAATCCGCTGTCGAAGCTGATCCTGCAGGGGCGCTACGGGCCGAAGGATACGATCCCGGTCCGGGTCAGCGGCGGCCAGCTGACGTTCGGCGAAGGAGCGCACGTGGAGCTGGACAAAGCGCCGGCCTGACGCACGGTTGAAAACGTCGTCCTCGCGCAGCGGGGATCCATGCTGAGCTGGCCGGAACGGTGCTGCGGGCGCAGTATGGATCCCCGCTTTCCGCGAGGATGACGTTGATTATTTTTCCTCGAAATTCTGCGTCGCGATTTCTGCACGCCCGACCGCTCAGCGTCCGGGATTCGCAGACATCAAGACCATCGTCCTCGCGCACGCGGGGACCCCATCCCGTTGCATCTCGTTCGCCCCCGCAGAGAACCGACGCCGGTGACGGCGCCAGAAAATGGGGTCTCCGCGTTCGCGAGGACGACGCTAAATTTTCTGACATGGATCCCAACGCGCGATTTCTGTCGCCGCGCCAATGGAGGCCTCTCGCATCGAACAAGCTTAATTTAGATACAATATCTGCTCGACCACAGCAGGATCACCCCATGCATTCGGCTTCATTGCGTCAGGACGCGCGCGTCATCGGCCTCGTCGGCGTTGCCCACGGCGTCTCCCACTTCTACCACCTGCTGCTCGCTGCCGTCTTCCCCTGGCTTAAACCGGCCTTCGGCCTCTCCTACGCCGAACTTGGCCTGCTGATGACGGTGTTCTTCATCGTCTCCGGCGTCGGCCAGGCGCTGGCCGGCTTCGTCGTCGACCGCGTCGGCGCCAGCCGCGTGCTGATGGGCGGGATGGCGCTGCTCGGCGTCGCCGCGCTGCTGCTCGCCGGCGCCCAGCACTACGCCATGCTGCTGTGCGGCTCGATCGTCGCCGGCGCCGGCAATTCGGTGTTCCACCCGGCCGACTACACCATCCTCAACCAGCGCGTCTCCAAGGAGCGCCTCGCGCACGGCTTCTCGGTGCACGGCATCAGCGGCAACCTCGGCTGGGCCGCGGCGCCCGTGTTCCTCGGCGGCCTCGCGGCCATGTCGAACTGGCGCACCGCGGTGCTGGCCGCCGCGGCGATACCTTTCACGATGCTGCTGGTGCTGTTCCTCAACCGCCGCGCCTTGCGGCCCGATCCGCCCGTCGTCAGGCAGCCCGGCCAGGTACAGGAAAGCGCCTTCGCCTTCCTGCGCCTGCCCACCATCTGGATGTGCTTCGGCTTCTTCTTTCTCAGCTCCGTCTCGCTGGGCGGCATCCAGAGCTTCGCCTCCACCAGCCTGGTCGCGCTGTACCACGTGTCGCTGGCATCGGCTACCTCGGCCTACACCGTCTACATGCTGGCCTCGGCCGTCGGCATGATCGCCGGCGGTTTTGTCGGCGCCCGCACGAGCAGCCACGACCGCACCATCGCGCTCTCGTTTGCGCTGGCGGCGGCGCTGTCGGTGCTGCTGGCGCTGACGCTCACGCCGGCCTGGATGGTGGTGCCGCTGATGGGCGCGATCGGCTTCACCTCCGGCATCGCCGGGCCCTCGCGCGACTTGCTCATCCGCGCCGCCGCGCCGCCCAACGCCACCGGGCGCGTGTTCGGCGTCGTCTACTCCGGGCTCGACAGCGGCCTGTCGGTCGGCCCGCTGATGTTCGGCGCGCTGATGGACGCCAACCGTCCCGCCTGGGTTTTCCTGTGCATCGGCCTGTTCCAGGCGCTGGCGATCACCACCGCGGTCGGGGTGGGCGGGGCGAACCGCGCGCCGGCGCTGCAAAAAGCTTAGAATGCCCACTACCGTCTGACGAAAGCTGCCATGGACTTTGCCACCACCGACCTGTGCGACGAGCACCCCGACATGCTGGCCGACGGCCGCCTCGCGGTGCTGCCGCCGGTATTCAAACTGTTCGGCCAGCGCGTCAAGTTCGCCGGCCCGGCCGCCACGCTCGAGGTCTTCGAAGACAATGCGCTGGTGCGCACGGCGCTCGAAGGGCAGGGACACGGCCGCGTGCTCGTCGTCGACGGCGGCGCCAGCCTGCGCCGCGCGCTGGTCGGCGGCCAGCTGGCGCTGCTGGCCCAGGACAACGGCTGGAGCGGCATCATCGTCAACGGCTGCGTGCGCGATTCGGACGAAATCAACAGCTGCGAAATCGGCGTGCGCGCGCTCGCCACCCACCCGCAAAAGAGCGCCAAGACCGGCGCCGGCGAAGTCGACACCGGGCTGCTCATCGACGGCGTCGAAATCAAGCCCGGCAACTGGATCTACGCCGACGCCGACGGCGTGCTGGTCGCGCAAGAAAAACTCGCCTGAGCCGCGCGAGCGCCGCTTTTCTCCCTCTTTTAGTTGCCTAACGTCAAGTCCGACGGCGAGGCGCGTCCTTACCATGGGCCATGCCCGTGTCTGCCTCCATGACCGCTTTTTTCATCAGGCGGTGACATCGTTTCGCATGGCGAAAAGGCGCGCGCCGCAGCCTGGCCCAATGCTTCCATTTTGAGAAATTTCGTTGCACATCGCGGGATTACGATTGTAAGTGACTGATTTTGCGTATAAATATTTATGTTATATGTCTTATATAAGACTGTGCTGCCCTGCACAAATGTCGGCTATTATCTGACTAACGGATTTTGCTCTCAAACTTTCGATCAGGAGAAATACCATGGCAACTCGTGAACAGCAAGTAGCAGCCCTGCAAAAAGACTGGGATACCAACCCGCGCTGGGCAGGCATCACCCGCAAGTACACGGCGCAAGACGTGGTGCGGCTGCGAGGCTCGCTGCAGATCGAGCACACCATCGCCGCGCGCGGCGCCAACAAGATGTGGGAGCTGCTCCACACCGAGCCGTTCGTCGCCACGCTGGGCGCCATGACGGGCAACCAGGCCATGCAACAGGTCAAGGCCGGCCTGAAGGCGATCTACCTGTCGGGCTGGCAAGTGGCCGGCGACGCCAACCTGGCCGGCGAAATGTATCCGGACCAGTCGCTGTATCCGGCCAACTCGGTGCCGATGGTCGTCAAGCGCATCAACAACACCTTCCAGCGTGCCGACCAGATCCAGTGGTCGGAAGGCAAGGACGACGTCGACTACTTCGCGCCGATCATTGCCGACGCCGAAGCCGGCTTCGGCGGCGTGCTGAACGCTTATGAACTGATGAAGTCGATGATCGATGCCGGTGCCGCCGGCGTTCACTTCGAAGACCAGCTCGCGTCGGTCAAGAAATGCGGCCACATGGGCGGCAAGGTGCTGGTGCCGACCCGCGAATTCATCGAGAAGCTGACCGCCGCGCGCCTGGCCGCCGACGTCTCCGGCACGCCGACGCTGGTGATCGCCCGTACCGATGCCGAAGCTGCCGACCTGCTGACGTCCGACATCGACCCCAACGACCAGCCGTTCTGCACGGGCGAACGCACCGTCGAAGGCTTCTTCAAGGTCCGTAACGGCCTCGACCAGTCGATCGCGCGCGCCATCGCCTACGCCCCGTACGCCGACCTGGTGTGGTGCGAAACGGGCAAGCCGGATCTGGCCTTTGCCAAGAAGTTCGCCGACGCCGTCCACGCCAAGTTCCCGGGCAAGATGCTCGCCTACAACTGCTCGCCATCGTTTAACTGGAAGAAGAACCTGGACGACGCCACCATTGCAAAGTTCCAGAAAGAGCTCGGTGCGATGGGCTACAAGTTCCAGTTCATCACGCTGGCCGGTTTCCATGCGCTCAACTACGGCATGTTCAACCTGGCCCACGGCTACGCGCGCCGTAACATGACCGCGTTCGTCGAGCTGCAGGAAGCCGAATTCGCCGCCGCCGACAAGGGCTTCACGGCCGTCAAGCACCAGCGTGAAGTCGGCACCGGCTACTTCGATGCGGTCACGCAGACGATCCAGCAGAACGAGAGCTCGACGACCGCGCTGCACGGCTCGACGGAAGACGAACAGTTCTTCGACGACAAGAAGGTCGCGTAGCGCCGACGGCCTGTCCACCACCTGTCGACGTCGTCTTCGCGAAAGCGGGGACGACGTTTCCATTTTCGCCGCATGTTTACCTTCCGTAAAACGCCAGAATTCTGCGCAACGGCATTTGTAGTGGATAATGGCGATATATTCCGCCGCATTTCCCCATGCCGCGCGCCGTTTATCCTATATTTTTGGACTTTCCATGTCTCTTAGCTACCGCCACGCCTTTCACGCGGGTAACCACGCCGACGTCCTCAAGCATTTCGTGCAGATACAGTTGCACGAGTACATGAACCAGAAGGACACCGCCTACACCTACATCGACACCCACTCGGGCGCCGGTGTGTACGCGCTCGACGGTGGCTACGCGGCCAAGAACGCCGAGTACGAGACCGGCATCGGCCCGCTGTGGGAACGCAAGGACATGCCCAAGCAACTGGCCGACTACGTCAACCTGGTCAAGGGCCTCAACCCCAGCGGCAAGATGCGTTACTACCCCGGTTCGCCGTATTGCGCCGACAAGGCCATGCGCGAGCAGGACCGCCTGCGCCTGTTCGAGCTGCATCCGGCCGACAGCAAGATCCTGGCCGACAATTTCCGCAAGGTCGCCGAACATGCCGCCGCCCAGGGCGAGCGTCCGGCAGGGCGCGGCAAGCGCGTGCTGGTCGAGCGCGGCGACGGCTTTCATGCGCTCAAGACGCTGCTGCCGCCGCCGTCGCGCCGCGCATTGGTGCTGATCGACCCGCCCTACGAAGACAAGCAGGACTACCGCAAGGTGCGCGATGCGCTGGAAGAGTCGCTCGGCCGCTTTCCGAGCGGGATTTTCGCTGTCTGGTACCCGGTGCTGCAGCGCATGGAATCGCGCCAGTTCGCCGACAAGCTCAAGCGCCTGCCGGCCAAGGAGTGGCTCAACGTCACCTTGACCGTGTCGACGCCCGGCCCGGACGGCTTCGGCCTGCACAGCAGCGGCATGTTCATCATCAATCCGCCGTACACGCTGGAGCCGACGCTGCGCCAGGTGATGCCTTACCTGGTGCAGGTGCTGGGCAAGGATGCCGGCGCCACCTTCGTCATCGAGTCGGGCACCCAGCTGACGGGCTCGTCGACCTCGCGCGTGAGCGCCAACGGCAGCGCGCGCGTCCCGGTCGGGAATGCGCGCCGCGCCAGCCCGACCGCCGGCACCGGCAGCCTGCGCCTGCCGGGCCAGGCCCCCGCGGGTACCCCGGGCGCCGCCGGCGCGGCAGCTCCGCGCGCGCCTGGCGCTGCCGGCGCGCGCCGCACCAGCGGCCGCCCGACCGGCCCCGCCAAACCGGGTCCGCGCCGTCCCTGATCCGCTGCGTGTTGGTTTCGATGTCGAAATGTAAATTAAATTGGGTCTTGTAGTATAGTCACGCTGAGGGCGCCCCGATTGGTTCTGCCAGTCGGGTTGTTGCGCGTCCAAAGTTTCCGGGGGTACTCCGTGGCTATCGAAGCAACGACCCAATTGTCATTGCCATTCGACGAATTTTTTCTCGCGCGTCAGCCCATCCTGGGCCGTGACCAGCACTTGGTCGCCTACGAATTGCTGTTCCGCATGGCCGGCTCGACCGAGGCCAACGTCACCGACGAGGTTGCCGCCACCGCCGCCGTCATCTCGCATGCCTCGCAACTGGGCATGGAACATGTGGTGGGGGCGCAACTAGCCTTCGTCAACGTCAGTGCCGATGCGCTGATGGGCGACTACGTGCGCTTCCTGCCGGCCGACAAGGTCATCCTCGAAATCCTCGAAACCGTCAGGGCCACCCCCGAACTGGTCGCCCGCGTGGCCGAACTCAAATCGCTCGGCTTCAAGTTCGCGCTCGACGACGTCGTTGCCGAGTCGGACGACGTGCGCGCCCTGTTCAAGCTGGTCGACGTCATCAAGATCGACGTCAAGGGCGTCGATCCGGCGCGGCTGCCGGCGCTGACCGAGGCGCTGCGGCGCGACAACAAGAAGCTGCTGGCAGAAAAGGTCGAGACGTCGGAGGAATTCACCCGGTGCCTGGAATTGGGCTTTGAATATTTCCAGGGATTCTATTTCGCCCGGCCGGCCATCCTGAGCGGCAAGAAGATCGCGCCGTCCGAGCTGGCGATCCTGCACTTGCTCGAGCTGGTCAAGTCCGAGGCGGACAACCATACCATCGAGCTGGCGGTCAAGCGCGACGCGCTGATCAGCCTGAACCTGCTGCGCCTGATGAACACGCCGGCCTCCGGCGCGCGCGGCAAGATCGACACGCTGGGCCAGGCGATCGACGTGCTGGGCCGGCAGCAGCTGCAGCGCTGGCTGCAGATCCTGCTGTACGCCACGCCGGGCGCGAAGGTGGAGATGAACCTGCCGTTGCTGCAGATGGCCACCACGCGCGGCAAGATGCTCGAACTGATGACGCTCAAGATGCACCCGGGCCAGCACGACGCGGCCGACATGGCCTTCACCGTCGGCATCATGTCGCTGACGGACGCGCTGTTTTCGATGTCGATGCAGGATATCTTGGCCACCGTCGACGTGGCCGACGAGGTGCGTGCCGCGCTGCTCGACCGCGAAGGCGAGTATGGCGACATGCTCAACGTGATGGAGTTGCTCGAGAAAGCGAAGTCGGGCAAGGCGCTGACGGCGGCCTTGCGCCAGCTCGACCTGTCGATCAAGGACCTGCGCGAGATCGAAATGACCACCTTCAACTGGATCAACGAACTGGCGCAGGAAGTGCACTGACGGCTGCGCTTCCGGCGTCTGTCCGGGGTCTGACCCTCGAGGGTCAGACCCTTTCACGGGCCCTAGGCCAGTAGCAGGAACACCGTCGGCTTCTTGTGAAACTCCGGCATCTTGGCCGCCGCCACCTGTGACTTCCACTTCGCCGCGCTCAGCGTGCGGATCGATTCGCTCGGCAGGCTCAGATCCGTCGCCACGCAAATGAGCGTTGCCGGCAAGCAGGTGCCGGCCAGCGCTTCGAGCATCGCGCCATTCCGATACGGCGTCTCGATGAGCAATTGCGTCTGCTTCTCGCGGCCCGACCGCAGCTCCAGTTCCTTGATCCGCTTGGCGCGCAAGGCGGCGTCGGTCGGCAGATAGCCGTTGAAGGCGAAGCTCTGCCCGTTCAGCCCGCTTGCCATCACCGCCAGCAGCAGCGACGACGGCCCCACCAGCGGCCTGACCGTGATGCCATGCTGATGGGCCAGGCGCACCAGGTCGGCGCCCGGATCGGCCACCGCCGGCACGCCCGCTTCCGACACCAGGCCGCAGTCGCGCCCGGCCAGCAGCGGTGCCAGCAAGCCGGCGAGGGCGGCCGGCGGCGTGTTCACGTTCAGTTCGGCGATCTCGATTTCCTGCAGTGGCCTGGCCAGCGGATGGTCGATGGCGATCAGTTTCAAAAAGCCGCGCGCGGTCTTGGCATTTTCGGCCACGAAATAGTCGAGCCGCGCCGTCAGTGCCTGCACTTCGGTCGGAATGATGTGGTTCAGTGCGCCGGGCGCCGGTTCGGTCGCGCCGAGGGTGTTCGGGATCAGGTAAAGGGTGCCGGGCATATGTCTTAAGAAAATAGGTTAAAAAAACCGGGGTCAGACCCGTTTAATAAACGGGGCGCCGGCCGCTTGGCCAGCTCTTAACCGGGTCTGACCCCATTTATTGGGTGCCGGCTTACAGGCCGAAAAAGCGCACGCCGGCCTTGCGCAGCATGCCGGTGAGGGCGATCATCGGCAGGCCGGTCAGGGCGGTCGGGTCGCAGCTGTCGATCCGTTCGAGGAGCGCAATGCCGAGCCCCTCGTTCTTGGCGCTGCCGGCGCAGTCGTAGGGCTGCTCGATGCGCAGGTAGGCGTCCAGTTCGGCATCGGGCAGGTTGCGGAACGTCACCACCGTCTGCACGTTTTCCAGCTGCGCCGGCCCGGTCAGCGCGGTTGCCCGGCTGTCCCATACGCACAGAGCCGTATGGAAAACGACCTTGCGGCCACGCATTTTCTGCAGCTGGGCCAGCGCGCGCGCATGGTCGCCCGGTTTGCCGATCTGCTCGCCGTCGAGCGTGGCGACCTGGTCGGACCCGATGACGATGCTGCCCGGCGCGCGCGCCGCCACCGCGGCCGCCTTTTCGCGTGCCAGCCGCAGCGCGGTTGCTTCCGGCAACTCGCCCGGCAGCGCCGCTTCGTCGATGTCGGGCGCCATCACCTCGAACGGCAGGCGCAGGCGCTCCAGCAATTGGCGCCGATAGGGCGAACCGGATGCAAGAATCAGGCGGGAAGGGGCGGAACTTGGTATCATGGCGGACTCGTTCGGGGTTGTCTCTGTCAATGCGTTCGGCAAGCAACACGTCTCGGCCGCTGGCGCAAAAAAATGCGCCTAGTCTTTGACTGCATGGGGATAAGCCTGCTATTATCGCAGGTTTTCTCGGGGTAGTTTCTCAAATGAGCGCTTTTGTCATCGACGCTTTTGAATTTAGTCGAAGCAACGGTCACCGCGACGGCGTCACGCCAGTCGCTGAAATGAGCCGGTTAAGTAAGGATTGTGCCGACCAGTCTGGCGAGATCGCCTGGGCTGTCGATGGCGCCGTCACCAGCCACGGCTATCCGTCGCTGACCGTGTCGATCTCCGGCACCGTCCAGCTGGTGTGCCAGCGTTGCCTGACCCCGTTTGCCTATGACATGGAGTCGTCCACCATGCTGGTGATGGGCAAGGACGACGACGAAGCCGATCAGATCGAGGAACTGCTGGGCGACGAAAGCATCGACGTCATCGTCGGCAGCCGCACGACCGACCTGCGCGACCTGATCGAGGACGAGGCGCTGCTGGCCTTGCCGCAAGTGCCCAAGCACGAGGTCTGCCCCGACAGCAAGGCGCTGGACGCCCTCAAAACGGACAAGCCATCGCCGTTTGCGGTCCTCAAGGACCTGAAACCAGAATAAGCAGTATCAGATAAGTAGTACGTCAGAAACGTGTCAAACGCGTGTAGCAATCGAGTATGGCAGTGTGGTGGGAAATGCAGCAGAAACGTTAAACATGTCGGCAAAGAATCGTTTGCCGCTGGGATACTCGATTCGCATGTATTTGCTAATCGAATGTGTTAGAATTTTAGAACTTATGTATTAGGAGTTAGTCATGGCAGTTCAGCAGAATAAGAAGTCCCCTTCGAAGCGCGGCATGCACCGTTCGCACGATTTCCTGGTTGCTCCGCAGCTCGGTATCGAGCCAACGACCGGTGAAACGCACCTGCGTCACCACATTAGCCCTAACGGCTTCTATCGTGGCCGTAAAGTTCTCAAAACCAAAAACGACGAGTAATCGACGTTTTAGTTTCGAGTAAGATGGAGGCGGTGCGACGTATTTTCTCTGCGTGGCGCCGCTTTTTCTTTGCCCCCGGCTGCAATCAACATTTGCACACCGTCATTTTGAATTACGCTGACTCTGACTGGCGCTCGCCCACAGATCGCATCCTGCCGCCTGCCATGTTCGAGCCGCGGTACGCACCTTACAAATGACAATTACACTTTCGATAGACTGCATGGGCGGCGATCATGGCAGCTCCGTCACCATTCCGGCAGCGATTTCCTTCCTCAAGCACGAGCCTGACGCCGCACTGATCCTGGTCGGCCTCGAACCCGAGCTGCGCGCCGAACTGAAGCGCTTGAAGGCCGACAACCATCCGCGCATCACCGTCCAGCACGCCTCCGAAGTGGTGGCGATGGACGATCCGCTCGAGGTGGCCCTGCGCCGCAAGAAGGATTCGTCGATGCGGGTGGCGGTCAACATGATCAAGGAAGGCAGGGCCAGTGCCTGCGTCTCGGCCGGCAACACCGGCGCCCTGATGGCGGTCTCGCGCTACGTGCTCAAGACCATGCAGGGCGTCGACCGCCCGGCCATCTGCGGCATCATGCCGAACCAGAAGAACGGCCCGACCTACATGCTCGACCTGGGCGCCAACGTCGACTGCGAGCCGCACCACCTGCACCAGTTCGCGGTGATGGGTTCGGTGCTGTTCTCGGCGATGGAGCACACCGCCAGGCCGACCATCGGCCTGCTCAACGTCGGCACCGAAGACATCAAGGGCAACGAAGTGGTCAAGGCCACCGGCAAGCTGCTGCAGCAAGACCACGCGCGCGGCGCCCTCAATTTCTACGGCAACGTCGAAGGCAACGACATCTTCAAGGGCACCACCGACGTCATCGTCTGCGACGGCTTTGTCGGCAACGTCACGCTGAAGGCGGCCGAAGGCCTGGGCCGCTTCATGAAGGACGTCATGAACACCGAGTTCCGCCGCAATCCGCTGACCATGATCGGCGCCCTGATCGCCGGCGGCGCCCTCAAGCAAATCCGCAACCGCTTCAATCCGTCGCGCTACAACGGCGCCAGCCTGCTCGGCTTGCGCGGCCTCGTCTTCAAGAGCCACGGCAGCGCCGATTCCTACTCGTTCGAGTGGGCGATCAAGCGCGCCTTTGATGCCGCGAAATACAATGTGCAGGAACAACTCTCGGCGATGATTGCCGAGCTGATACCATGCGCACCTGACCGAAGCACGGCGAGCGAACCGGCAGTGCCAGGCACAACAATCTAAGCAGGACGGCCAGCAATGACTCTGTACAGCAAAATCATCGGTACCGGCAGCTATCTGCCGCAGCAACGTGTCACCAACGACGACCTGGCCGCGCAACTGGCTGCCAAGGGCGTCGAAACGTCGGACGAGTGGATTTTTTCGCGCAGCGGCATCTCGGCGCGCCACTTTGCCGCGCCCGACGAATTGTCGTCCGACCTGGGCGTGGCGGCAGCCAGGCAGGCGCTGTCGATGGCCGGCATGACGCCGCAGGACATCGATCTCGTCATCGTCGCCAGTTCGACCCCGGATTTCCACGGAAGTTTCCCCAGCACGGCTTGCATCGTCCAGCGCAAGCTGGGCATGGCCAACAACAGCGCGGCCTTCGACGTGCAGGCCGTCTGCAGCGGTTTCGTCTATGCCGTCTCGGTGGCGGACGCCTTCATCAAGGCCGGCTCCCACAAGAACGTGCTGGTGATCGGCGCCGAAGTGTTTTCGCGCATCCTCGATTTTCAGGACCGCTCCACCTGCGTGCTGTTCGGCGACGGCGCCGGCGCCATCGTGCTGTCGGCCTCGGAGAAGCCGGGCATCCTGGCCAGCAAGCTGCACGCCGACGGCAGCTACGCCGACATCCTGAGCGTGCCGGGCAACCTGGCCGGCGGCGCCGTCGCCGGCAGCGGCTTCCTGTACATGGACGGCCCGGCGGTATTCAAGCTGGCCGTCTCGGTGCTCGAGCAGGTCGCCGGCGAGGTGCTCGACCATGCCGGCATGACGTCCGCAGAGCTCGACTGGCTGGTGCCGCACCAGGCCAACATCCGCATCATGAAAAGCACCGCCAAAAAGCTGCACTTGCCGCTGGAAAAAATGGTCGTCACCGTCGACCAGCACGGCAACACCTCGGCCGCCTCGATCCCGCTGGCGCTCGACGTCGCGGTGCGCGATGGCCGCATCAAGCCGGGCCATAATGTCCTGATGGAAGGGGTCGGCGGCGGCTTCACATGGGGCGCCGTGCTGGCGCGCATGTAACAGCGACACCCACCCACCACAACGAATTTGGAGTACGACGTCCCGATGAGTAAATTTGCATTCCTGTTTCCCGGCCAAGGCTCGCAAGCTGTCGGCATGCTCAATGGCTTCGCCGGCAACGCCGCCGTCGCCGACACCGTGGCCGAAGCGTCGGAAGCGCTCAGTTTCGACCTCGGCCGCCTGATTGCCGACGGTCCCAAGGAAGAACTCGACCTCACCACCAACACCCAGCCGGTGATGCTGACCGCCGCGGTCGCCGTGTACCGCGCCTGGCTCGCCGCCGGCGGCCCGGTGCCGGCGATGGTGGCCGGCCACAGCCTGGGCGAATACTCGGCGCTGGTGGCAGCCGGCGTCATCAGCTTCAAGGACGCGGTGCCGCTGGTGCGCTTTCGCGCCGAGGCGATGCAGGCGGCGGTGCCGGTCGGGCAGGGCGGCATGGCCGTCATCCTCGGCCTGGCTGCCGACGACGTGCGCGCCGTCTGCGCCGAGGCTGCCGCCGCCGCGCCCGGTTCCGTGGTCGAGCCCGTCAACTTCAACGAGCCGACCCAGATCGTCATCGCCGGCCATACCGCCGCCGTCGAACTCGCCTGCGAGCTGGCCAAGGCCAAAGGCGCCAAGCGCGCCATGAAGCTGGCGGTGTCGGCGCCGTTCCACTCGTCGCTGCTGCAGCCGGCGTCGGACCGCCTCAACGCCTACATGGCCGGCATCAAGTTTTCGCCGCCGTCCATCGCGCTCGTCAACAACGTCGACGTCGCCATCGAGAACGACCCGCAGGCGATCAAGGATGCGCTGGTGCGCCAGGCCGCGCGCCCGGTACGCTGGGTCGAGACGATGCAATACATGGCCGCGCAAGGCGTCACCAATGTGATCGAATGCGCGCCGAGCAAGGTGCTGATCGGCATGGCCAAGCGCATCGATGCCCGCCTCGTCGGCGAGGCGCTGGTCGACCAGGCCGCGCTCGAGCAGGTGCTGGCGGGTCACTTACACAATCAGGGACAACCATGAATCTTCAGAACCAAGTCGCGCTCGTCACCGGCGCTTCGCGCGGCATCGGCAAAGCCATCGCCCTCGAACTGGCGCGCCAGGGCGCGCGGGTGGTCGGCACCGCCACCACCGACAGCGGCGCGGCCGCCATTTCCGACTACCTCGGCGAATTCGGCGGCAAGGGTGTGACCCTCAACGTCACCGACGCCGCCGCCTGCACCGCCGCGGTCGCCGACGTCCAGGCCAGCTTCGGCAGCCTGTCGATCCTGGTCAACAATGCCGGCATCACGCAAGACCAGCTGGCCATGCGCATGAAGGACGAAGAGTGGGACAACGTTATCGCCACCAACCTGTCCGCGGTGGGCCGCCTGTCGCGTGCCGTTCTGCGTGGCATGATGAAAGCTAAACATGGGCGTATTATTAACATCACGTCGGTGGTAGCATCGTCGGGCAACCCGGGCCAGATGAATTACGCGGCGGCGAAAGCCGGCGTCGAGGGCATGAGCCGCGCGCTGGCGCGCGAGATCGGCAGCCGCAACATCACCGTCAACTGCGTCGCGCCGGGCTTCATCGATACCGACATGACCCGCGGGCTCGGCGCCGACCAGCACGCCGCGCTGCTGACCCAGATTCCGCTGGCGCGCCTCGGCGAGCCGGCCGACATCGCCCACGCGGTGGCGTTTCTGGCAGGGCCGCAGGCAGCCTACATCACGGGCACGGTTTTGCACGTGAATGGCGGCATGTTTATGAATTGATGCAGGTTTGCTGGAAGTCGGGCAGAATTGGCGAAGGCGCCGTGGCCGGTTCCCGTAAAATCTCATCTTTTAGCAGGGCTTTCGGCCGAGTTAGCGTCAGACGCCGAAAGTAGTTTCACAACGCGCAAACCTGATAAAATGCGCGCACTTTCCGTAACACACACATTGGAGCCAATAACATGTCGGATATCGAACAACGCGTTAAAAAAATCGTCGCTGAGCAGCTGGGTGTTGCAGAAGTCGACATCAAAATCGAGTCCTCGTTCGTTGACGACCTCGGCGCAGATTCCCTCGACACGGTCGAACTGGTGATGGCACTGGAAGACGAATTCGAAATGGAAATCCCGGACGAGCAGGCAGAAAAGATCACGACCGTGAAGCAGGCAATCGACTACGCTACCGCGCACGTCAAAGCTTAAGCTTCATTTAGCACCAGGAGAAATCGCTTGAGCCGTTCACGAAACCGTCGTGTCGTCGTCACCGGCCTGGGCTGCGTCTCACCGATCGGCAACAATATTGCCGAAAGTTGGAGCGCGGCGCTGGCCGGCAAGTCTGGCATTGCCACCATCACCAAGTTCGACGCTGAGCCGTTTTCGACCCGTTTCGCGGGCGAAGTAAAAGGCTTCAATATCGAAGACTATATCTCCGGTAAAGAAGCGCGCCACATGGATACGTTTATCCATTTCGGCATGGCGGCCGGCATCCAGGCCCTGCAAGACTCCGGCATCGTGGTGACCGAAGAAAATGCCGACCGCATCGGTGTCATTGTCGGCTCCGGCATCGGCGGCCTGCCGATGATCGAAGAGACCAAGGAAGACTACGACAAGCGCGGCCCGCGCCGCATTTCGCCGTTTTTCGTGCCCGCTTCGATCATCAACATGATTTCGGGCGACCTGTCGATCAAGTATGGCTTGCGTGGTCCTAACCTGGCCATCGTCACCGCCTGCACCACCGGCCTGCACTGCATCGGCGCGGCCGGCCGCCTGATCGAATATGGCGACGCCGACGTCATGATCGCCGGCGGCGCCGAGTCGACCATTTCGCCGCTAGGCCTGGGCGGTTTCGCGTCCGCCAAGGCGCTGTCGTCGCGCAACGACGATCCCGCCACCGCCTCGCGGCCGTGGGATCGCGACCGCGACGGCTTCGTCCTCGGCGAAGGCGCCGGCGTGATGGTGCTGGAAGAGTACGAGCACGCGAAAGCGCGCGGCGCCACCATCTACGCCGAGCTGATCGGCTTCGGCATGAGCGCCGACGCCTATCACATGACCTCGCCCGTGGAAGACGGCGCCGGCGCCAGCCGCTGCATGATGTCCGCGCTGAACAACGCTGGCCTCAACCTCGACCAGGTCAATTACGTCAACGCGCACGGCACCTCGACGCCGCTGGGCGACCTGGCCGAAGTGCAGGGGCTGAAGAAGACTTTCGGCGAGCACGCGAAAAAGCTGGTGGTCAATTCGACCAAGTCGATGACCGGCCACCTGCTGGGCGGCGCCGGCGGCATCGAGGCGGTGTTTACGGTGCTGGCGATGCATCACCAGGTGTCGCCGCCGACGATCAACATCTTCAACCAGGATCCGTCCTGCGACCTCGATTTCTGCGCCAACATCGCGCGCGACATGAAGATCGACTACGCCGTGAAGAACTCGTTCGGCTTCGGCGGCACCAACGGCTCGCTGGTGTTCGCCAAGGCGCCCTGACCGGCCGCTGGCGCCACGGCTGCCGCCAGCGGCGGCCGTCAGCGAACTTGATACGCCCATCCTTGTCTAAGGGGTGGGCGTTCGACTTTCCGCTTCCTCTTTTATCGTCTGTGCGCACGCTGCGCGCGCGGTCGTCGCCCTTTCCGTCCCTTTCCTGCCATGTCGATCGCGGTTTCCGCCGTCATTGTTCCGTCACGCGTGCTGCGCGGGGCGATGCTGTGCTATGGGCTTGCCAGCCTTGGCGCCGGCGTGGCGCTGGCCGCCGGCATGGCGCCGGCGCTGCCGTGGGGCGTTGCGCTCGTCTGCATACTGGGCGGCGTCGCCGTGCTGTGCTCGCCGGCGCCCGGCCGAAATGTGCGCCGGATTGATATTTCTGGAGTCGGCCAGCTACGCCTGACGGTACAACAAGGGATGGGCGGCGACGGCGTCCGCGGGCAGCAAACAGCGCTGGCGGTGACGCTGGCCGCGGGCTCGACTCTATGGCCCGGCATGCTGGCGCTGCGGCTGCGCGGCGACAACGGCGCGGTGATCGCGCTGGTGCTGCTGCCCGACAGCGTCGCGGCAGGGCAGTTTCGCCGCCTGGCAGTGGCGCTGCGCCATCTTGCAGCACGTACAGAACAAGCAACGGAAACTAATAAAAAACTTTGAACTTATTGCAGCGGGCCAACTCTTATACACAAGGAGTCAACGCCGCTGCAACCAACGGGACATGGTGCAGTGACGACAGAACGTGAGTGTGATCAGTTGCTGGTGGAGCGCGTGCAGGGCGGGGACCGGCAGGCATTCGACCTGCTGGTGGCCAAGTATCAGCGCCGGCTGATGCGTCTGGTATCGCGCCTGGTACACGACCCTGCCGAGGCGGAGGATGTTGTTCAGGAAACGTTTATCAAGGCGTACCGCGCCCTGCGGCATTTCCGCGGCGATTCGGCATTTTATACATGGTTGTACAGGATAGGAATCAACACGGCAAAGAATTTTCTCGTCACGCAAGGCAGGCGGGCGCCGACCTCGACGGAGGCCGATGCCGAGCGTGCCGAAGCGTTTGACGACGCCGACAGCCTGCGGGATATCAATACCCCGGAGTCGATGTTGGCAAGCAAGCAGATCGCGTACACCGTCAATGCCGCGATGGAAGCGCTACCGCTCGAACTGCGGACCGCGATCGTGCTGCGCGAGATCGAAGGACTGAGCTACGAGGAGATTTCGGAAGTGATGGCTTGTCCGATCGGGACTGTGCGGAGCCGGATCTTCCGCGCCCGCGAAGTAATTGCCGAGAAATTGAGGCCTTTGCTCGATTTCCCGGTTGACAAGCGGCGTTAGCAGTAGCCATGATGGCAACAGGTCGTGATCATTTGATCACACGGACGGTGATGGAAATACTGATGGACACACAGAAAAAAATTCGCGAGCACATTTCCGCCTTGAGCGACGGCGAACTGGCGACTTCCGACCTCGAGCTGGCGTTCGCCGCCCTGCGCGCGGCCGACGACGAACAGGCCTGGAGCCTGTACCACCGTATCGGCGACGTCCTGCGCGCCCAGGCCACCCCCGACCTGTCCGACGATTTCAACGGCCGCCTGTCGGCGCGGCTGGCGGCCGAACCGGCGCCTGTCAGGCGCGCGCCGGCGCCGGTGCTGCAGCCCGAGCCGGCAGCGCCCGCCGTCGCTGCCGCCAAGAAGGTCGCCACCACCTCCTGACGCCCCCTGTGGTCATGGCGCCCGCTGGTGCCGCTTGGGCGGCGGCGAGACAAGGCGGGACTTTTGGCTTACCATTGCGTCAATAGCCGACTTGATCACACCGATTCCATGCGCACACCATTTTCCGCCGTCCGCTTTGCCATCCCTGCCTTGCTGCTTGCCGGCGCCGGCCTGTTGCCCCTCGCGCCGGCGCAGGCAGCCGCCCAGGTTGCTACGCCCGTCGTCACGGGCCTGCCCGATTTCACCGACCTGATCGAAAAAGTCGGCCCGGCGGTGGTCAACATCCGCACCACCGAAAAGATCAAGCTGGGGCAGGGCACGCCGGGCGACGAGGAGATGCAGGAATTTCTGCGCCGCTTCTTCGGCCAGCCGTCGCCGCGCTCGCCGTCGCCGCGCGGTCGGCGCAGCCCGCAGCCGCAGGAAGAGGAGGTGCAGCGCGGCGTCGGCTCCGGCTTCATCATTTCCAACGACGGCCTGGTGCTGACCAATGCCCACGTCGTCGAAGGCGCCGACGAAGTGCTCGTCACGCTGACCGACCGGCGCGAATTCAAGGCCAGGGTGCTGGGTGCGGACAAGCGCTCCGACGTCGCCGTGCTCAAACTCGAGGCGACCAACCTGCCGTTCCTGCGCACTGGCGACTCGAGCAAGATCCGCGTCGGCGAATGGGTGATCGCCATCGGTTCGCCCTTCAACCTGGAGAACTCGGTTTCGGCCGGCATCATTTCGGCCAAGGCGCGCGACACCGGCGACTACCTGCCGCTGATCCAGACCGACGTCGCCGTCAATCCGGGCAATTCCGGCGGCCCGCTGATCAATATGCGCGGTGAGGTGGTCGGCATCAATTCGCAGATCGCCACCATGTCCGGTGGCTACAACGGCATTTCCTTCGCGGTGCCGATCGACGAGGCGATTCGCGTTGCCGACCAGCTGCGCAAGACCGGCAAGGTGTCGCGCGGCCGGCTCGGCGTGCAGATCGGCGAAGTGAGCAAGGACGTTGCCGAGTCGCTCGGCCTGGGCAAGGCGCGCGGCGCCGAGGTGTCGCTGGTGGAGCCGGGCGGTCCCGCCGACAAGGCCGGCATCCGGGTCGGCGACATCATCCTCAAATTTAACGGCAACGCCGTCGAGCGCAGCGCCGACCTGCCGCGCCAGGTCGGGGCGACCCCGATCGGCAGCCGCGCCACCGTCACCGTCTGGCGCAAGGGCGCGCAGCAGGACATCGCCGTCACCATCGCCGCGCTGGAAGAGGAAAAGGCGGCGCCCAAGCCGACGCCGAAAAAACCGAAGGCCGACGCCGCCCCGAACGCGCTCGGCTTGCACGTGTCCGACCTCACCGACGCCCAGCGCAAGGAACTCAAGGCCGATGCGGTCCTCGTCGACGCCACCGAGGGTGCCGCCGCGCGCGCCGGCGTGCTGCCCGGCGACCTGGTCCTGCAGATCAACAACGCCGACGTCAAGGATGCCCGCCAGTTCAACGCCATGGTGGCCAAGCTTGATCCGAAAAAATCGGTAGCGCTGCTGGTGCGCCGCAGCGCCCCGCAGGGCGGCGCCGCCACCACCTTCTACCTCGTGATCCGGCCGCGCCAGTGACCCGCTTCACCTTGTATTCGCGCAGCTATTGCCACCTGTGCGAGGACATGCTGGCGGCCCTGAAGGCGATGCAGACGCCGGCGCAGCCCTTCACGGTCGAGGTGGTCGACGTCGACGCCGACGAGGCACTGGTGGCGCGCTTCGACGAGCTGGTGCCGGTGCTGTTCGGCGACCCCGATGCGCCCGAGCTGTGCCATTATTTCCTCGACAAGGACGCCGTGAACAGCTACCTGGCCGGCGTCGCGTCTGGGGTCTGACCCCACGGGGTCAGACCCCGGTTTTCCCCGTCACCGCATAACACGGGCTTTCTACCCTGAAATCCGGTAAAATGCGAGGGTCGGAAAAGCTTCTGTCCTAGCAAACAGCTTCTCTCGCTTGATAAGGCGCTCGTCTGGGGATTGCTACAGCCCCCCGCGGAGCGCTTTTTTCATGGCGCCGGCATCGCCCGCGCCGCGAGCTTCGACTTCCACAGTCGCCTTTTTCATCTTGGTCTTGAATTTGTTAATGAACAACATACGTAACTTCTCCATCATCGCCCACATCGACCACGGCAAATCGACCCTGGCCGACCGTATCATCCAGATCTGCGGCGGCCTGTCCGACCGCGACATGGAAGCCCAGGTACTCGATTCGATGGACCTGGAGCGCGAGCGCGGCATTACCATCAAGGCCCAGACGGCCGCGCTGCACTACAAGGCGCGCGACGGCCAGGTCTATAACCTGAACCTGATCGATACCCCGGGCCACGTCGACTTCAGCTATGAAGTGTCGCGCAGCCTGTCGGCGTGCGAGGGCGCGCTGCTGGTGGTCGATGCCTCCCAGGGCGTCGAAGCGCAGACGGTGGCAAACTGCTACACCGCGCTCGACCTCGGCGTCGAGGTGGTGCCGGTCCTGAACAAGATCGACCTGCCGCACGCCGACCCGGCCAATGCCATCAAGGAAATCGAAGACGTCATCGGCATCGACGCCGCCGACGCCGTGCAATGCTCGGCCAAGAGCGGCCTCGGCGTGGAAGACGTGCTCGAGCGCCTGATCGCCCGCGTGCCGCCGCCGAAGGGCGACAAGGACGCGCCGCTGCAGGCGCTGATCGTCGACTCCTGGTTCGACAACTACGTCGGCGTGGTGATGCTGGTGCGCGTGATCAACGGCACCCTGAAGCCGAAAGAAAAAATCCTGCTGATGGCGTCCGAATCGACCCAGCTGGTCGAAAGCGTCGGCGTGTTCAGCCCGCGCTCGCAGTCGCTGCCGGAACTGTCGGCCGGCCAGGTCGGCTTCGTCATCGCCGGCATCAAGGAACTGAAGGCGGCCAAGGTGGGCGACACCGTCACCCACGCCGCCCGCCCGGCCGCCGCGCCGCTGCCAGGCTTCAAGGAAGTCCAGCCGCAGGTGTTCGCCGGCCTGTTCCCGGTCGAGGCGAACCAGTACGACGCGCTGCGCGACTCGCTGGAAAAGCTCAAGCTCAACGACGCCGCGCTGATGTACGAGCCGGAAGTGTCGCAGGCGCTGGGCTTCGGCTTCCGCTGCGGCTTCCTCGGCCTGTTGCACATGGAAATCGTGCAGGAACGTCTCGAGCGCGAGTTCGACATGGACCTGATCACCACCGCGCCGACCGTCGTCTATGAAGTCGAAATGCGCGACGGCAGCATCGTCAAGGTCGACAACCCGTCGAAGATGCCGGAGACGACCAAGATCCTCGAAGTGCGCGAGCCGATCGTCACCGTCAACCTGTACATGCCGCAGGAGTACGTCGGCTCCGTGATCACGCTGTGCGTCGGCAAGCGCGGCGTGCAGCTCGACATGAGCTACCACGGCCGCCAGGTCAAGCTGGTCTACGAAATGCCGATGGCCGAGATCGTGCTCGACTTCTTCGACAAGCTCAAGTCGACCTCGCGCGGCTACGCCTCGATGGACTACGAGTTCAAGGAATACCGCCCGGCCGACGTGGTCAAGGTCGACATGCTGATCAACAGCGAAAAAGTCGATGCGCTGGCCATCATCGTGCACCGTTCCAACGCCACCTACCGCGGCCGCCAGGTCGCCGCCAAGATGCGCGAACTGATTCCGCGCCAGATGTTCGACGTCGCCATCCAGGCCGCCATCGGCGTCAACGTGATTTCGCGCGAGAACGTCAAGGCGCTGCGCAAGAACGTGCTGGCCAAGTGCTATGGCGGCGACATCAGCCGCAAGAAGAAGCTGCTCGAGAAGCAGAAGGCCGGTAAGAAACGCATGAAGCAAGTGGGCTCGGTGGAAATCCCGCAAGAGGCATTCCTCGCAATTTTACAAGTGGACGGTTAAATGAACCTGCAAGTCATCCTGGGAAATTTCGCATTGATCCTGTTCGTGGCGATGGTCGTCACCGGCGTGATCTGGTTCCTCGATCTCTTCTACTTTGCCAAGCAGCGCCGCATCGCCGCCGACACCGCGCTGGCCGCCTTCGACGGCCGCAACGCCAAGCTGGCCGCCGACGGCATCAAGACCGACAACACCAGCCGCCACGCGATCGAAGCGGCGCTGCTGCGCCAGCCCACCTGGATCGAGTATTCGGGCAGCTTCTTCCCGGTCATCGCCCTGGTGTTTTTCCTGCGCTCCTTCCTGTACGAGCCGTTCAAGATTCCATCGTCGTCGATGGTGCCGACGCTCGTCATCGGCGACCTGATCCTGGTGAACAAGTTCACCTACGGCATCCGCCTGCCGGTGCTGAACAAGAAGATCATCGACGTCGGCGACCCGCAGCGCGGCGACGTGATGGTGTTTAAGTATCCGAAGGACATGACCCAGGATTACATCAAACGCGTCATCGGCGTGCCGGGTGATAAAATCACCTATGAAAACAAGCGGTTAACGGTCAACGACAAGCCCTTGTCGTATGTCGTCATGGGCGACTACCTGGAAGAAGAGGGACTGGAGTACCACGAAAGGCTGCAGGAAAACTTGGTAGGCGTGCAACATTTTATCTTGAACAACAAGAACAAGCGCACCTACGAACAGAGCCAGGTCGACAATTTCCCGCATCACGACGCGTGTGTCTATTCCGACGAGAAATTTACCTGTATCGTACCTGAAGGCAATTACTTTATGATGGGTGATAACCGCGACAACAGCCTCGACAGCCGATACTGGGGCTTCGTCCCCAACAAGAACATTGTCGGCAAGGCGTTTTTCGTCTGGATGAACCTGGGTAACTGGAAACGTATCGGTGGCATACACTAAGTCTTGAAGGGACCGGCAATGCAAGGATCGACACAGTTTTCCCCCAACGCCCAGCGCGGCGTCTCGCTGACCGGGCTCATCTTCGTGCTGGCCGTGATCGGCGTGCTGGCGGTGTTCGCCATGAAGGTGTTTCCCACCTTCCTCGAATACAAGGCGGCCAAGGACGGCATCGTCGCGGCCAAGGCCAGCGGCGGCACCGTGCTCGAGATGCAGCAAAGCTTCGACAAGAACGCCGACATCAACCGGGTCGAAGCGATCACCGGCAAGGATCTCCTGATCAGCAAGGAAACGGGCGAAACCGAGATCAGTTTCGCTTACGAAAAGCGGATTCCGATCGCCGGCAACGTCAGCCTGCTGATCGACTACGCCGCCACCACCGCCAGGAATGGCGCGGCGGCGACCAAGCCCGCCGCGGCGGCCAGGTAAACGCCGGCAGAAAATGATATTGCGCCCATGAATCTACAGTTATTGCAGTCTCGACTAGGTTACACGTTCCAGGATGCCGCCTTGTTGCAGCAGGCCTTGACGCACCGTAGCCATAGCAGCCTGCATAACGAGCGGCTCGAGTTTCTCGGCGACTCCATCCTCAATTGCGTCGTCGCCTCGGTGCTGTACGAGCGCTTCGCCAGCATCGACGAGGGCGACCTGTCGCGCCTGCGCGCCAATCTCGTCAAGCAGCAGTCGCTCTACGAGATCGCCCAGAAACTCGAGCTGTCGCAGTTCCTGCGCCTCGGCGAAGGCGAACTGAAGTCGGGCGGCTTTCGCCGGCCGTCGATCCTGGCCGACACCCTCGAAGCGCTGCTGGGCGCGATCTTCCTCGACGCCGGCTTCAATGCCGCGCGCGACGTCATCCGCGCGTTCTACATCCCGATCCTCGATTCGGTCGATCCGCGCACGCTCGGCAAGGACGCCAAGACGCTGCTGCAGGAATTTTTGCAGAGCAAAAAGATTTCGCTGCCAACCTACAACGTGGTGGCGACCCACGGGGCCGCGCACAGCCAGGAATTCGAGATCGAATGCCTGGTGCCCAAGCTCGGCATCCAGGTCTACGGCCGGGGCGGCAGCCGCCGCTCCGGCGAGCAGGCCGCCGCCAAGCTGGCGCTCGAGGTGGCCGAACAGGCGCTGCTGAAGACGCCGGCCGCTGCCCGCAAGACCAAGCCACGTGCCGCCCAGCTCAAGCTGGCCGGCATCGCCACCATCCAGAGCGACGGCGCCGGCCAGCTCGAAGCGAAGCCGGCCGAACCGAAACCCGAAGCAAAAGCCTCCAAACAAACGCATCCAGAAACGAAGTCGGCATGAATACCTCCAGCAGCACCCCAGAAAATTTCCGTTGTGGCTATATCGCCATCGTCGGCCGCCCCAACGTCGGCAAGTCCACGCTGATGAACGTGCTGATCGGCGCCAAGGTGTCGATCACCTCGCGCAAGGCGCAGACCACGCGCCACCGCATCACCGGCATCCAGACCGTTGACGACGCCCAGTTCATCTACGTCGACACGCCTGGCTTCCAGACGCGCCACTCGAACGCGCTCAACAAGACGCTCAACAAGACCGTCACCAACACGCTGATCTCGGCCGACGTCATCCTCTACCTGGTCGAGGCGGGTACCTTCGGTCCGGCCGACCAGCAAGTGGTCGACCTGCTGCCGAAGGAAGTGCCGGTCATCCTGGTGATCAACAAGTCCGACCGCGTCAAGGACAAGGCCGCGCTGATGCCGTTTGCGCAGCAAATCGCCGCCAAGCACAACTTCGCCGCCATCGTGCCCGTCTCGGCCAAGCTGCGCTTCCAGGTCGACG
Source organism: Burkholderiales bacterium (assembly GCA_038248405.1). GTDB lineage: Bacteria > Pseudomonadota > Gammaproteobacteria > Burkholderiales > Burkholderiaceae_D > JAFCUW01. The sequence goes on from JBBRXM010000063.1 coordinate 23,943, forward strand.
CCCTGCAGGCCGAGATCAAGAAATATCTGCCCGAAAATTCGCCGATCTTCGGGCCTGACGACATCACCGACCGCAGCGAAAAATTCCTCGCCGCCGAAATCGTGCGCGAAAAAGTGTTCCGCCTGGTCGGCGACGAGTTGCCCTACACCAGCACCGTGATCATCGAGCAGTTCGAGCAGGAAGGCGATCTGCGCCGAATTTTCGCCGCCGTGCTGGTCGAGCGCGACACCCACAAGTCCATGCTGATCGGTAACAAGGGCGCGCGCCTGAAAGAGATTTCGACGCAGTCGCGCCTCGACATGGAAAAGCTGTTCGGCGGCCCCGTGTACCTGGAAATCTGGATCAAGGTCAAGTCCGGCTGGGCCGACAACGAAGCCGGGCTGCGCGCCTACGGCTACGAATAAGGCGCCAGCGCGCCTTCCGTTGCGCATGGACACCCTCGACGCCGACCTCGACAGCCCCACGCCGGCCGCGTCGGTCCCTGCTGCGGCGCCCAGGCGCAGCCGTTCGCTGCCGCGCGACCGCATCAACGGCCAGCCCGGCTTCGTGCTGCACAGCTACCCGTACAAAGAAACCAGCCTGATCGTCGACATGTTCACGCGCGACTTCGGCCGCATCGGCCTGGTCGCCAAGGGCGCCAAGCGGCCTTTGTCGAAGCTGCGCGGCGTGCTGCAGACCTTCCAGCCGCTGTCGGTCTCGTGGAGCGGGCGCTCCGAACTGCGCACCCTGATCGACGCCGAGTGGGTCGGCGGCATGCTGCCGATCGAACGCACGGCGCTCCTGTGCGGCTTCTACCTCAACGAACTGCTGGTCAAGCTGATCGCGCGCGACGACCCCCATCCCCTGTTGTTCGATCAATATGTGGCCACGCTCAACCAGCTGGCGCACAATGAACCCGCACAAATTGTCTTGAGAAAATTCGAACGGGCCTTACTTAAGGAAACAGGTGTCGCGGCGGAGTTGGGCCGCTGCGCCGGTTCCGGCGATCCGGTCGAGCCGGGCGTGGAGTACGTGGTCGATCCCGAGCGCGGCCCGCGGGTCGCGCGCGCATCGGACAACTGGCCGGCGGTCGACGGCCAGACCCTGCTCGACATGGAGAAGGACGACTATGCCGACCCGCTGACCCAGCTGCAGAGCAAGCAGCTGATGCGCTTCCTGCTGGCGCACCAGCTGGGCGGCTCGCCCCTGAACACGCGCCAGATCCTGATCGACCTGCTGCAGTTATAACAATACGATTGGCCACATCATGAGCTTCCTGCACCCATCCGGCCCGGTCATCGACCTGGGCGTCAACATCGACCACGTGGCCACGCTGAGGAATGCGCGCGGCACCAGCTATCCCGATCCGCTGCGCGCCGCGATGATTGCCGAGCAGGCCGGCGCCGACGTCATCACGCTGCACCTGCGCGAAGACCGCCGCCATATCAAGGACGCCGACGTCATTGCGCTGCGCCCGCAGCTGATCACGCGCATGAACCTCGAAGCGGCGGTAACGCAGGAAATGATCGACTTCGCCTGCAAGGTGCGGCCGCAGGACGTCTGCCTGGTGCCCGAGCGGCGCGAGGAAGTCACCACCGAGGGCGGCCTGGACGTGATCCGCTACTACAAGCAGGTGGAGGCCGCGGTCAGGCAGCTGGCCGGCGAGGGCATTCGCGTGAGCCTGTTCATCGACCCGGACGAGCAGCAGATCGCCGCCGCCGCCGAACTCGGCGCGCCCGTCATCGAACTGCACACCGGCCGCTACGCCGAAGCCGAAGGCGTGGAACTGGCGCACGAACTCGAACGCATCCGCGCCGGCGCCAGGTTTGGCGTCGAGCGCGCTCTGAAGGTCAATGCCGGCCACGGCCTGCATTACACCAACGTGCAGGCGATCGCCGCGCTGGAAGACATCGGCGAACTCAATATCGGCCACGCCATCGTCGCCCACGCGATCTTTGCCGGCTTCGAGAACGCGGTGCGCGAGATGAAGGCGATCATGGTCGCCGCGCGCCTGGGCGTGACGCCGGCGCGCCGTCCATGATCTACGGGATCGGCACCGACATCGTGCAGATCTCCCGCGTGCAGGCGGCGCTGGGCCGCAACGAACGCTTCGCCGAAAAGATCCTCGGCCCGCAGGAGCTGGAGAAATTCCACGCGCGGCGGGCGAAAAATGAGGCGCGCGGCCTGCGCTTCCTGGCCACCCGCTTCTCGGCCAAGGAAGCGTTCTCCAAGGCGATTGGCCTGGGCATGCGCATGCCGATGACCTGGCGCTCGGCGCAGATGCTCAACGCCGCCAGCGGCAAGCCGGTGATCGTGTGCAGTGGTGCGCTCGAAGAATTCATGCGCGATAATAAGCTCAGCGCGCAGGTGACCATCAGCGACGAGGCGGACTACGGCGTCGCCTTCGTCATCGTCACCCGGGACGCGTAAGTCATACAAGGTAGAGCAATGTCCCAAGTCATTCCATCAGTACCGGCCGAAGTGAAGCCCGATCCGCGCGCGCTGGTGCTGGCCACCGTCGCCAAGCTGCCCAACCTGCCGGGCGTGTACCGCTATTTCGACGCCAACGACGCCGTGCTCTACGTCGGCAAGGCGCGCGACCTCAAGAAGCGTGTCTCGAGCTATTTCCAGAAGAACCTGGCCAGCCCGCGCATCGCCATCATGGTCGAGCGCATCGCGCGGCTCGAGACGACGGTGACGAACAGCGAGGCCGAAGCGCTGATCCTCGAGAACAACCTGATCAAGGCGCTCAAGCCGCGCTTCAACATCCTGTTCCGCGACGACAAGTCCTATCCCTACCTGAAGATCAGCGGCCAGGACGTGCCGCGCATGGCCTACTACCGCGGCGCGCTCGACAAGAAGAGCCAGTACTTCGGCCCGTTCCCGAGCGCCTGGGCGGTCAAGGAATCGATCCAGATCCTGCAGAAGGTGTTCATGCTGCGCACCTGCGAGGACAGCGTGTATTCGAACCGCACGCGTCCCTGCCTGCTGCACCAGATCGGCCGCTGCAGCGCCCCGTGCGTGTCCAACATCACCACCGAGGACTATCGCATCGATGTCGAAAACGCCGGCAAATTCCTGCGCGGGCGCCAGACCGAAGTGATGGCCGACCTCGAGAAGAAGATGCACGCCTATGCCGGCGAGCTCAAGTTCGAGCAGGCCGCCGCGGTGCGCAACAAGATCCAGTCGCTCTCTAAAGTGCTGCACCAGCAGAGCATGGAGACCGCCGGCGACGCCGACGTCGACATCATCGCGGTGGCGGTGCAGGGCGGCAAAGCGTGCGTCAACCTGGCGATGGTGCGCGGCGGGCGCCACCTGGGCGACCGCGCCTATTTCCCTACCCAGGTGATGGAAGCGATCGCCGAAGCGCCGATCGAAGTGGAGGTGCTGGCCGCCTTCCTGGCGCAGCATTACAGCGAAAAATTCATCCCGGGGACGCTGATCCTGAACATCGATTTCGACCAGCCGGCGCTGATGATGGCGCTCACCGAGCAGTGCGGCCACCGCATCAACCTGATCTTCCAGCCGCAGGAGCCGCGCCGCCAGTGGCTGGAGATGGCGCAGAAGGGCGCCGAGCTGTCGCTGGCGCGCCTGCTGTCCGAGCAAGGCTCGCAGCAGTCGCGCACGCGCGCGCTGGCCGAGGCGCTGTCGCTCGACATGGACGACCTCGAGACGCTGCGCGTGGAGTGCTTCGACATCAGCCACACGATGGGCGAAGCGACCCAGGCCTCGTGCGTGGTGTTCCATCACCACGCCATGCAGAACAGCGAGTACCGCCGCTACAACATCAACGGCATCACGCCGGGCGACGATTACGCCGCGATGCGCCAGGTGCTGATGCGCCGCTACGAAAAGGTCGTCAACAACGAGGGCGTGATGCCCGACGTCGTGCTGATCGACGGCGGCAAGGGCCAGATCGAGATGGCGCGCCAGGTGTTTGCCGAACTGGGGCTCGACATCAGCCTGATCGTCGGCGTGGCCAAGGGGGAGGGCAGGCGCGTGGGCCTCGAGACGCTGCTGTTTGTCGACGGCCGGGCCGCGCAGGAGCTGGGCAAGGAATCGGCGGCGCTGATGCTCGTCGCCCTGATCCGCGACGAGGCGCACCGCTTCGCCATCACCGGCATGCGCGCCAAGCGCGCCAAGGCGCGCCAGACCTCGCAGCTGGAGGAGATCGAGGGCATCGGCGCCAAGCGCCGCCAGCGCCTGCTGGCGCGCTTCGGCGGCCTGCGCGGCGTGGTCAGCGCCAGCGTCGAGGACCTCAAGTCCGTCGAAGGCATCTCCACCGCCCTGGCCGAAGAAATCTACAAGCAGCTGCACTGACCGAGCGGGAATCGCGCAAGGTAAAGACGAGCGAACAACATCAACGTCATCCTCGCGACAGCGGGGATCCATGCTGAGCGCGCTGCACCAACCCGCACGCTCCGCCTGGACTGCCGTCGCGCCGCTTTCGCTCAACCTAACTGGTCTAATAAGCAATAGCACGGTAGACTAGCGGCGCACCCATTCTTAACAGTACACCAGCTCACGCGCCCTATGCCTTTTAATATTCCGATTCTCCTGACCTGGTTACGCGTAGCTCTGATCCCGCTCGTTGTCGGCGTCTATTACCTCCCCATCCACTGGCTGCCGCGTTCGGACCAGGACCTCGCCGCCACCATCGTCTTCATCGTCGCTGCCGTCACCGACTGGTTCGACGGCTTCCTGGCGCGGCGCTGGAACCAGACGTCGGCCTTCGGCGCCTTCCTCGACCCGGTGGCCGACAAGCTGATGGTGGCCGGCGCGCTGCTGGTGCTGGTGCACCTGGACCGGGTCGACCACTTCGTCGCCTTCATCATCATCGGCCGCGAGATCGCCATTTCGGCGCTGCGCGAATGGATGGCGCAGCTGGGCGCGTCGCGCTCGGTGGCGGTCAGTTCGCTCGGCAAGATCAAGACCGCCGCGCAGATGACGGCGATCCCGATGCTGCTGTTTCA
>JBBRXM010000064.1:0-28345 GCA_038248405.1 Burkholderiales bacterium
GAGCATCCGCACCGCGGCTTCGAGACCATCTCGTACATGATCACGGGGCGCATGCGGCACAAGGACAGCGCCGGCAACGAGGGGCTCATCACCAACGGCGGCGTGCAGTGGATGACGGCCGGCCGCGGCGTGGTGCACTCCGAAATGCCGGAGCAGAACGAGGGCCTGATGGAAGGCTTCCAGCTGTGGCTTAACCTGCCGGCCAGCGACAAGATGACGGCGCCGTGGTACCGCGACATCGCGAGCGAGGAGATCCCGCGCTTCACGACCGATGCGGGAGCGAGCGTGCAGGTGATCGCCGGCCGCAGCCACGGCGTCGAAGGCGCGGTGCAGCGCGAGGGCACCGAGCCCTACTACCTCGACATCGAGCTGGCGGCAGGCGCCAGTTTCGAGCAGCAGCTGCCGGCGGGGCACAACGCCTTCCTGTACGTGTTCCGCGGCGAAGTGACGGTCGAAGGCAAGGCCGTGCCGAGCACGCGGATGGCGATCCTGGCGAACCCGCCGCAGGCCGAGGGCGTGCGCATCAAGGCGGCCGAAGCCAGCCGGGTGCTGCTGATCGCCGGGCGTCCGCTGGGCGAACCGATCGCGCAGTACGGACCGTTCGTGATGAATACGCAGGCCGAGCTGCAGCAGGCGGTGCAGGATTTCAGGGCCGGGGCGTTCGGCGCCTGAACGTGCCGTGAAAGAGTCTGGCCCCGCGGGGTCAGACCCGGATTTCAGCTACACTAGCGCCCATGCTGATCCCCACCCTCCTCAAGGCCCTCGCCCACGTCAGCCGCGCGTGCGGTTTCGACACCGTCGATTCCTTCCCGGCCGGGCACCAGTACGCGCGCACGCGCTGGAACCGCGCGTATTTCGACATCGCCTCGGACCTCAAACCGGAGCAGATCGAACGCTCGCTGTGCGAGTCGATCGCCAACACCCCGCACATTTTCGCCCACATCACCCATCCGACGCCGCGCATGCAGCGCGCCCTGCTGGCCGTGATCGATACGCGCATGCGCCGTTCGTGCGGCAATCCGACCGATCTCGTTACCCTGCTGGCCAACGCCTACCGCAGCCCGCACACGCAGGAAGCGCTGCCAGGCCTGCGCGGCGTGATCGAGAACAGCGGCTACGACGCCAATGCGGTGCTGGGCTTTTTAGGCGCGATGCCGGCGGCCTTCGACGTCATCGACGCTGCCCACTGAACGGCGCGGGTTCGACGGCAGCCAGCGCTCGCGCAGCGCCATGAACGGCGTCTCCACCAGCCGGTACAGCAGCCACCCCGACAGCACCGACAGCAGCAGCGACACGCCGATCGCCACCAGCGAATCGCTCTCGTAGCCGCGCGCGGACAGCGGTGCGGCGAGGAGGATGCAGACCTGCTTGTGGGTCAGGTATATCGCGTACGACCACACGGCCAGGCGGCCGGCGCCGGGAACGCGGGTGTCGCGCAGCAGCGAGCGCTCGCCCAGCGCCGCCAGCACCAGCAAGCCGAAGCCCAGCGCCAGCATCGGATAGCCGAATACCGTCATCGCGAAGCCGTAATGGTCGGCCAGGAACAGGTGGAAAGTGAGCGCGGTGACGGCGGCGCCGGCGGCCAGCGCCAGGTTGCCGTGAGCAGTGAGGCGGCGCCACGCGCCGGCGTGATGATTCTTCAGCAGCGCCAGCGCGACGCCGGCGACCAGTTCGTCGAAGCGGCAGAACGACGAGTAATAGATGTACTTGTAATAGTGATTCAGCGGCCGCGCGGCGCCGTCGACCAGTTCGTGCCACAGCGCCCCGCGTACCAGCATGCCGGCGGCGAAGGTGAGGACGATGGCGCCCCAGGCCCAGCGCAGCGAGTGCCGCCATGCCGCGATCAGCAGCGCGCACGCCGGCAGCAGCAGGTAGAACTGCTCCTCGATGCACAGCGACCAGGCGTGCGAGAAGGCGGCGCCCGGTTCGAAGTTGATGTTCAGCGTAAAGGTGAGGAATTCCCACAGCGGGCGCAAGGGCTGCTCGCCGCGGAACCCGGGCCACAGGAAATACAGCGCCAGCACGGCGTAATAGTTCGGCAGCGTGCGCAGCAGCCGGCGGCCGTAGAAATGGCCGAGCGAGAAGCCCCGCGGCGTGCGCATGGCGGCGAAAATCTGGTTGCCGATCAGGTAGCCGGACAGCGCAAAGAACAGGTCGACGCCGACCCAGCCGATCCGCCCCACCCAGCCGAAAGTGTCGTCCGGACCGACGAACAGCACGTAGTGATGCAGCACCACCAGGCCGATTGCGAGCGCGCGCAGGGTGTCGAGGCCATGCACGCGGGCCGATGGTGGACGATCGTTCATGCTCTTCCGGGCGACTGGGGAGCGCAAATCATGCCACGCAGGTTCCACACGCGCCAGTGTTTCCCGATAAAATGTCATCAGCCAATTTCCGAGGGATAGCCCAGCAATGACCACCGCACGCGACATGCAGTTCAAATCGATCAACTACACGGGACTGGGCCAGGGCCCGCGCCTGATCGTCACCGGCGCCGTGCACGGCAACGAAACCTGCGGCACCAAGGCGATCCTGCGCGTGATGGAAGAGCTCGACAGCGGCAAGCTGCTGGTTGCCAACGGTTGCGTCACGTTCGTGCCGGTGACCAATCCCCTCGCCTATGCGCGGCAACGGCGCTTCGGCGACCGCAACCTGAACCGCAACCTGTTCCCGAACGACGATCCGCAGGACTTCGAAGACCAGATCGCCAACTGGCTGTGTCCGCTCCTGGCCCAACACGACGTGCTGCTCGACCTGCACTCGTTCAACGCCGACAGCGAGCCGTTCGTGATGATGGGCCCACTCGACAATGACGGCCCGCTGCAGCCATTCAGGCATGCCGACAAGGAACGCGCGCTGGCGCGCCGGCTGGGCGTGCGCCGCTTCGTCGACGGCTGGCTGGCCACCTACGGCCAGGGCGTGCAGCGTCGCATGAGCGACGCGTCGCAGCTGGAAACGGTGCTGCGCTACGGCGTCGGCACCACCGAGTTCATGCGCAGCACCGGCGGCTACGCGCTCACGCTCGAGTGCGGCCAGCACGCCGATCCGGCGGCGCCCGATGTCGCCTACCGCGCGATCATGAACACGCTGGCGTTCCTGAAGGTGATCGACGCGCCGGCGCCGCAGCCGGTACCGGCCGACCAGATGGAAGCGCTGTCGATGGTGGTCGTGCACGACAAGGCCGACGCTGCCGACTCCTTCGTGCGGACGTGGTGCAGCTTCGATGCGGTCAGCAAGGGCCAGCAGATCGGCGTGCGCGCCGACGGCACGCCGGTGACGTCGGAACTGGACGGACGCATTCTGTTCCCGGACGTCAATGCCGGCGCCAACCAGGAGTGGTACTACCTGACGCGCCCGAATCCGGACTTCGGCCGCGACTAGTCCCGGGCGCGTTCGGCGCGGATCAGCACGAGGTTGCGCACATAGATGCCGACCCCGAGCAACTGGCCGGCAATGAATACCGGATCATTGCGGTGCACCGAGTAGACCAGCAGCACCACGGCGCCGGCCAGGCTGAAATACCAGAACGAGACGGGAATGACACTCTTGCGCTGGCGCTCGCTGTGCAGCCACTGGATCAGGAAGCGCAGCATGAACAGCGCCTGGCCGCCGAAGCCGACCACCAGCCACCAGAGGTCACGGTCCATCGATGCCTCCTTTCGACTGGCGCCGCAGCGGCATGCGAGGAATCATCAGGAACATCTCGAACGCGCCCCAGCCGAGGCAGACGACGCCGACCAGGCGTTGCAGCGGCAGCACTTCCGGGATGTGCACATGATTGCTCACCAGTAGCGCCGCCGCCACCAGCAGCAGCACCGTGCCGGCGATGAAGCCGGCCGTGCCGGCCGTTTTCCAGCGGTAGCGCGCGTACAGCGCCAGGCCGCACCACGCCCCCAGCCAGCCGCCCAGCATGCCCCACAGGATGTCGATCGGCCAGTGCACGCCGACCATCACGCGCGACAGGCTGACCAGGGCGGCAAGCGCGAACAGGCCGGTACGCAATACCGTGCGGCTCGGCAAGGCCATGATCCAGATGCCGGCGATGGCGAAGCTGGCGGCGGCGTGGCCGGACGGGAACGACACCGCGCGGTAGGCCGGGCCGCTCTGGAAGAACAATTCGGGCGGCAGCACCGCGGGCGGGCGCGGCACGCTGACGGCCTGCTTGAGTACCTGCACCCACAACGTGGCGAACACGGCGGCGATCAGCGCGGCCCAGAAGATGCGCGGCGAACGCCGGATCGCCGGCAGCACCAGCGCCAGCGCCACGGCGCCGTCGCCGAGCATGGTCAGGTGCAGCCACACGCGCTCGCCGAACGCGTGGCCGGCCTGGTTCAGCACCAGGAACGCTGCCTTGTTGGCCGCCCCCAGCGCGAGCGCGACGATGAGCAGCAGCGACAGCGCCGGCGGCAGCCATATCCAGGGAGAACGGGTATCGGGACGCATCGCCGCCTCACGGTGCAATCTTGACCAGCAAGACCCCACCTTTGCGGTAGAGGACGTCGACGGGGCCCATCGTGCCCAAGGCGCTGCTGCGGGTGAGCACCACGTCGCCGGGGCGCAGCGTTTCCGCCCGCCGGGTCACCTCGCCGCGGTAGACACTGAAGCTGGGCGCGTTGAAGTGCCACGTGCTCACCTGCAAGCCGGCCTCGCGCGCGAACAGCGCCGCCTCCTTGACCGGCGCCTGCTGCAACTGCCCCAGCGCCGGCAGCACCAGGCCGCCGAGCGCACCGGAGCACAGCACGCCGGCGGCGACCAGCTTTTGCCACACCTGGTAGCCGGGCATGAAAGCGAGCACCAGCACGGCCAGCAGCAGCGCCGGCGCCACCATCTGGTAACGGGCGCCGAACACGCCCGCTTGCGTCAGCGCTTCGCGCACGTAGGGGTCGCCGATGCCGGGACCGAACACCTGCAGCGCGTCCGGCAGCGCCACCACCGCCACCATCAGCAGCACCGGCGGCACGAAGGCGAGCGCGCGCGAGGTCAATAGCCGGCGCCGCAGCGCCATCAGCACGAACAGGGGCGTGACGCCGTACAGCAGGTAATGCGGCAGCTTGGTGGCGGCCAGCGAAAAGAACGCCAGCACGAACAGGAACCAGCACCACAGGAAGGTATCGAGCGGCCGGGCGCGCAGCTGGCGCATGCCCGGCAGGATGCGCAGGAACAGCCCGCTGTAGGGCAGCAGCAGCAGCAGCGTGGCCGGCAGGTAGTAGAACACGTTGCCGCGGTGCCCCTGCAGCGGCGCCATGAAGCGCTCGACGTTGTGGCGCAAGAAGAAGCCGGCGATGAAGGCGTCGCCCTCGCGCAAGTATTCGAGCAGGTACCAGGGTCCGGCCACGGCAAACAGGATCGCCCAGCCGGCCGGGTCGAGCACGGCAGCGCGCCAGCTGCGCGCCTTGCCGTGCAGTGCGAACGCGATGGCGCTGACGGCAAACGGGATGAGCAGCGCCACCGGTCCCTTGGTCAGCACGCCGAGCGCGATCCACAGCCAGGCGCGGCGCCGGTAGCGCGACAGCGGCTGCTCCATGTAACGGCAGATGTCGAACATGGCCAGGGCCAGGAACAGGTTGAGCAAGGCGTCGGCGGTGGCGCCGCGCCCGATCACGCCGACGCCGGCAGTGGTGGCGGCGATCAGCGCGGCGGCGTAGGCGGTGCGGCGATCGGCATGCTGGCGGGCGAACACGAGGATAGCCAGGATCCAGCCGACCGCGGCCAGCGCCGACGGCAACCGGAAAGCGAATTCCTGTGGCCCGAACATCGCCACCGCCCACGCCTGCAGCCAGTAGGTCAGAATCGGCTTGTCGAAGCGCGGCTGGCCGTTCAGCCAGGTGGTGACGTAATCGCCCCGGGCCAGCATTTCGCGGGTGGCCTCGCTGAATGCGCCCTCGTCGACGTCGAACAGCGGAAAGGCGCCCAGCTGGTTGAAGAACGCCAGCCACACCGCCAGCGCCAGCAGGGCCGGCCAGGCGATCGACACCGGCGCGCTACGCGCGGCCAGGCGGGTCGCGCGCGCGGTGCGGGTTCCGACCAGGGCGGCGGCTTTTCGCATCATCGCCGGTCCATGCTTCGCCGCGCGGGCTGGCCGGCGGGGCCCCCTTGGGTGCCGGATCGTTCGGCCGGCGCGCCCATTCCCAGCACTTCGCGCACGGCATAGGTCTGGCTGGCACCCGATTCGAAGTAGGTGCGCGCCAGCATTTCGGTGACGATGCCGGTGCAGATGAACTGCACTCCGATCACCGCCAGCAGCACCGCCAGCATCAGCAGCGGCCGGTTGGCGATCGCTTCGCCATGCCACATTTTTTGCCACGCGAGCAGCGCCAGCGCGGCGCCGCCGGCACCGGCGCACAGCAGGCCGATGCGGCCGAAGAAATGGCCGGGGCTGGCCCGAAAGCGGGTAAAGAAATACACCGACAGCAGGTCGAGGATGACGTTGAAGGTGCGCGACAAACCATATTTGGAGCGCCCGTGCAGGCGCGGGAAATGGCTGACGGGCTCTTCGCGGATGCGCGCCGGCGACGTCACGGTGGCCATCCAGGTGGGAATGAAGCGGTGCATCTCGCCGTACAGGCGCACCTGGCGGATCACCGAGGCGCGGAAAATTTTCAGCGAGCAGCCATAGTCGTGCAGCCGCACTCCGGTGACGGCCACGATCAGGCGGTTGGCGCACCACGAGGGAATCTTGCGCAACCACAGGTTGTCCTGGCGCGAACGGCGCCAGCCTACCAGCAGGTCGAGGTCTTCGTCGAGCAGGCGGCGCACCATGCGGGCGATGTCGGCCGGATTGTTCTGCAGGTCGCCGTCCATGGTGGCGATAAGGCTGCCCTCGGCAATGTCGATGCCGGCCTGCATGGCCGCGGTCTGGCCGAAGCGGCGCTGCAAGATCAGCCCGCACACGCGGCCCGGGTGGGCGGCCACCGCGTGGCCGATGCGCTCGGCGGTGCGGTCGCTGCTGCCGTCGTCGACCAGGATCAGCTGCCACGGCAGCTCGAAGCGGGCCAGCGCAGCCAGCACCTGGTCGACCAGCGCAGCGAGGTTGTCGTCCTCGTTGTACAGCGGCACCACCAGCGACAGCCGGTGGCTGGGGCGCGCGCCGCGCTTGCCGATCGAGGCAGCGACGCCGGCAGAGTCGTTCATCGGACGTTCCAGTGCAGGTGGACAGGGCTTGCCTATGCAGGCGGGATAGCACCATGTTCGCCGCGCGCCGGAGATGTACGGGCGATCCAGGTCAAACGAACGCGGATATGGATGAAATCGGCCGCCGTCCGCATGCCCCTCCGGGCCCCAAAGAATCTTACGCAGATGAAACGTTTCGTGCGAGAATGAACAACTAAGTTAATCGCAAGAATACTAAAAATGGAAACATGTCGCTTCCGTACTACCCGACGCACGGCGCGCGCACTGGTGTGCGCATCGCTGCTGCTCGCTGGCGGAGCGCGTGCGGGCCAGCAGATCGCGGTGCAGGTGATGGCGCAGGAAAGCATTCCCCCCAAATGGATCGTCGCCGCCGTGCCGCCGCAGGGCGTGTGCCCTGACCTGATGGCGGCAATCGAGCGGATCGAGCCGCGCGTGCGCTTCGGCGGCTTCGATCGCGGCCGGTCGCTGCCGATGATCGAGCATTCGCTGGAAAGCGGCCGCGCCAGCGCTGCCTGCGCGCTGCTGGACTCGCCGCACCGCCGCGGCGTCGCGCTGCGCTCGCGCTTGCCGCTGTATGAGGTGCGGCACCGCCTGGCGGCAGTGGCCAGCGACCGCCAGGTGGTCGACAATTTCGACGACCTGGCGCGCCTCAAGCCGCTGATCAACACCGCGCGCGGCTCGGCCTATATCCTGCAACTGAAGGAGCGCGGCATCCCGGTCGACGACACCACCGGCGACAACCTGCTGAACCTGCGCAAGATCTTGCACGGGCACGGCCGCTACACCTATATGAACGAACTCACCCTGACGTATTTCATCCGCACCGAGCATCTCGAAGAGAAGCTGCGGATCCTGCCGGCGGTGTTCAACGAAGAACCGGTCTATTTCTGGGTCAGCCGCAAGGCCGACCCGGCGCTGATGCCGCTGATCGACCAGGCACTGGCGCGGCTGAAGGCGAGCGGCGAACTGGCGCGCATCTACGAGCGCTGGGCGCGTCCGAAATAGATCAGCCGGGCGTGAGCAGCTTGAGGCCGGCGATGCCGGCGACGATCAGCGCGATCGACAGCAGACGCAGCGCGCCGGCCGGCTCGCCCAGCATCACCATGCCGGCGATGGCCGTGCCGACGGTGCCGATGCCGGTCCACACGGCGTACGCGGTGCCCAGCGGCAGGTGGCGCAGCGCCAGCCCCAGCAGGAAGACGCTGCCGGCCATCGTGACGGCCGTAAATACGGACGGCCACAGCCGTGTGAAGCCGGCGCTCTGCTTGAGCCCGACGGCCCAGGCGACTTCCAGCACGCCGGCGAAAAACAGGATGACCCAGCTCATGGACAACTCCTCGATAATGGCAGGGTCGTCCGTGCCGTAGTCTGGAAGGCAGGGTCGTCCCCGCCTGGATGCAGAAAAAGAATGCAAGTTAGCACGCCGGGCGCGCCGCGGTCAACGGGCGGCGCCGGACGATTGCCGTCATAATCGATGCACACCGAACCAATTTCCTACGCCGAGGCAGTACCGCATGAAGCACACGATGACATTCCCCGACATTCTGATCGCGCTTGGCGTGGTGCTCATCTGGGGTGTCAATTTCGTGGTGATGAAGATCGGCTTGCAGGACGTGCCGCCGATCCTGTTTTCGGCGCTGCGCTTCCTGTTCTCGGCGCTGCCGCTGGTGTTTTTCGTCAAGCGCCCGCAGATCCCGTGGACGCTGGTGGCGGTCTACGGCATGTTCCAGTTCGCCTTCCAGTTCACCCTGCTGTTCACCGGGCTCAAGCTGGGCATGCCGGCCGGGCTGGCCTCGCTGGTGATCCAGCTGCAGGCATTCTTCACGATGGGGCTGGCGGTGCTGATGCTGGGCGAGCGCCCGAGGGTGGTGCAACTGCTGGGCGCGCTGGTGGCGTTCGGCGGCATGGCGCTGGTGGCGATGCACCTGGAGGGCAAGGCGACGCTGGTCGGCTTTGCCTGCGTGGTGCTGGCGGCGGTATGCTGGGCGGTGGCCAGCATCGCCACCAAGAAGATGGGCCAGGTCGACGCCTTGTCGCTGGTGGTGTGGGGCGCGCTGCTGGCGACGCCGCCCTTGTTCGCCGCGTCCTGGATGATCGAGGGGCCAGCGGCGTGGCAGCTGGCAGCGGACAGGTTCAGCGGCACGACGCTGATGACGGTGCTGTTCCAGGCCTATCCCAACACGGTGTTCGGCTTCGGCATCTGGTCCATGCTGCTGCGCAAATATCCGGCGGCCACGGTGACGCCGTTCTCGCTGCTGGTGCCGATCGTCGGCATGCTCAGCGCCACCTTGCTGCTCGATGAATCGCTGCAATGGTGGAAGATCGCCGCCGGCGCCCTGGTGCTGGGCGGGCTGGCGCTGAACCAGTTCGGCGGCCGCATCTGGGCGATGGCGACGGCGGCCAGGTCCTAGCGAAAAAACCGGGGCCTGACCCCGCGGAAAAAACCAGGGTCTGACCCCGCGGGGTCAGACCCTAAGCACGCTTTGCGGATATATCGTAGAATTACGATATTAGGTTCGCGAAAAGCCGATACAAGGATCACTTTATGGACATCGATGCAATCCACAAGGCGCTGGCCAACCCGGTCCGGCGGCAGATCCTGTGCTGGCTGAAGGATCCGCACGAACATTTCGCGCACCAGGACCACCCGCTCGACATCGGCGTCTGCGCCGGCCTGATCGATGCGCGCACCGGCCTGTCGCAGTCGACCGTGTCGGCCCACCTCGCTGCCCTGCAGCGCGCCGGGCTGATCACGTCGCGCCGCGTCGGCCAATGGATTTTTTATAAACGCAACGAGGAAACCGTCCAGGCTTTCCTCGCCCACATGCACAACGGACTTTAGGAGTAACACATGACGACATTATTCGACCCGATCACCATTGGCGACCTCGAACTTCCCAACCGCATTATCATGGCGCCGCTCACCCGCGCCCGCGCCATCGGCGGCGCCCGCGTGCCGAACGCGCTGATGGCCGAGTACTACGTGCAGCGCGCCAGCGCCGGCCTGATCCTGTCGGAGGCGACCTCGGTCACCGCCCAGGGCGTGGGCTATGCCGACACGCCGGGCATCTGGTCCGACGAGCAGGTCGAAGGCTGGAAAATCGTCACCGACGCCGTCCACCAGGCCGGCGGGCGCATCTTCCTGCAGCTGTGGCACGTCGGCCGCATCTCCGACCCTGAACTGCTCGATGGCCAGGCGCCGGTCGCGCCGAGCGCCATCGCCGCCAAGGGCCACGTCAGCCTGCTGCGCCCGATGCGCGATTATGCAGTGCCGCGTGCGCTGGCGACCGAGGAAATCGCCGGCGTCGTCGCCGCCTACCGCAAGGGCGCCGAAAACGCCAAACTGGCCGGCTTCGACGGCGTGGAAGTGCACGGGGCCAACGGCTACCTGCTCGACCAGTTCCTGCAAGACAGCACCAACCAGCGCACCGACAACTACGGCGGCCCGATCGAGAACCGCGCCCGCCTGATGCTGGAAGTGACCGATGCCTGCATCGAGGTCTGGGGCGCCAACCGCGTCGGCATGCACCTGGCGCCACGCCGCGATTCGCACGACATGGGCGACTCGACCCCCGCCGAAACCTTCGGCTACGTCGCGCGCGCACTGAAACAGCGCGGCATCGCCTTCATCTGCGCCCGTGAAGCGGTCGGCGACGACAGCCTGGGCCCGCTGTTGAAGAAAGAATTCGGCGGCACCTACATCGCCAACGAGAAGATGACGCGCGACAGCGCCGAGCAGCTGCTGACCTCGGGCAAGGCCGACGCGGTCGCCTTCGGCCAGCTGTTCATCGCCAATCCGGACCTGCCGCGCCGCCTGCAGGACAACGCCGGCTTTAACGAAGTGCGTCCGCAGCTGTTCTACGGTTCCGGTCCGGAAGGCTATACGGACTACCCGGCGCTGGCTGCGTAGGCTCCTCCCTGTCTGTACACGTGGTTTCGAGCCCCGCCTGCGCGGGGCTTTTTTTCACCAACGACAGTTTTTCGTTCTCCCACATACATATCAGGTCACGATTTTCTTTCGGGTATCGCCGTGCTATTCTGCCGCACTGCGCCCACTCAAGGATCACCCGTGAAACCATTCGCCCCCCGCCTTCTTGCCGCCGCCGTCGCGGTCATCGTTGCCGGCTCCGCCGTTGCCGCCAACCTGCCGCCGCGCGCCGAGAACACCTACCTGACGCAAGCGGAAGCGGCGGGCCGGTCCGCGCGGGTGTCGAACGTCGACTACGTGCTCGACTTCGCGCTGACGGGGAAAGAATCGTTCAGCGGCACCAGCAAGATCAGCTTCGACCTCGCCGACACCGCGACGCCGCTCACCATCGACCTCGACAAGGCAACCATCAGCGCACTGGTGGTCAACGGCAAGACGCTGGCGCCCCAGTACAACCGCTTCTTCATCACGCTGCAGCCGCAGGACCTGGTCAAGGGCCGCAACACCGTGTCGGTCACCTACGAGCGGCCGCACAGCACCAATGGCGAAGGCCTGCACCGGATGGTCGACCCGGTCGACGGCAAGGTCTACACCTATTCCCATTTCGAGCCGGCCGCCGCGCACCAGATGTTCGCGCTGTTCGACCAGCCCGACCTGAAGGCGACTTTCCAGGTCAACGTCACCGCTCCGGCCGACTGGACCGTGGTGTCGACCACCCGCGAAACCTCTGCCGTGGCGGACGCAGCCGGCAAGCGCTGGACCTTCCCGGCGTCGAAAAAGCTGAGCCCTTACAACTTCTCGATGCACGCGGGACCGTACAAGGTGTGGGAAGACAACAGCGGCAAGTATCCGATGCGCCTGCTGGCGCGGCAGTCGGTGGCATCGCAGGTGCAGCCGGCCGACTGGTTCAAGTACACGAAGCAAGGGCTGGCGTTCTTCGACGACTATTTCGGCGTGCCTTACCAGTTCGAGAAATACGACCAGCTGCTGGTGCCCGACTTCCTGTACGGCGCGATGGAAAACGCCGGCGCGGTGACTTTCGGCGAACGGGGCTTCCTGTTCAAGGCGGAGATGACCGCGGCCCAGCGCCAGGGCCTGGCCGGCACCATCATGCACGAGATGGCGCACCAGTGGTTCGGCGACCTGGTGACGATGAAGTGGTGGAACGGCCTGTGGCTGAACGAAAGCTTCGCCTCCTTCATGGGCACGCTCGGCACGGCCGAGGCGACCGAATTCAAGAACGCGTGGCAGGGCTTCTATTCCGGCGGCAAGCAAGGCGCCTACTTCACCGACCAGTCGCTCGCGACCCACCCGATCGAAGTGCCGGTGCCGTCGACCGCGAACGCCTTCGACAACATCGATTCGATCACCTACGCCAAGGGCGCCTCGACGCTGATGCAGCTGCGCCACCTGCTCGGCGACGAAGTGTTCCGCAAGGGCGTGCACAATTACCTGGTCAAGTACGCCTACAAGAACGCCACGCTGGACGACTTCATCGGTAGCCTGGGCGAAGCGGCCGGGCGCGACCTGGGCAACTGGACCAGGCAGTGGCTGTACCACGCGGGCGTCAATACCATCGCCGCCAACTACAGCTGCGCCAAGGGCAAGATCAACAACTTTTCGCTGCACCAAAGCGCGCCGAGCGCGGCATTGCCGACGCTGCGCGAGCAGCGCGTGCAAATCGCCACCTTCAAGGTCGAGGGCGACAAGCTGGTGCTCGCCAAGAACGTCGCGGTCACTTACGACGGCGCCAGCACGCGCGTGCCGGCCCTGGTCGGCAGCGCCTGTCCTGACCTGGTCTACCCGAACTACCAGGACTGGGGCTTCGCCAAGGTGCAGCTGGACAAGCGTTCGTTCGCCACCGCCCAGGCAAGCCTGTCGAAGGTCGACGATCCCCTGCTGCGCTCGATGCTGTGGCAAAGCCTGTGGGACGGCGTGCGCGACGGCCAGTTGCCGCTCAACGCATTCATCGCCACGGCGCTCGCCAACGCCTCCGGCGAGAAGGATTACACCTTGCTCAACAATGTGCAGGGCATGATCGCGACGTCGCGCCACTACCTCGATGCGATGCAGGTCGAGCCGGCGTATGTACGCAAGACCGCCGAGGCGATGGAAGAACAGGCCTGGGCCGGCGTGCAGGCGAACAAGGGCGACAGCAACTTCCAGCGCCGCTGGTTCGGTCACTATCTGGCGCTGGCCAGCAGCAAGACCGCGCTCGACCGCCTCGCCGCCCTGCTCGACGGCAAACTGGTGGTCGAGGGACTCAATGTCAGCCAGGACGTGCGCTGGTCGATCATCGGCCGGCTCAATCGTTACGCCTATCCCGGCAGCGCCGAACTGACCGCCGCCGAGGCGGCGCGCGACAAGTCCGACAGCGGCCAGGCTTCCGCGCTGGCGGCCACCGTGATCCGGCCCGATGCGCGCACCAAGGCCGAATGGCGGGCCAAGATCGAAGACCTGAAGACCACGCTGCCGTTTTCGAAAGTGCGAGTCGCAATGGGCAACATGTATCCGATCGAGCAGGCAGCGTTAAGCGAAGCGAGCGCCGCCGACCGGCTGGCCAGGCTGCCGGCGATCGACAAGGCGGCCGGCCCGGTGTACATGCGCGCGTATGCTACGATGATCCCGGCCAGCTGCACGCCGGCCAGCGTCAAGCGGCTGGAGATGGCCGCCGCGCAGTACAAGGACCTGTCGGCATCGACCCGCCGCGCGCTGCTGACGGCCCACCAGGAAGACCAGCGCTGCCTGATGATCAAGAAAACGATGACGCTGCCGAAGGGGTGATCGGCTAAAACCGGCCGTATCCGAGATTATTTAGCGATGCGCCGGCCTTCGGCATTGATGACGGCCTCGCCGTCTTCCTTGCTGAAAGTGCCCCGCTGCGGCAGCGGCAGGATGTCGAGCACCAGCTCCGACGGCCGGCACAGGCGCACGCCCTGCTGCGTGACCACGAACGGGCGCTCGATCAGGATCGGGTGCGCCAGCATGGCGTCGACCAGGGCGTCGTCGTCCAGCTCCGGATTGTCCAGCGCAAGCTCGGCGTATACGGCTTCCTTGCGGCGCATCGCGCCGCGCACGGCCAGGCCGGCAGCGGCGATCATCGCCTTGAGCAGCGCATGCGAAGGCGGGCTGGCCAGGTAATCGATGACGGTCGGTTCGATCCCGGTGTTGCGGATCAGCGCCAGCGTATTGCGCGAGGTGCCGCAGCGCGCGTTGTGGTAAATCGTGATGTCCATATAAGTCCTGTCGTTCCGATTGCGGAATCATACAAGCAGGCGCCGCCAGCGCGCCATCTAAATACTTGTCGCCCACCTTCTCCCGCTATAAAATGCCCTGCGTCAATTGTTATATTCTGCAAATTATAATGAAACAAGAGCCTGCCCGACAGGTCGACGGAGACAATATGGACCAATACCAGCTGCGGCCGGCGGCGCTTCCTGAGCTCGGGCAGCGCGTGTCGCTGCGCCTGCTCGCACTGTTCGGCTGGCGCGTGCGCTACAAGCCGCTGCCGGGCCCGCACGGCGTGGCGGTGGTGTACCCTCACACATCGAACTGGGACTTCCCGGTGGGCCTGCTGGCCAAATGGGCGGTGGGGCTGCCGTTCCGCTGGCTCGGCAAGGAGTCGCTGTTCAAAGGCGTCCTCGGCGTGGCCATGCGCGCCTGGGGCGGCATGCCGGTCGAGCGCAGCGCAGCCACCGGCGCCACTCAGCGCCTGGCCGAGACCATGAAGGCCGCCGACTGGTGCTGGATCGCGCTGGCGCCGGAAGGCACGCGCGGCTACCGGCCGCACTGGCGCAGTGGCTTCTATCACCTCGCCCTCACCGCCAAGGTGCCGCTGCTGGTGGTGTACATCGATTACCCCAACAAGGTGCTGTCGGTGGTCGACACGCTCGAACTGAGCGGAGACCAGCAACGCGACATGGCCGCCATTGCCGCCGCCTACAGGGGCCGCCACGGCCTGCATCCCGAACTGGAAGCGCCGATCGTGCTGGCGCCGCCACGCGCCTAATACACCGCGTCGAGCAGGCCCTGCTCGCGGATGAAGGCGATCACCGTACCGACCCCCTCGCCGCTGCGCAAATTGGTGAACACGAAGGGCCGCGCGCCGCGCTGGCTGGCGGCGTCGCGCGCCATCACGGCCAGGTCGGCGCCGACATGCGGCGCCAGGTCGGTCTTGTTGATGATCAGCAGGTCCGAGCGGGTGATGCCCGGCCCGCCCTTGCGCGGGATCTTCTCGCCACCGGCGACGTCGATCACGTACAGCGTCAGGTCCGACAGCTCGGGACTGAAGGTGGCGGCCAGGTTGTCTCCGCCGGACTCGATGAGGATCAGGTCGAGCTCGGGGAAATCGGCCTGCATGCGGGCGATGGCCTCGAGGTTGATGGAGGCGTCTTCGCGGATGGCGGTGTGCGGGCAGCCGCCGGTCTCCACCCCCATCAGCCGCTCCGGCGCCAGCGCGTTCGCGCGCAGCAGGAT
Organism: Burkholderiales bacterium; assembly: GCA_038248405.1. Taxonomy (GTDB): domain Bacteria; phylum Pseudomonadota; class Gammaproteobacteria; order Burkholderiales; family Burkholderiaceae_D; genus JAFCUW01. Next base: position 15,536 of record JBBRXM010000064.1, read on the forward strand.
CTCCATGTCCTCGCGGGTGTAGATGTCGTTGGTGATGACGGCCATGTCGTAGTGCTCGCGCATGCCCTTGCACAGCAACTCGCACAAGGCGGTTTTGCCGGAGCCGACCGGGCCGCCGATGCCGACCCGCAGGGGATTTGAACTCATCGTATTGCCTCTTTCAGGAACGGTAAAGGCGGCCGTGCTGCACTTCGTGCCGCATCGACAGCATGGATAATCCGGGCGCCCAGTTCGACATGTCGGCGTCGGCCAGTTCGCAGGCGCGCGCGGCCACCCGTTCGAGGTCGGGCGCGAGCGAGAGCAGCAGGCGCTGGCCGGCCACCTGCCCCAGCGGCACCGACTTCACGCACACCAGCACCTGGTTCTCGGCCCACGAAAACAGCATCGCCAGCAGCGCCTCGCGGTGCGGAACGCCAAGCGCATCGACCGCGCAGGCGAAGGCGGTCGGCAGGCTCACCTCCGCGCCGAGCTTCGAGACGTCGGCCACGCCCAGTTCGGCCACCAGCCTGGTGAGCGAATAGCCCATCTGGATCGTCTCGGCGCGGAACTCGGCGCTGTCGCGCGAGGCGATGAAGCGCTCGCTCCACAGCATGACGGCGGCATCGTCGCCCGCTTCGAAGGCCTTCAGCAGGCGCCACAGCAGCGGCGCGTCCCACATGCCGATCACTTCGATGAGGCAGCAGGCGATCCATGCGCGCGCGCTGGCGGCATCGGTCACCGCGCCCTGGTCGATCGCCGTCTCCAGGCCCTGCGAATAGCTGTAGCCGCCGATCGGCAGCGCCGGGCTGGCGAACTGCAGCAGGTGCAGCAGGGCGGCGGCGTTCATGCGTGGTCGCCGGGACGGTGGATCTTCTGGCGCAGCGGGACCGGCGCGAGCGGATGGCTGTCGTCGCGGTGACTGTGGCCACCGCCGGCGTAGGCGCCCTGCTCCGGCTCGAACGGCGCCGCCTCCTCGCCTACGCTCGCGCCCAGCCCTTCGACCATGGCGCGCAGCACCGGGTCGGCGCGGATGCGCAGCAGGCCGGCGGCGATCTGTACCTGCGTGTGGCGGTTACCGAGGTGGAAGGCGCAGCGCGCCAGCATCTCGGCGCTGTCGCACGAGACCGCGTAGGTCGGCTCCAGCGCGGCGACGACTTCCACCACCCGATCATCCTCGCCCTTGAGCAGGTCGCCGTCGCGCAGCACCGTGCCGCGCGGAGTGAAGATGGCGACCTCCTCGCCGGATTCGAGGCGCCCGCGCAGGCGGCACTTTTCGCGCTGGTCGTACGGCAGCACCAGGCGGCCGTGAAGGTTGCAGGGGGCGGTGGTCTTGGTGTGCAGGGTCAGCATGGATGGCCTCAGAAAAGAAAATAGCGCTGCGCCATCGGCAGCACGGCGGCCGCTTCGCATACCAGCAGCTGGCCGTCGGCACGCACCTCGTAGGTCTCGGGATCGACTTCCATGTGGGGCGTGGCGCCGTTGTGAATCATGTCGGCCTTGCGCAGGCGGCGCATGCCGCGCACGGGGATCAGGGTTTTCGACAGGCCAAGCTGGCGGCCGATATCGGCGTCGAAGGCGGCTTGCGAGACGAAGGTGAACGACTTTTTCAGGCCGCCGCCGTAGGCGCCGAACATGGTCCGGTAGTGCACCGGCTGCGGCGTCGGGATGGAGGCGTTGGGGTCGCCCATCTGCGCGGCGGCGATCATCCCGCCCTTGAGGATCATCGACGGCTTGACGCCGAAAAAAGCCGGCTTCCACAGCACGATATCGGCGATCTTGCCCACTTCGAGCGAACCGACCACGTGCGACACGCCGTGCGTGATGGCCGGATTGATGGTGTACTTGGCGATGTAGCGCTTGACACGGAAGTTGTCGTTGCGGGACGTATCGGGCGCGAGCGGCCCGCGCTGCTGCTTCATCTTGTGCGCGGTCTGCCAGGTGCGCATAATCACTTCGCCGACCCGCCCCATCGCCTGCGAGTCGGACGACATCATCGAAATGGCGCCGATGTCGTGCAGGATGTCCTCGGCGGCGATGGTTTCGCGGCGGATGCGCGACTCGGCGAACGCCACGTCCTCGGCGATGGCGGGGTCGAGGTGGTGGCACACCATCAGCATGTCGAGGTGCTCGTCGAGCGTGTTGACGGTGTACGGGCGGGTCGGGTTGGTCGACGACGGCAGCACGTTGGACTGGCCCACCGCGGCGATGATGTCGGGTGCGTGGCCGCCGCCGGCGCCTTCGGTGTGGAAGGTGTGAATGGTGCGGTCCTTGAAGGCGGCCAGGGTGGACTCGAGAAAGCCGGCCTCGTTGAGCGTGTCGGAGTGGATCGCTACCTGCACGTCCATGCGGTCGGCCACCGCCAGGCAGTTGTCGATGGCGGCCGGGGTGCTGCCCCAGTCCTCGTGCAGTTTGAGCCCGATGGCGCCCGCGCGCACCTGTTCTTCGAGCGGCGCCGGCAGGCTGGCGTTGCCCTTGCCGAGAAAGCCGAGGTTCATCGGGAAGGCGTCGGCCGCGCCCAGCATGGCGTGCAGGTGCCAAGGCCCCGGCGTGCAGGTGGTGGCGGAGGTGCCGGCCGCCGGCCCGGTGCCGCCGCCGATCATGGTGGTGACGCCGCTCATCAAAGCCTCTTCGATCTGCTGCGGGCAGATGAAGTGGATGTGGGTGTCGACGCCGCCGGCGGTGACGATCATGCCTTCACCGGCGATGATCTCGGTGGCGGCACCGATGGCCATCGTCACGTGCGGCTGGATGTCGGGATTGCCGGCGCGGCCGATCGCCGCCACCAGGCCGTCCTTGATGCCGATGTCGGCCTTGACGATGCCCCAGTGGTCGACGATGACGGCGTTGGTGATGACGGTGTCCATGACGTGCGCGTGGCAGCGCTGCGACTGGCCCATGCCGTCGCGGATCACTTTGCCGCCGCCGAACTTGACCTCCTCGCCGTAGATGGCGAAGTTCTGCTCGATCTCGATGAAGAGATCGGTGTCGGCCAGGCGGATGCGGTCGCCCGTGGTGGGGCCATACATTTCGGCGTAGGCCTGGCGGGTGATCATCGTCATTCGAGCGATCCCATCACCAGTGCGTTGAAGCCGAACACCTTGCGCGCGCCCGCCAGGTCGACCAGTTCGACCGTGCGGCGCTGGCCCGGTTCGAAGCGCACCGCGGTGCCGGCGGCGATGTTGAGGCGCATGCCGCGGGCATCGGCGCGGTCGAACTGCAGCGCGGTGTTGACCTCGAAAAAATGGAAATGCGAGCCGACCTGGATCGGCCGGTCGCCGCTGTTGGCGACCACCAGCGTGCACGTGCGGCGGCCGGCGTTGATCTCGATTTCGCCCTCCTCTAACAGGTATTGGCCGGGAATCATGGTCGTCATGGGATCGGGTGGTGGACGGTGACGAGCTTGGTGCCGTCGGGGAAGGTCGCTTCGACCTGGATGTCGGGGATCATTTCGGGGATGCCTTCCATGACGTCGGCGCGGGTGAGGATGGCGGCGCCGTCGGACATCAGCTGCGCCACGGTTTTGCCGTCGCGCGCCCCCTCCATGATGGCCGCGCTGATCAGGGCCACCGCCTCGGGGTGATTGAGCTTGAGGCCGCGCGCCAGACGCCGTTCGGCCACCAGGCCGGCCGTGAAGATGAGGAGCTTGTCTTTTTCGCGCGGGGTGAGGTCCATGTGCAGGTCTCCTTGTTATGTGTTCCAGATGCGCGGCACGGGCGCCGCGCAGCCCAGCAGGTGCGGGCGCAACGCCTGCCACACCTTGACGATGGCGTGGCGCGCAGCCTCGCTGTCGTCGCCCAGGTAGCGCGCCACGCACACCGACTTGACCTGGCTAAGCGCCAGGGCAGCGTCGATCGCGCGCATCGATGCCAGCAGGGGCGCGGGCACCGGTGCGCCGACCGCGATCAGCGTGGCGCAGACCGATGCGCCGGCAAGACCGAATTGGCTCTCGATGGCGCGCGCGTCGATCGCGCCCTGCTCCCACCACACAAGCTTTCCTGCGCTGCGTACCTGGGTGCGCTGCCGGATGACGCCGTGGGTGAACGTTTCGCCGGATTCGCGCCGGCCGAAACAGAGAATCTCGCCGCCGATGTAACGGGCGCCCTCCTCCAGTTGGACATCGTGATCGAGGTCGACGTTCGCGCCGTCGAAGAATATGGTCTCCTGCGGCAGCCACTCGAAGGCGGCGCCGGCGCCGGCGTGGATGCGCACGTCCTGGCGCGACACCTTGCCGTTGGCGCGGTACCACTTGGCGGCGCCCGGCGTGGTGACGAAGGCGTGGCTGCCGGCGCCGCCGGCGGCGTCGATCGAGAGGCGGTCGCCGCCGACCACGCCGCCCGGCGGGTGGATGACGATGGCGTGGCAGATGCGCGAGCCTTCCGGATACAGGGCCTTCTGCACGCGCAAGGGGCCCTCGTGCGCGCGTTCGACCAGGCGCGTGGCGCCGGCGTCGTCGGCGAAGCGCAGGCGCAGGCTGGCGCGCCAGGCGGTGGTGTCTTCGGATTGTGGGCAGTCGCGCATGCTTGCATGGTTAGCAGGATGCGTGCCAGCGGAAGTTGGTGCGCGCGCACTGGTGCGGTGCACGCTTGGTCGATGCTGGCGTTCGGCGCACTACGCCGGTGCGGCTATTCGGCGAAATGTGCGCAGCCGAGCTACTCCTTTTTGCTCAATTCGTCCCAGGCCATGGCGGTGCTGAGGTACACCTTGCCATTGAGGGTGGTGAGCAGGTCGCTTGCCTTCAGGCGGTCCATCACCGGCCCCTTCACTTCGGCCAGATGCAGACCGATGCCGCGCTGCGCCAGCAGCTGGTTCAGTTCGGCCAGGCCGAACAGCGCGGAGGTGTCGATCGCGTTCACGGCCGACAGCACCAGCACCAGGTGACGGGCGTCGGGATGCTGCGCCAGTTCATCCTCGATGCGCTCGGTGACCGCCTCGACGTTGCCGAAGAAGAGGCCGGCGTCGATACGCAGCAGCAGCACGTTGGGCGCTGTGCCGGCCGGATGGCGTTCGATGTTGCGGAAATGTTCGGTGCCGGCGATGCGTCCCAGCACGGCGATGTGCGGGCGGCTGGCGCGCCAGATCAGGGTGCCCATCGACAGCACCACGCCGATCACCACGCCTGCTTCGACGCCCAGTCCGAGCACGCCGGCGGCGGTGGCCGCCAGCGCGAGGGCGTCGGCGCGGTCGTAGCGCAGCGCCACCTTCAGCGTCGACAGCTCGAGCATGCCGAGGACGGCGACGATGATGGTGGCCGCCAGCACCGGCAGCGGAATGAGCGCCAGCCAGCCGTTCGGCGCCACCAGCGCCGCGGCCAGCAGCAGCGCGCTGATCACGCTCGCCAGCGGCGTGTTGGCGCCGGCGGCGAAGTTGACCGCGGATCGCGACATGCTGCCGGTGACCGGCAAGCCGCCCGACAGCGCGCTGCCGATGTTGGCCGCGCCCAGGCCAAGCAGTTCCATGTTGCTGTGTATTTTTTCCTGGCGCTTGAGTGCGAGCGTCTGCGCCGCCGACATGCTGATCAGGAAAATCATGAAACCGATCAGCAGGGCCGGCTGCAGCAGCGCGCGCCAATGCGCGTTCGACAGCGCCAGGTTCAGCACCGGCAGCCCGGCCGGCACGGCGCCGGTCGTACGAACGCCGGGCAGATGCAGCGACGTCGCCAGCACGGTGGCGCCGATCACCAGCGCCATCGGCGCCAGGCGCGCGCCGACGTCCGCCGCTGCCGCCGTCATGCCGAGGCGGCGCAGCAGCGCCGGCAGCCAGGCGCGGGCGGCCACCAGCAGCAGCAGCGAGCCGATGCCCAGCGCCGCACTGGGCGCATGCACGCGCGGCAAGCTGGCGCCGACCAGCGCGGGGAACTGGCCCCACGCGATCACCACCGCCGAACCGATGGTGAAGCCGCTCATCACGGGACGCGAGAAGAAATTGGCCAGAAAGCCGATGCGCAGCAGGCCGCAGGCCAGCAGCACCACGCCGGCCATCAGCGCGAGCTGGGCGGCGAGCACCATGTACAGGCCGGAGCCGGCGGCGGCCAGCGGCGCCAGCGCGGCGGCGGTCATCAGGGAGATGATGGCCATCGGGCCCACCGATTGCGCGCTGCTCGAGCCGAACAGCGCGTACAGCAGCGGCGGCACGATGCTGGCGTAAAGACCCGTCACCGGCGGCAGGCCGGCCACCATCGCGTAGGCCATCCCCTGCGGGAGCATCATCATCGCCACCACGATGCCGGCGCTGACGTCGCCCGCCAGCAGGCCGCGGCGGTAGTGCCTCAGCCAGCCGAGCATGCCGCTCACCGCATCGCCAGTTCCACGCAGTTGCGCCCTGCACGCTTGGCGCGCGCCAGGGCGGCGTACGCCCGCAGCATGAGCGAGTCGGCGCTTTCCTGGTCGTTCAGCTGGGCGACGGCGAGGCTGATGGTGAGCCGGTCGCAGCCCGGGAAGGCGGTATTGGCAATGGCGAGGCGGATTTTTTCGGCTATTTTCAGGGCGTCGATCGCGCTGGTGTGGGCGGCGACGATCTGAAACTGGTCGCCGCCGGAGCGCGCCAGCGAGTCGCTGCTGCGCAGCGCGGCGCCGGTCACTTCGCCGACGATGCGCAGCGCGGCGTCGCCGCAGGGGTGGCCGAAGCGGTCGTTGATGTCCTTGAAGTGATCGATGTCGTAGGCAATCAGGGCCAGCGGCGCGCGGTAGCGGCGGGCGCGCTTGATTTCCTGCTCCAGCAGTTCCTCGCCGCGGCGGCGGTTGGCGACGCCGGTCAGGGCGTCGGTGGTGGCAAGGCCGGTCAGGCGCGCCAGCAGCTGCTCGCCGTCGCGGCTCATTTCGTCCATGCGCATGCCGAAGCCGGCCAGTTGCGCCACGTCGGCCAGGGCGGCCAGTTCATCGGCGGAGAAAGCGTGGCGGCGTGCGAACAGCAGGCTGATTGCGCCCAGCGGGGCCCCCGGGCCGCGCGCCGCGACCGGCACGCCGAGCGCCATCTCGACGCCCATCTCGCGCAGCGCCACCGCCAACTGCGGGTCGCCCGCCTGTTCCGGCGCGTCCAGCAGCGCCAGTTCGCCGCTACAGGCGGCGATGAGGCCGGGGAAAACATGGCGCAAGGGCGACTGCGCCAGGGCATCGGAGGAAACGAGGATGCGCGCGAGGTCGAGGCCGGACGAGGATTGTTCGGCCGTCAGGGCGAGCTCGCCGCCGCCGGCTTCGAACATGGCCGCGTGCACCACGCCGGGCCACTCGCACAGCGCGGCGCAGATCCTGGCGGCTAACTCGGGCTCGTCGCTGTCGCCGATCACCGCGTCCTGCACGCGCGAGCGCATCGCCAGCAGGCTGCGAAGTTCGGGGGCGCCGGTCTCGCCGCTGACCTGCGCGCCCTGCAGATGGGAGGCCAGCCGCACGTTGAGCTCGGCGACAAGCACCGGTCCGATGACGTAATCGAGCGGGCCGAACGCCATCAGGCCGGGCAGCCAGCCGGCGGTGGCGAACGGGCACACCAGCAGCACCGCGGCGCCGTTGCGATGGCGTACCAGCGCCCCCAGCGCGGCCAGGTCGATGCCGCGGTCGAACTGCTCGAGGTCGATGACGAGAGCGCTCACTTGCTCGTTGGCAAGGATATGCGATGCCTGCTCGATGTCTTCGGCGAGGAACAGGCGGCTGAACTGCTCGCCACAGCCAGCCTGGAAGTCGGCGCGCCGTTGCGCGACCGGGTTCAGGAACAGCCCAATGTGCTGGTTGCGGGCATCGGCGTGCTGCGACATACGTACTCCTCTTTTTGCTTCGGCCCGCATCGGGCACGTTCGGGACGTAGTTTGCCATAAAGCACAGGGTGCGCAAAGGCAAAGACGAATTGCGGCCATTTGTGCGAGAGCGCACTGTGAGGCCACGCGCAGCCGCCAGATACTGGCCAAGATGACCACAAAAAGGGAATGATCATGGCAAACCAGGATGATGTAGCGGACAAGCAAAAGGCGATTCAGAGCCGGCAGGACCAGAAGGATGCGTCGGAGCAGCGTGGCGAGGAAAGCCAGGATCCGGTCCAGACGGGTGCGGTGAAGCATCCCGGCCCGCCGATGTCGGCGCAGCACCTCAGTAAGCCCGGCATCGAGGCCGAGATGGAGCTCAAGCCCCAGTTCATGGCCGAGCATTACAAGGGCAGCGGCAAGTTGCAGGGACAGGTGGCGATCGTCACCGGCGGCGACTCCGGCATCGGCCGCGCGGTGGCGGTGCTGTTTGCGCGCGAAGGCGCCGACGTCGCCATCCTGTACCTCAACGAGCACGAGGATGCGGCCTACACCCAGCGCTGTGTCGAGGCCGAAGGCCAGCGCTGCGTGACGGTGGCAGGCGACGTCAAGGACATGGAATTTTGCCAGGAAGCGGTCGACAAGGTGGTGGCGCAGTGGGGCCGGCTCGACATCCTGGTCAACAATGCGGCGTTCCAGGAGCATGCCTCGTCGCTGCTGGACCTGACCGAGGAGCGCTTCGACGAGACCATGCGCACCAACGTGTACGGCTATTTCCACATGGCGAAGGCGGTGCTGCCCTACCTCAAGCGGGGCGCCTCGATCATCAATACCGGCTCGGTGACTGGCCTGAAGGGCAACAAGATGCTGCTCGACTATTCGACGACCAAGGGCGCCATCCACGCCTTCACGATGTCGCTGGCGGCCAATTTGCTGGAAAAAGGCATTCGCGTGAACGCGGTGGCGCCGGGGCCGGTGTGGACGCCGCTCAATCCGGCCGACAAGCCGGCGTCGGAATTGCCGCAATTTGGTGCCGACACCAGTTACCACCGTGCGGCGCAGCCGGAAGAATTGTCGCCGGCGTATGTGTTTCTCGCATCATCGATCTGCTCGAGCTATATCACCGGGATTGTGTTGCCGGTGACCGGTTCGGCCGGCGAATAAACGAAAGGAAGCGGCATGGCACGCAGCATGTGGAAAGGCGCGATCAGTTTCGGACTGGTCCATATTCCGGTCGAGATGTACCCGGCAGTACGCGAACATGGGCTCGACCTGACCATGCTCGACCGCCGCGATTTTTCCCCGGTCGGCTTCAAGCGCTACAACAAGAGCAACGACAAGGAAGTGACTTGGGACGACATCGTCAAGGGCTATGAATACACGTCCGGCGAATACGTGGTGCTGTCGGACGAGGACCTGCGCCAGGCCAATCCGGAAGCGACCGGGACGATCGACATTCTCGCCTTTGTCGATGCCGAACAAGTGCCGCTGCTGTATTACGAGCAGCCGTATTATCTGGCGCCAGGCAAGGGCGGGGACAAGGTGTATGCGCTGCTGCGCGAAACCTTGCGCAAGACTGGAAAGGTGGGCATTGCCACGGTGGTGATCCGCGTCAAGCAGCACTTGGCCGCGCTGGTGTGCGTGGGCGACACGATTGTGCTGAATACGCTGCGCTTTGCCGACGAGATCCGCGAGACCGATGAATTGAAGATCCCGATGGCAAGCGCCAAGACCGCGGCGGTGTCCGACAAGGAGCTGAAGATGGCGATGGCGCTGGTCGAAGGGATGAGCGAGGAATGGAAGCCGGAGCAGTACCACGACACCTATCGCGAGGACGTGTTGGCGCTGGTGGAGAAGAAGGTCAAGGCGAAGGAAACCAAGACCATCACCATGCCGGGCAAGGAAGCGGCGCGGCCGAAGTCGAGCAATGTGGTCGACCTGGTGGCGCTGCTGCAGCAAAGTATTGGCAGCAAGAAGCCAGGCAAGGCGAAAGCGGCGGAGCCTGAAGCTGAGTCCGGTTCCGAGGAAGAGGCCGAGGTTGCGGCGGGGGACGATGACGAGCCGCCACCGCCGCGCAAGGCGCGCAAACCTGCTGCTGCCAATGATGAAGATGCTGCTGAGGCGCCGGCGGCGAAACCGCGCAGGGCGGCCGCGGCAAAGAGCAGCGAGCGGATCGCTGCCAGCGCGGCCAAGCCGAAGAAAGCTGCTCCCACCAAGACTGCGGCCGCAGCCAAGACGCACGCCCCAGCGCGCCGTAAGTCGGCGGCCTGAGCGGATGGGGGACTGGATCGACCTGTTGCAGTGGCCGGCGATGGCGATTACGCTGTTTGCCGCTTACCTGATCGGGTCGAAGCGGCCGGAGCGGCGGATTTTTGGGTTTTCGATGTTCATACTCAGCAATCTTTTGTGGATTGCCTGGGGGTGGCATGACGAGGCCTGGGCGTTGATTGCGTTGCAGGTGGCGTTGTTTGGGACGAATGTAAGAGGGATCTTGAAGAACGAAGAATGAGGAAAGTGGGAACGACCTAAGTTCTCGCTTACTCTTCGAATCGGAGGAATTTTTCGTCGATGAGTAGCGGATCCAGGAAACCAGTGTAGCTCAGTACAGTTGTTGGAACGCTCGCTTTGTTAGACTGTCCGCATCCACAAAAAATATAACAGCCACCACGCCGATGCGAAGGAAAAGAGGTATTTGTTTTTTCATGCTGACTCTCACCATGGTTGGGACAGGCCTTCTCGCACGAGGACTGCATATATCATTTAATGTGCTGACCATGTTAAGGGATTAGGATCTGGCGACGCCTCACCGCACGCGAATTCGCCCGCCTGATGACGCGCTACGACGTGCGCGCCAAGCAGGTCGACATCACCACACCCTCTCGAGCGAGACGTGGCGCACCCAGGTGGCCGAAGCGAGCGCCAACTGGATCATGTCCTGGTAGATGTATGCAAAGTCAGACCACTTTCCCGCCATCACTCGGCGCTGATCCGCTGTCAGAAATCAGCACACTGTCGCGCCCGCCGTAGACTTTGCGGTAGCGAAGATATCCGGCTCGGGCGGAGACGCCAGCCCACTGGAACGGTTCCCGTCCTTCGGTTAGCATTGGTGGAATTTTCTTCGTACGAATGTATTGGTCAACTGCCGTGCGTTGATCGCTGGTGAGCTCATCCGGGACCGTCGGGGGCTTTGGAGAATTTTTATCCTGCTTGCGACCAGTCAGCCGAAACATGGCTCTCTGACTCTCCAAAAACAGTTTGTCCGCGCGCCTTTGGCGCTCGATCCCATTTTGCCGAAGGAGTATCCATTCGCGGAAAAGCGCATGCATGTCCTCCTCGCTGTCAGGGTTGCCGGGAATAAGTTTGAACCACGCGCGCGAATCATGCACGTATTCGTCGAAAAACCTGAACATGGCCGCCGGCGGTGGCGGCGCCTTTGCCCACCACATCGCTATTCCCTCCCACTCCTTTTCGTAATCATTACCGAATCCTGGAGACTGTGTTTTCGGCAAGAATCCCTTACCTTTTTTCGCCAACCAGCTTTCGTATGCGGCGATTTCCTTTTCGAACTCGAGATTGGCGCTGTGCAGATCGTTTTGGTCGAAGGTAGACGCGCGACCGAAACTGGTGGTGGATTCAAGCGGACTACTGCCTTTGGCCCGCCGGGCAAGCCGGCATCGCATCTGGAAATGCGCTTGTTCGCGCATGATCGCAGTAAGCGGACCAACCTTCTCTGTCGCTAAGGCCAGATAGTCGTTGAGCGCCGCAAGTGTCGCGGGAGCAATCACAAACCGTTTCTTCGCAGTGTCGCTTGCTAACTCCAGTTTCAACGGAACGCCAGCAAGCCGCGCCATCTTGTACATGTAGACAAGAGGCACGCGCGCCAGCATATCGACGCCCTCCGGATCGGTACCGCGGCCTTGCTCACAGGGAGAATAGCCGCAGCCGAGGTCAGAATGCACGCCCGGAAAAACGACCTCAGAACAGTTGTCCGGGGTCATCGATCCAACAGCGATCGAATCAAGCGGAAAGCTGCGTCGCAGCTCGTGCGCGGCGACTAAGTGTACGCATGGAATCCCTGGCGGTATTCGCAGACTCTCCTCACTATCCGCCCACGCGCCGTGCCCATCAAACAGGCGGCCCATCAAGCCGCTTCCAAAGGTATTACCGGCGCCAACCGAGGCAACGGTATCGAACAGGCCAAGGAAATCGATATTGACGTTGAACCCGCCCAGCGTCATCGTATCGTTCCGCCCTGCCAAGCTTGCATCGAGCTGACACAGTGCCACCATCCAGTTCGTGAACGCACGGGCTTGGGTTGCCCCTCGAGAAAAACCGAAAACGGAAAGATGAATGGTTTTTACAATCCCGGGATCGACTTTCTTTGGACGTCCCGATTTCGCGTCGGGCCAATGCTGCGCCACTGCCTTGTGGAGGCGCTGAAGGATTTCCCTAAAGTGATCGCGCGCGTCCTGGGAGGGGGTCGACCGGTCGGTTGCAATGAAAGGGTCGCGCATCGATTGACGACTAGTCGCGCTGAGGTTGATGCGCGCAACTAGCGTTGCAGCTTCTGCGGCAGAAACGAGTGGAACGCGAAAGAAATAACGGTGAATGTTGTTGATCGCCTGTATCAGCGCCCAAGTGATTCGTGCCTCTCCTTTATATCCGGTCGCCGCCCCGCGCTGTAGCTCGTAGCCCGCGCCGCTATCGTTTACCTCTTTGAAAGGAGACGCGACGCCGGGGACGTAGACCTTGAAAAAATGCGTGTAGTTGGACGGTTTGTATTGCCAATCGGTGCTCGCCGGTAGCACGCCAGGAACACTGAGGCCTGGATAGCAATCGTATAGCCGCGCAACGTTGGAATGGTTTTTTCCTTTGTCTGCCAGTACGTAGTTGTTCTTGGTGCCGTCGAAAAAGAACCCAAAAAAAAGGTTGGTCCTGCAAGATTCACCAGGAATGCCGACGGCAGGCTGCTCCCGCGCCTCAATATTGCGAACTTCGCGGCGCTCGCGTGCATCGAATAACTTCATGACATCCGATGCTTGGCAAAACATTTCACCCAGTGGCGGACACAGGATTGCGCTCATGGACGTTCCTTCTGAAGCCGC
>JBBRXM010000065.1:0-27884 GCA_038248405.1 Burkholderiales bacterium
GACGTCGAGAACATCATCCAGAAGCTGCTGCAGAAGTGCGACTACGACGTCGAGAAGGCTCAGTCGGGCATCGTCTACATCGACGAGATCGACAAGATCTCGCGCAAGTCGGACAATCCGTCGATCACCCGCGACGTCTCCGGCGAGGGCGTGCAGCAGGCGCTGCTCAAACTGATCGAAGGCACCATGGCGTCGGTACCGCCGCAGGGCGGGCGCAAGCATCCGAACCAGGACTTCGTGCAGATCGACACCACCAACATCATGTTCATCTGCGGCGGCGCCTTCGACGGCCTGGTCAAGATCATCCAGAACCGCTCGGAAAAGAGCGGCATCGGCTTCTCGGCCACCGTCAAGAGCCAGACCCAGCGCGCCAGCAGCGAAATCCTGCTCGAAGCCGAGCCGGAAGACCTGATCAAATTCGGACTTATTCCGGAACTTGTCGGCCGTCTGCCTGTCGTAGCTACTTTGAGTGAGCTGACCGAAGATGCGCTGATCCAGATCCTGGTCGAGCCGAAAAATGCGCTGATCAAGCAGTATTCGAAGCTGCTCGAAATGGAAGGGGCTGAACTGGAAATCCGGCCTGCCGCAATGCATGCAATTGCAAAGAAGGCATTGGCGCGCAAAACCGGTGCACGCGGTCTGCGTTCTATCCTGGAACACGCTTTGCTGGACGTTATGTATGAATTGCCAAATCAGCAAAACGTCATCAAAGTCGTTATCGATGAAAATACGATCACGAACGGAGCAAAACCTTTACTTATTTACAGCGAAACGGCCAAGGCATCCGGCGAAAACTGAAAATTAGCCGCACGCACACAACAAAAAGGGCTGCGCGCCCTAATTCTTGGCGGTACAATTTATCTCAATAAAAGCACCAGGCTTCAATCGAAAAGCCACCTGCGGCGCCGCCGCGCGGTGGCTTTTTTATTTGATGCCTTTTTTTACTTTTAGAATATGCCGGTGATAATCGTGGCAATTTGATGATTCAATTAAATTACTAATCGAAATATTTTTGCAGACCGGCCTTGTTTTCAGGCAGCTAGTGCCAACATCTGATTCACGCTTTCTATAAGGTATGCCATGACAACTTCCAATTTAACCGAGCAAACGACGCTGCCATTACTGCCGTTGCGCGACGTGGTCGTCTTTCCGCATATGGTAATACCATTGTTTGTTGGCCGGCCAAAATCCATCAAGGCGCTGGAAGCGGCGATGGAGCAGGGCAAGAGCATCATGCTCGCCGCCCAAAAGGCGGCCGCCAAGGACGAGCCTTCGGCAACCGACATCTACGAGATCGGTTGCGTCGCCAATATTCTGCAGATGCTCAAGCTGCCAGACGGCACCGTCAAGGTGCTGGTCGAGGGCGCACAGCGCGCCCGCATTAACCACATCAGCGATTCTCCTACCCATTTCATCGCCGACCTGACGCCGCTCAATTCCGAAATCGGTGACGATTCGGAAGTCGAGGCGATGCGCCGCGCGATCGTTCAGCAGTTCGACCAGTACGTCAAACTGAACAAAAAGATTCCACCGGAGATTCTCGCCTCGCTGGCGGGCATCGACGACGCCGGCCGCCTGGCCGACACCGTTGCAGCGCACCTGCCGCTCAAACTCGAGCAGAAACAGGTGATCCTCGAGATCTTCAACGTCGCCAAGCGCCTCGAGCACCTGCTCGGCCAGCTTGAAGGCGAACTCGACATCCTGCAGGTCGAAAAGCGCATCCGCGGCCGCGTCAAGCGCCAGATGGAAAAGTCGCAGCGCGAGTACTACCTGAACGAGCAGGTCAAGGCCATCCAGAAAGAACTGGGCGAGGGCGAGGACGGCGCCGACATCGACGAACTCGAGAAGAAGGTGATTGCCGCCAAGATGCCGAAAGAGGCGCTCGACAAGGCCACGAACGAACTCAAGAAGCTCAAGCTGATGTCGCCGATGTCCGCCGAAGCGACCGTCGTGCGCAACTACATCGACACGCTGGTGAACCTGCCGTGGAAGAAGAAGTCCAAGGTCAACAACGACCTGTCGAATGCCGAGAAGGTGCTCGAGGGCGATCACTACGGCCTCGACAAGGTCAAAGAACGCATCCTGGAATACCTCGCGGTCCAGCAACGCGTCGACAAGCTGAAAGCCCCGATCCTGTGCTTCGTCGGCCCTCCGGGCGTCGGCAAGACCTCGCTCGGCCAGTCGATCGCGCGCGCCACGAACCGCAAGTTCGTGCGCATGGCGCTCGGCGGCGTGCGCGACGAGGCCGAGATCCGCGGCCATCGCCGCACCTACATCGGCTCGATGCCGGGCAAGGTGCTGCAGTCGCTGGCGAAAGTGGGCGTGCGCAATCCCCTGTTCCTGCTCGACGAGATCGACAAGATGGGTGCGGACTTCCGCGGCGATCCTTCGTCGGCGCTGCTCGAGGTGCTCGATCCGGAACAGAACCATACGTTCTCGGACCACTACATCGAAGTCGACTTCGACCTGTCGGACGTGATGTTCGTGGCGACCTCGAACTCGTACAACATCCCGCCGGCGCTGCTGGACCGGATGGAAGTGATCCGCCTGTCCGGTTACACCGAGGACGAGAAGACCAGCATCGCGCAGCGCTACCTGCTGCCGAAGCAGATCAAGGCGAACGGGCTGAAGGAAGACGAGATCAAGGTCGACGAGTCGGCGCTGCGCGACATCATCCGCTACTACACCCGCGAAGCTGGCGTGCGGTCGCTCGAGCGTGAAATCTCGAAGATCTGCCGCAAGGTCGTCAAGATGCTGCTGCTGAAGGCCTCCGACAAGAAGGTCCTCGTCACCGGCAAGAACCTCGACAAGTTCCTCGGGGTGCGGCGCTACGATTTCGGCGTTGCCGAAAAAGAGAACCAGGTCGGCCAGGTGGTCGGTCTTGCATGGACCGAAGTGGGCGGCGATTTGCTGACCATCGAGGCGGTGCAGATGCCGGGCAAAGGCGGCGTGATCCGCACCGGTACGCTGGGCGACGTCATGAAGGAGTCGATCGAGGCGGCCCGCACGGTGGTGCGTTCGCGCGCCAACCGGCTGGGCATCCGCAACGACGTGTTCGAGAAGGCCGACATCCACATCCACGTGCCGGAAGGGGCGACGCCGAAAGACGGTCCGTCGGCAGGCGCGGCGATGACGGTGGCGCTGGTGTCGGTATTTACCGGCATCCCGGTACGCGCCGACGTGGCGATGACGGGCGAGATCACGCTGCGCGGCGAGATCCTGCCGATCGGCGGCCTGAAGGAAAAGCTGCTGGCGGCGCATCGCGGCGGCATCAAGACGGTTCTCATTCCCGAGCAGAACGTCAAGGACCTGGCCGAGATTCCGGACACCGTGAAGAACAAGCTCGAGATCGTTCCGGTTCGCTGGATCGACAAGGTCTTGGAGATCGCGCTGGAACGCATGCCCGAAGCCGTGGTGGATGTTCCCGCCGTCGCCGCGGTAGCGGCGGCCCCGCAAGCGGACGGCAAGACCGAAGTGGTCAAGCACTGATGCTCAAGCGGTAAGCAGTGAACAGGCGCCTCGATGGCGCCTGTTTTTTTTCGCGCTTGACACGCGGGAGGCCAAGCTTGTTTAATACGGCCTGCGGATTTCTTTCCGCCGCGCGATGCCGCGCGAAACAGACACGATGGCGCAGCATCGCGGCATCACACCATGTGACGGGGAACCGAGTGAACAAAACAGAATTGATCGAAGAAATCGCGAAGTCCGCGGACATCACCAAGGCCTCCGCGACGCGCGCGCTCGACGCCATGATGGAAGCGGTCACGACCACCTTGAAGAACAACGACAGCGTCACGCTGGTGGGCTTCGGCACCTTCACCGTCGGCGAGCGCGCCGCGCGTACCGGACGCAATCCGCGCACCAACGAAGCGATCACGATCAAGGCCGCCAAGGTCCCGAAATTTAAAGCTGGCAAAGCGCTTAAAGATGCAGTAAACTAATGTCCTTCCGATGTGGTGACAAACATCGGAGCCTGCCAGGCTGAACTTCACGGTTCTGCAAGGCGGGAGCAGCAAAACGTATTTTTAGGAGCGGTAGTTCAGTTGGTTAGAATACCGGCCTGTCACGTCGGGGGTCGCGGGTTCGAGTCCCGTCCGCTCCGCCATAAAATACACAGTTAGGAGTGGTAGTTCAGTTGGTTAGAATACCGGCCTGTCACGTCGGGGGTCGCGGGTTCGAGTCCCGTCCGCTCCGCCAGCATAATAGTAGTACGGAGTGTTCCCCCTGCGGGGAACACGTCTGGGACTCGAAGGGAATTCCCTGCGAGGAATTCCGCGGCCTGCGGAACGTAGGCGAGTCCCGTCCGCTCCGCCAGAATGAAGAAGAAGAGGCGAACGAGAGTTCGCCTTTTTTTTCGTATGCGCGTTATCGCATTCACTCAACAAGAATTGGCCGACCATGTTTGAATTTATTCGTACCCACAAGCGCCTGATGCAGATTTTCCTGATGCTGCTGATCGTGCCATCGTTCGTGCTCGTTGGCGTCAGCAGTTACGAGAACAAGGGCGACGACGCCAATGCGGTCGCCAATGTGGGCGGACAAAAGATCACGCAGCAGGAATGGGATGCCGCTCAGCGCAACCAGATGGACCGCTATCGCCAGGCGCTCGGCGAGCGCTTCGACCAGAAGATGTTCGAAACGCCTGAAGCGAAGCAGGCCATCCTCGACAACCTGGTCGCCGAGCGCGCGCTGGCCGGCGAGATCGCCCGCGGCCACCTGACCATTACCGACGGCACCCTGGCCAAGGTCTACGCCGAGCAGTTCGGTGGCGACGTCAACCAGTACAAGGCAACTGCCGCCAACCTCGGCCTGACCACCACCGGCCTCGACGAGCGCGTGCGCCGCGACATGGCGATGCAGCAGCTGAGCGGCTCGGTGCAGAGCACCGCGTTCGCCCCGCGCACCGTCGCTGCGCGCCTGTCCGACATCAACGACCAGGAGCGCGAAGTGCAGGAACTGCTGTTCCCGGCCGCCAGTTTCGTGTCGCAAGTGAGGGTCACCGACGACATGGTCAAGGCCTACTACGACAAGAACGCCGCGCTGTTCCAGATTCCTGAGCAGATCAAGGCCGAGTACGTGCTGTTCACGCCGGAAGCGGTCGAGAGCCAGGTCAGCGTCAGCGACGCCGAAGTGGCCGATTTCTACGCCAAGAACCCGAAGAACTTCGCTACTCCCGAGCAGCGCGTCGCCAGCCACATCCTGATCAACGTCAAGAAAGACGCGCCGGCCGCCGACAAGGCCGCTGCCAAGGCGAAAGCCGAGGCCATCCTCGCGCGCGTGCGCAGCAATCCTGCCGACTTCGCCAAGATCGCCAAGGCCGAATCGCAGGATCCGGGCTCGGCTGAACTGGGCGGCGACCTCGGTCCTGTCGCCAAGGGCGCGTTCGACAAGCCTGTCGAAGACGCGATCTACCAGCTCAAGCAGGGCGAGATCAGCGGCGTGGTGCAGTCGGAGTTTGGTTTCCATATCATCACCGTCACCGCGCTCAAGCCGGCCACCGTCAAGCCGCTGGAGCAGGCCAAGGCGGAAATCGCCGAGGAACTGAAGAAGCAGAAGATGTCGAAGAAGTATTCGGAGCTGGCTGAAGCGTTCGGCAACACGCTGTACGAGCAGTCGGACAGCCTGAAGCCGGCCGCCGACAAGTTCAAGCTGAAGATCGAGACCGCCGAGCACCTGACCCGCAAGCCGAACCCGGCACTGGAGGCGGCGCCGTTTAACAACGCCAAGTTCCTGACCGCGATTTACTCGGACGACTCGATCAAGAACAAGCGCAACACCGAAGCGGTGCAGGCAGGCCCTGGCGTGCTGATCGCCGGCCGCGTGGTCGAGTTCAAGCCAGCCGCCAAGCGGCCGCTGGCCGAAGTGGAGACGGCGATCCGCGAGCGCGTCACGCTGGAAGAAGCGGCCAAGCTGGCGCGCAAGGCCGGCGAAACGAAACTCGCCGCCGCCAAGGCTTCCGGCGACGCCGCCGGATTCGGCGAAGCGAAGGTTGTCAGCCGCACCAAGCAACCGGCGATCAACGCCGTCGCCGCGCTCGAAGTGCTGAAGGCGGACGTGAGCAAGCTGCCGGCCTATGTGGGCGTCGACCTGCCGGGCCAGGGCTACGGCGTCTACCGTATCGGCAAGGTCTCGCAGGCGGCAACGCCGGATGCCGAGCGCCGCAAAGCGGAGTTGGAGCAGATTTCCGCCGCGCTGGGTCAGCAGGATATGTTCAACTTCACCGAAGCGGTCAAGCTGAAGGCCAAGGTCAAGGTGCTGCACAAGCCGGCAGCGACCGATACGGCCGTTAAGTAACACGCCCCAGGCATACGGAAGACCCGGCCCGCGCAAGCGGCCCGGGTCTTTTTTTCGAGGGGACGGTTCAGAAACAGCGATGGTCGCCTGCCTCGCAGCGCCCATCCACGTCGTCCTCGCGCACGCGGGGACCCCATTTGTTCTAGCAGCTGCGGCAATCTTCTCTGCGAAAGCCAATAAAAAGGGGCGGAATGGGATCTCCGCGTTCGCGAGGACGACGCCAATGCCGCGTCTGTTTTACGGCGAGCGCCAGCTGAGCCGATGATGCCTGTGCGTTCGTCGCCGCACATACTTTGTCCACGACAACGATTACGATAAGTTCATGTCCACCCACATTGAAGGAAACGTAATGAGTGCTTATGACCATGCCACCCACGTCGCCGAACTGGCCGCGAAAATCAAGGCGGTACGCTTTGCGATGTTTACCACCATCGACCAGTACGGCCACCTCACCAGCCAGCCGATGACCAACCAGGAAGTCGACAAGGATGGCGGCCTGTGGTTCTACACCTCCACCGCGACCGACCTGTGGGAAAATATCGCCGCCAACCCGAAGGTCAATCTGAGCTTTGCCGAGCCGGCCGACAGCCTGTATGTGTCCATCAGCGGCACGGCCGAACGGGTGGTCGACCGCGCCCGCATCAAGGAGCTGTGGAACCCGATGGTCGCCGCCTGGTTCCCGAACGGCGTCGATGACCCGCATGTCGTGCTGGTACGGGTGGCCGCCCGCTCGGTGCACTACTGGGACTCGAACGAGAACAAGATGACGCAGATGTTCGAGATGGCGAAAGCTGCCATTACCGGTACCAGTCCGGAAGTCGAGCAAGGCGAGCACGGCAAGTTCACGCTATAACAGCGCTGCCGCGCCGGCCACCTCAGCGCGGCATGCCGAGGCGCTCGAAACGCTGCCACAGCGCGATGACCTCCTTGTCGTCGTTCGTGGTGCGCGCCGCCAGGAAACCCTTGACGAAGCCGACGCCGGCCGCCAGTTCCGGCTGCGCCGCCGGCATCGTCGCCAACAGGCGATGCGCGACCGCCGCGTCGTTCAGATAGCCCAGCTCGTCCTGCAGGCCGGTGAGCGCCTTGATGTACGGCTGCACGGTCTTGGGCGAGAACAGTGAACTGAAAAACTCGGCGGCGTAACGCGTCTTCTTGGCCGCTATCCTCACCGCATGACGGTCTGCCGGGGTCGCCTCGCTCAGCTTGGCGGCCCGCCTGCGCAGGCGGCGCTGGTCGCGCTTGAGCGTGGCGCGTGCGAATTTCGTCACGGGTTGCGCAAGCTGCCCGCCCGCTGCATCCATCGTCGGCTGGTCGTCATGCCAGCCCATCGCCTGCACCCAGCGCGTCAGGTTGAGCAACAGGCGGGTATAGCGCGCCGAGCCAACCACGGCGGCCACAGCCACATGATGTTCCTGCGCGATGTCGGCCGCTGCCTTCTGCACGCCCGCGATTTCCGCAGGCTCGGGCAGGTCGCGGGCGACCGAAGCGAGGGTGGCGCCGGCGAGCACGTCCCAGTCGCGCGCGTCGCCCAGCTCCGTTGCCAGCCAATCGACCTCCTGCTGCAGGTCTTGCGGCAGGTGCAGCACGCGCTTGTACATGCTCAGCGCCGAACGCAGGCGCCGCATGCCGACCCGCATCTGGTGCAGGCTTTCGACGTCGTGCCGCTCGGCCACCCCCTCGACGTTGTCCTGGATTTGCGCCATCGTGTTAAACAACATCTGCTGGAATGCTTCTTCCACCGACATGCGCTCCGACAGCACCAGCCGGGTCGCCTTGACGGCGGCGGGCGGTGCGGATGTCAACAGGGCGTAGCCGCGGTCGGCCTTGCTCTGGTTGCCGATTTGCAGCGGGATGTCTTTTTGCAGGGCCAGCGCGAGATCGAACAGATGGACCGGGTCGCCCGATTTCATCTCGAGCTCGAGCTCGGTGATGGCGGTATTCTTGCCGCCGCATTCGAGCCGGCCCTGGTCCAGCGCGCACTCGATCAGGTCGCCGCTTTCGGGATGCAGTTCCCACGCCATGCGCTTGACCTTGGTGGTGAAAATGGGCGCCAGGCCCTTGCCCGTGGAGGCGGCGTCGAGGACATTGCGGCGCGTCCTTTTATCGTCGACGACGTCGCGCAGGCGCGTCAGTTCGGGCGCGGCGCCGCTCACGGGGGACTCCCACTCGTGGCGCGTATGCAGCCCACCGTGCACGGCGCCGCCGCTCTTGATGTTCTGCACCCAGCCGCCGTTGACGCGCCGCACGCGCAGGCCGATGTCGCTTTGCCGCAGCCGCAGGTCCGGGGTATCGAAATAGGTGTCGGCGAGGGTCTGCTCCTGCCGCTTCGACGCCGCATGGCCGTTGAGCAGGGGATGGCGCAGCAGCGCCTCCTTGAACTTGGGATCGACTACGAGTTTCAGTTCCACTTCCATTGTGTTGCCCTCCGAGGCCTGACGGGGTCCGTCATATCTGGTTTGACAGCGCAACTGTCGCGAAGTGCGGAAAAGGCCGCTTCATACCGAATGCCGTCTGGGCAAGCATACACGCCAGCAAGTTGCTGTTAGCACATATGACGCGAACGTTTTTGATGCAGGTCAAAGTATTTGTTAGCTGTTTGGCTAGGCTGGGACCTACATCAACCAGCGGTGAAGGCACGACGATGAGCGTTCGGAACCTGGAGCATTTTTTCACGCCACGCTCGGTGGCGGTGGTGGGCGCTTCGGCGCGGCCAGGCAGCGTCGGCGCGACCGTGCTGGCCAACCTGGCCAGCGGCGGCTTCAGTGGCGAGCTGTGGCCGGTGAACCCGAAGTACCAGCAACTGGCAGGTCTCCAGGCCTATCGCGACGTCGCCGAACTGCCCGGCTGCCCCGGCCTGGCGGTGATCTGCACGCCGGCTGCCACGGTGCCGGCGATCATCGCGCGTCTCGGCGAACTCGGATGCAAGGCCGCGGTCGTGCTCAGCGCGGGGCTCGACGCCCAGGGAGCGGACGGGCGCAGCCTGCGCCAGGCGATGCTCGAGGCCGCCAAGCCACACCTGCTGCGCATCCTCGGCCCCAACTGCGTCGGCCTGCTGGTGCCCGGCATCGGCCTGAACGCCAGCTTCGCGCCGGTGGCGGCGCTGCCGGGCCGGCTCGCCTTCGTCGCCCAGTCCGGCGCGCTGGTGACCGCGGTGCTCGACTGGGCGCGCAGCCGGCGCATCGGCTTTTCCTGCTTCGTGTCGCTCGGCGACGGCAGCGACGTCGATTTCGGCGACCTGCTCGACTACCTCGCGGGCGACCCCGGTACCGACGCCATCCTGCTGTACGCCGAAAGCGTGCGCCAGGCGCGCAAGTTCATGTCGGCGGCGCGCAGCGCGGCGCGCGCCAAGCCGACCGTCATCGTCAAGGCCGGGCGCGTGGCCGAGGCGGCGCACGCGGCGTTCAGCCACACCGGCGCGCTGGCCGGCTCCGACCTGGTCTACGATGCCGCCATCCGCCGCGCCGGCATGCTGCGGGTCTATACGACGGCCGAGCTGTTCGACGCCGTCGCCATCCTGGCGCAGCCGCACCGACCCAGCGGAGGACGGCTGGCGATATTGACCAACGGCGGCGGTCCGGGGGTGATGGCCACCGACGCGCTGGTGGCCGGGGGCGGCACGCTGGCGTCGATGACGCCGGCGACGGTGGCGAGCCTGTCGCTGGGCCTGCCGGCCAACTGGTCGCACAGCAATCCGGTCGACATCATCGGCGACGCGCCGGTGGAGCGCTACCGGCTCGCACTGCAGGCTTTGCTGGCCGACGCGGGCGCCGACGCGGTGCTGCTGATCCATGCGCCCACCGCCATCGTGCCCAGCAGCGACATCGCGCGCGCCCTGCTGCCGCTGCTGCGCGCGGCGACGCGGCCGGTGCTGATCTGCTGGATGGGCGGCGACAGCGTGGCGCAGGCGCGCCATCTGTGCGTCGACGCCGGCCTCCCGGTGTTCGACACGCCGGAGGAGGCGGTGCGCGGCTTTCTGCAACTGGTGCATTACCAGCGCAACCAGAAGTTGCTCAGCCAGGTGCCGCCGGCCTGCACGCTGGCCGTGCCCGACCGCGCCGATGCGCGCGCGCGCGTCGCCGCGCTGCTGGCGCAGGGGGTGACGGCCGTGGGCGAGGCCGACGCCAAGGCGATCCTGCAAGCCTACGGCATCCCGGTGGTGCGCACCGAGCGCGCGCGCGACGCCGTCGAGGCGCTGGCGGCGGCGCGCCGGATCGGCTATCCGGTGGCGCTGAAGATCCTGTCGCCGGACGTGGTGCACAAGAGTGACGTCGGCGGCGTGGTGCTCGACATTGCCGACGAGGCGGCGCTGGGCGCCGCGCTCGAGGCGATGGTGGCGCGCGTGCGCAGCCTGCTGCCGCGGGCGCAGCTGGGCGGCTTCACGGTGCAGGCGATGGCGCGCCGGCCGCAGGCGGTCGAAATCATCGTCGGCATCTCCACCGATCCCGTGTTCGGCCCGGTGGTGCTGTTCGGCCAGGGCGGGGTGGCGGTGGAGGTGACGGCCGACCAGGCGATCGCGCTGCCGCCGCTGGACCGCATGCTGGCTGCCGACCTGGTGGGCCGCACCCGCGTGGCGCGGCTGCTGGCCGGCTTTCGCGACCATCCGCGCGCCGACCTCGAGGCGCTCTACGACGTGCTGGTGCGGGTCGGCCAGATGGCCGCCGACCTGCCCGAACTGGCCGAGCTGGACATCAATCCGCTGCTGGCCGACGCCGCCGGCGTGGTGGCGCTCGACGCGCGCTTGCGGCTGACGCGCGCGCCACAGGGCCAGGACCGGCTGGCGCGGCTGGCCATCCTGCCCTATCCGGACGCGCTCGAGCGCCGCGTCGACAGCCCTCTGGGGCCGCTCACGCTGCGGCCGATCCGTCCCGAGGATGCGGCGGCACACCAGGCGTTTTTCCACGCCCTCAGCCCGGAAGACGTGCACTTTCGCATGTTCGGCATGATGCGCGAACTGCCGCCGTCGCAGCTGGCGCGCTTCACCCAGATCGACTATGCGCGCGAGATGGCCTTCATCGCCACCCGCGGCGCCGGCCAGGACGCCGAAACGCTCGGGGTGGCGCGGGTGAGCATCGATCCGGACAACACCGTCGGCGAATTCGCCGTCGTCGTGCGTTCGGACCTGAAGGGACAGGGCATGGGCCGCATGCTGATGGCTTGCCTGCTCGACTATTGCCGCGGGCGGGGGCTGGCACTGGTGCGCGGGGTGGCGCTCGGTAACAATGTCCGCATGCTGGGCCTGGCGCGTGCCTGCGGCTTCGATCTGGCCGAGCAGGAAGACGGCACTGTCGAGATGACCTTGCCGCTGCAGCCGGAGGCGGTTCGCTGAAGGCTATGCCACCGTCGGATATTTTTTTCCCGCCAGCTTAAGTCCCAGCAGCATGATGGCAGCCGCTGCCGCCGCCAGGCCCAGCCAGACCGGCGGTGGTGCCGAGAAGCGCAGCAGTTCGGCGGCCAGGGGCAGCCACAGCGTGACGGCCAGCACCGCCAGGGCAGCGCCGGCGATGGCGAAAAAGACCGGGTTGGCGACCGCCAGCGCGCCGGCGGCGCCCCCGCGCTGGCGGTGCGCGAGCAGCAGGGCGAGGTTACACAGCAGCAGGGCGCTGAAGCCGGTGGCGCGTGCCGCCGCCTCCGGCAGGAAACGCAGCCCCAGCGCATAGCAGGCGGTGACGACCAGCGCCGCCCACAGCCCGCGCAGCAGCGCCGCCACGATCGCCGGAGCACCCATCAGCGGCTCGTCGTGCGGGCGCGGCACGCGCCGCATCAGGTCAGGCTCGTCCGGCTCGTTCTCGAACGCCAGGGTGCAGGCGGGGTCGATCACCAGTTCGAGAAACACGATGTGCAAGGGGTAGAGCAGGATCGGCCAGCCGGCCAGCGGCGGCAGCAAGGCCAGCACGGCGATCGGGATGTGGATGGCGGCGACGTAGCGCATCGACTTGCGCATGTTGCTGAAGATGCGCCTGCCGGCCCGCAGCGCCTGTACCAGCGAGGCGAACCGGTCGTCGAGCAGGGTCCGTTCGGCCGCCTCGCGGGCGACGTCGGTGCCGCGCCTGCCCATCGCACGCCGACGTCGGCCGCGCGCAGCGCCGGGGCGTCGTTGACGCCGTCGCCGGTCATCGCCACCACCGCGCCGCCGCTTTGCAGGGCGCGCACGATGTCGAGCTTCTGGCCGGGCACGATGCGCGCGCAGACACTGACGCCTTCGAGCCGCCGCGCCAGCGCAGCGCGGTCCAGCTGCGCGATCTCCGGACCGGTGATGGTGGCGCCGCCGGCCAGCCCGGCCTTGGCCGCGATGGCGCGCGTGGTCTCCGGATGGTCGCCCGTGATCATCAGCACGCGCACGCCGGCGCGGTGGCAGTCGGCAATCCCCGCCGGGATGTCGGGCCGCAGCGGATCGGCCAGCGCGACCAGTCCGAGCAGGTGGTAGCGCAGCGTCGCCGGGTCGTCCGGCAGCGGCAGCGCGAGGTCGCCGGCGGCGGCCACCGCCAACACCCGCAGGCCTTCGCGTCCCAGTCCGGCGGCCGCCTGCAGCGCCGCCTCCTGCCCGCCGCCGTCGCACAGGGCGACGATGGTTTCCGGCGCACCCTTGGCGGCGGCGGTGATGCCGTCGCCGCCGCGGTGAATGCGGATCAGCGCCGCCTGGCGCGCCGTCAGCCCGTATTCGCGCAGCAGCGCCGGCTGCGTTGACGCCGTCGCCGGCAGGCTCCGCGCCGCTTCCAGCAAGGCGCGGTCGATCGGATCGGCCGATTCGGGCCGGCTGGCGTACGCGGCCACCTGCAGCACTTCGCGCAGCGCGGCCGGCGGCGCGCCGCCGTCGCCGACCTCATGCACCGCGCCGTCGCGTCACAGCCGGCGCAGCGCCATCCGGTTCTCGGTCAGCGTGCCGGTCTTGTCGACGCACAGCACCGAGGTGGCGCCGAGGATTTCGATCGCCGCCAGGCGGCGCGTCAACACCTGCATGCGCGCCAGGCGCCAGGCGCCCAGCGCCGGAAACACCGTCAGCACGACCAGGAATTCTTCCGGCAGCACCGACATCGACAAGGCCACGCCCGCCAGCAGGGCCTGCAGCCAGCCGCCGCCGCGCAGCACCAGCACCAGCACCAGCAGCACGCTCACCGACAGGCCCAGCAGCGCCATCCAACGGGCCAGCGCGCGCGTTTCGCGCTGCAGCCTTCCCTGCGGCGGTTCGATCTGGCCGAGCGCGGCGCCGATGCGTCCCAGCTCGCTGTTGGCGCCGGTGGCGGACACGCGCGCCAGCGCGCTGCCTTGCACCACCAGGGTGCCGGCGAACACCCATGGCAGGCCTTCGCCGCCCGGCGGCTGCGCTGCGCTGTCCTCCGGGCCGGGGCACTTGCCGACCGCGACCGACTCGCCCGTGAGCATCGATTCGTCGACCGCCAGGCCGCTCGCTTCCAGCACCAGCGCGTCGGCGGGGACGCGGTCGCCGTCGGCCAGCACCGCCAGGTCGCCGCGCACCAGGCCGGCGGCGGCGACCCGCTGCCGGCGACGGTCGCGGATCACGGTGGCGACCGGCGCGCTCAGCTCGCGCAGCGCGGCCAGCGCGCGCCCGGTGCGGCCCTCCTGGTAGAGCGTCATGCCGAGCGTCAGCAGCACCATCAGCATCAGCAAGATGCTCTCGCGCGGTTCGCCCAGCAGCAGGTAGAGGACGGCCGCGCCGATCAGCAGCAGGAACATCGGCTCGCGCGCGGCGCCGGCGAGGATCGCGGGCCAGCCACGGCGGGCGCTGTCGGGAAGACGGTTGGGACCGTCCGCGGCGCCGCTTCGTTCATGGTTGCAGGACGTAGCTTCCGGGCGCGGCGGCCGCGCCGATCAGCGGCGGCGGCGGCGCCACCAGCGGCCCGGCGCGCGCGGCCAGCCATGCCTCCCAGGCGGGCCACCAGCTGCCGCTGTGTTCCTCGGTCTCGCGCTGCCAGCTGTCGGGATCGACGTAGGGCGCGTCGTGCGCATGGGTGGCCACCTGGTAGCTGCGATTGGGCGTGCCGGGCGGCGACACCACGCCGGCATTGTGCCCGCCCGAGGTCAGCAGGAAGGTCACTTCGGTATCCGACAGCGGCAGGATCTTGTACACGGAGCGCCATGGCGCCACGTGGTCGGTGAGGGTGCCGACGGCGAAGATGGGAATGTGGATGTCGGTCAGCGACACCGGCCTGTCGTCGACCAGGTAGCGCGAGTTGGCCAGGCTGTTCTTGAGAAACAGCTTGCGCAGGTAGTCGGCATGCATGCGGTAGGGCAGGCGGGTGGCGTCGGCGTTCCACGAGGCCAGGTCGTTGTCGTGGTCTGGCAGGTCGAGCAGGTAGTGGCGCAGCCGGCGCGACCAGATCAGGTCGTTCGAGCGCAGCAGCTGGAAGGTGCCCGCCATCTGGCGCGTGTCCAGATAGCCCTGCTGCCACATGGTCGCCTCGAGGAAGCTCACTTCGCTGTTGTCGATGAACAGCGACAGCTCGCCCGGCTCGGTGAAGTCGACCTGGCCAGCCAGCAGCGTGATGCTGGCCAGGCGCTCGTCGCCGTCGCGCGCCATCGCCGCCGCCGCGATCGCCAGCAGCGTGCCGCCCAGGCAGTAGCCGCAGGCGTTGATGTGGTCGGCCCCAGTCTGGCTGGTGATGGCGTCGAGGGCAGCCATCACGCCGTGGCGGCGGTAGTCCTCGAGCGACAGGTCGCGATCGGCGGCGCCCGGGTTCTTCCACGAGATCATGTAGACGGTGTGGCCCTGTTCGACCAGGTAGCGCACCAGCGAATCGTGCGGCGACAGGTCGAGGATGTAGTACTTCATGATCCAGGCCGGCACGATCAACAGCGGCACGGCGTGCACCGTGGGCGTGGACGGCTCGTAGCGCAGCAGCTCGATCAGGTGGTTGGACAGCACCACCTTGCCGGGCGTGATGGCGACGTCGCGCCCGGGGCGAAAGGCGACCGGGCGGATGCCGGTCAGCGCGCTGCGAAAGTCGGTGGCGGCGCGCGTCGCGCCATGCACCAGGTTCTGGCCGCCGCTGGCGAACGTGGCCTGTTGCGCGGCCGGGTTGGTCGCCAGGAAATTGGAGGGTGCCACCGAGTCGAGCATCTGGCGGGCGACAAAGGTGACGACGTCGGTGTGGTGGGGCGAGACGCCGCGCACGCCGCAGGTGGCGTGGTGCCACCATTGCTGGGTGAGCAGGAAGCCCTGGCTGAGGACGTTGTAGGGCCAGGCCTGCCACGCGGGATCGGCAAAGCGCTTGTCCTGCGCCAGCGGCTGCACGACGGCGGCGGGGGCGCCAAAGCCGGCGCTGATGGCGGCGCGGGCACCGTACTGCTGCCAGCGCTGCAGGCCGGACAAGGCGAGCAGGCCCAGTTCGACCTGCTTGTCGGGCGACAGCAGCAGGTGGCTGGCCCAGTCCTGCCACGCCCCGGCCAGCGCCGCCGGCGAGACGTGGCCGGTAAAGCGGCCCAGCCAGGCGTTCAGCACCAGGTCGGCCGATGCATGCTCGGCGCTGGAATCGGGGTGGGGCGTGTGGCGCCCGCCCTGCCAGCTGCTGCCCTCGCGGCGCTTCTCGCTGACCGGTATGGTCTGTAGTTGGTATGACATGGCTCAGCGCGCCACAGGGGAACGATTGCGCCGGCGGTGGCCAGCGGCGCCGAAGGTGATCGCTTTATACATGAGACATCCTTTCGGGACGACTGCGACGACAACACCGCTCCATTATAGTAGTTAGTTTGACCGCTGAGTGCACGGATTGTTCCGAATGTCCGGCCGACGCGCGATGGCGGCGGGGCGATGCTCCGCTGCAGCCGGGCAGGGCGCGGCGTTCATTGGCCGGAAGCGCCGCCTTCAGCGTCCCTGCAGCCGGCCAGCACGACGCGGTTGCGCCCGCCTGACTTGGCCTGGTACAGCGCGCAGTCGGCATCGGCCAGCAGGCTCTCCCAGCCCGCGTGCTCGCTCCCCAGCTGGGCCACGCCGGCGCTGACGGTGAAGCGGACGGTGCCGCGCGCGGTCGGCACGCCGATCGCGGCCACCGCCATGCGCATGCGTTCGGCGCAGGCGAGCGCGTCGCCGGCCTGCGTCTCGGGCATGACGCACACAAACTCTTCGCCGCCCACCCGGCCCAGGTAGTCGCTGGCGCGCAGGTCGCGCGAACACGTGCTGACCAGTTCGCGGATGACGGCGTCGCCGGCGGCGTGGCCGTAGATGTCGTTGATGTCCTTGAAATGGTCGATGTCGAGCATGGCGGCGGCGAACGGCCGGTGGTAGCGGCGCGCCAGCGCGACGTCGCGCCTGGCCAGTTCGGTCAGGTAGCTGCGCGACAGGGCGCCGCTCAGGCTGTCGTAGTGGGCCGCCTGCAGCAAGGCCTTTTCGAACAGGAAGCCATCGCGCCGCAGGCGGCTGTTGACGGCGGCGACAGCGCCGGCCAGGCCGGCCGAGAGCAGGTAGAGCAGGGCGCTGCCGAGGAAGCTGTGCAGCGGCATGGTGGCGGCACCGAGCAGGAAGAACAGTACCGAAGGCAGCAGGATGATCGCAAACAGGCGCTGCAAGCGGGGCTCGACCAGCGCCACCGGAATCATCGACGCGGTCATGCCCGGAAGGCCAAGCAAGATGCCCTGAGGAAGCAGCGCTGCGCTGATGATCATGGCCCCGGTATGGGTGGCGTAAATCCACACGCAGCGCCGCATCGGCGTCCAGCGGGTCCATCGCTCGAAGTACGCCAGAGCGCCGACCAGCACCAGTCCCAGCCGGATGTCGGCCGTCATCCCCCAGCGCGCCGTGTCTATCCAGTAGTCCCAGCCGCCGAACAGGACGATGCTGATGCCGTAGGCGGGACCTAGCACCGGCAGCAACTGGCCGATGGTGCGGTCGATATGTTCACCGAGTTCGCGCTCGTCCTCGGCCGGCAGGGCTTGCATCAGGTGACGCAACGGGCCCGTCGCGTGCCTGCGCGCCAGCCTGCGAAGGGAAGACGAGCCGCCCATTGCGCATATGCGGCGCGCAGCTAGGGTGCGCCGGCCGCGCGGTGGCCAGCTGACTGGGGCCGCAGCACCAGCACCGGAATGGTGGTGCCGGCCAGGACCTTTTGCGTGACGCTGCCGGCGAACAGCCGGCTCAGGCCATGCCGGCCGTGGGACGCCATGAAGATCAGGTCGCATGCGTTCGCAGTGGCGGCGTTGATGATTTCTTCGTGCGGCAAAGCCGAATAGGCGGTGGCAACGCTGCAGACCACGCCGGCGGCCTTGGCGGACTGTGCCACCTTCGAGACATTTTCCAGCGCAACCTGGCGCCGCTGGGTCATCTCGACCCCGACATCGATGACCATCGCGCCTTCCGCGGCGACGAGGGGGTAGGGCTCGACGACCGACAGCGCGACGATGGAGGCGCCGCTGGCGCGGGCAAAGCCGATCGCCGCCGCAACGGCCTGATCGGACAACTCGGATCCATCGGTTGGCACCAGGATTTTTTTGTACATGGCAGACTCCTCTCGATCAGTATTCAGTCTCGCCGCCGCCAAGGCGGGCTCTTTGACGGGCGTCAAATGCACGCCAGTGGCGCCGGCCGCGCCGTTTAGTCAGGGGTGGTCCGCCGGGCCTTGGGCCACATCAAGGAACACGGTGCCGTGCCCGCCGCCCGCCGCGCTAAGCTTGATGGACGCGACAACACCGGAGCGCGACATGTCGATGGCGCACAATGCTGATCCATGGTGGCTGGAGCCGCTCCCGCCGGCGCAGGTGCGCGGCGCGGCGGCGGGTCTGTCGAGCGCGGCGGCGGCCGAGCGGCTGCTGCAGTACGGCGCCAACCTGGTCCAGCGGCGGCGCGCCAGTTCGCTGCTGCACCAGTACCTGGTCCGTTTCCGCAACCCGCTGATCATCATCCTGCTGGCCGCCAGTGCGGTGTCGGCCATCATCGGCGAGCTCACCAATTTCATCATCGTCAGCACCATGGTGCTGTTCAGCATCACCCTGGACTTCATCCAGGAATACCGCGCAGGCGCGGCGGCGGAGGCACTGAGCAGGACAGTCGCCGTCCGCGCGCTGGTGCTCCGCGACGGCAAGCAGGCGACGCTGCCGCAAAGCGAGGTAGTGCCCGGCGACGTCGCCCTGGTGTCGGCAGGCGACCTGATCCCGGCCGACTGCCGCGTCGTCGAATCGGACGATTTCTTCGTCATGCAGGCGCTGTTGACGGGCGAATCGTATCCGGTCGAAAAGTGCGCCGGCGAGCTGCCGCCGAACGCGTCGGAGGTGCAGGACGCCACCAATGCCGTTTTCATGGGGACCTCGGTGGTCAGCGGCAGCGCGCGCCTGCTGGTTGCGCGCACCGGCCCGGCGACGGCCGTCGGCGCCATTGCCGAGACGCTGACGCTGGCGCCGCCGCCGACCGCGTTCGAGATGGGCACGCGCAAGTTCGGCATGCTGATCCTGCGGCTGACCGTGCTGATGGTGATGTTCGTGCTGCTGGTAAACACCTATCTTCACCGGCCCTTGCTGGAGTCCTTCCTCTTCGCCGTCGCGCTCGCCGTTGGCCTGACGCCGGAGCTGCTGCCGATGGTCGTCACCGTCACGCTCGCGCGCGGCGCCCTGCGCATGGCCGGGCAGCAGCTGATCGTCAAGCGGATGAGCGCCATCCACGACCTCGGCTCGATCGACATCCTGTGCACCGACAAGACCGGCACCCTGACCGAGGCGAGCATGCGGCTCGAGCGCCACGTCGACGCCGACGGCTGCCCCAGCGCGCGGGTGCTGGAACTGGCGTACTACAACAGCTTTTTCGAAACCGGCCTGAAAAGCCCGCTCGACGAAGCCATCCTCGCGCAGCAGGGCATCGACGCGAGCGGCTGGCGGAAAATCGATGAAGTGCCGTTCGACTTCGAGCGGCGCCGCGTATCGGTGCTGATCGACGACGGCCGCCGGCGCTGGATCGTGGTCAAGGGCGCCGCCGACGACATCACCGCCCTGTGCACGCACTACGAGACAGGGCGGGGCGGGCAGCGCCACGTCGTCGACAACGCGGCGCTGGCATCGCTGCGCCAGCGCTGCCATGCGCTCGAGGGGGAAGGCCTGCGGGTGCTGGCAATTGCCTGGCGCGAAGTGCCGCGCGAGCATCCGCATGCGGTGGTGGGCGACGAAGCGGCGCTGATCCTGGCCGGCTTTGCCGCCTTCGTCGACCCGCCCAAGGCCAGCGCCGGGCAGGCGCTGGCGGCGCTGGAAGAGTTGGGCGTGGCGATCAAGATCCTGACCGGCGACAGCGACCTGGTGACGCGCCATATCTGCGCGCAGCTGCAGATCCCGGTCGCCGGCGTGCTGACGGGCCAGCAAATCGCGCAGCTCGACGACCATGCGCTGGCCAGCCAGGCGGAAACGGCGAACCTGTTCTGCCGCGTCAATCCGGCGCAGAAGAACCGCATCCTGCTGGCGCTCAAGTCGCGCGGGCACGTCGTCGGCTACCTCGGCGACGGCATCAACGACGCGCCTTCGCTGCACTCGGCCGACGTCGGCCTGTCGGTCGATTCCGGCGTCGACGTCGCCAAGGAGGCGGCCGACATGATCCTGCTCAAGCAAGACCTCGCGGTGCTGCGCGTGGGCGTGCTGGAAGGCCGTCGCACCTTCGGCAACATCATGAAGTACATCATGATGGGCACCAGTTCGAATTTCGGCAACATGTTCAGCATGGCCGGCGCCTCGCTGTTCCTGCCTTTCCTGCCGATGTTGCCGACCCAGATACTGCTCAACAACTTGCTCTACGACTGTTCCGAAGTGCCCATTCCGTTCGACGAGGTGGACCCGCAAGAGACGGCGCGGCCGCGGGTGCTCGACCTGGACGCGATCCGCACCTTCATGCTCGTCATCGGGCCGGTCAGTTCGCTGTTCGACATGCTCACCTTCTATATCCTGCTGGATGTGTTCGACGCCGGCGAGCGGCTGTTCCAGACCGGCTGGTTCGTCGAATCGCTGTGCACCCAGGTGCTGGTGATCTTCGTCATCCGCACCCGCAACGTGTTTGGCAGCCGGCCGGCGCCGCTGCTGACGGCGACAGCACTGGGCACGGCGGCGCTGGCCGTGCTGCTGCCGCTGACGCCGCTGGGCAGTTATTTCGGCTTCGTCGCGCTGCCGGCGCGCTTTTACGCGATCCTTGGCGCCCTGGTGCTGGCCTACCTGCTGCTGGTGGAAGTGATCAAGCGGCTGTATTATCGGCGCTTCGACGCCGCGGGCAGGGCGCCCCGGCTGGCGTAAACTGGCGGTTTAATGGAGGACGGCTCCCATGCAGCGCCTGTTAATCGTGTTTGGCCTGGCGGCCCTTGCCGCCGGCCTTGCGTGGCCGTGGTTGCGGCGGCTGCCGCTTGGCCGCCTGCCGGGCGATATCCACATCGTCAGGGAAGGCTTCAGCTTCCACTTTCCGATCGTGACGTGCATCGTCATTTCCGTGCTCGTCTCGGTGCTGCTGTGGCTCTTGCGGCGCTAGCCAGGCCGCTGCCCCCGATGCCGCCATGATGCCGCCCACCATCCTGCCCGACACCATGGCCGCCATGCTGTGCGAGCGGCCCGGCCAGCCGCTGCGCGCGGCGCGCCTGCCGTTGCCCTCGCTCGGCGAGCACGACATCCTGGTGAAGGTCAGCGCCTGCGGCGTGTGCCGCACCGACCTGCACATCGTCGACGGCGAGCTGGCGCCGCACAAGGCGCCAGTGGTGCCGGGCCACGAAATCGTCGGCACCGTGGTGGCCGCCGGCAGCGCTGCGGCGCGCTTCGCACCCGGCCAGCGGGTCGGCATCCCGTGGCTGGGCGGCAGTTGCGGCCACTGCCGATATTGCCTGGGCGAGCGCGAAAACCTGTGCGACCGGCCTGTTTTTACCGGCTACGACCGCGACGGCGGCTACGCCGAGTATGCCGCCGCCGACGCCGCTTACGCCTTTGCGCTGCCGGCGTGCTACGACGACGTGCACGCGGCGCCGCTGCTGTGCGCCGGGCTGATCGGCTACCGCGCGTACGCGATGGCCGGCGCCGAAGGCACGCTGGGCATCTACGGCTTCGGCGCGGCGGCGCACATCATCACCCAGCTGGCGGTGCAGATGGGGCGCACGGTGTACGCCTTCACGCGGCCGGGCGACGCGCGCTCGCAGCAGTTTGCGCGCTCGCTGGGCGCGGCATGGGCGGGCGAAGCGTGCCAGGCGCCGCCGGCGCCGCTCGACGCAGCCATCATCTTCGCCCCGGCCGGGGTTCTGGTGCGCGACGCGCTGGCGGCCAGCGCCAAGGGCGCGACGGTGGTGTGCGCCGGCATCCATATGAGCGACATCCCGTCGCTGCCGTATGCGCTGTTGTGGGGCGAGCGCTGCGTGCGATCGGTGGCGAACCTGACGCGCGCCGATGGCGAACGCTTCCTGGCGCTGGCCGGCCAGTACCCGCTGTCCGTGCAGGCGACGCCTTTCGCGCTGGCCGACGCCAACGCCGCGCTGGCGGCGCTGCGCTCGGGCAGCGTCGACGGCGCCGCGGTGCTGGTGCCTTGAACGTGGACGCCGGCGCCCTGCGGGTATTCGTTCTCGATTGCGCGCCGGCGCTCGGCCTGCGCGTCTGCCGCGAACTGGGCATGGCGGCAGACGCGCATGAGGATAGCGGGCACGCCGATGGCGAGCGCAGCGCCCGTCCGCTGGTCGATGTCGACGGCTGCGACGCCTTCGTGCTGCAATCGTTGCATGCCGACCCGCTCTCGAGCGTGCACGACAAGCTGGGGCGGCTGCTGTTTTTCGTCAGCACGCTGAAGGACGCCGGCGCGGCGCGCGTGACCGCGGTGCTGCCCTACCTGGCCTACGCGCGCCAGGACCGCCAGACCAGCGCGCGCGGCCTGGTGGCCACGCGCTGCGTCGCCACCCTGCTCGAGACGGCCGGCGTCGACGCCGTCGTCAGCGTCGACGTCCACAACGTGGCGGCGCTGCAGAACGCATTCCGGCGCCGCACCGTGCACCTGGAGGCGGCGGCGCTGTTCGCCAGCCACGTAGCGGCCTCGGCCGAAGGCGACATCGTGGCGGTGGCGCCGGACGCCGGCGCCATCGGCCGCGCCGGCCACTTCCGGCAGTTGCTGGCGGCGGGGCTCGGCAGGCCCGTCGCGGCAGCGTTTGCCGAAAAGCACCGCGACGGGCGCAGCCTGAGCGGAACGCTGCTCGCGGGCCAGGTCGAGGGCCGGCACGCCATCATCGTCGACGACATCATCGACAGCGGCGCCACCGTGGCGCGGGCGGCGGCGGCGTGCCGGCGGATGGGCGCGTTGACGGTCACAGCGGCCGCCACCCACGGCCTGTTCACCGCCGGCGCCGCGCTCGCGCTGGAGGGGCTGGTCGAGCGCCTGGTGGTCGCCGACACGGTGCCGCCATTTCGCCTGGAAGGCCCGCTGCGCGAGATGCTGCAGGTGGTGAGCGTGGCGCCGTTGCTGGCCGGCGCCATCCGCAAACTGCACGGCCCGGACTAAGCGCGCCTGACAAGACTATACTTGCTTCGATAGCAACAGCCTCGTACACTGAGCCATTCCGATCGTCTGCTATCGGCCAGAAGCGGTCATATCAAACTGTTCCAGTTAGTATTCAGTTGATGTCATTGGTAATCGTCAATGTTGAATTGAAGGACAGCGTCCATTCCAATACGTTAGCCTACAGAAAACCGTCATGCCACTTTGGACAAAAATTGCTTTCGGCGTCATTGCTAGCGCGGCTTTAGCGTTTTGGGCGGCTCGATTAGTCCAAGCGCGGATGGTCGCGGCTGTCGTCAGTGGCGTAGAAGATCGAGCCCGGCGTGAGACCACTCCCCTGCCGACACCGCAGTCTCTCGACAGTCTGCCTCGACCTGTACTGCGCTACCTGAATCACGCGCTTCCACCCCCGCTTCGGGGCCTCAGGCTAATTCGGTATCAACAGCGGGGCACTTTGCGCACGAACCCCATAAACCAGAAGTGGATGAACTTCACCGCCTTGCAGGTGATCGGACCCAGGACCACAGAGTTTCTATGGACGGCGCGTGCCGAGATCGCTCCACTTTTGCATGTACAGGTCATGGATTCTTTTCTGGGTGGGCGGGGCTCTGGGCAAGTTGCATTGCTATCTGCAGTACCGGTTGCATCAGATGGCGATACCTTGGAGATGAACTCCGGCTCGCTTCATCGATTCCTGGCGGAAGCAGTCTGGTACCCGTCTGCACTGCTGCCGTCATCCCAGCTAATGTGGGCGCCTGTTGATGACTCTCGCGCAATCGCTACCCTCACCAGGGGTCCGGTGAAAGTATCGCTGGAATTCCGCTTCAGCCTCGATAACGAAGTCACCAGTATCTACACACCTGGCCGTTGGGGCTCGTTTGATGGAGCCTACAAGCAGGTTGCGTGGGAAGGGAAGTTCCGCAACTACTCCAGGCGCAACGGTGTATTGGTGCCAACTGAAGGCGAAGTGGGTTGGTACACGGACGGTCATTGGCAGTCAGTTTGGCGTGGCACAGTCGTATCCGCGTCCATGGAGTTCCAGTGATCGCCACTTACCAAGGACTGTGCCTTAATCCCTTGACCGTTTGCTTTCTGAGAATTGTATGTCCGCTATGGGGCCAGGCCGTGTAAAAACTCAAATATGGCTGTAGATGTGTTGTGTTGGCGCCGACGCGAAATTGACCCAGGCGGCCCAAATTCGCTGACCCAGGCTAATGCGCGCAAAAACGGGCGCCATATCGCTCCCGACGGCGGCACCAAGGTCAGACACAATCGGCGCTGTGGGTCAGTTTGGCGTCGGCGCCAACACATCCTTCGCGCAAGTAACTTTTTGATGTGCGGCAAGGGGACCGACAGCAAGGACGCTGCGAGGGGTTCCGCAAGACTACGGGGCTGATCCGCCGGCCTGAATGAATTCGGCAATACCACTGCGGGCGTTGGCGCGAGCAGCCAATTGACGCTCCTCTGCGGTCGCAAAAGTTCGATCCCAGGCCAATACCTTGGGCGTCATCCGAGCGTGCCAAAGCGGCGGAATGAGTGCCACCAACAGCGTTGTGAGATAGCCGTTGATCATCATCGGCGCATCCGGGAATGGTTTCAGATCCTGGTAGGGCACCTCGCCCTGGGCGTGGTGATGCGAATGGCGCGTCAGGTTGAACGTGCTCCACGAACTGACCCGCTTGTTGGTATTCCATGAATGGCGCGGCTGGACCGGCGTGTGCGGATCGCGCACTATGCCGTAGTGTTCCATGTAATTCACGACTTCCAACAGCGACTTGCCCGACAACGCGCACAGCACAAAAAAGCCGGCGCCGACAAACCCGCCCATCGCCCAGGCGGCGCCGACCAGCAGTGCGCTCATCAGGTACCCTCGGATGACCGCGTTATGCCATGAGAACAAAGCATGCCCTTTGCGGGCGAGGCGCCGGGCCTCGATTTTCCACGCGCCGATGTTGCCCTTGATGGTCGAAGCAACAATGTGATGGTACGCATTGCGGCCACGCGGGGCCGTAGCCGGGTCGTCCTCAGTGGCGACGTAGCGATGATGCCCATACACATGTTCGATGGCGAACGAGGTGTCGAAACTGAACGCCAACAGCCATCGGCCGATGAACATCGAGACCGGGTCCCACGTGCGATGCGTGAGTTCATGGGCCGTGATGGTGCCCACCATGCCGATCATCAGACCCGTGATCATGAGTGCGGACACGTGGTGGCCGAACGCGGTGGCGTCGCGCGCCGAAATGGCGTCGTAGTTGGTGAGCCACACGATCCATCCGCCAAAGCCCAGCGGATCGCCTGGCGATACGCTCCACACCGCCGCCAATACCGTCAAAATCATGAATGGCAAGGCCAGCCACAACTGTGCGGTCAAGATGCCAGGATGCTTGAAGACCGGGGTTGATGTGTCATCGCCGAACATGGCATCGCCAACGACGGAGAAGGTCAACGCCGCCCAGTATTCTGCGGTGATGTAGGGACCACCGGCAACGATTGCGGCAATCGCAAACAGCCCGAGTGCGTGAAACAGGAAGAATTTCAAGTAGTGGAAAACGTTGGCGGTGCGGACAGTAGCGGGACGCGGCGCATCGACGCGGGCCTGCATGCGCGCCGCTGGCAAGACGGCGTCCTGCCTGGTGACGAAGCGGTCCGCATGGATGTGTTCCGGCGCCACGCCTCGCTGGCGCAACATCGCCACCGCGCTATCGATCATCGCAGGCGGACCGCACAGGTAGGCGTGCGCGCCGTCGTCCAGCAAGGCCGGAATTTGCTCGGTGACCAGGCCGGTCTTGCCAGTCCATGCGTCAGCAGCCGATGCAGCGCCAGCCGCACCATCCGACAGTACCGCGATGAAGCGGAACTGCCCGCACCATTGGCTTCTTATCTCGTCAATCTGGTCGAGCGCGTAGAGGTCCTTCTGTTCGCGCGCACCGAACAACAAGGTGGTGGGCCGCGATATGCCTGCTGCCACCGCCTGTTGCAACAGCGCTAATATGGGCGCCAGACCGCTTCCTCCCGCGACCAGCAACAGCGGAGCATCGGATGGCCGCAACCAGAACTCTCCCGTTGGGCCATCCACTGTCACCATCTGCCCCAACACGTTCTGCTCGTTGATCAGGGTCGAGAAGAGACCGCCGGGCACTTTGCGGACAAAGAAGCTGACTTCGCCATCTGCGCGGGCAGCCGTGGCAAACGAGTAACTGCGACGCACATCCGGCAGTGGCGCAATGCTGATGTCGGCGAACTGGCCCGCCTGGTACGCGACCGCTTCGTCGAGTTGAATGCGCAGACGCGTAATGTCGTCGGTGAGCTTCTCCTGGCCGATGACGCGGCCGGCCACCACGCTGCGCGCGCTGTGCAGGGGCGGATCGACCTCGATCCGAATGTCCGACAGTGGCACACTCTGGCAGGCCAGAACGGTGCGCCGATCCTGGTCGTGATCCGAAAGAACGTAGCTGGTGTCCGTCAATTCCCTGACTCTGCCTTCCACCAGTGTGCATTTGCAAGTTGCGCAGCCGCCCACCCGGCAGCTAAATGGAAAATCGATACCTTGACGTAGCGCCGCTTGAAGGAGGGTTTCCCGAGCGGCGACAGCGATCGCCTGTCCGTTGATATGCGCCGTGAACGGCTTGTTTGAACGGTCGGAAAACATGGCATCTCCGTGGCGATTGAAAGCGACGCATAACGAGCTCCAATCATAATTCTGCACGCAGGCCGGGCGGCAGGTGCATAATTGACAATGACAGGTCATTTATTGACAATCATTTTTCGATGCCTTTTCGCAAAAGCCCATACAAGTGATTGATTTCCCGCTGCCGGTGTTTTACCTGCGCCAAATTGCCCAAGAAATTCGCCATATCAATGGAGATGTCGGCCGCTGGCTCGCGCCCAGCCAGTTGAGCGAGGCGCAACTGGATGACCCGTCGCTCATCATCTCGTTCCCGGTTCTGCGCAAATTGATTCTGGATGCGCTGGTCATCACAAATGAACCTGCTCTGGGGCTGCTGGTCGGGGCACGGTTGGCCCCCAATTCGCACGGCATCCTCGGCTACGCAGCAATGAACAGCAGCACCTTGCGGCAGGCGGTGGACATGTTGGTGCGCTACTTGCGCGTGCGCACATCGCTATTGATGCTCGGCTACGAGATGCACGACGACATGGTCCGGCTTGTTTTTGTGGAGCCGACGCCACTGGGCGACATCCGCCGGCCGGTGCTGGAAGGCGTGATGCTGACGATCA
This sequence comes from Burkholderiales bacterium, assembly GCA_038248405.1. Classification (GTDB taxonomy): domain Bacteria; phylum Pseudomonadota; class Gammaproteobacteria; order Burkholderiales; family Burkholderiaceae_D; genus JAFCUW01. Next base: position 26,960 of record JBBRXM010000065.1, read on the forward strand.
AGAAACTGTTGGATCACATCGCCATGGGTTCATGTGGGATGAGTCAGGTCACCTTTCCGTTCGAGGCGCCGGCATATGCGGCGGTGGCGCGCAAGTTGTTCAAGTGCGAAGTGCGCTACGGCCAATCGTGGACGGGGTTCGCGCTGCCGCTTAGCGTCATCGAGCAACCGCTGAAGCTGGCCGATCCGGCGGCCTTCCAGGGCGCCATCATGATTTGCCAGCGTGAACTCGAGAAACTCACGCGCGACGAGTCGCTGGGCGCACAGCTGCGACGCAGCATGCTGGAGAGGCAAGGTCAATTTCCGTCGCTCAACGGCGCCGCTCAGCTATTTCATGTCACCCCGCGCACGCTGCATCGGCGCTTGCTGCAAGAGGGCACATCATTTAAAGCAATACTCGAGGACGTGCGCCATATGCTCGCGCTCGAACATCTCGAGACGGGACACCTGACGGTTCAGGAGATCGCTTATTCGCTGGGATATACCGATATCGCCAATTTTCGCCGGGCGTTCAAACGATGGGAGAGTGTGGCGCCATCGACGTATCGTTCGCTCAATGGTCGCTAAGTGTTGCCGCCGACCCCAGATTGACCCATTGCGCCGAAATCCGTTGACCCAGCCAGGTACCTGCAAACCGGCGGGGAGTGCGGCTTCTAATGATCTAGCCTGGGTCAAGCAGAATCGGCCGCTTGGATCAATATTTCGTCGGCGCCAACAGTTAAGGTCACAAGGTCTGCAATGGGTCGATAACGGTCGGTGACCAAACGCACTTGGGTGGCCGCTTCCGTTAAGGGTTGTCCGATGCCGGCCGTTGCCACAGGCTTGAGTTGAGGCGCGGAATGACGCCGGCCGGCGTTGGACAGACCGCGATGGAGGAAACCGCGGGAGGTATGGTTGCAGTTAGCCGGAGCAAGCGGCTATGGCGA
>JBBRXM010000066.1:0-27606 GCA_038248405.1 Burkholderiales bacterium
GCGCGACACTTCCTCGCCGCGCGTGTACGGCACCACGCAGTAGCTGCAGTATTTGCTGCAGCCTTCCATGATCGACACGAAGGCCGAGGCGCCGTCGGTGCGCGCCGGCGGCAGGTGGTCGAATTTTTCGATTTCGGGAAAGCTGATGTCGACCTGCGCGGCGCCGCTGGCGCGCCGTGCGCGCATCATCTGCGGCAGCCGGTGCAGCGTCTGCGGGCCGAACACCATGTCGACGTAGGGCGCGCGCTTGACGATGGCGTCGCCTTCCTGCGAGGCGACGCAGCCGCCGACGCCGATCAGCAGCTCCGGTTTCAAGAGCTTCAGTTCGCGCAGCCGTCCGAGGTCGGAAAACACCTTTTCCTGCGCCTTCTCGCGCACCGAGCAGGTATTGAGCAGGATGACGTCGGCGTCTTCCGGCGTATCGGTGCGCACCAGGCCGTCGGAGGCGCCGAGCACGTCCGCCATCTTGTCGGAGTCGTACTCGTTCATCTGGCAACCGAAGGTCTTGATAAATACTTTTTTCTGCATGGAATTATTTTGCTGGTGAGGTGTCCGCGCCGGGGCAACGCGACTTGCCAGTTTACCGTAAATCGGCACCGGCGGAGGTTTCGGCGCCGGCGCCGCGCGCGCCGCCGGGCGCATCGCCCAATATAAAAATTATAAGAAATTTGTTAAATCTGCACAGTCGGCGGCGACTTCCGGTATTTCTTTGCGCAAATTATAAGTGCCGTTTCCTGAGGAAAACATTAACAATCAAGAATTTGGTAAATTGTATTTCCTTTTGTAAATCAATGAGTTCCGAGGGAATAGTTAAGCGCAAACTGAATTCAAGAAAACTCTTGCGTGCGCCACAAAATATCCCCATGTGTTGAAATGCCGATGTGACAAGCTTTCCGCACGATAGCTTGATTTCGAACAATGTAGGCGATGCGAAGGTCGGATGTACTAATAGCGTATTAGTCTGATAATTTGTTTGATGAACAAGTGCGTTGGGAGGCGCGTAGCGCAGAGCGCAAACGAGTCCGGCAACGGTAGAAGCGAATGATCGTGGTGGCGAAGTTCTGATCATCCTTTAACGTTTTCCCGGAACTTATTTAGACGAAAGATAGTCTTTAACAAAGTTCGTAACGGAACTATTTCAACCACACACACGAGGTAAATCATGGCACACCATGCTCTGGCATCACAAGAAAGTTACAATCCCAACCACCTGCTCGACATCCTGCTCGGCAAGATGCAGCTCAAGAACGACGCTGCCCTGTCGCGCATGCTCGAGGTGGCTCCGCCGGTGATCAGCAAGATCCGCCACCACCGCCTGCCGGTCGGCGCTTCGCTGCTGATCCGCATGCACGAAGTGACCGGCATGAGCATCCGCGACCTGCGCGACCTGATGGGCGACCGCCGCACCAAGTATCGTCTGTCCGACGCCCAGGGCCGTCCAAAGGCCGAGGACAAGGCTGCAACGGAAGCTGCTGCATCGACTACCGGCAACTATGCGCATTGATGCGGCTGGCATGGCGGCACCAGCTGTCATGCTTGCGGTATCGGCGCGAAGCAAGCCGGCCTCTGTGGTAAACGACCCGGCGCCAGCGATTCCCGCGAATCGTGGCGCCGCGGCCGCTGACGGCGCGCGCGCCTGACAGCATCGGCCGTGCCGTGCGGGCGTCAGCCCATCAGGACGGTGGCAATTTCTTCGAACTGCAATTCGGTTTCACGGAACACGTGCAGGTAGCTTTCCTCGTTCAGGCCGAGCGCGTCCCACGCGACGGCCGACACGGGCGGCACCGCGTCGTCCTCTTCGCGCGCCAGGTCGAGCCCATGGACGATCGCATTGGCCACGTGGATGATGGTGGCCAGGAAACCCGCGCCCGACTGCGCCGGGCTATGGTGGTGGGCAATGGCCAGCCGCATCGTGTCCGAAAAATTCCAGTGATCGGCCAGCACCACGCCAGCCGCCACGTGGTCGACGCCGAGCACCGCCCGTTCCGCCTCCAGCAGGTCGCTATCGTGGGCGACGCGCCACGCCAGTGCCTCGGCATAGCGCTCCGGATAGGTGCTCACCAGCACCAGACGGCCGATGTCGTGCAGCAGGCCCGCGGTAAAGGCGTAATCCTGGTTGAAGCGCATGCGCCGCGCCAGCACCCGCGCGCACACCGCGGTGGCGATCGAATGGCGCCAGAACGCCTTGTCGTTGAAGCCGGCGCAGCGGCCTGCGCCGAAGCAGCCGGTGACGGCGGCGGCGGTGATCAGGTTGCGCACGGTCTGGAAACCAAGGAAGGTGATCGCCTGCTGGATGGTGGTGACCTTCACCTGCAGCCCGTAGGTCGAGGCGTTGGCCATGCGCAGCGTCTTGGCCGTCAGCGCCTGGTCGTGCGAGACCTTCTTGGCCAGCACCGAAATATCGACGTCTTCCTGGTCGATGCTGCTAAGCAGCTCCATCACCACTGCGGGCAGCGAGGGCAGGTCCTGCAGTTTGCCGGCGATGTCGGCGAGACTGAGCGGATTCATTCGGCGACCTCCCGGCCGAGCCGATAATCTTCGATGTAGCGGTGCAGGGTGGCGCTGGCGCCGTCGTCGGCGCCCTTGTGGCGAAACAGGTGCGCCACGCGCGCCTGCACGGCGGACAGGTCGGGGCCCGGCACCGGCTCAGCCGACAGCACCGCGACGACGTCGATGCCGTGGCGTGGCATCAGCGCGATGAATGCGGCGGTCAGCACCGTGCCCTGGGGCAGCAGCACCTGGCCTTGTTGGTCCAGCAATACGTCCGAAAGCACCATGCCCGGCCTGACATCGGCCAGCGCAAGATGCTGATAAGCTAAGCTCATGCCATCCTCCATCTCCAGTGCGCAATATTACCATCGGCAGGCTGGGCAGTAGCGGCAAATTGGCGCTGGCCGGCGGTTCGCTTGCCAACCGGCAGGGCTTCCCTTACATTGGTGGAAACCGTCCTTCAAAGGAACGCATGTTCAGTATTCAAAGCCGGTTGAAGCTGCTGTTCGTGCTGATCGTCACGCTGGTGCTGACCATCTCCGGCAGCTACGCCCAGTATTCGCTCGGCAAGGAGTTAGAAAGCAGCAACCAGCGGCTGCGCGACGGCGTGCTGACCCGGCTCCAGATCAGCCTGCCGCCGGCGCTGTGGGACCTGGACAAGGGCAAGGTCGACACCATCCTCGAAGCGGAAATGCTGCCGCCCGAAGTGGTGTCGATCCGCGTCTACGACAGCGCGGTGGGCCTGTTCGCCGGCAAGGCGCGCGGCGCCGATGGCCGCCTGGTCGCGCCCGGCCGCCAGGCGCCGGCGGGGGCGACCCCGGTGCAGGCCAACCTGGTGTTCCGCGATGCCGGCGCCGGCGGCGGCAGCCTGCGCCCGGTATCGGTGGGCAAGGTGGTGGTGTATTTCAGCCGCGCGCAGATCGACGCCGCGCTCGCCTCCGAGCTGCTGCGCAAGGTGCTCGAGGTACTGCTGCTCGACATTATCCTGGTGCTGGCGCTGTCGTTCTCGCTGCGGGTGGTGTTCCGGCCGCTGCGGCGCCTCTCCGACGGCCTGTTCGAGCTGGCCACGCGCGGCACCGGCGAAGTCGAGGAACTGCCGGAAAACCGCAGCGACGAACTGGGCGACGTGATCCGCGGCTTCAACCAGATCCAGCGCCGCCTGAAGTCGACCATCGTGCGCATCCGCGAGGCCGAGGACGCCGCGCGCCGCTCGTCGCAGCAGACGGCGCAGGCAATGGCCGACCTGCGCCGCACCCAGGAGTCGCTGCTGCAGTCGGAGCGGCTCGCCTCGCTGGGCAGCCTGGTGGCCGGGGTGGCCCACGAAATCAACACTCCGGTCGGCATCGCCCTCACCAGCGCGTCGGTGCTGAAGGAAGCGACCGAGCAGTTGCAGGCGGCGGTGGCCGGCGACGGGCTGAAGAAGTCGGTGGTGCTGCGCTACCTGGAAACGGCGGCCGAAAGCACCCGGCTGATCATGAACAACGCCTACCGCGCCGCCCACCTGATCCACAGTTTCAAGCAGATCGCGGTCGACCAGACCAGCGAGGCCAGGCGCCGGTTCGCGCTGATGGAGTATATCGAAGAGATCGTCACCAGCCTGCACCCGAAACTGAAAACCATCCACATCGAGCTCAAGCAGGACGGCGCCGGCGACATCGTGCTCGACAGTTACCCGGGCGCGTTTGCCCAGCTCATCACCAACCTGGTGCTCAATTGCGCCGAGCATGCGTTCAACGCGGGCGAACCGGGGCGCATCGAGATCGGCGCGCGGCTGTGCGGCGACACCGTCGAGATCGAGCTGGCCGACAACGGCAAGGGCATCGCCCCCGAGGCGCTCGACCGTATCTTCGACCCCTTCTTCACCACCCGGCGCGGGCAGGGCGGCACCGGCCTCGGCCTCAATATCGTCTACAACCTGGTGGCGAAACAGTTTGGCGGCACCATCGCGGTGCGCAGCACGCTCGGCCAGGGCACCCGGTTTACGCTGCGCATCCCGCGCGTGGCGCCGCACGATGCGGCGGCCGATCCCGGCGCCGTCGAGGAAGCCGGCGCGCCGCCTTTATAGCCGCGCGGCTTGAGCGCGGCCAAGCGTGGATTGCCATTTTGTTATATTCTCGCCATGCCGCGCGCGTCCGGAAAAGACCGGAAGCCGGGCTTGCCGCGCGATCGACTGTCGCGCCAACGCCACGCACAAAGGATCATTATGAAACTGTATTTCAGTCCCGGCGCTTGCTCGCTGTCCCCCCACATTGTCCTGCTGGAAGCAGGGCTGCCATTCACCACTGAAAAAGTCAACCTGCGCAAGAAGCTCACCGCCGACGGTGCCGACTACACCGCCATCAATCCGAAGGGATACGTGCCGGCGCTGGCACTGGACAATGGCATCGTGCTCACCGAAGGCCCCACGATCGTGCAATACATCGCCGACCAGGCGAGCGCCAGGCAGCTGGCCCCGGCGGCCGGCACGGCCGAGCATTACCAGATGATCGAATGGCTCAACTACATCAGCGCCGAAATCCACAAGGCCTTCGCGCCCCTGTTCAATCCGGCCTCGCTGGAAGACGCCAGGGCCGCCGCCCGCGCGACGCTGTCGAGGCGCTTCGCCTTTGCCGCCGACCACCTCGCTAGCCACGATTACCTCGTCGGCGGCCGCTTCTCCGTCGCCGATGCCTATCTGTTTACCGTCGCCAACTGGGCCGCGGTGGTGCAGCTGGACCTGTCGCCGTTCCCCGCATTGCAGGCCTACCAGGCGCGCATCGCCGCCCGCCCGGCGGTGCAGCAGGCCATGCGCGACGAAGGCTTGCTGGGTTGAGCGTGACCTTCGACTGCGGCATTGCCCTGCTGCGCGGCATCAATGTCGGCCGCGCCAAACGCGTCGCGATGGCCGACTTGCGTAGCTTGTTCGAAGAACTGGGCTTCACCGGCGTGCGCACCGTGCTCAACAGCGGCAATGTCGTGTTCGGCAGTCCCACGCGCACGCCCGCCGCGGCCGCCAGGGCGCTGGAGGAAGCACTGGTGCGCCGGCTCGGCGTGGCCGCCCGCGTGACGGTGCTCCCGCGCGACGAACTCGACGACATCGTCGCCGGCAATCCGCTGGTGGAGCAGTCCACCGACCATGCGCGGCTGGTGGTGTTCACGCTGGCCGGCAAGCCCCAGCGCGACCTGGTCGCGCCGCTGGCGAAGCAGGAGTGGGCGCCGGGCGCGCTGGCAGTGGGCGAGCGCGCAGTCTATGTCTGGTGCCCGACAGGCGTGCTCGACAGCGCGGCGGCGGCGGCCGTCAACAAGGTGCTGGGCGACGCCACCACCGCGCGCAACTGGAATACCGTCGTCAAGCTGCACGCCCTGTGCAAGCAGCGCTGAAGCGCGTTCGCTGAAGCACGCTGCCTGACAGCGCCAGGCTACTGGAACTTGTCGCTGCTGTCGCGCGTGGCGCGGTAGCCGATCAGCACCAGCCCCACCACCATCATCGCCAACATCTCCGGTTCGGCCAGCTCGGACGTGACCGCCTGCAGCAGTACCGTACCCCCTGGCGGCGGCGCCGCCGCGGCCGGTCCGCGGCCCCCGGTGAACTCCGTCACGCCGGCCTGCGCGGCACCGCAAACGATCAGCGCCAGCGTTGCTGCAAGTGCAAATGTTTTCACGGTATCTTCCTTTTCTGGGCCTGCGGCCAAGCGAAAATAGGATTGCATCTACAATGGCAGGATACCGGCATTTGCGGCTCCGGCGCTTCGGCGTCGACTGACAAAAAACAAACATCCCACCATCTTGGACAGCCCGCCGTTGCAGGCGTTCCGGCTTTTTCGAGATGTCCGGAATGGCAACGCAAAACGCCGCGTGCACGCCTTTTTTATCATCCCGATAAGCTTATTTATCAGGACAATAACGGGTTCAATTACCGGCTTGATCACATCTGTTGCGCTGCACGAAGTTTTACATAAATTTGTTTGCATGCAGGTTTTTTTTGGCGGTATAGTCTCCATATCCCTATTGCCTTCAAGCATCAAAATGATGGCAAACGGTCATGTGCGGTCCCTGCGCCGCGCCTGCCTTTGCCACTGCCGCGCCCCCAGCTTCGCCGGCAGTACTGCTGTTCGCAGTCCGCGCCACGCGCACCATTTTTTCAAAGAGTACCTTATGCCAAATTTAGCCAAACTCCAGATCGCCTTCAAGAACACGTACGTGCGCCTGGCCGCCGTCCTGCTGCTGGCGATCATTGTCTGGCTGGCGTTCTTCCGCGGCGACGTCGCCCAGGACACCAGCCCGCTCGTGCTGTCGCAGAACATTTCCGAAATCACCGCACTGGCCGCCAAGAAGGACCAGCTTGACTATTTGCTGGTGGCCAGGCCGCTGTCGGAGTCGCCCCGCTACATCTTCAAGTTCAAGGGCGCCCCCGAACTGCACGTGGTCAAGGTGCCGAGCACCTCGCACCTGAGCCTGGAGCGCGAAGTGCTGCTCAAGAACGCAATTCCGTATTCGATCGCCAAGGATGACTATCTGTCCTCGCACAAGGCGGTGCTGCTCGACGAAGGCGAAAACGGCGCCATGTCCGAGGCCGCCGCGTTCGCCAAGCGCCACGCGCTCGACATGCTGGTGATCTTCTTCATCATCTACGCGCTCAAGTTCGGCATTCCCGGCACTGGCACGAACGCCTCGGTCATTTCGCCCGACAAGCTCAAAGGCAGCATGGACGACCTGATCGGCATGGAAGACATCAAGCAGGAAGTGCTGCACCTGGAAGACATGATCCGCAACCGCGCCGAATACAAGTCGCACAACATCGACAAGCCGTTCAACGTGATGCTGACGGGCCCGGCCGGCACCGGCAAGACCAAGCTGGTCGGCTACCTGGCCAAGAAGCTCAACGTGCCGCTGATCCAGGCGTCCGGCTCGGCGCTCGAGTCCGGTTTCGTCGGCGGCGGTTCGAAGGCGCTCAACGCGCTGTACCGCAAGGCCTGCGCCAAGGGCAGCTGCATCATCTTCCTCGACGAAGCGCAGACGCTGTTCATGCCGCGCGGGCGCGGCGAGAAGAAGTGGGAAGACGACACCGCCAACACCCTGTTGGGCCTGCTCGACGGCGTCAAGAGCGACAAGGGCGCCGGCGTCATCTGGGTGGTGGCGTCCAACTTCGACGATGCCTCCTCCGAGATGGACGAGGCGATGCTGCGCCGCTTCTCGGTGAAGATCAATTTTCGCCTGCCCAACAAGGGCGAGCGCGTCGAACTGCTCAAGAGCTTCTTGTCGCGCAAGAAGGAAGGCCTGGTCGACTGGAACGACCTCGACCTGGGCCAGGTGGCCGCGATGACCGCCAACCTCAGTCCGGCGCTGCTGGAAACCGTGGTCGAACGCGCCAGCATGATCTCGATCCAGGAAAAGACGATCATCAACACCGACCTGATGTTCCGCGCCTTCGAGCGCGCCACGCTGGGCCTGACCGACCGCGCCACCACGGCCGAGAAGCACAAGCAGCGCGAGCGCGTGGCACTGCACGAACTGGGCCACTTCTTCATGCAGATCGATCCGTACCTGCGCCAGGGGATGTCGCTCGAAGAGGTCAAGGAAAAGTCGCACCTGCTGAAAATCAGCACCGAGTCGGTGTCCAAGCTCGGCGCGCTCGGCTACGTGCTCAATTCGGGCGATGACGTCTCGCTGCGCACCTTGGAGGAGCTCGAGCGGGACGTCATCCAGCTGTACGGCGGCGTCGCTGCCGAAGAGCTGTTCTACGGCGCGCGCGGCATTTCGGTCGGCAGCCAGAACGACATCGAAAAAGCGACCAAGATGCTCAATCTGATGGTCAACCGCCTGTCGATGTACTCGCGCTCGAAGGTCGACTACACGCAGCTGGGCCAGGACAGCACGGGCGAGCACTCGATCCGCCAGGTGGAAGCGAAGTCGGACGAGCTGTACAGCTACACGCTGGGCGCCATCCGCGACTACAAGGCGATGATCGAGTCGATCAAGGACACCTTGCTGGACCAGTACGTGCTGTCGAAGGACGCCGTGTTCGCGCTGCTGGAAGAGCGCCGCGAGCTGCTGATGGCGCATATCGCGGGCCCGCACCTGAAGCTGTGCGACGGCGCCGCGGTCTAAGGGGGCAGGCCCGGTTTTGCTTCCGAAGGGTCTGGCGGGGACGCCGAGTCCCCGGCACCATCAACACCGGGGTCTGACCCGGAAATCGGGTCAGACCCTTAGGGCACGGTCGCCAGCATCAGCAGCGCCTTGCGCACCGCCTCGCGCACCGCCAAGAACTCTTCCTGCCGCTTGTTCTTGTCCAGCCGGAACAGCATCAAGCCCTCCATCTGCGCCACCATCAGCACCGCGCGCTGCATGTATTCGCTGTCCGAAATCTCCGGGTTGAGCCCGCGCACCAGCAGGTAGATCGCCTTGCGCTCGCGCCGCAGCATGCGCTCCATCAGCGCCGAGGCGAACGCGTTGCGCGAGGCCAGCGCCCAGATCTCGAAAAAGATCGCGTGCGTCACCGGATCGGTGATCTCGTCCATGAACATGTCGACCGTCGACAGGAACTGCTCGCTGCGCGAGGCGGAAACCATCGCCGCCGAGATGCCGTCCATCTTCGCCTGGAACACATCCATCGTGTACAGCAGCAGCGCTTCGACCAGCGCATCCTTGCTCTGGTAGTAGTGCTGCACGTTCGACAGGCTGATGCCCACTTCGGCCGCCACCCGCCGCATCGACAGCCCCGCATAGCCGTCCGCGGCCAGCAGGGCGCGCGCCGCGTGCAGGATGTCCTGGGCGCGGCCGAGCCCTTTTTCGGTGGTGACCGAAGCCTTGTTTTTCGGAGCGCTGGCGAGAGTCGGTAGCATGGTGGAATTATCGCACGCGGTGCTGTATACGGAATAGTACGACTGACCTATAATTGCCTGAATTATTCTTCCAGGAGCACGCAATGAGCCGTAAAGTATTCGTCACCGGCGTGGGCATGATCCCGTTCGCCAAACCGGGCGCCAGCGCAGCGTACGACCAGATGGGTGCGATGGCCGCGCGCCAGGCCCTGCAGGACGGTGGCATCAGCTACGACGACGTCGAGCAAGCCTACGCCGGCTACGTCTACGGCGACTCCACCAGCGGCCAGAAGGCGCTGTACCAGGTGGGCCTGACCGGCATCCCCATCGTCAACGTCAACAACAACTGCTCGACCGGTTCGACCGCGCTGTTCCTGGCGCGCCAGGCGGTGGAGAGCGGTGCCGCCGACTGCGTGCTGGTGCTCGGCTTCGAGCAGATGAGCCCGGGCGCGCTCGGCTCCGTGTTCGGCGACCGCCCGAGCCCCTTCGATGCCTTCGACGCCGTCACCGACAAGCTGGTCGGCAAACCGGAGATCCCGCTGGCGCTGCGCTACTTCGGCGGCGCCGGTCTGGCGCACATGGAAAAATACGGCACCCCGTTCGACGCCTTCGCCAAGATCCGCGCCAAGGCCAGCCGCCACGCGGTGAACAATCCGCTGGCGCTGTTTCGCAAGGAAGTGAGCACCCAGGACGTGCTCGACGCGCCGATGATCTGGCCGGGCGTGATGACGCGCCTGATGGCGTGCGCGCCCACCTGCGGCGCCGCCGCGGCGGTGCTGGTGTCGGAAGAATTCGCCCGCAAGCGTGGCCTGAAAACCGACGTCTACATCGCCGGCCAGGCGATGACGACCGACCGTCCCGGCACCTTCGAGTCGAACGACATGATGCGCCTGGTCGGCTACGACATGAGCCGCGAGGCGGCCGACAAGGTCTACGCGCAGACCGGCATCGGCCCGGAAGACCTCGACGTCGTCGAGCTGCACGACTGCTTCGCCCACAACGAGCTGATCACCTACGAGGCGCTCGGCCTGTGCCCGCCCGGCGGCGCCGACAAGTTCATCAGCGAAGGCGACAATACCTACGGCGGCAAGGTCGTCACCAACCCTTCCGGCGGCCTGCTGTCGAAGGGCCATCCGCTCGGCGCCACGGGTCTTGCGCAGTGCTACGAACTGACGCACCAGCTGCGCGGCGACGCCGCCGCCCGCCAGGTCGCCGGCGCGCGCGTGGCGCTGCAGCACAACCTGGGCCTGGGCGGCGCCTGCGTCGTCACCATGTACCGCGCGTCGTAGGAGGCAACCATGGACCTGACTTCACCATGGATGAACGCCGAGCTGGAAGGCTTTCGCGACGCCGTGCGCCGCTTTGTCGCCAGCGAGGTTTCGCCGCACCAGCAGCGCTTCCGCGACCAGCAGCACGTCGACCGTGAACTGTGGAACAAGGGCGGCGAGATGGGCATGCTGCTGGCCGATATTCCCGAAGAGTACGGCGGCTCCGGCGGCACCTTCGCCCACCAGTGCGTGGTGTTCGAGGAGCTCGGCTACGCCGGCGACATGGCGTTCGGCATCCACGTGCACGCGATCGTCGCCCACTACATCCTCAACCAGGGCACCGACGAGCAGAAGCGCAAGTACCTGCCGCTGCTGGCCAGCGGCGAGATGGTCGGCGCCATCGCCATGTCCGAGCCGGGCGCCGGCTCCGACCTCAAGGGCATCCGCACCACCGCGGTGGCGGGCGAGGGCGGCTACCGCGTCAACGGCTCCAAGACCTTCATCTCGAACGGCTACCTGGCCGACCTGGTGCTGGTGGTGGTCAAGACCGACCCGGATGCCGGCGCGCGCGGCGTCTCGCTGCTGCTGGTGGAAACGAAGAACAACCCCGGCTTCCGGGTCGGCCGCATCCTCGAAAAAGTGGGGCAGAAGGGGCAGGACACCTGCGAGCTGTTTTTCGACGACGCCCACGCGCCGCTTGAAAATATCCTCGGCGGCGTCGAAGGGCGCGGCTTCGCCCAGCTGATGACGGAGCTGCCGTACGAGCGCACCATCCTCGGCGTGTCGGGCGTGGCCGCCAACGAGCGCGCGCTCAAGCTCACGGTCGAGCACACGCGCGAACGCCGCGCCTTCGGCCAGGCGCTGATCGAGATGCAGAACACCCGCTTCGTGCTGGCCGAGATCAAGACCGAGGCCACCATCGCCCGCATCTTCATCGACCGCTGCATCGAGGACATGATCGCCGCGCGCATGGATGCGGTGCAGGCGTCGATGGCGAAGTACTGGATCTCCGACCTGCAGTGCAAGGTGATCGACCAGTGCGTGCAGCTGTTCGGCGGCTACGGCTACATGCTCGAATACCCGATCGCGCAGATGTACATCGACGCGCGGGTGCAGCGCATCTACGGCGGCGCCAACGAGATCATGAAAGAAATCATCGCCCGTTCACTTTAAGGAAATAGCACATGGCCGGACCGCTGGCAGGAATACGCGTCGTCGAGATGGTGGGGCTCGGACCGTGTCCGTTCGCCGCCATGATGTTGGCCGACATGGGCGCGGAAGTGATCCGCGTCGACCGCAAGATCGCGCCCGGCGCCGACAATCCGTTCCCGATGCTGGGCACGAAGTTCGACGTGATGGCACGCGGGCGCCGCTCGCTGGCGCTGGACCTGAAGCAGCCGGCGGCAAAGGAAGTGGTGCTGCGGCTGCTCGACCAGGCCGACGTCGTGCTGGAAGGCTTCCGCCCCGGCGTGATGGAACGGCTCGGCTTCGGCCCCGACGTCTGCCACGCGCGCAATCCGAAGCTGGTGTACGGCCGCGTGACCGGCTGGGGCCAGCACGGCCCGCTGGCGCAGGCGGCCGGCCATGACCTCAACTACATCGCGCTGACCGGCATGCTGCACGCGATGGGCCGCGCCGGTTCGCCGCCGGCGCCGCCGCTGAACCTGGTGGGCGACTTCGGCGGCGGCGCCATGATGCTCGCCTTCGGCGTCGTCTGCGCGGTGCTGGAGGCGCGCGCGTCCGGCAAGGGCCAGGTGGTGGACGCCGCCATGACCGACGGCGCCGCGCTGCTGGGGGCGATGATGTACGGCTTTCGCGCCTTCGGCGCCTGGCGCGACCAGCGCGCCTCGAACCTGCTCGACGGCGGCGCGCCGTTCTACGACAGCTACGCCTGCCTGGACGGCAAATTCATTTCGATCGGGTCGCTCGAGCCGCAGTTCTACGCGTTGCTGCTCAAGCTGACCGGCGCCGCCGATGCAGCGTTCAGCGCGCAGATGAACGAGGCGACCTGGCCGCAGATGCGGGAGCGCTTCACGGCGCTGTTCGCCACGCGCAGCCGCGACGACTGGTGCCTGCTCCTCGAAGGCACCGACGTCTGTTTCGCCCCCGTGCTGGACATGGCCGAGGCGCCGGCGCATCCGCACAACGCCGCGCGCGCCACCTTCATCGAGATCGACGGCGTGGTGCAGCCGGCGCCGGCGCCGCGCTTTTCGCGCACGGCGCCGCAAGCGGGCGCCGCGGCGTCGCCGCCGGGCGCCGACAGCGCCGCCATCCTCGCCGACTGGGGCTGGGTGGACGGCGAGATCGATGCGCTCAAAACGGCCCGGGTGATTTGAGCGGTGCAACCGTAAAGGAGTACTTCTTATGGCGAAAAAGATGCGACGCATCCTGCCCGCCGTCCTGCTGGCCGGCCTGGGGATCACCTGCGCGGCCGCCACGCTGGAAACGCCCTCGTTCGTCGTCAACATCGACGTCCGCTGCGCCGAAGGCAATGTTACCTGCGACAATGTACGATATTCCGGCACCAGCAGGAAAACCGGAAAGTCGATCACGCTGCGCGGGCGCACCATGCATTCGCGGTGCGCCGATGGCATCACGCCATGCCAGTTTCAGGGTTACGTCTTTAACAGCGGGCGTTTGCGCTATATGGTCACGCAAGGCGGTGACCTGATCGTGATGCAGGGCGAAAAGACGCTGGTGCAAGAGCATGGAACATGGAAGTAGATTTTACCGGAGCTACAATGACCAGCAGAGTCCTGTTTTCAGTCGTCGCAATCTGCCTCGCATCGAGTGCAGCCCAGGCGCAGCCGTGTATAAAAATACGCAGCGGCGAGGCACCCCAGAGCTGCATGAAATTCAGTGCGGAAGAGCGGAGCAAGGCGACCGCCGTTGGCCTGCGGCTTGGCGCCCCGTATGCGCAGGTAAGGCAGCAGCTGGCGAAAGCCGGCTGGTCGCTCGACCAGAAATGGATGGGCGAGCACCTGATGGAGCCGCCGACCGAAAATGGACTCGTATGCGGGAGCGGCTGGGATGCGGTATGCACCACCGCATTCAGGAAAAACCGGCAAGTCATTTCGCTCATCCTGAGCGCAACCAACGACGGCACCCCGCTGATCGGCGTCGACAACGAAGCTGCGCCCTAGCGCATCGGCCCCGAGCGGACGTGCTGAAATCAGGCTATGTGCCCGTTAGGTCGGGGGAGCCGCCCAGTGCTCAGCCATAGGAACTAGTTCAACATCCCGGACTTAACGGGCACATAGCCGCGAATTAAAGATGCATAAGTTATGCATCTTTGGTAGAATAGTGTCGCTGAACACTATCATCCCTTTTCCATGCGCATCACTCGCTTTTCCGATATCGGCCTGCGTGTCCTGATCTACCTCGCTGGCGCCGACCAGCAAAGGGCGCCGGCCACCGTCGCGGAAATTTCGAAGCAATTCGACATCCCGGCCAATCACCTCGTCAAAGTGGTGGGACAGCTGGCCCGCGCTGGCTGGATACAGGCCCTGCGCGGCCGCAAAGGCGGGCTGCGGCTGCAGGCAGACCCGCAGTCGCTGCGCATCGGAACGGTCTTGCGCGAACTCGAAGGCGACGCCGAACTGGTCGACTGCGAAGCGCAGCGATGCCGCCTGAGCAAGGACTGCCTGTTGCGCGCCGCGCTGGCGGCCGGACTGCGCGCTTTCTACGATGCGATGGACCGCTATACGCTTGCCGATGTGAGCGGCGGAATCGTGGGCGAGCAAATCATCACGATGCACCGTGATTTTCTGCGCCCGCTCGCCCAGGTTGATTTGTCAGTGCTGTAGAGGAAGCTCACGCCGTGAGGTTTTTTTTGTTTTATATTATGCATTTAATATGCATGTTTTAGGAGAAGTTGCATGGTTTCCGCAGTTGCCCGTCCTTATATCGATGCCAGCGTTCCCGTCCTGCGTGAGCATGGCCTGAGCATCACCCGTACGTTCTATGCCAATATGTTCGCCGCCCACCCGGAGTTGACCAACCTGTTCAACATGGGCAACCAGGCCAACGGCAGCCAGCAGCAGTCGCTCGCGTCCGCCGTGTTCGCCTATGCCGCCAACATCGACAACGCCGCCGCGCTCGGTCCTGTGGTCAGCCGCATCGTGCACAAGCATGCGTCGGTGGGCATCACGGCGGCGCATTACCCGATCGTCGGCCGCCACCTGCTCGGCGCCATCGGCGAAGTGCTCGGCGACGCCGCCACGCCGGCCCTGATTTCGGCCTGGGATGAAGCCTATTCCGAACTGGCCGCCGCGCTCACCGCTGCCGAGAAAGAGCTGTACGCGCAAGCCGGCACCACGCCAGGCCAGCTGACCGAGATGCGCATCGCCGAGGTACGCCAGGAAAGCGACGACATCAAATCCTTCGTCCTCGAGATGGCCAGCGGCGCCGCGGCGCCGGCGTTCAAGCCGGGGCAGTACCTCAGCGTGTCGGTCAGTTTCGGCGACGGCGCCACGCAGCTGCGCCAATACAGCTTGTCGGACGCACCGAACGGCAAGTCGCTGCGCATCTCCGTCAAGCGCGAGCGCGCAGGTGCCGAGACGCCGGCCGGGCGCGTATCGAACTGGCTGCACGATCACGCGACCAAGGGCAGCATCCTCGAGGTCACGCACCCGTTCGGCGACTTCACCCCCGATACCGAAGGGGCCGCGCCGATCGTGCTGCTGTCGGCCGGCGTCGGCATCACGCCGATGATCTCGGTACTGAACCGCATCGCCGAGGTCAATCCTCAGCGCCACGTCACCTTCGCGCACGCGGCGCGGGCGGGCAGCCACCATGCCCACCGTGCCGACGTCGCCGCAGCCGAGGCGGCGATGCCGAACCTGGCGGTGGCGACCTTTTATGAGTCGGCCTCGGAGGAAGACGAAGCGAGCGTCACAGGAATGATGGACATCGCAAAGATGCCGGCATGGGATGCCAAGAACACCGACGTCTACATCTGCGGCCCGGTCGGCTTCATGCAGGCACAGTGGCGCTCCCTGATCGAGGCAGGCGTGCCGGCGCATCGCCTGCACCGCGAAGTGTTCGGTCCCGAGCTGCTCAACTACGTGCACTAGACTGCCCGCAGCGCGCGTTCGCCAGCAGTGAAGCGCCCTGGGCGCCGGCGGTAGTAAGATGGCATCACTGATACCGCCGAGGAGCCGTGATGGAACAACTGCTGCGCGCAGGACCCGATAGCGCGGGCCGGATTGCCGGCGCCGCCATGGAAGCGGAGGCAATGGGCCGCGACCTGTTCGTCGTCGCCAAGTGCCTGGTGCCGACCGACGCCTACCTGCTGCAGGGCTGCCTGGTGGCCGGCGGCGTGCCGGCGGTGGTGGCCGACGCCAACCACGTGCAGGCGGACCTGCTGATCGCGCCCGCGCTGGGCGGCGTGCGCATCCTGGCGCCGGCGGCGTTCGTCGCGCTGGCCGCCGACATCCTCGCCGCCTACGAGCGCGGCGACTACGCGCTCGACGAAGACGCCGACGTCGGCGATCCGGCTTGAGCAGCGCCGTAAAAATGGACAAGAAAGGCGAACTGCGCGCCGCCAAGCGGCTGGCGCTGATGTTCTTCCTCGGCGCCGGCGCGCTGTTTTTCGTCACGCTGTTCCTGCCGCCGGTATGGTGGGCGGGACTGCTGAAGGCGTTCTCGGAGGCGGCGATGGTGGGCGCGCTGGCCGACTGGTTCGCCGTCGTCGCGCTGTTCAAGCGGGTGCCGATCCCGATCGTATCGCGCCACACCGAGATCATCCCCAAGAACAAGGAGAACATCGCCGACAACCTGGCCGTGTTCGTGCGCGACAAATTCCTCGACACCGAATCGATCGTCGGCCTGATCCGCCGCCATGACCCGGCGCAGAAGGTGGCCGGCTGGCTGGTCAAGCCCGACAACGCCAGGCTACTCGGCGACTACCTCGTCAAGCTGGCCGCCGGCGTGCTCGATTTTATCGAGGACGCGCCGGTGCAGAACTTCATCCGCAGGGCGGTGCACTCCCTGATCAACAGCGTCGACCTGTCGCAGTCGGCCGGCGTGATCCTCGAATCGATGACCAGGAACGGGCGCCACCAGCAGCTGCTCGACGAAGGCATCGCCCAGCTGGCGAAGCTGCTGCACAACGAGGAGACCCAGGCCTTCATCGCGCAGGGCATCGTCGACTGGCTCAAGGAAGAATACGCGATGTTCGAGAAGGTGCTGCCGAAGGAGGCGATCGGCCGCAAGGGCGCCGACATCGCCGTGCGGCTGGCGGCCGGCATCCTCGCCAAGGTCAATGGCGACCCCGATCACGAACTGCGCCGCAATTTCGACCGCTTCACCCACGACTTCGTCGCGCGCCTGCAAAGCGACCCCGAGTTCCAGCAGAAGGGCGAGGAAATCAAGCAGTACCTGCTCGGCGACGACACCCTCAACAGCTACCTGAAATCGCTGTGGGACGACCTGAAGGCCTGGCTGAAGGCGGACCTGCACAGCGAGCAGTCGGTGCTGCACCAGCGCGTGGTCGCCACCGGCAGCTGGATCGGCCGCACGCTGGCCGACGACGCGCGCCTGCGCCAGTCGCTCAACGATCACCTCGAAAGCGCGGCGCGCAGCGCGGCGCCGGAGTTCGCCCAGTTCCTGACCCGCCACATTTCCGACACCGTGAAGAACTGGGACAGCCAGGAGATGTCGGAGCAGATCGAGCTCAATATCGGCAAGGACCTGCAGTACATCCGCATCAACGGCACCGTCGTCGGCGGCATGATCGGCGTGCTGCTGTTCCTGGTCTCGCAGCTGCCGGCCTGGCTGTCGCTGCGCTGAACGCGTCGCCGCCGATTCATCGATTGGCGGCAGCGGCGTTGATCCAGGCCGTCCTTTGTGGCCGACCATCCCCCCAACGGCGCCGAATCGCGGTACTATCGTTTCCTTGAGGAAATATCCGTTTGAACTAATCTGAATCAGAGGGCAAACCCGTCGAAAGGCGGGGACGCAAAGCCACCGGCCTACCGCGCACCAGCGCCACGGCAGCGGGGCCGCCAACTTTCACGCCGCCCCAGTGCGCGGCAGTGCTGTGCGCAGCACGGATCGTTGCCAAGGCGCCGCCCTCGCCACCACGGGAGCACTGGCGTCATGAAAACCAATTCCAAGCTGATGGGCGCGAGCGTCCTCAATCGCCTGCGGCTGACGGCGGCCACCTGCGCCGCCGCCATGCTGTGCGCCTGCGGCGGCGCCGCCGACGGCACGCTGGCGGCCGCGCCGGAGCCGATCGCCGCGCCGCTGTCGAACGCGCCGACCACGCTGGCGCTGGACGCCGCGCCGCTGCCAGAGGCGGCGGCGGCGGCGGTGGTGCGGCCGCTGTTCGCGCTCGCGCCGGCGCTGCTGTCCGAGGCGGACCAGGCCGAAGGCGATGGCGCCGCCTCGGCGCGCAGGGCGCCGCACCGCGTGCGCCTGTCGGTCGACGAGGAATCGATGCCGACGCGGCGGCTGACGGTGCAGGCGATTCGCAGGGCGATGCAGGCGCGCGAGCAGGCCGGCGCCGGTTTTGAACAGGCGGCGCCGATGGCCTCGGGGACCGTCATCGCCACCTATACCCCGGCACAGATCCGCGCCGCGTACGACCTGCCGGCGCTGCCGGCGGCCGCTGTCCAGATGAGCGCTGCGCAGCGCGCGCAGTTAGGCGCCGGCCAGACCATCTACATCGTCAACGCCATGCACAACCCGAACGTGGCGGCCGAGCTGGCCGCCTTCAACCAGCGCTTCGGACTGCCGGCGTGCACCGTCAGGCCGCTCGCCGCCACGCTGGCGCTGCCGATGCCTGTCGCCGCCGCCAGCGCCGGCTGCGAGCTGTCGGTCGTCTACAGCACCGCCGCCGGCGCGCTGACGAGCACCGTACCCGCCTACGACTCCGGCTGGGCCACCGAGATCGCGCTCGACGTGCAATGGGCGCATGCCACCGCGCCGCTGGCGCGCATCGTCCTGATCGAGGCGGCCGACGCATCGGTCAACAGCCTGCTGGGCGGGATCAAGCTGGCCAACGCCATGGGGCCGGGCGTGGTGTCGATGAGCTTCGGCGCCGCCGAGGGCAACTGGACGGCGTCGGTCGATTCCGCCTTCGCCGCCGCCAACATGACCTACCTGGCCGCCACCGGCGACTCCGGCGCCGCCGTCTCGTGGCCGTCGGTGTCGAGCAAGGTGCTGGCGGTGGGCGGCACCACGCTGACCTGGACCGGCAGCGGCGCGCGCAGCGAGGCCGGCTGGTCCGGCACGGGCGGCGGCACCAGCGCCTACGTCGCCACGCCCGCATACCAGAACAACACCGTGCCTGGCGTCGGCATGCCGCTGCACCGCGTAGTCGCCGACGTCGCTTTCAACGCCGACCCGGCGTCGGGGCAGTTCGTGGCCGTGATGGCGCCGGGCAGCAGCACCGTCAGCTGGGTCAGCGCCGGCGGCACCAGCCTGTCGACGCCGCAGTGGGCCGGCCTGGTCACGGTGGCCAACGCCCAGCGCGCGCTGGCGGCCAAGGCGGCGCTGGGCGGCGCCCACACCGTGTTGTATGGCCAGATCGGCGCCGTGCCCGGGTATTACGCCAGCGCTTTCGCCGACGTCGTCAGGGGCGCCAACGGCACCTGCGGCAGTTGCGTCGCCAAAACCGGCCACGACACCTTGGCCGGCCTCGGTACGCCGAACGTCAACAACATGCTGCAGGTGCTCTCCGGCGCCGCGGTAACGGCCAGCGCGCCGGTGGTGACGGCGGCGTCCATCAGCGGCAGGGTCGGCACGGCGCTGACCTTCACCGTCGCGGCCAGTTCGCCCAACGCGCTCACTTACAGCCTGGTGGGCGCGCCGTCGGGCATGGCGGTTGGCAGCGCCGGCATCGTTACGTGGCCGGTACCGCTGGCCGGGAGCTACGCCGTGACGGTGCTGGCGAAGGACGCCGCCACGGGCCTCACCGGGCAGGGCGTCTACTCCGTCAGTGTGGCGGCGGCGCCCGTGGCGGCGGCCGCACCCGTCGTCACGGCCGCCAGCGTGAGCGGCAAGCCGGGCGTGGCGCTGGCCTTCACGGTCGCGGTGGCGGCGCCCAATCCGGTTACCTACACGCTCGGCGGCGCGCCGGCCGGCATGGCCATCAACAGCGCCGGCGGCGTGACCTGGGCCAGCCCGGCAGCGGGCAGCTACGCGGTGACGGTGTCGGCGAAGGACAGCAAGACCGGCTTGAGCGGCCGGGCCGTCATCAGCGTGAAAATAGCAGCGGCTGGTCCCGTGATCACTGCCGCGGCGATGTCCGGCGTGGCCGGCAAGCCGATGAGCGGCACCATTACCCTGGCGGCGCCGGGCGCCACGTCGGTGTCGGTGACGATCTCGGGTGCGCCGGCCGGCATGGCATTTTCGATAAGCGGTATGCAAATCACCGCGCGGTGGGCGGCGCCACGGGCGGGCAGCTACATGCTGTCGGTGGCGGCGACCGATTCGGCCGGGCTGAGCGCGAGCGCGACCGTGCCGGTGGTCGTCGCCGCAAAATAACGGGGCCGCCGCGGCCGTCTCTGGGACAGGCAGGCGGCCTCGCGAGAGGCTTGGGGCGCCGATCCGATGACGCAGTCGACCTGCATGCGCTGCGGGTCGACACCTTGCAGCGCGCGTTGCGCGAGCTCGAGAGCAAGGCCGCCCGCCAGGACCAGGAACTGCTGATCATGGCCTGCCGCCGCCGCAGCAGCAGCAGCGGCAGCGAGCAGGAGGCGACCGTGGCGAGCGCGTGATCACCAGGTCGGAGCGCGCGTCGGCCGCACCGGCGGTCATGCGTCGCGCGCGATCGTAGCGAGCAGGTGTTGCTTCAGGCCGTTCAGCGCATCGATCTTGCGGTCGATCGCCGCGACCTTATCGAACAGCAGCGCATTGATCGCGTCGCCGGGCATCGAGGAATTCCAGAGCGCCGGCAGGCTGTCGCCGATTTCACCGAGAGTAAATCCCAGCCCTTGCGCCATGCGGATATAGCCGAGCAGGCGAACCGTGTCCGGGGCATAGCTGCGATAGCGGTTGGCGCCGCGGTTCGAGCTGATCAGGCCGCGCTGTTCGTAGAACCGCAAGGTATCCCGGCTAAGGCCGGACAATTGCGCCAGTGCCCCGATCTGCATGTTTTCTCCGCCGATTATGCTTGACCCTGGAGTGTACTCAATCCTTTACGCTTGGCGCCTGATCAACGGAAAAAAATGAGGTCGCGCATGCTCCACCCCGTTCAATATCGCCGCATCGTCCGGGCCAGCGCCTGGTATGACCTGGTTGCCACCATCGGCTTTGCAACCCCGTGGACTTTCGCCGCCATTCATGCGATGCTGGCGCTTGCTGCCCAGGGCCTGCCGGGAACGGTTCCGCCGTTTGAATCAGCGCATGTGCTGATGGCAAACCTGCTGGGCTCCATCGTGATTGTGTGGGCGGTACTGCGGATTCGCGATCCGCAAATTCAGTTCGGCCGTTACGACGCGGTGGCGCGTTTCCTGTTTGCGGCGTGGCAGTTATATGCCGTGGCCCACGGCGCCAGCGTGCTCATTCTCGGCTTTACCGTATTCGAGCTCGTGTTTGGCGCGATTCAGAGCCTGCCGATCGCCGGCAGGGCGGCGTGCCGTAGCGGCTGGCCGCCTGCACATCCGGAAAAATGAAGTTATGCAATAGTCATTGAAACTATGCATCACTTGTATTATAGTCATCACCGGTCGACCGCGCGTCGGAAGTCCGGCCAACCAACTGTTTTACTCCTTTTAGTGGATGACATGGCCAAAGCGCATTACGTTTATCTATCCGCGAATGACTTGCCCGTGGGTTCTGCGTTGCCGTGGTCAATCTATTTGCGCTCGGGGGAATTGCTGGCGCCCGCCGGCTTCGTCGTGATGGACGACGTCATGCAGCGTCGCCTGATGACGGCCACGCCGGTGCGCGCGGCGCTGATCACCGACAACGCCAAGGACATGGTCGATGCCGAAACGGGTACCGACGACGCCGGCGTGCCGGCGACCCATGATCCGCTGAAGTATCTCAAGCATAACGCCGAAGGCGTGGTGCTCACGTTCAAGTTGCCTTCCGACTTCGAGGCGCGCAATGTCCAGGTCGAGTTCTACGGCCGCATCCCATTGCAGTCGATCATCGTATCGGCGCCGGCACTCGGTCTGGGCAACGGGCAGACGTGGCAGAATTTCGAAGGCATGCCGCTCACGGTGCAGGTCATTTTCGGCCGCAACCTGTGTTTGTTCAAGACCACCGTGATGCGCTATTCCGGCTTGCCGAGCGGGCATCTGTTCCTGCGCTATCCGCAGGAGGCGGTGACGAAATCGTTTCGCCAGGCGCTGCGGGTCGATGCCAAGATCCCCGCCTCGATCACGACGGAAGAAGGCTACAGCGTGCCAGGGATCATCACCAACTTGTCCGGCTGCGGCTGCGCGGTGGCGACCGGCTTCGTGCTGGGCCAGTCCGGTACCCGCCTGCAGGTGTCGTTCCGGATCAAGCTTGGCGACAAGGCGCGCGTGGTCAAGGTACCTGGCGTGATCCGCAGCATCAAAGGCAAGCTGTCGCAGCAGATGCGCTACGGCATCGAGTTCGACGAGGCGATGGACGAATCGGTGCTGCTCACGTTGAAGTCGTACGTCTACGAGCACCTCGCCGAACGCTGACCTCCCGCGGCGCCCGCGCGCCGCCACCTGATTGTTCGGGCGCCGCCGGCGCCCGCTTTGCCCTCGAAAGGAACATCATGGCCGCACATTCGTCAAACAAACCGTTCGCCCTGGCCTTGTTCGTGGCTGCGCTGCTGGCCGCCGCCGGCGCCTCGGCCCAGATCAGGCGCACGCCCGTGCTGACCGCGGACGTGGCCGCGCCGGGGCAGCAGGCGGTGGTGGTGCGCGGAGAAATCGATGGCGGCGTCGTCGCGCCGCGCCACACCCATCCGGGCGACGAAATCAGCTACGTCCTCGAGGGCGAAGCGGAATTGCTGGTCGACGGCGAAGCGCCGCGCATCGTCAAGGCCGGCGAAGCGTTCGTCATCCCCGCCGGCAAGGTGCACGGCGCGCGCAATCCCGGCACCGTGCCGCTGCGCTTCGTCGGCGTGTACGTTGTGGAGAAGGGCAAGCCGCTGGCGACGCCGGCGAAATAATCCGGTCAGTCTGTCGCACTTGATCCATCTCAAACACCGGCCCGACATCGCCTTCTAGCATTGGTCCCATGTGCTGAAAGGGATACCGATGAAAACCTTATCGACCGGACTGTGCCTGGCCACGACGGCCTTGTTGACAGCGATGTTGGCGGGCTGCGTCGCAACCCAGGAGCCCCAGCAATCCGGCGCCCAGGTAAGCGGGGGCGGGCCTTCACCGGCGATGCACGGCGGATCGGGCGCCGGCGCGATGGGCATGGGAGCCGGGCGGGGCATGGGCATGATGACGGCCGACAGGATGGCCGCCTGCCGCGACATGCAGCAGAAAATGGCGCAGGCAAAGACGCCTGAAGAGCGCCAGGCCATCATGCAGGAGCACATGAACGCCATGTCGCCGGAGATGCGCCAGTGGATGCATGAGCACATGGGCGCGCGTCCCTGCCAGTAGGCGACGCCGCCGATTGCGCGCGAGGGCCGCAGGGACCACGGCCGCGCGCGACCCCGGGTGCCGCCATGTGGTAGCCTTGGAGAATCGCCACCCACATCAACTGGAACCCATCCTTGGAGTCAACCGATCCCGCCATTGCCATGCCCGCTGCGGGAGCAGTGCTGCCCGGCGAGCGCCTCAACAGCGGCTGTTTTTGCAGCAGCCTCGACAGCGATTCGCTCAAGCTGGCCTTGTCGTCGGAGCTCGGCGACCCCGCCTTGTTCGAACTGGTCGCACAGCGCTGTCCTTTCCTGTTTTCTTCGCGCCCTGTTTATATTGCTGACAGCCAGGCGCAGCGCATGGCAGAGGTGGTGCGCGCGATCGAGTCGGTGGTGGCCATGCCCGCCTATCGCGCGCAGGTGCTGGCGGGCGCGCCGGCCATCGCCGGGCACGATCCGGGCGGCGCCCTCGGCGTGTTTTTCGGCTACGACTTTCACCTGCGCGGCGACCGGCTCGGTCTCATCGAGATCAACACGAATGCCGGCGGCGCCATGCTCAACGCGGCGATGGCGCAAGCGCACCGGGCCTGCTGCCTGAGCGACGCCAGGCTGTTGGCGGCGGCCCGCTCCGGCCGGGCGCTCGAGCGCGCCATTGTCGACATGTTCGAGTCCGAGTGGCACCGGTCGAAGCGCGGCCGGGCGTTGCGCACGATCGCCATCGTCGACGAGCGGCCTGCGGACCAATATTTGTATCCCGAGTTCCTGCTGTTCCAGCGCCTGTTCCGGCGCCATGGTCTGCAGGCGATCATTGCCGATCCGTCGGAGCTGGCATTTCGCTCGGGCAAGCTATGGCATGGCGACCTGGCCATCGACCTGGTCTACAACCGGCTGACCGATTTCGCCCTCGAGTCGGCCCCGTGCGCAGCGCTGCGGGAGGCGTACCTGGCGCACGCGACGGTGCTCACGCCCCATCCGCAGGCGCACGCGCTGTTTGCCGACAAGCGCAACCTGGCGATCCTGTCCGACCCGGAGCGGTTGCGCTCGCTGGGCGTGCCGGAGAATGTGCAGGCGATCCTCCTGGCCAGCATCCCGCGTACCGAAATCGTCGACCGCGCGCACGCCGATCGCCTGTGGGCGGCGCGGCGCGGCCTGTTTTTCAAGCCGACCGCCGGCTATGGCGGGCGCGCCGCCTACCGCGGCGACAAGATCACCAAACGGGTGTGGGAAGAGGTGCTGGCGGGAGAGTACGTGGCGCAGGCGATGGTCGTCCCGGGCGAGCGCGTCAGCGGCACCCGCGACGATCCGGTGGCGCTCAAGTTCGACCTGCGATGCTATACCTACGATGCCGAGGTGCAGTGGCTGGCGGCGCGCGTGTACCAGGGGCAAACGACCAATTTCCGCACCCCCGGCGGCGGGTTCGCGCCGGTGTACAGCCTGTCGGATGCGGATTTTTCAGCGGCGCTCGAGACCATGGCGCCCGGGCCTGGTGGCGCGAACCCGTGTTGCGATGCCGGCTGCATGTAGCGACTTCCTCGGGGTTCCCGGTATGGATAGGATCCTCAGCGATTGTAGCAACGCTGAAGCTACAGCCAACGACCTGGTCCGCCGAGCCGCAGACGCCCGCTAGCTGATATCGTCCGTGTGGCGCTCGATACCAATCTCTTCTAACATTTCGATCGCTTTAAAAATATTCATCGAAGAATTAGTTACCCTTGGAAGCTCGATCAGGTTGGTTTGCTTGCGTCTCCCGCCGCGGAGCCTAGGCTGCGTCCCTGGCCGATCTGGGCGCCCGCCTAGGACCGTGGTTTCAACTGCTCGAACAATCCGGCGTTCGCAGCTCAGCGCGTCTCGGCCAGGGCCAGCCAAATCTCGTTGCGCCGCATGAACCATGGTGTGAATGGGGCGTTGTAACGTGCGTATACCGCTTCGCCCGCTGACGCCAGGCCGGCAGCCCGAAGACTGGACTGCAATGCCACCAGGTGTTTGTCGTAGTTCGCTTCCGACCACAGGCCCGAGTATCGGATGACCGCCACGCGATGCGGCGGGATTTCGCGCAATGTGACGCGTGCGTCGAGCGGCTTTGGCGCATTGGCCGGCGTCACTCCCTTCGGCAACACGAATTGCACCTGAAATCCGCCCGGCGCGGCATTTTGCATGACTGGCGCCGTCATCTCCAGCTTCACCGGCGCTGCCGCCTGCGTTACTGGAGCAGTCATGGCAAATTTGCGCCCACCGTCGTTTTTGCCGAAAATGTAACCCGCCAGGATCGGAAACGCCAGATTGCCTGCATCCGCAGCCGGCCCCGCTACCACCACTTCCGCGACCGTATAGGCCGAATATTCGCGCACTTCGATGTCAATACCGAGGCTGCGAACTATTTTGTATTCGGGTTCTTCGATTGCGTGGCTGGTCATGGGGAAGGAGCACATCACGATGAGAGATAGCGCGGCACACAATCTTCGGCCGTATTTCAGCGGCGCGGGTGACCGCACATTTTGATACAGCCGGGCGTACATGTCGTCTTCCTAGGTCGTAATGATACGATCAGTATATGAGCATCGTTCTTTCCATGCACGCTGAGTGAATTGCTGCGTTTTGCCTCGGTCGCCGAGTGGTTGGCGACTCAGCGAATAAGTTCGCGTTTCCCCAGCAGCTCCCGGGGATCGATCGTGCCGCTTTCTGCATGAGCTTGCAATAAATTGAGCTTGGCTGGCGGATAGCCTTGGACAGCGGCGGCTTCAAAATACGTGATGGCCTTCTCATTGCTGCGTGTGACGCCGTGGCCGAGGAAATGCATTTCACCAAGTTCGTTGAGTGCAAACGGCAACTTTTGCGCAGCGGCCATGCGCAACCATGTCAGGGCGTCGAGGTTGCTGCGCACCGCCAGCTGGCCGATGCCGAAACCGTTGTGGTATGCGCTGCCCAAAACGGCTTGCGCGACAATATCGCCGCCTTTCGCCTTGCGTTTGAGACGCCCCAAGTCGTTTTGGTTGAGCGCCTTTGCTTCCCGGATGATCTGGCTTGTCAGCAGCATTTGATCTGCGACACTCTGATTTTGAAACCACTGCAGCATGTCGCTGTCGGTCTGAATCGTAGGCGCACCGCGTGCTGTTCCATCGGAATTGATTCTGTTGGGGCGCACCAGCAGCGCAGGGCTGCCCGCGGCCGGCACCATGGCAAAATTGCCGACCATGGATGTGGCGACCCACGGCCGCTGCTCGTCGTGGGTCACTGCCCTTACCTCGACCATGACACGTTTCATTGCGTTTTCGATGGACAGGCCGGGACGCGTCATCCAGTTGGCCAGGGCAAGCGCAAAAGGTCCATTTTTCCCGCTGCCGTCGAGCGCGCGCTCGCCCGGCTGGGTCGCGTAGGCAACCAGCATGCCATTGGCGGGCTGGTCGGGCACGAAGCCGGTTTTGTCGAGTCCACGATATAACGGCTTGCCTACCCCGGGTTCGTTTCGACAGGCATCGAGCAGGATGAGCGACAGGTGTGCCCCGCTGTCTTTCAGGCGCTCGATCAGATAGTCGACCGGGATCGCCGCCTGGGCCAGGGCGCCCGGCCTGCTCATCGGCGCGTCGCCGGGGATCAAGTAATTGCGTCCCTTGATCTCCATGCCGTGCCCCGCGAAATAAAATGCGCCGACGCCGCCGTTGCTGAGCTGGTCGGCGAGATTCCCGATGCCGGCGTATAAAGTGGCGCGGTCCGCATCGAGCAGCAGCGTGGTCGCATAGCCGGCCGCACGAAGGCGAGTGGCGATCAGGCGGGCGTCCTGCTCGGCATTGCGCAAGGAATACGCGCCTTCATAGCGCGTGTTGCCAACCACCAGCGCGAGTTTGGGCGCCTGTCGGTAATCAACCGATGAGGCAGCGCCTGGCGGCTTGGCCGCATGCCCTGGCGTGGCCAACAACAGTACCAGGGCCCCGCACAGGCGCCGACGGCCAGAGGCGCAGCCGGGTCGTCTCATCATCTCCCCTCCGTGACGACTTTGGCGTCTATCACCGCCTTGCTCTTTTTCAAGTTCTCCACGGCTTGCGCCGCGCTGCCCTCGGACAATGCCAGCCACACCACGCCCTGCTCGTCGGGGCCGCCGACGATGTCAAGATGCATCCCCGACAGCAGCTTGCGCAATTCGCCCATGCTCAACTCGTCCGTGAATACCACTTTCAACAGGGGGCGGCTGGCTTGTTGGGGGAGCCCGCGATAGGTCGCATCGACTTGGGCGGAGCGCACTTGCTCGAGACGGTAAGTTTGCACCCCGACGCCCAGTACCAGCAAGGCCAGCGCAGCGCTGGCCCATGCCGGCGAGAGGAAGTTGTGCCACCACGCGGCCAGCCGCGCGAGCGCGCCACGCCTGGTGCTCGCTCGGTCCGCCTTCACGGCCGCCATCATGTCTGCATAGCTCAGCAGTGGCGGCGCGGCCTGGTAACTTGCCGCCAACCCGGCGCGGGCCTGCGCCACCAGTGCGCGCTCGGCCGCGACCTCGGCGCCGAGTTCAGGATGGCGCGCCAGGATCGCC
>JBBRXM010000067.1:0-27416 GCA_038248405.1 Burkholderiales bacterium
ATGTATTTCCGGTACTCGTCGAGCGTGGTGGCGCCGATGCAGTGCAGCTCGCCGCGCGCCAGCGCCGGCTTGAGCATGTTGCCGGCATCCATCGCGCCTTCGGCCTTGCCGGCGCCGACGATGGTGTGCATCTCGTCGATGAAGACGATCGACTGGCCTTCGTCCTGCCCCAGTTCCTTGAGCACCGACTTGAGGCGCTCCTCGAATTCGCCGCGGTACTTGGCGCCGGCCAAGAGCGCCGCCATGTCGAGCGAGAGCACGCGCTTGCCCTTGAGCGAATCGGGCACCTCGCCGTTGACGATGCGCTGCGCCAGGCCTTCGACGATGGCGGTCTTGCCCACGCCCGGCTCGCCGATCAGCACCGGGTTGTTCTTGGTGCGCCGCTGCAGGATCTGGATGGTGCGGCGGATTTCCTCGTCGCGCCCGATGACGGGATCGAGCTTGCCGTGGCGCGCCCGCTCGGTCAGGTCCATGGTGTATTTCTTGAGCGCTTCGCGCTGGCCTTCGGCGTCGGCCGAGTTGACCGACTCGCCACCGCGCACCGCGTCGACGGCGGCCTCGATGGCCTTGCGGCTCAGGCCCGCTTCGCGCGCCAGCTTGCCCGCTTCCGACTTGTCCTCGGTCAGCGCCAGCAGCACCATTTCGCTGGAGACGAACTGGTCGCCGCGCTGCTGCGACATCTTGTCGGCCAGGTTCAGCACGCTCATCAGCTCGCGGCCGACCTGCGTCTCGCCGCCGGTGCCGGATACTTTCGGCAGCCGCTCGAGCGCGCTCTTGAGCGCGTTCTGCAGGCTCGTCACGTTGACGCCGGCACGCTGCAGCAGCGAGCGGGCGGCGGCATCGTGCTGGTTCAGCAGGGCCACCAGCAGGTGCACCGGTTCTATATATTGGTTGTCATTGCCGACCGCGAGGCTCTGCGCATCGGACAGCGCTTCCTGCAGTTTCGTCGTCAGTTTATCTTGCCGCATGGTAAAAGCTCCCCATCAGTCGTTGAAATGACAAGATTGGGGTGACGACTTGCTTTTCAAGCAGCGCGCAACAATCAGGCGCCGGAAAATGCGCGCCAGGTGGCAAAGCCGGCAATGCAGCAGGCAATCGAACCGAACAAGTGCAGCGCCGAATGCGCCAGCGCCCAGCCATAGTCGCCGCGCTGCAGCAGGATCACCGATTCGCCCGAGAAGGTGGAAAAGGTGGTCAGGCCGCCGAGGATGCCGGTGATGGCGAACAGGCGCCACTCGGGCGCCACCTGGGGCGAGGCGGCGAAAAAGCCGAGCGCGATGCCGACCAGGTAGCCGCCGCCGAGGTTGGCCGCCAGCGTCCCCAGGTGCAGCCTGCCGTGCACGCTGCCCAGCCACAGCGCCAGTCCCCAGCGCAGCCAGGCACCGATCGCCGCCCCGCAGCCGATCGCCAGCCAGCTCAACGGCTCGCCCACTTGGCCATCGCCGCTTCGTCGGTGACGCGGGCGTCGACCCAGCGCGCGCCGTCGGGCGTCTGTTCCTTCTTCCAGAACGGGGCATCGGTCTTGAGGTAGTCGATGATGAATTCGCAGGCGGCGAACGCTTCCCCGCGGTGCGCCGCGCTGCAGGCCACCAGCACGATCTGCTCCATCGGCTGCAAGGGGCCGACCCGGTGCACCACCAGGGCGCCGGCCAGCGGCCAGCGCTCGCAGGCCTGGTCGACGATGCGCGACAGCGACTGTTCGGTCATGCCGGGATAGTGTTCCAGCTCCATCTGGGCCACGCTGGCGCCTTCGTTCATGTCGCGCACCGCGCCGACAAAGGAGACGATGGCACCCACGCGTGGATCGCCGGCGCGCAGGCGCGCCACTTCGGCCGACAGGTCGAAATCGGCCTGCTGCACCCTCACCTCCTTCATCGCGGCTCCTTGCCCACGCGGGCGAACAGCTGCTCGATGCGCGACACGGTGCGGTCGTCGGCCAGCGCCGGCATCTGCGCCAGCTGCAGGAACTGGGCGGCCTGCGTCATCGGCTTCTGGCCCGACTTGAGCGACGATTGCAGCACCTCGACCTGCAGCTTGAGGCGCTCGCGCGCGAAGTCGCTGCCGCTGTCGATGCCGGCGGCGATTTCCAGGCGCAGCACTTCCTGCAGCAGCTTGGCGCGGTTCTGCTCGAGCAGCTCGGCGTAGCCGGGACGCTCGCCGGCAAGCGCGGCCTGCGCGTTGCGGTAACGCTCGCCCAGCGCGCGCTCGTAATCCGGCTGCAAGGGCGGCAGCGCGGCCCAGCGCGCATCCCAGTCTTCGGTTGCGGCGCCGCCGGCGGCCACGGCCGCTTCGATCTGCTGGCACAGGCGCAGCTTGTCGCGCAGCGCGCTGGCCTGGGCGATGCCGGCGGCGCGGCGGGCGCTGTCGGCCTGGTGCTGGACGGCGGCGATCGCTGCCTGGTAGCGCTTGTCGACCTTGGCCTCGGCCGCGCGCGGCACCGGCCCGATCGCGTGCCACTCGGTGGCGGCCTCGCGCAGCAGGCGCGCGGCGCCGGCCGGATCGAGGCTCTCCTTGGCGGCCGCCTCGAGCCGCGCCGAAATCGCGTCCTTGGCTGCCTGGTGGGTGCGCCGCTCGGCGTCGGCCGCGTGCGCGCTCTCCTTGCGGCGGGCGAACACGGTGTCGCAGGCGGCGCGGAAGCGGTGCCACATCGCCTGCTCGGCCTTGCGTTCGAGCGGCAGCGCGCGCGCCAGCTCCTGCCAGCGTTCCTGCGCCGCGCGCAAGGCGTCGAGCGCGTGGCGGTCGTTGGCGTTCAGCGCCGCGACCTGCTCGATCAGCTCCTCGCGGTGCGCCACTTCCGACTTGCGCTGCTGCTCGAGCGGGCCTTGCAGGATGTTGAGGGCGTCGGCGAACTGCTGGTCGAGGCGCTTTTTCTCCTTGCGGTCGATCGCGCCCAGGTGGCTCCAGCCCAGGCGCAGGCGCTGCACCGTGACGGCCATGTGCTTCCAGTCGACGCTGTCGGCGGCCATCATCTTCTGCGCCTCGGCGTTCGCTTCGCCGATCAGCGCCTGCGCCTTGGCCGCGTTGGTGTGGCGCTCCTCGGCCAGGTGCTTGAAGTGGGCGGCGGCCGGCGCGTAGGCGGCGCTGCAGGCGGCGTCGAAGCGCTCCCACAGGCTTTTCGGGGCGGCGCCGGACAGCGTGTCGAGCGCCTTCCAGCGCTCGCGCATGCTGCCGACCTTCTTGGCCAGTTCGCTCATCGCCAGCGACTGCGTGGTGAGCGCCTCGACCGCCTTGATGAGCTCCTCGCGCGAGACGTTGCCGCCCCAGCGCGCCCAGTCCGACAGGCGTTTGAGTTCGCCGCGCGCATGCGCCAGCCGCTCCGACTGCGCCGCCGTCAGGCGTACGCCTTTGCTGTCCTTGAGCGCCTTGTCGTGCTCGGCCGCGCTGGCGAGCGAGCCTTGTTCGAGCGCTTCCTCCATCGCCCCCAGGTGGTCGAGAAACTGCGGGTCGGCGCCGGCCGGCGGCTGCCTGGCCGGTCCCGCGGGCCGCGGCTCCTTCGGCTTGCGCACTTCCGCCGGCACCGCCGCCAGCAGTTCGTCGAACCGCTGCTGCAGGGCGGCCGCCGCCTCGCCGCCGGGCGGCGCCGGCAGCCGGTTCCATTCGCGCTTGAGCTGCTCGGCATTGAGCGACGCCGCCGGCACGGCCTGCCAGCCGGCCAGCGCCGCCTCGCGCCCGGCCAGCGCGCCCTCGCCCTGCTCGAGCGCCCCCAGGCTGGCCTTCACGCGCGCGTGCTCGGCGGCGAAGTCGTTGACCAGCTGGCGCGGCAGCGAGGCATGTTCGGGTGCGGCCAGCGCGGCGGCATGCGCCGCTGCCAGCTGCTCGAGCTGCGCGGCGACGTCGGCCGCCGGCAGCGATCCGGCCGCCAGTTTGCGCAGCGCCGCGACGCTGTCGATGACGCCGCGCTGCAGCGCCACCTGCGCTTCAAGGCGCTGCGCCAGGGCGGCGCGCATGGCGTTAAATTCGTCTGCCAGCTCCGGGGCGGCGATGACGGACCAGCGCCGGTCAAGTTCGGCCACGTGGTTGGGCGTGAGCTTTTCATCCCTGAGCAGCTGGGCGGCCTGCTCGATGCAGGCCTGGCCGCGCTGCAGCTCCGACTGGTGGTGGCGGATCGCGTCCAGCCGCGACTGCATCAGCTTGGCGACGCGGCGGTCGGTGTTGCGGATGGCCGCGTGCACGCGCTCGAGTTGGGCGGGGGTGTGCACGAACTCGGCGGCGGCGAGGCGCAGTTCGGAAAACTCGGACTGCAGGATGAAGTCGACCGCGGCCGCTTCGTCGCCGGCCAGCTGCTTGACCTTTTCAGCCTGCAGCGCGCGTTGCGAGCCAGCCGGCGCGGACGCGGCCGGCTCGGGCTCTGGCGCCTGGGCGGACGGCGTATCGCCGGGCTTGTCGCCCGGCCGCTTGAAAAGGAATTCGAACATGGCGTCAGCTCAATCGCTAAAAACGCCATGATAGCAAGAAGGCAGGAAAAGCGGCGGATTCGCGCCGGGCCGCAAGGCCGCGCGCGAGTCCCGCCGTGCCCGCCGGTCGCCGGGGCCCGTGCGTGCTCAGTGCGTCAGCGTGGCCCGTTTGGCGCGCTGGCTGGCAAGCCGGCCGCGCGCCGCGGGCGCCGATGGCGGCCCCAGCCGGGTCGGTTTGGTCTCCTGCACGTAGGCTTCATGGGCGAGCATCTTGTTGGCGATGGAAAACCAGGCCTCGCCGGAAATGACGGTGCGCGCGACCGGAAACAGTTCCTGCTCTTCGCGCGCGAGACGCTGCAGCAGGGAATTGCAGAAGGTGTCGACGGCGGCGCAGAAGTCGGCGACGCGGTCGGCCGAATCGACCGACAGGCCGGCGAAACGTTCGGCAATCTCGCCCATCGCCTCGGCGGCGGCGTTGTTGAGGTGATCGAGTTCGGACAACAGCTGGTCGGCCTCGTGGGTGGCGCGGTGAATCGCCGGGATGAGGAATTTTTCGATCTTGCGCCAGTGGCACGTATCGTACAGGCGGCGCAGGGCGTCGCATGCATAGTCAACCTGGCCCGGAGTCAAGGCCCGCTGTTGAACGAAGTTGCTGTAGAGGACTTTTTGAAGGGACTGCAGACTTACCCGGACGCTGGCTTGCTCGACCGACAGTGCAACCAGCGTGTATGTTGCAGTTAGCATTCGTTCTCCTTATGCCCAGCGCGATGCCGGCCCGCCAGCGGAGGGCCAATGCTTCGGCAAGGATGTGTTTTATGGAACAGGCTTGGTGTGAGATTGTTTTGTCATCAGCCCGAATGAACGAGTGTAAAGATGGTCGACAGGTCTGTGTTTGATCTAGCGCAAACCGGGCCCCTTGACGCGGCAGGAGGGGCTTGCCGCACAGTAATGAAAGCGCTGCGCCGGCGGCGTCGAATGGCGGTGCGTTCTCTGCGTTATAGTAGCGATCGATCCCTGAATTCAAGCGACCTCATGCGGCTGTTGCATACCTCCGACTGGCACCTGGGCCAAACCCTCCACAATTTCGAACGCACTTACGAACACCAGTGCTTCCTCGACTGGCTGCTCGACACCATCGTCGACGAACAGGCCGACGCGCTGCTCATTGCCGGCGACGTCTTCGACACCGCCAACCCGTCGGCCGCGGCGCAAAAGCAGCTGTACCGGTTCCTGCAGCAGGCGCGCGCGCGCTCGCCCGGGCTCGACATCGTCGTCATCGCCGGCAACCACGATTCGCCCGGCCGCCTGGAAGCGCCCGGCCCGCTGCTCGAAGCGCACGGCACGGTGGTGCTCGGCCACGTGCTGCGCGGCGCTGACGGCGAGATCGACGTCGGGCGCATGCTGGTGCCGCTGTCGGACAGCGCCGGCGAAGTGCGCGCCTGGTGCGTGGCGGTTCCCTTCCTGCGTCCCGGCGACCTGCCGCGCGCCGTGCACGCCGACGGCGCGGCGCCGGCCGATCCTTACTCACACGGCATCGCCGCCTTGTACCGGCAGGCGTACACGCTGGCGCTGGCGCGGCGCCAGCCCGGGCAGTCGATCGTGGCGATGGGCCACTGCCACATGGTCGACGGCCACGCCTCGCTCGAATCGGAACGGCGCATCGTCATCGGCGGCACCGAGGCGCTGCCGGCGACCATGTTCGACCCGGCCATCGCCTACGTCGCGCTGGGCCACCTGCACCTGGCGCAGCGGGTCGGCCAGAAGGAACACATCCGCTATTGCGGCAGTCCGCTGCCGCTGTCGTTCGCCGAAGAAGGCTACCGCCACCAGGTGCTGCGCATCGACCTGGAGGACGGCACCGCCAAGGTGACGCCGCTGATGGTGCCGCGCGCGGTGCAGCTGCTGCGGGTGCCGCCGCAGCCGGCGCCCCTGGAAGAAGCGCTGGCCGCGCTGGCGGCGCTGGAACTGGACGCTGACCTGCCGCCCGCGGCCCAGCCCTTCCTCGAAGTGCGGGTCCTGCTCGACGCGCCGGAACCGGGGCTGCGCGGCCGCATCGAGGCGGCGCTGGCCGGCAAGCCGGTGCGGCTGGCCAAGATCGAGCCGACCCGACGCCAGCAGACAGTGGCGCCGGAGACGGTGGCGATGACGCTCGACCAGCTGGCGCAGCTGCAGCCGGACGATATTTTCCGGCGCCTGTACCTGCAGAAGTACGGCGAAGAGGCGCCGGCCGACCAGCAGAGCGCCTTCGCCGAACTGGTGCTCGCTGCCGGCACGGAGGAGGCGCCATGAGGATCCTCAAAATCAGCGGCAGGAACCTGGCCTCGCTGGCGGGCGACTTCACGGTCGACTTCGAGCAGGAACCGCTGGCCTCCGCCGGCCTGTTCGCCATCAGCGGCCCCACCGGCGCCGGCAAGAGCACCCTGCTCGACGCGCTGTGCCTGGCGCTGTACGACGCCACCCCGCGCCTGCTCAAGCGCGGCGTCGGCAGCCAGCTGCCCGACGTCGGCGCCGAAACGGTGACGGCCCAGGACCCGCGCTCGCTGCTGCGGCGCGGCGCGGCGGAAGCGGCGGCCGAAGTCGATTTCGTCGGCAACGACGGCGGCCGTTACCGCGCCAGCTGGAGCGTGCGGCGCGCTTACCGGCGTGCCGGCGGCGCTCTGCAAAGCTCGGAAATGAGCCTGCTGCGCCTGCCCGAGCTGACCCGGCTGGGCAAGACCAAGACCGAAGTGCAGGACGAAATCGTGCAGCGCATCGGGCTCTCGTTCGAGCAGTTCACGCGCGCGGTGCTGCTGGCGCAAAACGAATTCTCCGCCTTCCTCAAGACCGAGGAAAACGAGCGCGGCGCGCTGCTCGAAACGCTGACCGGCAGCGCCATCTACAGCGACATCTCGAAGCGCGCGCACGAACGCTACCGGCTCGAGCAGAACGCCAGCGCGCAGCTGGCGATGCGGCTCAAGGACCAGACGCCGATGCCGGCCGAGGAGCGCGCCGCGATCGACGAACAAGGCGCTTGCGCCGGGCTGGCGCTGGCCGCCATCGACGCGCGCAAGGAGGCGCTGGAACAGCAGCTGCGCTGGCACCACGACGCGGCCAGGCTGCGCCAGCAGGAAGCGCAGGCCGAACTGGCCCAGGCCGAAGCCGCGGAGCGCGCCGCCGGCGCGGACGGACGCCGGCGCGCGCTGGCCACCCACGGCGCCGCCGAGCCGGCGCGCGCGCTGCTGGCCGACAGCGCCCGGCTGGCGCATGAACAGGCAGCGCTGCAGGCGGCGCTGGTCGAGGGCGAACTTGTGCTGCAGGGCGCCGAGGCGGCGCAGCAGCATGCCGCGCTGGCGGCGGAGGCGGCAGCGCGCGCAGTCGGCGATGCCGAACAGGCGCAGCGCGCGGCCGCCCCGCACCTGGACCGCGCCAAGGCGCTCGACGCCGCAAGCGCGGCGCTGGCGCCGGCGCATCTGCAGGCCGGCGCCGCGCGCGACGAGGCGGCGCGCGACGGCGCCGCCGCTCAGGAAGCGCTGGCAGCCAAAGCGGCGCAGCTGGCGCACACGCAGGAGGCGCATGCGGCCGGCGAAGCGTGGCTGGCTTCGCACCGGCAGTTCGAACCGCTGGCGGCGCAGTGGCCGCGCTGGGACAGATTGCTGACGCAAGCCGGCCAGGGCGCGGCGCAGCAGGCGACCCTGGCGGCGGCGCTGGCCACCGCCCAGCAGGAGGCCGAGCGCGCCCAGGCAGCCGATGCCGGCGCCCGCGCATCAGCGGAGCAAGCGACGGCGGCGCTGGCAGCGGCGGAAAGCGCGCGCCAGCAGGCCGGCGCCGCCCTCGCCGCCTTCGACGCCGACAAGTTGCGCGACGCACGGCGCCAGCTCGACACCCGCCGCGAATCGCTCGCCGGCGCCGAGCGCATCTGGAGCGAACTGGCCGCCACCCGCGGACGCTGGCAGGAAGTCATCGAACAAGGCGAGCTGCTGGCCGAGGCGAAGGCGCGCGCCGACACGCGCCTGGCCGAGGCCCTGGCCCTGGCAGCCCCGCTGGCAGCAGCCGCCGAACAGGCCGAGCGCTCCCTCGGCGCGGCCGAACTGGCTTGCGCCGACAGCGTGGAAGACTTGCGCGCCCAGCTGGTGGACGACGAACCATGTCCTGTCTGCGGCAGCGCCGATCATCCCTACCAGCACCAGGATGCCCGCCTGCACGCGCTGCTGGCGACCCTGCGCGGCGAGATGCAGCGCTGCCGCGCGCTGGCACGCGAAAACCTGGACCGGCAGGCCAGCCAAAGGGCCGCCGCCGATGCCGCCGCCGCGCAGCTGGCACGCCAGGCGCAGGAAGCGGCGGCGCTGGAGCAGCGTGCCGGCGTTTCGGCCGGCCGCTGGAACGACCATCCCACCAGCGCCGAGGCGCCTGAAGAAGAGCAGCGCGCCGCGTGGTTCGCCGGCGAACTGGCCGCGCTGAAGGAACAAGCAACGCGGCAGGACGCGCAAGAGCAGGCGGCGCGCGAAGCCAGCCTGGCCCGCGACGCCGCCCAGCAAAGCTGCGACAAGGCTGCGGCCGGCCATGCGCGCCTGCACGCCGCGGCGGTGGCGGCGCGCACACTGCTGGTGGAAGCGCACAACGAGCTGGCCAGGCTGACCGACCGGCGCGAGCAGGCAGCGCTGGCGCTGGCGGCGCTGCTGGAAGAGCTGGACGGCGCATTCGAGGGCGACTGGCACGCGCGCTGGCAGGCGGCGCCGGCGCGCTTTCGGGCTGCCCGCGAAGCCGACGCGCAGCAATGGAACGAGCAGTCGGCCAGCCACGCCAAGCGCGCGCTGGTCCTCGGCACGCTGACGGCGGAGCACGACGCGGCGCGGCTGCGGCTGGACTACGCACGCCGCATCGAAGCGGCGGCGCAGGCCGAATTCGCGCGCGTCGACCTGGAAGTGGGCGTCATGCGGGGCGAACGCGCCTTGCTGTGGGACGGCGCGCCAGTGGGCAGCGTCGAGCTGCGCCTGGCCGGCGCGATCGAATCGGCACGCGCCGCACTGGCGCAGCAGCAGGCGGCGGGCGTGCAGGCCGGCCAGGCTGCCGTCCGCGCGCGCGAAGCGCTGGCGCAAACGGCGCAGCGGCGCCAATCGACCGCCGCTGCCATCGCCCTGGCGGATGCGTGCCTGGCCGACTGGCTGGCCGCGTTCCCGGGATGCCATCCGGAGCTGGGCCCGATCGACGGCGTGGCCGCGCTGGCGGCTGTGCTGGCGGTGACGCCGGAGGCGATCGGCATCGAACGCGCGGCCATCGAGGCGCTCGATGCCGGCGTGGCGCGCGCCGTCACCGTGCTGGCCGAGCGCCGTGGGCAGCGCGAAGAGCATCACCTGGGCGCGCCGCCGGATGCCGGTGCCGGGCCCGAGCCGGTGGCGGCGGCGCTGGCGGCGGTGCTGGCCGAACGCAAGGCCGCGCACGACCTGTCGGCCGGGCTGCGGCTGGCGGCGGCGCAGGACGACGAACGGCGGCGGATCGGCGCGGCGGTGCTGGCCGAGATCGAGAAGCAGCAGCTCGCCGAGCGGCGCTGGGGCAAGCTGTCGGAACTGATCGGATCACCGGACGGCAAGAAGTTCCGCAACTACGCGCAGCAGTTCACGCTCGACGTGCTGCTGGGCTACGCCAACAGCCACCTGGCGGAACTGGCCAAGCGCTACCGGCTCGAGCGCATCGTCAGCCAGGGCGGGCCGTCGCTGGGCCTGATGGTGCGCGACCAGGACATGGGCGGCGAGGTGCGCGGCGTCAATTCGCTGTCCGGCGGCGAATCGTTCCTGGTGTCGCTGGCGCTGGCGCTCGGCCTGGCGTCGCTGTCGTCGAACCGGGTGCGGGTGGAGTCGCTGTTCATCGACGAGGGCTTCGGCAGCCTCGACAGCGAGACCTTGCGGGTGGCGATGGATGCGCTCGACGGCCTGCAATCGATGGGCCGCAAGGTCGGCGTGATCTCGCACGTGCAGGAGATGACGGAGCGGATCGCCACCAGGATCATGGTGCAGCCGGGCGGCGGCGGCAGCAGCAGCGTGACGGTGCAGTAACACCGACGCCAGAGCGGAGTGGGCCGATGATAAAATGTCTGCCCTCCTCCATGCCCGACCTCACCATGCTCAAACCTGCCCGTATCCTCACCTTCAAATGCGCCAAATGCTCCAAAGCCGTCAAGGTGTACCTGCAGAAGGTGTCTGCCTGCTCGCATATCCAGCCCTATCAGGGCATCTGCGCCTGCGGCGAAGTCAAGCGCCATGCCACCGGCAGCAAGGCCGCCGTCGAGTCCTACCTGCAGTCGAACGACGAGAGCTGGATGCATCATCATTAAAAATATCAAATAAACAGCTAAAGTAAACGGCCGGCCTGTCGTTACCCTTGATATGCTCATCAACCAGATGCAGGCAAATCATGTCCATCCCTCCGGTAACGGGTTCGCGCCCGATCCATTCGCTTTCGCAAAAGCCTGCCCTGCAGGACGGCGCCGGCACGCAGCAGGCATCGGCGAGCGGCAAGCTGCCGGCGCGGCTGCCCGTGGTCGATCCGGCCACCAGGCCGGCCGGCAGCGTCATCCTGTCGCAGGAGGCGCTCAATGCCCGCGTCGCGCAGCTGGGGGATCAGACGGTTGATGTAGCGCAGCGTTTGATCGCCAATTTTGCCGACAGCCTGTTCGGCGATGCCGCCAAAGGCGCCACCTTCACTTTCAGCGCGATCAGCGTGGCCGCGGACACCAGCCTGTCGGCCAGCGCCACCCATGCCGCCGGCGCCGGCGGCAGCGTCGACACCGCCGCGCTGCGGTTCGACGAAAGCGCATCGTTCATCGGCCGCGGCCAGATCGTCACCGCCGACGGCCAGTCCTTCGATTTCGAAGTCGAGGTGAGGTACCAGGCCTCGGCCAGCGCCGAGACCGCGCAGGAGACCGCTGCCGACCAGGCGCTGACGGCGCCCGATACGCTGGCGCTGACCGGCCAGCAGCTGCCGGCGATCAAATTCCCGGGCAGCCTGGCCGACCTGTTCAAGGTGCTCGGCCGCCAGCTCGAGGTATCGACCGACGCCGGCAAAAACGACGGCAACAACGGCAACCTGTCGCTGCGCCTGATCCGGCTGGTCAATACCGCCGCGCTGCTGGCCCCGCGCGCGCCGCAGGACAACCCGCAGGCCTCGGCCGTCGAGCGCAACCGCGCGCTGGCGTCGTACGGCGAACCGGCCGCCAGCACCACCGTCACCACCGCCTGACCGGGGGCCGCCAGCGCCTATAATGGCGGATTGCCCCTTCCGA
Organism: Burkholderiales bacterium; assembly: GCA_038248405.1. Classification (GTDB taxonomy): domain Bacteria; phylum Pseudomonadota; class Gammaproteobacteria; order Burkholderiales; family Burkholderiaceae_D; genus JAFCUW01. The sequence continues at coordinate 11,650 of JBBRXM010000067.1, forward strand.
TTGCCCCGCCATGTCCGCACTTCCCGCCACCGCCGCGCCCGCCCAACTCCACTGGACCGAAGGCGACGTCGAGCACTCGGCGCTGTGGCGCTCCGAAAGCGGCATGCCGCCACCGAAAAAAGTCGTCATCGCCAACGACCAGACGCCGGCCGACCTGGCCTACCGCCTGGCCTGCGAAGGCACCGCGCTGCTGTGGCGCGGCGACTTCCAGAACGCCCGCCAGCTGCTGCAGGCGCTGGCGCGCCGCGCCGATCATAAAGGCGACAAGGGCAAGCGCGCCAAGGCGCCGAAAGTGCCGGCCAGCGCCGCCGAAGCGTTCCACCTGCACCGCCAGGCGCAGTCGCAGCGCGCGCGCACGCTGGCGATGCTGCTCATTCCCTTCAACGCCGACTACACCATCCCGCTGCGCCGCGCGCCCGACGTGCAGCAGGCCTGCAACGAAGCCTACGGCCGAGCCGACCAGCCTTTCGTGGCCTCGCTGCGCGAACTGCTCGGCCTGATCGGCGCCCACGAATGGCGCAAGAACGGCGTCGAGATCGCCGCGCTCGGCGCCCGCATCCATCCCCACTACGGCGTGTTCTCGCCGATCCGCGGCGAATACGTCGACCTGGTCGCCAATGCGCCGCTGCCGGCCGGCGCCACGCTCGCCTTCGACATCGGCGCCGGCACCGGCGTGCTGGCCGCGCTGCTGGCAAAACGCGGCGTCGCCAAGGTCGTCGCCACCGACATGGATGCGCGCGCGCTGTCGTGCGCGCGCGAAAACCTGCACCGCCTGGGCCTCGACGGCCAGGTCGAGGTGCTGCAGGCCGACCTGTTCCCGGAAGGGCGTGCGCCGCTGGTGGTGTGCAATCCGCCGTGGCTGCCGGGGCGCCCCAGCTCATCGATCGAATACGCCATCTACGACCCCGACAGCCGCATGCTCAAGGGCTTCCTGAACGGACTGGCCGCCCACCTGGCGCCCGGCGGCGAAGGCTGGCTGATCCTGTCGGACCTGGCCGAACACCTCGGCCTGCGCCCGCGCGAACAGCTGCTGGGCTGGATCGAGGCGGCCGGCCTGCAGGTCCTCGATCGCCACGACGTGCGCCCTACCCATCCGCGCGCCAGCGACGAAACCGACCCGCTGCACGCGGCCCGTGCGGCCGAGCTGACCTCGCTATGGCGCCTCGCTGCACGTTAGAAACGATTGAGCATTGCGCCCGCGCCCGTTTGTCCGTATAATCTGTCCTGCGGGGTGGAGCAGTCTGGCAGCTCGTCGGGCTCATAACCCGAAGGTCACAGGTTCAAATCCTGTCCCCGCAACCAGACACTAGTTTTAAACATCGAGCCCGACTCTTGCAGCCGGGCTTTTGTTTTCTGCGGCGCGTATTTACTTGCGACGCGGAGGACGCAGCTGCAACGAGCGCCATGAGAGACAAAAAAGACAACGCGACGTTGGACCTGGTTGGCTTCGACGCCGATTTGCCGCCAGCTTTCCCCGCCATCGCCAGCGCACCGGCCAAGCGCACCCCGCGCAACCGCGGCGCCGGCATCCGCCAGCAGCAGCTCGAACTGCTCGACGAAACCGACGCCAGCGGCCTGCCCGTCTGGCGCCGCGAAGAAGGCCTCGACCTGTCGGGCCTGCCGGTGTGGGCCGCCGCCTGCTAGACTAGCCTTCGCTGCTTGCATCACCGGCCGGTTCCTGCGGCCTCCCTGTAACCTTCCTTTGGCACGCCCATGAACCCGAACGCCTTTTCCACGCTGCCGCTCAGCCCTTCGCTGCTGGCCAATCTCGACACCCTCGGCTACCACGAGATGACGACGATCCAGGCCCAGAGCCTGCCGCCGGTGCTGCACGGGCGCGACCTGATCGCGCAGGCCAAGACCGGCAGCGGCAAGACCGCGGCGTTCGGCATCGGCATCCTGCACAAGTTGAATCCCGCGTGGTTCGCCATCCAGGGGCTGGTGCTGTGCCCGACGCGCGAACTGGCCGACCAGGTGGCCAACGAACTGCGCCGCCTCGCCCGCGGCGAAGGCAACATCAAGATCCTGACGCTGACCGGCGGCGCGCCGATGCGCCCGCAAATGGCCTCGCTCGAACACGGCGCCCACATCGTCGTCGGCACTCCGGGCCGCATCCGCGACCACCTCGGCCGCGGCACCCTGAACCTGGCCAACGTGCAGACGCTGGTGCTCGACGAAGCCGACCGCATGACCGACATGGGCTTCTACGACGAAATCGCCGGCATCGTGTCCGCCTGCCCGGCGCGCCGCCAGACCTTGCTGTTCTCGGCCACCTACCCGGACGACATCCGCCGCGCCACCGAACTGTTTTTGCGCGACCCGGTCGAGATCAAGGTCGAGGCGCAGCATGACGCCAGCCAGATCGAACAGCGCTTCTACGAAGTCGGCTTCGACGAGCGCGACGCCGCCGTCGGCAAGCTGCTCAAGCATTTCAAGCCGGTGTCGACGCTGGCGTTCTGCAACACCAAGGTGCACTGCCGCGAACTGGCCGCCGAACTGCGGTCGCAAGGCTTCTCCGCGCTGGCGCTGTACGGCGAACTGGAACAGCGCGAACGCGACGAGATCCTGGTGCTGTTCGCCAACCGCAGCTGCTCGGTGCTGGTGGCAACCGACGTCGCCGCGCGCGGCCTCGACATCGCCAGCCTGGGCGCGGTGATCAACGTCGACGTCTCGAAAGACACCGAAGTGCACATCCACCGCGTCGGCCGCACCGGCCGCGCCGGCGAATCGGGCCTGGCGCTGTCGCTGTGCGCGCCCAACGAAAAGAAATGGGTGCGCCTGATCGAGGACTACCAGGGCGCGAAAGTGTCGTGGCACGACCTGGCCGAACTCGAAGACGCCGAACTGGAAGCGGCGCCGGCGCCGATGGTCACGCTGTGCATCATGGGCGGCAAGAAGGACAAGCTGCGCCCGGGCGACCTGCTGGGCGCGCTGACCGGCGACGCCGGCCTGCAAAAAGAACAAGTCGGCAAGATCAACGTCACCGAATTCCAGACCTACGTCGCGCTCGACCGCCACATCGCCGGGCAGGCCTTCGCGCGCCTCAACGCCGGCAACAAGCTCGGCCGTGACTTCGGCAACATCAAGGGCCGCAGCTTCAAGATGCGTTTCATCGACGCTTGAGCTTGACCGAGCCGGCCTGACGCGCGCGCGACGCACGTTTGCGCGTGCACTCTCGTTCCGAATCTGGCATTATTGCTGTAGATAAACATGGACGCCGCTCCCGTCTGCACACTATGACAATGCCATCCCCCGCCGCACCCGATGTCCCCGCCTCGGCGGCCGGGCTCGAGTCGCCCGAAGCGCGCGCTTTGAAGCAGGCTTTCCTGCGCGGCGCCGGCATCGGCGGCGACGCCATTTCGGCCGAACTGACGCCGGACATGATGGAATTGCTCGGCAAGCTCATGGCCACTTCGCTGCAGGGCGCGATCGACTTGCTGGCGCTGCGCTCGCTGGTGAAGCAGGAAGTGAAGGCCGACGTCACCATGGTGTTGGTACGCAACAACAATCCCCTCAAGTTTTTCCCCGACAGCCAGACCGTGCTGACCCAGATGCTGCGCAAGAAAATGCCCGGTTTCATGGAGCCGCTCGAAGCAATCGACGACGCCTGGCGCGACCTGCGCGGCCACCAGATGGGCGTGGTCGCCGGCACCCGCGCCAGCATGGCCTCGATGATGGCGCGCCTGTCCCCGGCGCAGCTGGAGACCGCGCTGCCGCCGGCTGGCCTGCTCGACAAGCTCGCGCCGTCGCGCCGCGCCGCCGCGCTGTGGCAGCAATACCTGGGCCAGTACGGCGCCATCGACGGCGAAGCGCAAGACCAGTTCAAGTCCCTGTTCGGCGCCGCCTTCCTCGCCGCGTACGAGCAGGAGGTCGAACGCCTCGTCGATGCCAGCGACAAGGACGCCGGACATGGATAAGGGCGCGGTCAGGCTGTCGTGGGCGCAGGCGAACGAGATCGGCATGCGCGCCACCAATGAAGACGCGATCGGCGCCGCGCGCAACGGCGAGCTGACCTGCTTCGTGGTCGCCGACGGCACCGGCGGCCATCACGGCGGCGAAGTGGCGTCGCGCCTGGTGGTCGATGCGCTGCTGGGCGCATTCGGCGCCGCGCCGGCGTTCGGCGCGCCGGCGCTGCTGGCGTATGTGGGCGCTTCGATCGAACGCGTGGCGGCGGCGCGCGCCGCCGGCGCGGAGCTGGCGGACATGAGCTCGACCGTCGCCGCGCTGCTGATCGACGAGGCGGCAGCAAGCGCGCTCTGGGCCCACCTGGGCGACAGCCGCATCTACCTGTTCCGCGGCGCGCGCCTGCACGCCGTCACCCGCGACCACAGCCTGACGCAGCAGCTGATCGACGCCGGCTACGCCAGCGCCGACCAGCAGCGCGTGCATCCGCAGCGCCATATCCTGCTGGCGGCAGTCGGCGCCGAAGGCGAGACGCCGGTGGCCGTCAGCGAGGGCGCGATCGCGCTGGCGCCGGGCGACGCCCTGCTCGTCTGCAGCGACGGCCTGTGGGAGTGGGTGCCGGAAGCGGCGATGGAGCGGGCCTTGTCGGCCACCGCCCGCAGCGAGGACTGGCTGGCGGCGATGTGCGCGCACGCCGACGCCGCGGTCGCCGCGGCCGGCAAGGAGCGCGATAATTATTCGGCGTACGCGATCCGCGTGCACCAGCAGGAAGCGGCGCCATGAGCACGGCAGCGCCAGCGGGCGCGGGCGGTTCGGAAAACTGCCTGCCGATCGGCACCCGCCTGTCCGACTTCGAAATCACCGGCGTGCTCGGCGAGGGCGGCTTCGGCATCGTCTATCTCGCCTACGACCATTCGCTGCAGCGCACCGTGGCGATCAAGGAGTACATGCCGAGCGCGCTGGCCATGCGCGGCGGCGACCGCGGCGTTTCGCTGCGCGCCGAGCGCCACCAGGACACCTTCAAGCTGGGCCTGAAAAGCTTCATCAACGAGGCGCGCTTCCTGGCGCAGTTCGACCATCCGTCGCTGGTGAAGGTGTACCGCTTCTGGGAGCAGAACCGCACCGCCTACACCGCGATGCAGTACTACGAAGGCCGCACCATCAAGGACATCGTCGCCACCAGCCCGGAGCTGGTCGACGAGGCCTGGTGCCGCAAGATCCTGCGCCAGATCCTGCAGGCGCTCGAGATGCTGTACACGATGCAGATCGTGCACCGCGACGTCTCGCCCGACAACATCATCGTGCAAACCAGCGGCGACGCCGTGCTGCTCGATTTCGGTTCGGCGCGCCAGATCATCGGCGACATGACGAAGGGCCTGACCGTCATCCTCAAGCCCGGCTACGCGCCGGTCGAGCAGTACGCCGGCGACGCTTCGCTCGAACAGGGTCCGTTCACCGACATCTATGCGCTGGCGGCGGTGATGTACTTCGCCATCGTCCGGCAGGCGCCGCCAAGTTCGATCGCGCGCATGATCAAGGATCCCGTGGTGCCGCTGTCGGTGCAGGCGCCGGAAGGCTACAGCGCGGAGTTCCTGAAGGCGATCGATAAGGCGCTGGCGGTGCTGTCGCAGGACCGGCCGCAGACGATCGACGAATTCCGCGAGCTGCTCGGCATCGTCTCGCTGGGGCCGCCGGTACGCGCCGCCGGCAACGGCCAGCGCGGCGCGCCTGCCGCACGGCCGGATGCCGATGGCGCCACCACCGGCCCGGCGACGGCGATGCCGGTGGCGACGCCCCCACTCGAGGCGCCGCCGGCTGCGCCTGTGCCGGCAGGCCGCAAGCGCTGGCAATTCATCGCCGCCGCCGCCGCGCTGGTGGCGCTCGCCGGCAGCGGACTGTATGCACTGGTGCACAGCACCAACGACGATACGATCATGATCGCGCTGCCGCACGCGCGAAACGCGTCGCCGCTGCCGGCCGAAACAATCGAGCCGGCGGTGATGGCGGCACCGGCGTCGGCCGAACCGAAAGCGGAGCCGCTGGCGGCGGCGACGGCTGCGCCGAAGGAGGCGCCGAACGATGAGCCCGAGGAGGCGCCGGTACCGGCGCCTGCGCCGGCGAGCGTTACCCCCGAGGCGCCGCCGCCGGCCGAACCGAAAACGCACGCTCCGGTGATCGAGTCGGTATCGTACAAACTGGCGATCAAGCCGTGGGGCACCGTCTACGTCGACGGCCGCGAACGGGGCGTCAGCCCGCCGATGAAAAAGCTGGTGCTGCCGGCCGGCCGCCACAGGATCCGCATCGTCAATCCGAGCTTTCCGGACCACTTCATCAATCTCGACCCTGGCAAGAACAAGACCGGCACGATCGAGCACGACTTCGCGTCCGCGAAAAAATAAAAACCAAATCAGGACCCAACCATGAAACAGATTCGCTCCTATTCCCTCGCCTGCCTGCTCGGCGCAATCGTCCTCACCGGCTGCGCCAACCTGCCGCGCATCGGCGGCGCGAAGAACGCCGGCGCAGCAGCCGGTGGCGCAGCGGCCGGCGCCGCAGCGACGGCGCCCGCCGCCCCCGCGCCGCTGGCTTCGGGGCTCAAGGAAGGCATCGCCATGTACAACAACGGCGACTACAACGACGCCATCAAGCGGTTGGGGGCGTCGGACGTTACCGGCGGCTCCAGGGCCACCCAGGTCGAAGCGCTCAAGTACACCGCCTTCAGTTACTGCCTGACGTCGCGCCAGACGCTGTGCCGCCTGCAGTTCGAAAAAGCGCTCAAGCTCGATCCGTCGTTCGACCTCGAGGCAGGCGAACACGGCCACCCGCTGTGGGGCCCGGTGTTCGTCAAGGCCAAGAAGAGCAAATAGGCCGCACCCTGCGTCCTCAGTCGAGCTTGTGCTCGAACGCCAGCCGCAGCGTCGGCGACGTCGGCGTCGTCGTCGCGGTCTGCAAGCGTGCCGACCGGTCGGCGAAGCTGGCCTGGCCCAGCTGATCCTGGCCGAGCGCGTTCGCCACCGACAGCCGCCACTGGCTGCGCGCATCGAGCCGCAGCACTGCCACCATTCCCAGCTCGCGCTGAACGCCGCTCCATGCGGCGGTGCGTTCGGACAGGCGTGCCGGCCCGCCGCCGCGCAGGCTGAAGCTGGCGCCCAGCGTCAGCGGCAGCGCCGCCATGCGATGATCGATGCCGAAGCCGGCGCTGAACGGCGCCTGGCCGGCGAGCCGGTTATCGGGGCCGGGAATGCTCTCCACCCGCGACCAGTTGCGCGCGGCATTGGCCCACAGCTCGAACGCCGCCACCGGGAATTTCGCTTCCAGTTCGATCCCCCACGTGCGCGCGCGGCCGGCATTGACCGGGGTGCTGATCCAGGTCGCGCCGGCCTGCTCGACGCGGTCGATGGTGACGTCGTCGATGCGGCGCGCATAGGTGCTCACGCTGGCCATCGCGCTCTTGCCGAAGTAGCGCTCGTAAGCGAAGTCCAGGCCCCAGGCGCGCTCCGGCAGCAGGTAGGGATTGCCTTGCTGGTTGGCGCTCAGGGCGCTGTTGTTGTTGTCGACGGTGTAGCGGCGCATTGCCAGGCTGGCCAGCGTCGGCATCTTGAAGGTGCGCGTGAGGCCGGCGCGCAGCTGGCGCGAATCGCCCAATTTGTAGAGCACCTGCACCAGCGGGCTTAGCACGTGGGTGCGCCGCCCCACTTCGGCCAGCACGTTGCCGTCGGTGCGGGTGCGCAGCATCTCCCACCGCAGACCAGCGGACACCGACAGCGCCGGCGCGATGCTCCAGTCGTCCTGCGCGAACAGCGCCAGGCGATCCATTCGCGCCCCATACAGTTCGTTGCCGACAGCGGCCACCGTGTCGCCCGGCTCCAGGTGTTCGAGACGGCTTTCGGTGCGCCGTCCGTGCGCCGCATCCCATCCCGCCAGCAGTGCGTGCGCGCCCAGGGTGTGCGAAAACTTGCCGCCGAAGTTGACGCCGTCCTCGCCGGCCGACGAATCGACCAGGCGCACCAGCGCCGCGGCGGCGCCGGCGGCGTGGCCCTCGAAGGTATTGCTTGCGTCGCGAACGAAGCGACTGGCGCCGACGATGACGTCCCAGCGCCCGCCCTCCCCGGCCTGGTGCAGCCACTGCAGGCTGCTGCGCACCGTCTGCGCGTGCGCGCGAAACATCGACGCATTATCCGGAAACGGCGTCGGCTGGCCGATGCTGGTGACGTCGCGCGAGCTGGTGCCCAGCTCGAGCTTCATGGCGCGCAAGAAACTTTGCGAGGTCAGCGTGTCGCCGTTGGCCAGCGTCCAGCTCACGCGCGGCGTCAGGTTCAGGCTGGGCCGGATGTCGCTCTGGCGCACCTCGGTGCGGCGCCGCAGCGTGAGCGCGCCGGCGGCGTCGAAGCCGAGTTCATCGTCGACCGACGGGCTGACGGTGCGGCTGCCGGTGAACACGCCGGCGACCGTGTATGACCAGCCGACGCCTTTTCCGCTCGCCTGGGCCACCAGCTCCGGCGTCAGTTGGCCGCGATTGGCCGCCACTGCCGCCTTCCATTCGCGCTGCGCGCGCGCGGCGCTTTTGCGCAGCACGATGTTGATGCTGCCGGCGATGGCCTGGGCGCCCAGTTCGGCGGTGGCCACGCGCATGACCTCGACCCGTTCGACCAGCTCCGGCGAGATGCTGTCGATGGCAAAACCGGCCGGCACCGGCTGCCCGTTGAGCAGCAGCTGGGTGTAGCCCTTGCCCAGGCCGCGCATGCGGATGTCGCCGCCGGCGACGGTAATGCCGGGCATGCGCTTGAGGGCATCGGCGACGTTCTGGTCGCCATAGCGCAGCAGGTCGTCGCGCCCGACGACGGTGACGGCGCCGGTGTCGAGCTGGCGGGCACGCTCGCGCGTGGCGGTGATGTCGACGGTCTGCGCGACGGCCGCGGCCGAGCACAAGTAGAGGGTGAACAGGCAGGCGTGACGAGGCATTGGAAGGTCCATGTGGGAAGCGTTGGGACGCACGGATCCAGCGCCGCGCCGGGCAGCGCCGGGCGGGCCGGAAACAGTGGCGGGGTTTAGTGTTCGGTACGGGTGAGGCGGGTGCGCAAGGCGTGCGGGGTGGCGTTTGCGGCCAGGCCGGCCAGCATGGTTTCGGGGTTGACGGTCTGGCCGCCGCGCCGCACTTCGAAATGCAGGTGCGGGCCGGTCACCTTGCCGGTGGCGCCGGACAGGCCGATGCGCTGTCCGGCCTTGACGATGTCGCCTTCGGCCACCAGCCGGCTGCCCAGGTGCGCGTACACGGTATTGAAACCGTTGGCGTGGGCGACGATGATCGTCTTGCCGTATTTGGCGCCGCCGGCGTCGAGGTCGGACGAACTGACCACCGCGCCGTCGGCGCTGGCCAGCACCGGCGTGCCGGGCCTGGCGATGAAGTCGATGCCGCGATGGCCTTGCGGGCGCAGCGGCGAGACGACGCCGAAGAAGCTCGACACCCGTGCATGCTGGAGCGGCGCGTGCCATTCCATCACGGCGGGCGCCTGCTCCAGCGTTAGCTGCGGGAGGCGCCAGGCGAATGCCGGCTGCAGCGCCAGGCTGGCGGCGAACACGGCGCCGAAGCCGACTACCACGGCGCAGCGGCGCAGCACGCCGATGGCGCGCGCGCCGCCCTGGCGGATCAGCAGGATCCGCGCGGCCAGCGAAGTGGCGCTGAAGCCGCCGAAGGCGAGCGCGTGGCCGAACGCGTGGCGCTGCAGCTTGAGCTGGCCGACCAGCGCGGCGGCGTAGGCCTGGCGTTGCGGCTGCGATCGCCCTTCGAGCACCTGCTGGTCGCAACTGAGTTCCTGCGCCCAGGTCAGCCGTTCGGCCAGTTCGCGCATCACCGGGTTGAACCACAGCGCGGTCTGGGTTGCGATGCTGGCCGCCATCCACAGCGGATCGTTGCGGCGCAGGTGCGTCAGTTCGTGGGCGACGATCATCTGCTGCTGAAGCACGTCGAAGCCGCGCAGGTGGCGCGGCAGCAGCAGCACCGGGCGCCAGACGCCGATCAGCATCGGCGACACCGCCAGTTCGGTTTCGTACACGTCGACAGTGGTGGACACCGCGCCGAAACCGGCGTGCGCGCGCAGGTCGGTGAGGCGGGTGGCGCCGCGCACCAGGCCGCGCAGCGCGCGCTGGGCCAGGCCGAGGCGCACGACGGCCACGCAGGCGCCGGCAAAGTACACGGCCAGCCATGCTTGCGCCGCGCGCAGCAGCCAGTCGCCCGAGGCGTCCTGCGCGCCGGCGTCGAGCGGCGCCGCCTCGAACTGCGCCGCCGGCTGCTGCGCCGGCGCCAGTTCGATGGCGGGCATGACGCTCAGGCGCTCGCTTTGCGGCGCCAGCACCAGCAGGAAAGCGCCGACGGCAAGCAGCTGCGCCACCATGCATGCGCGGCGCGACAGCGCCAGTGCCGGCCAGCGGCGGCAGGCTGCCGACAGCACGGCCCACGCGGCCAGGCTGGCGACGATGCAGCCCAGGCTCGCCCGCATGAACTGCAGGGACAGCAGCTCGGCGGCGATCATTGGCCGGTGTCCTTGTCGGCCGGCCAGTCCTGCAGCATCTGCTCGAGCTGTTCGAGCTCCTGCTCGTCGATCAGTTTACTGCCGGTGAACATATTGGCCGGCAGCGGGCCTTCCATCTCCATCACGCGATGGCCGAAGTCGTGCGCGAAGGCGGCCAGCGTGCCGACCTTTTCCAGGCCCGCCTCGTAGACCTGAACGCCGTGGCGGGTGTGCTGGATGACCATCGTTTTTTCCAGCATCCGCTCGAGCGTCTTGCGGGTCGACGAAAACGACCAGCCCAGTTCGGGCTCGACGCGCTGGTGGATCTCGCGCGCGCTCAAGGGCTGCTCTTTCCAGAGGGCCTTCAGCAGGCTCAGTTCCGACATGGATGGTACCGACATGATGCTGCTCCTATGTGACGTTGGAAGCAAGTATGCGACAACCGTCACATAGACGTCAAGCCCTTTCAGGGATTTTATGCCGGCAGGTTCACCGATGCGGGAAAGCGCGGCGCGCGGCGGTGCAGCGTCGCCTGTTCGTAGGCGTACGCCATGCCGATCAGCGCGGCCTCGCTGAAGGCGGCGCCGACGAACGATATCCCCACCGGCAGGCCGTTGGTGTAGCCGGCCGGCACGGTGATGTGCGGGTAGCCGGCCACCGCCGCCGGCGACGAAAAGCTGCCGCCGTAATGGTCGCCGTTGATGAAATCGGTGAGCCAGGCCGGCCCGCCGGTGGGCGCCACCAGCGCGTCGAGCCGGTGCTCCTTCATGACCTGGTCGATGCCTTCGGCGCGCGCGTAGCGGTGGTTGTTGGCCAGCGCGTCGGTGTATGCCTTCTCGGCCAGGCCCGCCGTGGCCTGCGACTTGACCAGGTGCTCCTGCGCGAAGTACGGCATCTCCTTGTCGGCGTGCTTGACGTTGAAGGCGACCAGGTCGGCCATGTTCTTCACCGGCGCGTGCGGCGCATAGCCGGCCAGGTAGGCCTCCAGACCCGGCTTGAATTCATACAGCAGCACTTCGGTCTCGCTGTCGCCGTACTTGTCGATGTTGGGCACGGTGACGTCGACCAGCACCGCGCCCTGCGCCCTGAGCACCGCCAGCTCGCGCTCGATGATGGCGTCGACGGCGTCGGCGCTGCCGAAGAAATTGCGCGCCACGCCGAGCCGCTTGCCCTGCAGGCCACCCTTGACCAGCGCCGCGGCGTAATCGGCCTTGCCGGCGCCTTCGCGCGTGATGGGGTCGGCCGGATCGGCGCCGGCCATCGCGGCGAGCATCAGGGCGGCATCGGCGACGGTGCGCGTCATCGGGCCGGCGGTGTCCTGCGAGGCGGCGATCGGGATGATGCCGCTGCGGCTGACCAGGCCCAGCGTCGGCTTGATGCCGACCAGGCCGCAGGTCGACGCCGGCGAGACGATCGAGCCGTCGGTCTCGGTGCCGACGGCCAGCGTGGCCAGGCTGGCCGCGATTGCCGCGCCCGAGCCGGAGCTCGAGCCGCTGGTGTTGCGGTCGAGCGCATACGGATTCCTGGTCAGGCCGCCGCGCCCGCTCCAGCCGCTGACCGAGTGGGTCGAGCGCATGTTGGCCCACTCGGACAGGTTGGTCTTGCCGATGATGACGGCGCCGGCCGCGCGCAGCTGTGCGGCGACGTGCGCATCGCGGGTGGCGCGCACGCCGGCCAGCGCCAGCGAGCCGGCGCTGGTGCTCATCTTGTCGGCGGTGGCGATATTATCCTTCAGCAGTACCGGGATGCCGTGCAGCGGGCCGCGCAGTTTGCCGGCGGCGCGTTCGCGGTCCATGGCGGCGGCGATGTCGAGCGCGTCGGGATTGAGTTCAATGACGGCGTTCAGGCGCGGGCCGCGCTTGTCGATGGCGGCGATGCGCGCCAGGTATTGCGCCACGAGCGAGCGCGACGTGAGCGAGCCGGCCTGCATGCGCGCCTGCTGCTCCAGCACGCCCGCTTCCAGGATGCCGCCGGCGGTGGCTGGCTTGCCGGCGGCCGATGCCGTCGATGCGGTGGCGACGGCGGTGGCAGCCATGCCGAGTCGAACAAAGTCCCTGCGATCCATGCACACTCCCTGTTGAAATTAAACAATGGATAGCATACCAGCAAGGTGCCTTAGGGGTCGGACCCCGGTGTTTCCGTTGGGGGTCCGACCCCGGTCGAGTTGGCAGCCGCAAACGCGAATTCAGAAGAGCAATGGGGTCAGAGCTAGGTCTGACCCCGGTGTAGTTTGCCGCTAACAACACCGGGGTCAGACCCCTGACAGAAAAACCGGGGTCTGACCCCTCGATTAAATTTTGGGCGAAAAAAAACGCTGCCCGACCGCGGCAGCGTTCCTTTGGAGCGCGGCGATTTAGTTGCGGACCACGCGCTTGTACTCGTTGGTGCGGGTGTCGATTTCGATGACGTCGTCGGTGCTGACGAACAGCGGAACCTGCACGCTGTGCTGGTGCGCTTCGATCGCGTTTTCGATCTTCGCTTCTTTCAGCACGTTACCCGAGGTGTTGCCCTTGACCGCAGGCTCCGAGTACGCCACCTTGCGCGCGATGGTGGTCGGCAGTTCGACCGAGATCGCTTTTTCGTTGTAGAACACGGCTTCGCATTCCATGCCGTCTTTCAGGTAGTGCAGCGCTTCGCCCAGGTTCTCTTCTTCGATCTCATACTGGTTGTATTCGGCGTCCATGAACACGAACAGCGGATCAGCGAAGTACGAGTAGGTCACCGGCTTCTTGTCGAGCACGACGACGTCGAACTTGTCGTCACCACGGAACACGTTTTCCATCGGCGTGTCGGTCAGGAGATTTTTCATCTTCCATTTGTAGGTGAAGCCCGTGCGGCTCGAACCGTTGACGTCGGAACGCAATACGATCATTGGCTTCGCGTCGACCATGATGATGTTGCCAACGCGAATTTCTTTTGCAGGTTTCATAGAGAGTGTACGTAAAAAGTGGGTTGCATAAAAATCATCTGTCGCCTCTCGGCCAAGCGCCGCAAGCTCACGTTTGATCGAATAAATAAATACGGTCCAGAATAACCGGGCATTATACCCGAGTTTTGTCGGCCTCTTGCCGCAGCGAGCGGGCGAACGCCAGCAAGTTGCTGGCGAGGTCGCCATTTTCCAGCATTTCGCCATGCCACTCGGCGGTGCGGCGGGCAATCGCCGGCATGTCGGCCTCGAACGCGCGCCACAGCGCCGGCCAGTCGGCCTGTTCGGCGCCGTCGTGGCGGGCGTCGTTCCAGCGCAGCGAAAACGCGTCGAGACTGCCCATGCCGGCCGAATAACGGCCGAGGAAGGCGCGCAGCTTCTTGTGGTGCAGGTTCTCGTCCTGCGGGTAGATATGCCAGATGAAAGGTTGCCCCGCCCACTGCGCGCGCACGATCGAGTCCTCGCCGCGCACGAAGTTGAGGTCGCATGCCCACAACAATTTGTCGTAGTCTGGCTGCGGCACGAACGGCAGCACGCGCACCGTCAGCGCGCCGCGCGTGGCAGACGCGCCGGCATCGGCTGCACTGCCCAGGAACGCCTGCACGGCGTCGGTGGCAACCCCTTCCGGGACCAGGCAAGTGAGCGCCTTTTCGCCGCCTTGCCAGATATCGAACATGGCCGCGACCGGCGCATGCGGATAGCAGAACAGCGACACCCTGGTCGACGCCATCTCGGCCGGCGTGACGCCAAACTGCGCCAGGAACGCCGCCATCGCCGCCGGATCGGACTGGAACTGCCGGCGCTGCTGCTCCAGCGATGCCTCGCGCAGCAGGCCGCCCGTCTTGCTGGTGAAGCCAGGGAAGAAAAAATGTTTCACCAAAGGCAGGCGCGGATGCGGCGACGGCAAGGTATGGCAGCCCTCCACCCACTCTTCCGCACTGAGGCCTTCGAGGTTAAGCCAGACTGGACGCGGCTCACACTGCGCCATCGCCGCGATATAACCCGGCGGAATGTCACAGGCGAAAAATTCGATGACGATATCGGCAATATCGGCGGGCGAAAACGCGTCGTCCTGGCCGCGCCAGTGGCGAACCGTGACGCCGGCTACCGCCTGCGTTGCGGCGCCGGTCTCGACCTGCGGGCATATCCTCTGAAAGCTGTGCAAGTTGTCGACCCACAGCGTCACAGCCACGCCATGCTCTTGCTGCAACTGTCGCGCGAAGCGCCAGCAGATGCCGATGTCGCCGTAGTTGTCGACGACCTTGCAGAAAATGGCGAGTGTGGAAGTGTGAGTAAGCATGTGAGCGCAGCGTAAATCCGAGGCCGTCATTTTATCTGAATTCATTCCCTCCTCCGGCTGACCGATCGATCAATATTTCTTCGATAACGTCGAACGGTACGCACCGGTGCGCGGGCTGCCGCCTGACGCTGCGCGCAGGACGACCTGCAAACCAAGGTAGAATCGATTCCTACCCTGCTTCACGATGAGACACCATGCAACTGGAATTAAACCGGGAATCGATCACTACGCTGGTCCACACCTTTTACGACGAGGTGCGCGCCGACCCGGTGCTCGGTCCCGTGTTCAACGTTGCCATCGGCAGCCACTGGGACACCCACCTCGGCCGCATGGTCGACTTCTGGTGCACCACCATGCTCAAGACAAAAGAATTCCAGGGCAACGTGTTCGGCAAGCACATGGCGCTGACCGGTATCGAGCCGGAACACTTCAGGCGTTGGCTGGAACTGTTCCAGTCGACCAGCGCGCGCCTGTTTGCGCCGCCCATTGCCACGGAATTGGCGATGGTTGCGAGGCGCATCGCCGCCAGCCTGCAATTGGGCTTCTTCGGCAAGGTCGTCGTGACGGGAGAAGCCGATGAAAACATTGCCTGAAGACGTGGCGCACTATAAATCGACGCCCGAGTTCACCGAAAGCACGATTCCAGCCGGCCTGCTGCGCAGCCACTCCACCGCGGCCGGCGTCTGGGGCCGCATCGAGATCATCGAAGGTTCGCTGCTCTACCGCGAACTGGAGCCGGCGCTCGAAGAACACGTGCTCACGCCCGGAAACCCCGGCATCATCGCGCCGCAGGCCAGGCATGAAGTCGCGGCAATCGGGCCGGTACGATTTTGCGTGCAATTTCACCGCAAGTAACGCACGAAGAAAAGCCTGCGCACGTGAAAAAGCCGGAGCACCTATACGCGCATGCGCGTTGGTCTGCTCCGGCTTTTATCTGGCGTCCCCAAGGGGATTCGAACCCCTGTACTCACCGTGAAAGGGTGATGTCCTAGGCCTCTAGACGATGGGGACAGAAACCTGTCCTGGGGCGGCATACCGCCACCCCGGCCTTTACTGCATGAATCCTGGCGTCCCCAAGGGGATTCGAACCCCTGTACTCACCGTGAAAGGGTGATGTCCTAGGCCTCTA
>JBBRXM010000068.1:0-27093 GCA_038248405.1 Burkholderiales bacterium
GCCACATGGTCTACTCGTACTTCTTCGCGCAGATGGCGAAGATCGCGCTGGCCAAGGAAGACTCGGGCGACACCTTCTACAAGGCCAAGCTGGCGACGGCGCGCTTCTACTTCGCGCGCCTGTATCCTGAAACGGCGATGCTGATCCGCCAGGCCCGCTCCGGCTCGGCCAACCTGCTGGCGCTCGACGCCGATTTGTTCTAATTAGTCTGTCGATACGGAATAACAAAGGAAAGCCATGACCAATTTCATCGTCAAAAAAGTCGCCGTGCTCGGCGCCGGTGTGATGGGCGCGCAGATCGCCGCCCACTGCATCAACGCCAAAGTGCCGGTAGTGCTGTTCGACCTGCCGGCAAAGGAAGGAAACAAGAACGGCATCGTGCTGCGCGCCATCGAGAACCTGAAAAAACTCAGCCCGGCGCCGCTCGGTAACAAGGACGACGCCGCCCTGATCCAGGTCGCCAACTACGAAGACAACCTCGAGCTGCTGGCCGGCTGCGACCTGATCATCGAAGCCATCGCCGAGCGCATGGACTGGAAGCACGACCTGTACAAGAAGGTCGCGCCGCACATCGCGCCGAACGCCATCTTCGCCTCGAACACCTCCGGCCTGTCGATCACCGCGCTGGCCGACGGCTTCGACGCCGAACTGAAGGCGCGCTTCTGCGGCGTCCACTTCTTCAATCCGCCGCGCTACATGCACCTGGTCGAGATCATCCCGACCGCGTCGACCAGCCCGGCCATCGTCGACCAGCTCGAAGGCTTCCTGACGACCACCTTGGGCAAGGGCGTCGTGCGCGCCAAGGACACGCCTAACTTCATCGCCAACCGCGTCGGTATCTTCGGCATGCTGGCCACCATCCACGAAGCCGAAAAATTCGGCCTGTCGGTCGACGTCGTCGATGACCTGACCGGCGCCAAGCTCGGTCGCGCCAAGTCGGGCACCTTCCGCACCGCCGACGTGGTCGGCCTGGACACGATGGGTCACGTGATCAAGACCATGCAGGACAACCTGGCCGACGACCCGTTCTTCGCCGTCTACAAGACCCCTGACGTGCTGGCCAAGCTGGTTGCCAATGGCGCCCTGGGCTCGAAGACCGGCGCCGGCTTCTACAAGAAGGTCGGCAAGGACATCCAGCGCCTCGACTTCGCCACCGGCGAATACGTCGCCGGCGGCGGCAAGGCTGCCGACATCGTCGCGCGCATCCTGAAAGAGAAAGACCCGGTCAAGAAGTTCAAGGCGCTGCGCGAATCGACCAACCCGCAGGCGCAGTTCCTG
This sequence comes from Burkholderiales bacterium, assembly GCA_038248405.1. Lineage (GTDB taxonomy): Bacteria > Pseudomonadota > Gammaproteobacteria > Burkholderiales > Burkholderiaceae_D > JAFCUW01. The sequence continues at coordinate 1,279 of JBBRXM010000068.1, forward strand.
TGGGCGATCTTCCGCGACGCTTTCCACTACATCGCCGTGCACTTGGGTTCCATCGCCGACAACGCGCGCGACGTCGACTTCGCGATGCGCTGGGGCTTCGGCTGGAACGTCGGCCCGTTCGAAACGTGGCAGGCCGCCGGCTGGCAGCAGATCGCCACCTGGATCAATGAAGATATCGCCGCCGGCAAGGCGCTGTGCAACGCGCCGCTGCCCGAATGGGTCACCAGCGGCGTGGTCGCCGAAAAGGGCGGAGTGCATGCCCCCGAAGGTTCGTACTCGGCGTCGAAGAACGCCTTCGTGCCGCAATCGGAGCTGGCAGTCTACAAGCGCCAGCCGTTCCGCGCGCCGGTACTGGGCAGTGGCGCCATCGACGGCAAGACCGCCGGCACCACCTTCCACGAAGACGACTCGGTGCGCATCTGGCACATGGACGACGAGGTGCTGGTCATCTCGCTCAAGACCAAGATGCACGTCATCGGCGAAGGCGTCATCAACGGCCTGAAAATGGCGCAGGCGGAAGCCGAAAAGAACTTCAAGGGCCTGGTCATCTGGAATACCGACGCAGCCGAAGGCGGCGCCTTCTCGGCCGGCGCCGACCTGCAGTCCGCGCTGCCGCTGTTCATGCAGGGCGGCGCCAAGGCGATGGCCCCTGGTATCAAGCTGCTGCAGGATACCTTCATGTCGATGAAGTATTCGAACGTGCCGGTGGTCGCTGCTGTCGCTGGCCTGGCGCTCGGCGGCGGCTGCGAGATGGCGCTGCACGCATCGAAACGTGTCGCCTCGATCGAGTCCTACATCGGCCTCGTTGAAGTCGGCGTCGGCCTGATCCCGGCCGGCGGCGGCCTGAAGGAAGCGGCAGCACGCGCTTCCGGCGAAGCCAAAGGCAGCGACATCCTGCACTTCCTCAAGACCGGCTTCACCAACGCGGCCATGGCGAACGTCTCGAAGTCGGCGCTGGAAGCGAAAGCGATGGGCTACCTGAAGGAAGACGACGTCATCGTCTTCAACGCCTACGAGCTGCTGCACGTGGCCAAGGTGGAAGCGCGCGCCATGTTCGACGCCGGCTACCGTCCGCCCCTGCAGAAGCTGGTCACCGTCACCGGCCGCTACGGCTGGGCGACGATCCGCGCGCAGCTGGTCAACATGCGCGACGGCGGCTTCATCTCCGCGCACGACTACAAGCTGGGCGACATGATTGCCGAGATCGTCACCGGCGGCGACGTCGACCAGGGCAGCCAGGTCAACGAGCAGTGGTTCCTCGACATGGAATGCAAGGCCTTCCTCGAACTGCTGAACAATCCGAAATCCCAGGAACGGATCATGGGCATGATGCAAACCGGTAAGCCGGTCCGCAACTGATTGAGAGATAAAAAATGAGCAAACAACTTCAAGACGCATACATCGTCTCCGCCACCCGCACCCCGATCGGCAAGGCGCCGCGCGGCATGTTCCGCAGTACCCGTCCGGACGACCTGCTGGTGCGCGCGATCCAGTCGGCCATGGCGCAGGCCCCTGGCCTGGACCCGGCGCTGATCGACGACGCCATCATCGGCTGCTCGTTCCCGGAAGCCGAACAGGGTTTCAACATCGCCCGCATGTCGGTGCTGCTGGCCGGCTTGCCGAAAACGGTCGGCGGCGTCACCGTCAACCGCTATTGCGCCTCCGGCATCACCGCCATCGCGATGGCCGCCGACCGCATCCGCGTCGGCCAGGCTGAGGTCATGATCGCCGGCGGCGTCGAATCGATGTCGATGGTGCCGATGATGGGCCACCACCCATCGATGAATATGAACATGTTCACCGACGAGAACGTCGGCATGGCATACGGCATGGGCCTCACCGCCGAGAACGTCGCCAAGCAGTGGAAGATCTCGCGCGAGCAGCAGGACGCCTTCTCGGTCGAGTCGCACCGCCGCGCCATCGCCGCCCAGCAGGCCGGCTTCTTCAAGGACGAGACCACTCCGGTCGAGATCATCACGCGCACGCCGAACCTGGCCACCGGCCAGGTCGACATCACCACCCGCACCGTCGACACCGACGAAGGCGCGCGCGCCGATTCGACCATGGAGTCGCTCGGCAAGCTGAAACCCGTGTTCGCCGCCAAGGGTTCCGTGACCGCCGCCAACAGCTCGCAGATGTCGGACGGCGCCGGTGCGCTGCTGATCGTTTCCGAGCGCATCCTGCGCGAGCACAACCTGACCCCGCTGGCGAAGTTCTCGTCGTTCGCGGTCAAGGGCGTGCCGCCGGAGATCATGGGCATCGGCCCGAAGGTGGCGATCCCTGCCGCCTGCGCCGCCGCCGGCATCACCCAGGACCAGCTCGACTGGATCGAGCTGAACGAAGCGTTCGCCGCGCAGGCGCTGGCGGTGATGGGCGACCTCGGCCTCGACCCGTCCAAGGTCAACCCGATGGGCGGCGCGATCGCGCTCGGCCATCCGCTCGGCGCGACCGGCGCGATCCGCGCCGCCACCGTCATCCATGCGCTGCGCCGCAACAACCTCAAGTACGGCATGGTGACGATGTGCGTCGGCACCGGCATGGGCGCCGCGGGGATTTTCGAGCGCGTATAAGCGCGGCGGATCGGATCGAAAAGGGCGCTCGGCAACACTTGGGCGCCCTTCATTTTTTTTGGCTCACCTAGACAAGGCAGGCACATGGACATTTTGACCAGCAAGACCGACGGCATCCTGACGATCGAATTCAACCGCGCCGAGCGCAAGAACGCCATCACCGGCGCCATGTACCAGACCATGGCCGACGCCCTGGTCGACGGCGAGAACGATGCCGCGGTGCGCGCCATCCTGTTCATCGGCAAGCCGGAGATTTTCACTGCCGGCAACGACCTGGAAGACTTCCTGAAGAACGCGCCTGCCGGCGGCAAGCCGGACGCATCGCGCCCCGTGTACCAGTTCATGCGCGCGCTGTCGGGCAGCAGCAAGCCGGTGGTGGCGGCGGTGTCGGGCGCGGCGATCGGCATCGGCACCACCATGCTGATGCACTGCGACATGGTCTACGCGGCCGACAACGCCAAGCTGAGCATGCCGTTCGTGCAGCTCGGCCTGTGCCCTGAATTCGCCTCCAGCGTGCTGTTCCCGGCCATCGCCGGCTACCCGCGCGCGGCCGAAAAGCTGCTGCTGGGCGAAGCGTTCACGGCGCAGGAAGCCTACCAGATGGGCATGGTGTCGAAGGTGCTGCCGCTCGACGAACTGCTGCCCTTTGCCAAGCGCCAGGCCGCCAAGCTGGTGGCGCTGCCGGCCGCCTCGGTGCGCGCCACCAAGTCGCTGATGAAGCAGCCGCGCGCCGCCCAGATCGAAACGGCGCTGATGGCCGAAATCGAGCTGTTCAGCGCGATGCTGCGCGCGCCCGAAGCGAAGGAAGCGTTCACCGCCTTCTTCGAGAAGCGCAAACCGGATTTTTCGAAGTTCGCGTAAGCGGCTTGCCCGCTGCACGGGGGGACGCGGGCCTCGCCGCTTAGCCGGTGAGGCCCGCGGTCCGTGTGGCCGTCATACAAATATCCCCCGACCCGATCTTATTTGGCCCGCCGCGGTCAAATAGGAGGAGGGCCTCGTGATGAACGAAACCGTACTGCGTTACTGGTGGATGCCGGCCTTGCGCGGCGTCATCGCCATTGCCTTTGGCGTGCTGGCGCTCGCCTTGCCGGCCATTACCCTGCTGTGGCTGGTTGCACTGTTTGCCGCCTACGCCCTGTTCGGCGGCATCGTCTGGATCGTCGGCGCCCTCAAGAACCGCAAGGCGGACGACCACTGGTGGGTGCTGTTCATTGCCGGCCTGGCCGGCGTCGGCGCCGCCGTCATCGCGCTGGTGCACCCGGGCATCACCGCGCTGGTGCTGGTGCTGCTGATCGGCGCCAACGCCCTCGTCACCGGCGTACTCGACCTGGTCATTGCCATCCGCCTGCGCCGCCGCATCCATGGCGAGCTGCTGATGGTACTGAGCGGTCTCGCTTCCATCGTGTTCGGCGTCATCGTCTTCATGTATCCGCTCGGGGCCGGCGCGCTGGCGCTGGTGTGGCTGGTCGGTTTCTATGCCATCGCCACCGGCGTGCTGCTGCTGGCGCTGGCGCTGCGGGTGCGCAGCTGGTCGCGTACCGCCCTGCCAGGTCCCTCGTGAACCTGCCATCATTCCAAGGAGTCGAAAATGAAAACAAGTCACATTGATTCCCGCCTGCTGGCGGCAGCGTGTGCGTTGGCGCTGGCGTCCGTCAGCGGCCTGGCGCCAGCAGCCCAGGCGCCGGCGGCGCGGCCATCGGCAACCACCGCCCCCTCCGGCCAGGAGGCAACCGCCGTGCGCCACGTCACCGACGCCGCCACGGTGGTGCAGCGCATGGCTGCCGAGCCGCGCATGAAGGAATTGCTGCAGCAGGCGAAGGGCATCTTTGTCGTGCCGCGCTACGGCCGCGCCGCGATCGGCGTCGGCGCTGCCGGCGGCGCCGGCGTGCTGCTGGTCAAGCGCGCCGACGGCGCCTGGAGCGACCCGGTCTTCTACAACATCGGCGGCATCAGCGCCGGTGCCCAGATCGGCGCAGAGGCGGGCGCCATCGCGCTGGTACTGCGCAACGAAAAGGCGGTCAACAAGTTCATGCAGAAGAACCAGTTCGCGCTCAACGCCGCCGCCGGGCTGACCTTCATCAACTGGTCGAAGGTCGCCCAGGGCTCGGTGGGCGACGGCGACGTCGTGCTGTGGGCCGGCACCAAGGGCCTGTACGGCAACCTGGTGGCGATCGGCGTCAACGACATCCGCCTCAGCCAGGGCCTGACCGACGCCTACTATCACCAGGGCACCACGGTGGCCGATGTGTTGGCGGGCAAGTACAGCAATCCGCATTCGGACGTCCTCAAGCAGGCGATCGGCAGCGCGCCGTCGGCCGCGGCCACGCCGCCGACGCGCTATTAGGCGCCGCGCTCACGTCACGAAGCGGCCGTCGACCAGTTCGACCAGGCGGTCGCAGCGCTGCGCCAGCGCCGTGTTGTGGGTGACGAACAGGAAGGTGGTGCCGCGCTCGGCACTGGCCTGGCGCATCAGGCTGAACACGCTGTCGGCCGTCTTGGTGTCGAGGTTGCCGGTGGGCTCGTCGGCCAGAACCAGCGGCGGGCCGAGCGCCAGCGCGCGGGCGATCGCCACCCGCTGCTGCTGCCCCCCCGACATCGCCGCGGCCAGGTGGTCGCGCCACGGCGCCAGGCCGACCTTGTCGAGCAACGCCAGCGCCTGCTCGCGCATTGGCCGGTCCCAGCTGCCGCGCTCCAGCAGCGCCGGCATCATGACGTTTTCCAGCGCCGTGAAAGCGGAAATGAGGTAGTGGTACTGGAACACGAAGCCGATGCTGTGCCCGCGCAGGCGCGTCAGCTCGTCCTCGTCCAGCGTGCTGGTGTCGCGCCCTTCGATGAACAGCTTGCCGGCGGTGGGGCGGTCGAGCAGGCCGATGATGTTGAGCAGCGTGCTCTTGCCCGAGCCGGATGGCCCGATCAGCGCGACGAATTCGCCGCGCGTCAGCGCCAGGTCGATGCCGTGCAGCACCTCGGTGGCGGCCGGGGTGCCGCTGCCGTAAGTCTTGGTGATGCCTTCCAGGCGCAGCACGTCGTCAGCCACGGATCGCCTCCACCGGCAGCATGCGCGCGGCCCGCATCGCCGGCGTCACCGCCGCCACCAGCCCGGTCAGCGTGGCCAGCACCGCCGCCAGCAGGTACAGCCTGCCATTGACCTCGATCGGAAACAGCGGCGTGCCGTCCGGGCTCCTGGCCATCAGCCGCCAGCCGCCCATCAGCAGCGTCGCCAGCGCCGAGCCGGCTACCGAGCCGAGCAGGCCGACCACCGCGCCTTGCAGCAGGAACACGCGCATGATCTGCCCGCGCGAGCCGCCCATCGCCCGCAGGATGCCGATCTCCTTCGAGCGCTGCACCACCGACACCACCAGCACGCTGGCGATGCCGGCCGCCACCGACAACCCGATGAACAGGCGGATCATGCCGATGGTGAAGCGCTGCGCGTTGAGCGCCAGGAAGAACTCGCTGTTGGTGGCGATCCAGCTGAGCGCCTCGAGCCCGGTCTGGCCGGCCACCGACTGCGCCACCACCTCGGCGTCGAACGGTTCCGGCACCGTCAGGTTGATGGCGGAGGCATTGCCGGTGCGGTTGAGCAGGCTTTGCGCGGTCGACAGCAGCACGTAGGTGGCGCGCAGGTTGGCGCTGCGGCTGCCGAGGTCGACGATGGCGCTGACGTTGAGGGTGGCGCTGCCGCCGGCGGAGGTCACGAGGCGCAGCTTGTCGCCGACGCCGACGCCCAGGTCGGTGGCCAGCTGCTTGCCGATCAGCACGTCCGAGCTCGTCATGCGGTAGCTGCCGGCGATGATCTTGTCGGGCAGCGGCACGATGCGGGCATACTGCTGCGGCTCGATGCCGGTCAGCGAGATCGACTGGCCCGTTTCGCCGCGCACCGCGAAGGCCGGCCCGCTGATGGTGACGGCGACGGCGACGATGTCGCTGCGCAGCAGCATCTCGTCGCGCACTTTCTGCCACTGGTCGATGTTGTCCGGGCGCTGCGGCGGCGTCTGCACGATCGCCATGTCCGCCTGCCCGGGCGCCGGCGCGCGCAGCACCCGCGCCGCGTCTTTCTGGCGCTCCAGCACGATGTGCGGCTGCGAGCTGAGCACGCGGCGGATCAGGTTGCCCTGCATGCCCTCGAGCAGCGCCGACATGAATACGATCACCGCCACCCCGATCGCCGCGCCGACGATGATGAACACCGATTGCATGCGGCCCTCGCGCAGGAAGCGGATGGCGGCGATCCATTCGAACGGCATGCTCTACCCCCCCGGCGCCGCGCCCGGGATCGGCATGGCGACGCTTGGGCGCGCGCGCTGGCCGCCGTTGGCCGCCGCAGCGGTCACCGGCCGCACGCGCGCGCCCTCGGCCGCGCCGGCGCCGGTGGCCGGCGCCACCAGTTCGCCCGGCTGCAGGCCGGCGACGACCTCGGTATTGCCGCCGCCTGCCGCGCCCAGCGTCACCGGCTGGCGCCGCAGGCGGCCGGCGGCTACCTTCAGCACCCACGGCGCGCCGCCGGCGCTCTCGTGCAGCGTCTCGGTCGGCACCACGATGGCGTTCGGGCGCCGCGCCACTTCGACGTCGACCGACACCGTCATGTCCTGGCGCAGGTAGGCCGGCGGCTGCGGCACGTCGAACTTCACTTCCAGCGAGCCGCGCTGCGGATCGACCGCCGGGTTGACGTACGCCAGCCGGGCGCCGAAGCGCTGCCCCGGATAGGCGTCCGCCGACGCCAGCGCTCCCTGGCCCAGGCGCAGCAGGGCGATGTTGCGCTCGTCGATCTGCACCACCAGCTGGGTGCGCCCGGCCGGCGACAGCACCATCAGCACCTTGCCCGGCTGTACCACGTCGCCCCGCTCGGCGTTGCGCGCGATCAGCACGCCGTCGACCGGCGCGGCGATGGTGGTGTAGGCCAGCCGCGCCTGGGCCACCCGCAGCGCCGCGCGCGCCTGCTCCAGCGCCGCCGTCGCCAGCAGCAGCTCGCTGCCGTGTTCGCCCTGGCTGGCCGCCTGCACCCGTGCGCTGGCGGCCTGGCTTTCGGCCACCTGCAGGTTGCGCAATGCCTCGTCGAGCGCGGCCTGGCCGATGAAGCCGCGCGCGAACAACTGTTCGCTGCGCTGGTGCTGGCGGCGCAGCGTCACCAGGTTCGCCTGCGCCTGGCGCAGGGCCTGCTCGGCCACCGGCAAATTGACGACGCGTACCTGCTGCAGGCGGGCGCCGGCCTGGGCGACGGCGGCGCGCGCCTGTTCGACCGCCGCGCTCGCTTCGCCGTGTTCCAGCTCGATCAGCACCTGGCCGGCCTTCACCGCCTGGCCCTCGGCAACGGGGATGGCGGCGATGGCGCCGGTGACCTGGCTGCCGACCTCGACCCGCAGTGGCGTCTCGACGCGGCCGCTGGCCACCACCGTCTGCACCAGTTCGCGCCGCTCGACCGGATACACCGTCACCTGCGCGCCGAACAGCAGCGTGCGCGCCGCATAGGCCCCGCCCAGCAGCGCCGCCAGCGCCAGCGCGGCGGCCAGGCGCTGGTGTTTCAGTTTCTCGAGTGTGGCGCGGATAGGCATCGGAATCGTGGGGACGGCGGCGTCCATTTCAGTGTGGCGGCGCCATCCCGGATTTCCGTTGACGCATATCAAACAGCCAAGGCCGGCGGTAGACGGCGCGGCCGGCCTTTTCCGCACGGCTAACGGGCGCTGCGTCCTGTCGAGGAAGCCTACACTCGGGATAGCGCGTTTCCGATCACTTCGCCAAGGAGAATGCCATGCGCTTGCCCCCGGTCCTGCGGGCGGTGCTTGCCGCCGCCGCGATGCTGTGCCTGGTGGCCGGCGTGCAGGCCGCCGCCCCGCTCGGCGAGGCCGACCGCAAGATCCTCGCTGACATGGCCGTCGGCAACATCGCAGAAATCGAACTGGGCAAGCTGGCCGTTGCCAGGGCCCGCAACGACCAGGTCAAGACCTTCGCCCGCCAGATGGTCGACGACCACACCCAGGCGCTGACCGACATCACCCAGTTCGCCACCGCCAGGAGCGCCACGCTGCCGACGGCGGCCGGCGCCGCCCACCAGGCGCTGGCCGGCAAACTCGGCGCCTTGTCCGGCGACGCCTTCGACCGGGCCTACATAAAGGAGGCGGGCGTGGCCAGGCACCGGAACATGCACGCCATGCTGGCCGCCGCCCGCCGCAAGGCGCGCGACCCCGAACTGAAGGCGCTGGCGGTGCGGCTGCAGCCGACGGTGGAGCAGCACCTGAAGGCAGCGCAACAAATGAAGCCCGACAAGACCGATTCCCGGCCCGACAAGATGCCGGCCGCTACCGCCGCCGGCCGTTGAGCGCAGTTGCCCATCGATAGAACTTAGTTAACATTTTTCCATTCTTTTATTTTCGTGTGCGCAGCAGGCCGGGCCGCGGATTTGTGAAATAATGATGCGCGCCGGAATCACAAAAGCCGGCCGCGACTGTGCGCAACGGAGGGTGTGGATTGGTTGAGAAGTTCGTACTGAACGATGCCCTGCCGGCGTGGGAGGCGCAATTGCCCCACCTGCAGGGAGCGGCACGTCTGGACGTGCTGCTGCAACTGGCCTGGCACCTGCGCCAGCGCGATCCGGCGCGCGCGCGCAGCGTGGCGCTGGAAGCGGCGCCGCTGGCGGCGCTGCTGCCGCCCGCGCAGCGCGGCGCCGCAGAGGCGCGCCTGCTGCTGGTCGAAGGCGAGGCACTGTGGCTTTCGGGCGAACTTGACGGCGCGCGGGCGCTGGCCGCGCGCGCGCTGGCCGCCTTCGACGACGCCGCCGACTGGGCCGGCGCCGCCGACGCCTGCTGGCTGCGCGCCTGGATCGGCGTCGACGGCGGCGACCTGGCCGACAGCGACGCCGCCATGGCGCAAGCGGCCGACGCCGCCCGCCGCGCCGGCGACGGCGTGCGCATCGACATCTGCGACGCCGCCGCCGCGCTGTTCGCGGTGTTTCGCAACGTCCAGGACGCCGACGCCCGCTGGGGCTCGCGCTTCGACGCCGCCGCCGGCCTGCACCCGGCCGCGCGCGGCTGGATCGACGACTACCTCGGCACCAGCGCCTTCCAGGCCAGCGATTTCGGCCGCGCCATCGGCCTGCTGATGGGCAGTTTCGAGACGGCGCTGGCCACCGGCCAGGTGCGCCGCGCGGTCAACCTCGCCACCAACATCGGCAACGGCTTCACCAGCCTCAATGCGCACCACGCGGCGCTCGAATGGATGCAGCGCGGGCTCGACCTGGCGCGGCCGGCCGGCTGGCCGATGAGCGTGGGCCTGGCGCTGATGCAGACCGCCGAAACGCTGCGCCAGCTCGGCCAGCGCGACGCCGCCCGGGAGCTGCTGCACGAAGCGCTGGCCACGCTGGCGCCGCTGGCCGGCTCGCGCGCCTACGCCGTCGCCCTCGAATACCAGGGCGACCTCGCGCTCGACTGCGGCGACTACGCCGCCGCCCTCGACAGCTTCGCCCGCCTCGAAGCGCGCGGCGAGGCGCTCGGCCAGGCCGACTTCCAGAGCGGCGCGCGGCGCGGCCAGGCCGACGCTCTCTCGCGCCTGCAGCGCCCGCACGAAGCGCTGGCGATGGCCGACGCCGCGCTGGCGCTGGCGCGCGAGCATGGCGACGCCTACAACCAGATCGCCGCGCTGAAGGTGCTGGCCGAAATCCACGCGCGCCACGCGCTGCCGGCGCCGGCGCCGATGAGCGCCGCCAGCGCCGCGCTGCACTACCTGCAGCAGGCGCTGGCGGTGGCCGCCACCATCGACGGCTACACCGTGCCCGGCGTGCTGCTCGAGGCCGTCGCCCGCGAATACGCCAGCGTCGGCGACTATGCGCGCGCCTACGAGGTGGCGCTCGGTTCCGGCGCGGCGCGCGAAAAGACCCACAGCACCGAAGCGACCAACCGCGCCATCGCCATGCAGGTGCAGTTCCAGACCGAGCGCGCGCACACCGAGGGCGAGCACCACCGCCAGCTGGCGGCGGCCGAAGCCAGGCGCGCCGAAGCGCTGCAGCAGATCAGCGCCACGCTCGAACACCTGTCGGCGATCGGCCAGGAGATCACCACCCACCTCGACGCCGCCGCCGTGTTCCGCGCGCTCGACCGCCACGTCCACGGCCTGCTCGACGCTACCCATTTTTCGATCTTCCTGATCGACGCCGACGGCGCCACGCTGCGCTGCGCTTTCGGCATCGAGGCCGGCAAGGCGCTGCCGCCCACCCGCCTGGCGGTGACCGACCCGCGCGCCAATTCGGCGCGCTGCGTGCGCGAGCGGCGCGAAATCCTGGTCGGTATCGATCCCGAGACCGACGCCGATATCTGCGCGGCGAACCTGATCCCGGGCACGCTGCCGACCCGCAGCCAGCTGTTTGCGCCGCTGCTGGTGGGCGAGCGCGTGCTCGGCGCCATGACGGTGCAGTCGCTGCAGGCGGGCGCCTATGGCGAACGCGAACGGCTGATCTTCCGCAGCCTGTGCGCCTACGGCGCCATCGCGCTCGACAACGCCAACGCTTACCGCCAGGTGGCGGCCACGCTGCGCACGCTCAGCGCGACCCAGGCCCAGCTGCTCGAAAAGAACCTCGAACTCGAACAGGCCTACCAGGCGCTGGAAGAAGTGAGCCTGACCGACCAGCTGACCGGATTGCGCAACCGCCGCTTCTTCCTGCAGCACGTCGACGCCGACGTCGGCCTCAGCCTGCGCCGCTACGACGATCCGCTGCGCGCCGGCGGCGAACGCGAGACCGCGCCCGGCAAGGACCTGGTGTTCTTCATGGTCGACCTCGACCACTTCAAGGAAGTCAACGACCGCCATGGCCACGCCGGCGGCGACGCCGTGCTGGTGCAGATGCAAGAGCGGCTGCGCGAAGTGTTCCGCGAGTCCGATTACCTGATTCGCTGGGGCGGCGAGGAATTCCTGGTTCTCGCGCGCGCCACCCATCGCGACGAAGCGAAGGTGGTGGCCGAACGGATCCGCCAGGCGGTGTCCGGCCGCGAATTCGTGCTGCCCGACGGCAGCCGCCTGCACAAGACCTGCTCGATCGGCTTTGCCTGCTTCCCCTTCCTGCCGGATGCGCCGCGCCTGCTCAGCTGGTCGGAAGTGGTGGAGCTGGCCGACCAGGGCCTGTACCTGGCCAAGCGCTCCGGGCGCGATGCGTGGGCGGCCGTGTACGGCACCGACAAGACCCGCACCGACGGCCTGTTCCCGCACCTGATGCAGCATCTCGACCAGGCGCTGGCCGACGGCGAGGCGCGCCTGGTGACCAGCCTGGAGAACCTGATGCTGCCGAGCGGACCGAAGAAGCGCAGCCTCGGCCTCGCCTCCGGCAACGTTACGAGGTAAGGCGCGATTCCATCAACGCTGCGATCGGCGGGCAGTCGGCCGCCACCGCCGCCTGGTCGGCGCCGCTGCGGTTCTGGCTCATCTTCCATTTTCCCTCCAGCCGGCCGAGCGGGATTTCGATGCCGACGATGGACGCGAGCAGCGTGTCGATAAACGCCGGCGGCGCGTCGTGCACCGCCCACGGTGCCGCGCGCGCTCCTTCATGGCGATCAGTCAGGCGCCCGAGCAGGGCCAGTATCCAGGCCGGCTCCTCGATCGCGCGCAGCACTCCGTGCGCGTGCACCACCGCGTAGTTCCAGGTCGGCACCACCTTGCCGCTGACGGGCTTTTCCTCGTACAGCGACGGCGACACGTAGGCCGACGGCCCCTGGAACACCGCCAGGATCTCGGCGCCGCCCTGGCGCCACAGTGGATTGGCGCGGGCGACGTGGGCGCGCAGCGTGCCCCACGGCGCCTGCGCCGTCGGCGCCGCGATCTCGAACGGCACGTGGTCGGCCTCCAGGCCCGCCGCGCCGTGGCGCACCAGCGTGCCCAGCGGATGCGCCGCGATCAGCGCGTGCAGTACGGCCAGGCGTTTTTCTTCGAAGTGCGATGGTGAGTACATGGTTTCCCCGGTGCTGGACAGCCTTTATCTTACCGCGGCGCGGCCGCTGCCGCCGCTGTATACTCCGACGATGAACCCGACCCGCTGCCGCTGGGCCAACCCGGCCAATCCCCGTTATCTCGACTACCACGACCACGAGTGGGGCGTGCCCTGCCACGACGAGAACACCCTGTTCGAGATGCTCAACCTGGAAGGCGCGCAGGCCGGCCTGAGCTGGGAGACCATCCTCAACAAGCGCGCCAACTACCGCGCCGCCTTCGACGGCTGGGACCCGGAGAAAATCGCCCGCTACGACGCCGCCAGGGTCGCCGCGCTGCTGGCCGATGCCGGCATCGTGCGCAACCGCCTGAAGGTGGCGGCGGCGATCACCAATGCCCAGGCCTACCTGCGCCTGCGCGAGCAGGGACTCACGCTCGACCAGTACCTGTGGGCCTTCGTCGACGGCGTGCCCATCGTCAGCGACGGCGGCGAGCGCCCCGCCAGGACCGGGCTGTCCGACCGCATCTCGAAAGACCTGGCAAAGCGCGGCTTCAAGTTTGTCGGCTCTACCATCGTCTACGCCTACATGCAGGCGATCGGCATGGTCGACGACCACGATCCGGCGTGCTTCAGGCGCGCGCAGCGCTGACGATGGATTACCGGGCGCAGTGGCGCGCGCGCGAGCGTTTCGTCATTTTCGATTCGCACTGGGATGGCGGCGCCGCGTTCGAGCGCTGGCTGCAACAGTGGCGCGCCGACCCCGACCGGCCCGCGCACCTGCACGTGATCGCGCTGGCGCCGGGCGGCCTGCCCGGCTTCGAACGCGTGCCGCAGCCCGATGCCGCCGTCACGCTCGACCTGCTGCATGCCACGCCCGGGCCGGCGCTGGCGCAGCTGGCCGCGCGCATCGACGGCGTCTGCCTGCATGGCTCGACCGCGGCGGACATTGCCCGCCCGCTGGCCCGTCTGCTCGCCGCCGGCGCCACGCTCCATGCCGATGGTCTGGATGGCGGCCAGCAGGCGGCGCTGGCGGCAACCGGCTGGGTGTTCGATGCCGCCGGCCGCAGCGCGCGCTTCGCCAGCCGCAAGCCGGCAGCGCCGCTCAAGCCCGTCCCCGAGCGGCGCGCCATCGTCATCGGCGCCGGCCTCGCCGGCGCGGCCGCCTGCGAACGCCTGTGCGCGCGCGGCTGGCAGGTGACGCTGGTCGAGCGCCATCCGCAGGCGGCGATGGAAGCGTCCGGCAACCTGGCCGGCATCACCATGCCGCTGCTGTCGAAAGACGACAACGTCGCTTCGCGCCTGTCGCGCGCCGCCTACCTGTTCGCGCTGCGTTACTGGCAGCAGCTGGGTGGCGTCGGCGCCGCCATCGAAGGCGCCGGCTGCGGCGTGCTGCACGTGGCGAAAGACGCCGCCCACGCGCAGCTGCAGGCGGCCACCGCCGCCGCGCAGCACCTGCCGCCGCACTATGCACAGTGGATCGAGCCGGCCAGCGCCGCCGCGCGCTTCCCAGGCCTGGCGCCGCACGGCGCCTGGCTGTTCCCGCAGGGCGGCTGGATCCGCCCGGCCAGCGCCTGCCAGGCGATGCTCGACGCCTGCGGCGCGCGCCTCATCCGCCTGTTCGGCGCCGGCAGCGTCACCCTCGAACGCGCCGGCGGGCAATGGCGCGTGCGCGATGCGGCCGGCGCCACGCTGGCGCAGGCGGCCACCGTCATCCTCGCCAACGGCGCCGGCGCCGCCGGCCTGGCGCAGGCGGCCGGCCTGCCGCTGGACCAGGTGCGCGGCCAGGTCACCCACCTGGTGGCAGCGGCGCTGCCGGACCTGGGACTGGTGCTGTGCCGCGAGGCCTACGCGACGCCGCCGGCGAACGGGCTGTGCAGCGTCGGCGCCACCTACGACGACGATCTCGATCCGGCCCTGCGCGCATCGAGCCAGCAGCAGAACCTGGCGCGCGTGCGCTCGATGCTGGGCGATGTGTCGATCGGGCAGGGCGCGCCGCTGCGCGGGCGGGTCGGCTTTCGCTCGGTCGCCCCGGACCGCCTGCCGCTGGTCGGCGCGCTGCCCGACTTCGAGGCGCCGCTGGGCGCCGAGCGCCTGCGCGAACTGCCGCGCCAATGCGGCCTGTATGGCCTGCTCGGCTACGCGTCGCGCGGGCTGACCTGGGCGCCGCTGGCGGCCGAACTGCTGGCCGCCACGCTCGAAGGCGAACCGCTGCCGCTGGAGGCGCAACTGGCGGCCGCGCTCGACCCCGGCCGCTTCCGGCTGCGCGGCCGGCGCGGCTGAGACGCCGATACAACAGCGCGCCGTTTGCCTGATGTATTCGTCGGGGCCGGCGCGCCGAAGGCGTATAATTGTCGTGTAGCAATATTTTTCCTGTCCCGTGCGCTGGAGGCTCCTTGACGATCGACGACACATCCGGCTCCAACGAGCTGTTCCTGTTTCTTGCATCGACCGCGCACGACATGAAAAATTCGATCAGCGTGCTCTCCGGTACGCTCGAGTCGCTGCTGCGCGACGCCAACCCGGCCATCGCGCCGGCCGGCCCGCAGATGGCGCAGATGCTGTACCAGACGCGGCGCCTCAACGACAACCTGATGCAGCTGCTGGCGCTGTACAAGCAGGTCGGCAAACCGGGCTACCCGTTCGACATGCAGCCGCTCGCCATCGGCCACCTGGCCGAGCAGGTCGCCTCGATCAGCCGCGTGCTGCTGACCTCGCGCGGCATCGCCCTGGTGACGGACTACGACCCCGCCCTGATCTGGCACTTCGACGAAGACCTCATCATCGGCGTGCTCGGCCACGCCATCAACAACGCCATCCACTACACGGCCGACACCATCGCCCTGTCGATGGCCGTCGTCGACGGCTGCCTCGAACTGCGGGTCGAGGACAACGGCCCCGGCTACCCGGCCGCCCTGCTCGAGGCGGGCGTCTCGGCCATGAGCGGCATCAGCAGCGGCGTCAACTTCATGACCAACAGTACCGGCCTCGGCCTGTATTTTTCCAGCGAGGTGGCCAAGATGCACAAGCATCGCCAGCGCTGCGGCGCGCTGCGGCTGGAAAACGGCGGCACTTACGGCGGCGGCTGCTTTGTGCTGACGCTGCCATGAGCGCGCACCCGCCGTCCGCCGCGCCCGGCGCCGCCGACATCGCCGACGTCGACTGGGCCGACAAGAATTACCTGGTGGTGGACGACTTCATCGGCATCCGCCAGCTGCTGCGCGAGAGCCTGCGCAACCTCGGCGCCAGGAATATCGACCAGGCCTCCAGCGGCGGCGAAGCGATCGCGCTGCTGGGCCGCGTCCGCTATGACGTGGTGCTGTGCGACTACAACCTGGGCGAGGGCAAGAACGGCCAGCAGGTGCTGGAAGAGGCGCGCATGCGCAACCTCTTGCTGCCCAGCAGCGTGTGGATGATGGTGTCGGCCGAAAAGAGCGTCGAATCGGTGATGGGCGCGGCCGAGCACCAGCCCGACGCCTACCTGATCAAGCCGATCACCGAGGGCGTGCTGCTCACGCGCCTGAACCGCGTCTGGCACAAGAAGCAGGTGTTCCGCATGATCGACCTGGCCTATGCCGACAAGGACTACCTGCGCGCGGCCAGGCTGTGCGACGAGCGCATCGCGGTCGACAAGGTGCACCGCATCGAACTGCTGCGCATGAAGGCGGCGCTGATGCAAAAGAGCGGCGAGCCGGACAAGGCGCGCGAGGCCTACGAGGAAGTACTGCAGGAACGCGAATACCAGTGGGCGCGCGCCGGCCTGGCCAAGATCCGCATGGCCAACGGCGAACTGGAGCAGGCGCGCCAGGTGTTCCAGGGCGTCATTGCCGACAACCGCTATTACATCGACGCCTACGATCAGCTGGCGCTGGCCTACCAGATGATGGGACAGGCCGAGGAGGCGTGCGGCGTCCTCGAGCGGGCGGCGCGGCTGTCGCCCAATTCGGTGCCGCGCCAGCGCAGCCTCGGCCAGGTCTGCCTGAAGCTGGGCAACGTCGGCATGGCGGAAAATGCCTTCCGCAAGTGCATCGCCATCGGCGAATATTCGGCCCTGAAGTCGGCCGATGCCTACCTCGGCCTGGCGCGCGTGTGCGGCCTGAAGAACGATGTCAAGGAAGCGCAGCAGTTGCTGCAGGCGGTGCAGCGCGAATTCGTCGGCGACGAGCACATCGCCCTGCGCGCCAAGATTACCGAGGGCATGGTCTATCACGAGAGCGGCGACTTCCGGCGCGCGCGCAAGGCCGGCGACGAGCTCGAGGTACTGCTGGGCAACAATCCGGCGCGGCCGGACACCACCACCTGCCTCGAGATGGCGACCCTGCTGCTGGCGGTCGGCGTCAAGGAGGCGCCGGTCGAGCTGCTCTGTTACGTCGCGCGCAACAACCATGACAACGCCGTGCTGCTCGACGAAGTGCAGAAGATTTTCGAGAAGGCGCGCATGGGCGAGGAGGGCATCGAACTGATCCGCATATCGAAGAAGGACGCTGCCGACCTGATGAACCAGGGCGTGCTGCTGTGGAAGACGGGCAAGCTGGCCGAGGCGGTCGAATGGATGCGCAAGGCGCGCGCCGCCTTGCCCAACAACCTGCGCATCCTGTTCAACGCCGCCCAGATCCTGTTGTCGCACATGCAACAGCTCGGCTACGACGAAGCCCTGAGCGCCGAGGCCACCGAGGTGCTGATGCACGTCGACAAGATCCTGCCCGGCCAGCAGCGTTTCGCGCAACTGATGGAGCAGCTGGCGATGCTGGCGCCGGCCGCTGGCGGCGAAGCCGGCGCCGCGCCGTGAACGTTTGCGGCTGCCGTCCCTCGCGCTTGGCGCGCTGGTGATAAACTGCAAACTCTGCGGCTCACCCCGCGCCAAGTCAGAAAGGCACTACGCATGCGCGACCTCGCAATGGAAGTTTACGAAAAGATGAAAGTAGGTAGCACCGCATGGATCCGTCCGGTGGCAGCCAAGGGCGACACGGTGGAATCATTCCAGGCCGTACACGAGCAAGCCCGCCAGATGGCCGACGAAGGCTTGATTTCGATTTCCACCGTCAAGCGCCAGGAAGACGGCCTGATCGAATCGATCCGGATCCTGCGGCTGGCCTGACCGCCCGCGAGAGTATCGACGCTTCCGGGTGAACGAGCGGCACTTCTGCCGACTGCAATCGCAACGCTACGGAAACTCGAAAACCAGAATACGTCGTCCTCGCGAAAGCGGGGATCCATATTGATTTTGCTCAGCATGGGGCCCGCTTTTTCGCGAGGACGACGTTCATTTTTGCTTCGCACTTCGCCAGCGCGTTCGCGGGCAGGGCCGGCTTACTGCTTGCCCGGCTTGCCCTTCTGTGCGCGCGGCTTGTCGCCCGCGCTGTTCGGGGCCGGGTCGCCGCCGTTGCCCGGCGGGTCGCCCGCGCCCTTGTCGCCCTTCGGCGCCGCCCCCATGCGGGCGGCAGCTTCCTGCGCCATCGCGCCGGCGTTGGCCATCGCCTCCGGTGACATCGCGCTCGCAACGGCCTGCTTGAATTGTTCCTGCAGTACATTCCACCACAGCGTAGGATCGGGCATGCCCGCGATGGCGGCCGGCGCGGCCGGCTTCGCTGCGCTCGGCTCGGCCTTGGCCGCTGCCGGCGCGGCGGGCGGCGTGAAGAAGGCCGCGAACGGCGCCGCCGCCATCACCGATTTCTCGTCGGCGCCGGGCTGCTTCATCGCCTCGGCCAGCGACGCCCCCATCGACTTGAGCGTGGCGACGGTGGCGCGCTGCACTTCCAGCGCCTGCACGGTGCCGCGCAGCATCGCCACATTGACGTTGAGCCAGGCTTCGACCGCCTTCAGGTCGGCAATTTTCTTGTCGAGGTCGTCGAGCGACAGTGCCGGCGCGCCCAGGCCAGGCATGCTCATGCCGGGCACGCTCATGCTGCCCCACAGGTTTTTGACGAAGTCGAGCGAGTCCGTCACGGCGCCCACTCCGGGCATCTGGGGCATTTGAGGGTTCATGGTGCATCTCCTGAGATTGAGCCTTTAGCGTATCAGATAACTAACACCTGATCAAAACTAGTTGTGCGCGCGGCAGGCGGCCCGGCCGGAGGCGTCGGCGGAAAGCGCGGCGAACACGTTAAACTACCTGCATGACCTTCGCTTCGTTCCTTTCCAGATACCGGCGTGCGCTGGCGCTGTTCGGCGCGTCGGCGCTGCTGCACCTGTGCGCGCTGTGGTGGATCATGCCGCGCCTGGCGCCGGCGGGACTGGTCGAGCCCGCGCCGGACATGGTGGTGGCGCGCCTGGTCGCGCCGCCGCCGCCCAGGCCCAAGCCGCCGCCGGCGCCTTCGGCCAGGCCTGCGGCCACGCCGCGGCCGCAGGCGTACCGCTTGCCGCGGCCGGTGTCGCCGCTGGTGGACGTCGCGGCGCTGGCGACGGCCCCCGTCATCGACGACCAGGCGGGCGCTGACGAAATATTGGCTGACGTACAATCCGTGCAGCCCGCAGTGGTGGAGCCTGCCGCGCCTGTCGCAGCGGCGCCGGCAGCGCCGCCGGCCGCGGTCGCGTACCGGGCCGACCCGCCGCCGTCGGCCCGCATCGTGCTCGACGTCGCCCGCCGCGACGCCGACGGCACGCTGTGGCAAGGCGAGGCGGTGATGGCCTGGCACAACCGGGGCGACCACTACAGCATGAAGGTCGAAGCGGGCATCCGGCTGCTGGTGGCGCGGGTGAACCTGGCGACCATCGACAGCGAGGGCGGGCTGGGCGAGACCGGCTTCGTGCCCGCCTCGATGACGGAAAAGCGGCGCGGGCGCGGGCCGACGACGACCCGCTTCGCCGACGGCCGCATCACGTTTTCCGGTTCGCCCGCCGCGTTCGACCTGGCGCCGGGCGCGCAGGACAAGGCCACCGTGCCGCTGCAGCTGGCGGCCATTGCGCGCGCCGACAGCAGCCAGCTGCGCGGCGGCATCGACGTGCTGGTGGGCGAGGACAAGGACGCCAGCGTGTTCCACTTCGTCCTGCTGGGCCAGGAAGAGATCGCCACGCGGCTGGGCAGGATCGCCACCTGGCGCCTGTCGCGCCCGCCCAAGGCCGGCGCCTACGGGTCGCGGCTGGACATCTGGCTGGCGCCAGGGCAGGGCTGGCTGCCGGTACAGATCATGAACACAGAAGCGAGCGGCGCGGTAACGACCCAGACCGTCAACAACATCACCTTTACCGATTCGGGAACCTGACATGCGTATCCAATTAACCGCCGCCGCCGTCCTGCTCAGCGCAGCGCTGGGCGCCGCCATGGCCGCCGAGCACGTTGCCGTCAAGCGCCCGGTGGACATGCCGCCGTCGGCCGACCTCAGCTACTCGATCAAGGCGCGCCAGAAAGGATTTACGCTCAGCGGCGACGCCCTCATCAGCTGGCGCCTGTCCGGCGCCAGATACACCTTGCGCGCCGACACCCGCGCCGGCCTGTTCGGCAGCATCCTGGAAAACCGCAGCGAAGGCACGATCGACGGTTTCGGCATCGCGCCGGCGCTGTTTACCGAAAAGCGCATCCGCAAGGACCCGTCCACCACCACCTTCGACCGCGCCGGCAAGGCCATCACCTTTACCGAGGGCGGCCAGACTTATCCGCTGGTCGGCGGCGAGCAGGACCGCACCAGCGTGGCCTGGCAGCTGGTGGCCACCGTGCGCGCCGCCCCCGAAAAGTTCACTCCCGGCTCCAGCTGGAGCTTTTTCGTCGCCGGCCGCCACGACGCCGAGCCGTGGACCTTCAAGGTGGTGGGCAAGGAAACCCTGCGCACCGGCCTCGGCCAGATGGAGACGCTGCACCTGGTCAAGCTGCCGCCGCCCGATTCGAAGGACCAGACGCTCGACATGTGGCTCGCGCCCGCGCACGAGTGGTACCCGGTGCGGCTGCGCTTCACCGACCACGACAACGAGTTCGTCGACCAGACACTCGACAAGATCACCAGGAAGTAGGGGTCAGACCCGGTTTTTCTTTTAGCGTCTGACCCCGGTGGAGTGCCCCCGGCGTCCCCGCCGCGCTCGCAATCTTGCAATTTCCACAACGCCACTTTTTGCCGGCTGGCCTAGCCGTAGCTGATATACTGGCGCGCGCTCGAAACTGGTACCGGAAACAATGATCGAATCAACGGCAAGCGCGGCATCGGCCGCGGACTCACTGACACTTGGGCACGACGACGCCAGTTCGCTGCAGTCGCACTTCCACGCCGGCATTTCTGCCGACGAAATCGAGCAGGTTTTCCACCTCAAGCGCGCGGCGCCGACCCTGCAGGCCTTCACCGCCCTGTTTCACGGCGGCCAGGACGGCGTGCTGATCCGCCTGCTGGTGCTGCGCGAACTGGCCGCCGACAGCTCCGCCTCCGCCTTCTCGCGCGCCGACATCAACCAGAGGCTGGCCTACCTGCTGCCTGAAAGCCTGGAGACGGTGCTCACGCGCCTGCGCTCGCATGGCCTCTTGGCATGGGACGCCCAGGCCGCCGTCTACCGCGTCACGCCGATGGCGCGCAACGTCCTCTCCGCGCTCGACACCCTGCTGTCGATGGGCCAGGCCGACGACCAGGCCGAGATGGGCTTCCTGCTCTCGCAAGTGGCCGGCGCCCAGGCGGTCGGCGGCGTCACCGTCGACCAGCTCAAGCACCTGCTCGGGCGCCTGGTCGACCTGACCGAGGAATTTCGCGACGCCATTGCCTCCGGCTCCGAATTCCGCCTGCGCACCTCGCAGGCCAAATGGCACATGGCCTGCGACTGGGTCGACAAGGGCTCGCAGATCCTGCGCGCCATTCTCGCCGACGACGCCGCCGATTCCGCCACCCACAAGGCGGCGCAGGCGATCGGCCGCGCCCAGAGCGCGCTGCTGAACATGCAGGGCATGTTCTCGCGCGCGCTCAACCAGATCGAACGCCAGCGCGTGCACCTGGGCCAGTCGGGCCTGTCCACCACCGACGTCAAGCGCTGGCTGCTGGCGCACGAGGACCTGGCCAGCCTCGCGCGCGGCGCCATCGACCGCCCGGTCGTGCCGCTGTTCGGCACTCCGGCCGAAATGATCGACGTCGCCGAAACCGAGCTGCTGGCCGAGCGCAGCGCCGTCGTCGGCCAGACCGGCCTGCCGGTCGGCCAGGATGCGCCGCTCACCGTCAACGACGCGCCGGCCATCCAGGTCGAACTCGACGACTGGCTGGCGCGCCTGTCCGACTTCGCCAACCTCGGCAACTTCCCCAGCTTTTCCGAGGACGGCCCGAAGTCGGTGCCGATCCAGGATTCGCTGCTGCCGGCCACCTTTGCCATCGCCTCCTATCGGGCCTCGATGCTGCCGCTGCTGGGCGACGCCGCCGAGGCGAGCCTGCAGGGCGCCACCGCCCAGCTGGCGCGCCTGCCGATCACCTTCGCGCCCACCGACGACATGGTGCAGCTGAACGACCCGCACGTCGCCGCCATGTCGATCGCCACCCTATCCCTTGACCTCGAAAGCGGCCCGGCCGATGAATGACGACTCCCAGATCCTGATCGCGCGCCTGCTGACGCACCAGACGCTGCGCCGCGACGACAAGATGGTCAAGCGCGTGCTCTCCGACGAACTGTTTCGCGCCGAAGTCGACAAGCGCCTGCTCGAATCGGGCCTCAAGCTGCTCGACAACGTCTACGCCGACCACGTCACGCTGGCGCTGCACCGCGCGGTCGAGCCGAAGATCTTCGGCGCCAAGGACATCTGGCAGAACAATAACTTCGGCCTCACCCGCGACGGCGTGGCCCTGCTGGTGGTGCTGTGGGCGCAGATCATCCTGCCCAAGCGCGAGCGCCAGGAGACCCACCAGAACGCCGACGACGACCAGAACGACCTGTTCGACAAGGACCGGCCGATGCCGCGCGCGGAGGACACCTCGATCGGCATCTCCTACACCGCGCTGCTGTCCGACTTCGGCGACAAGCTTGGCAAGAAGACCCGCATGGACATGAACCTGGGGACGCTGTCGAAACTGGGATTTATCGAGCGCCGCGGCGATCTGATACTGGAAGGCCCGCTGCTGGACCTGATGATGGACACCGACGTGCTCAAGGAGCGCATCATCAACGGCGCCCTCGCCGACGTCTTCAAGTGCGCCCCGATCACGGTCGCCGTTCCGCGCAAGACCGCCGAAGACCCGGTCGACGCGATCGACGTCGATGCTGACGCTGACACCGGCGCCGACGCCGACGATACCCCTACCTGAGAGATCCCATGTTCCACATCAAATCGCTAGAACTGGTCCACTGGGATTACTGGCAGCGGATCAAGAACATCCCGCTCGACGCCAAGATCATCACCATCGCCGGTCAGAACGGCTCCGGCAAGACCACCTTGCTCGACGCATTGCGCACCCTGTTCGGCCTCGATTGCTCGATGGGCCGCACCTACAAGCACTACGCGCGCCACTCCGGCCAGCAGACCGCCTGGATCCGCGCCGTCGTCGACAACAAGACGGTGGGGCGGCAGCTGTCGAACCGCCCCTTCCGCAGTTCCGGTTTTTTCAGCGACGACGAAGTCACGCTGTTTTGCCAGATCCAGAAGAACGGCGGCGACTGGAAGCGCCAGTACCTTATGCGTCCCGGGAATATCCAGATCGAGGAAGTGACCGAGGCGAGCGACTGGCTCGGCGTCGAGAACTACCGCAAGCGCCTGGCCAACGCCGGCCTGTCGCCGGCGATGGCCAAAGTGCTGGCCCTCGAGCAGGGCGAAACGGACAAGCTGTGCGAATACGCGCCGCGCCAGCTGCTCGACCTGGTGTTCCAGGTCTTTGGCGACAAGGAAGTGCTCGACGCCTACGACGAAGCCAAGCGCCACCAGCGCGACACCGAGACGGAACTGAAGCGCTTCGAAACCGAATTAGAAGCCTCGCGCACCAACCTCGAAGGCCTGCGCCTGCGCGTGGCCAACTACCACCAGTGGGAAGACCTGCACAAGGAGCGCCGCAACCTGCTCGAGGAAGTGCTGCCCAGCCTGGAATATCACGAGGTACGCGAAAAGGCCGGCGCCGTCAGCCGCCAGCTGCGTGATGCACGCAAACCCATGGCGCAGGCCGACACCCAGCTGATCGAAAAGCGCAATGCGCTCGCCAGCCAGGTGCGCGCGCTGACCGACGCCCAGCAACAGGAAACGCTGCTCGAACAGGAGGCGACCGTGCTCGCCTCGCGCCTGGCGCAGGTCAACGGCAAGCTCAAACCGCTCGACAGCCTGCTCGAACAGAAGGAACGCCTGCAAAAGCTGGCCGCCGATTCCGGCGCCGACATCGCCGAAGTATCGGCCCAGCTGGAAGGCAAGGAAGCGGACCTGGCCAAGCAGAAGCAGGCGCGCGACACGCTGTCGGCACGCATCGCCGGCGACCAGTCGACCATCTCCGCCTTGCAGGGCAAGAGCGCGATGCCGGAGCCGGAAGCGGTGCGCGGTATGCGCCGTGCGCTGCGCGACGCTGCCATTCCGCACGCGATGCTCTCCGATATCGTCGAAGTGACCGACGCCAAGTGGCAGGGCGCGGTGGAAGGCGTGTTGGGCGGCTACGCCTCCGTGGTGCTGCTCGAACGCGCGAAGGACGCCACCGCCGCCTACAAGCTGGCCGAAAAAGAACGCTACCGCCACTTCATCGTCCCCGAGTGCGTCACCGCGCCGGTGGCCAAGAACGACAGCCTGCTGGCGGTGGTGCGCTTTTCCGCGCCGGTGCCGTCCTGGCTGATCGACCAGCTCTCGCGCATCGACCGCGTCGATTCGGTCGAAGCCGGCTTCAAGCTGTCCTCGGAAGAATGGATCACGCCGGATGCCTACCACCGCGAACGCCGCGGCGGGCGCTCGCTGTTCGTCGAAGCGTCGCGTTACCGCTTCGGCCAGGCCGGCCGCACCGGGCGCCTCGAAGCGCTGCAGCGTGGCCTGCCGGCGCTCGAAGCGCAGGAAGACACGCTGACGCTGGCCATCAGCAAACTCGCCGCCGAAGTCGGCGCGCTCAAGGCCCGCATCGCCGGCGTCGATGCCGCCAAGGAGCTGACCGCGCGCCAGGCCGAATTCGAAGAAGCGGCGCGCGGCAGCGTGCCGCTCAAGGCCGAGCGGCTCGAAGTCGGCTCGCGCCTGGGCGACCTGCAGGGATTGACGAAGGCGGCCACCGTCGCCCGCACCCGCGCCGACACCGTCTGGCAGAACGCGCGCATGGCGCTGGCGGAGGCCGAAGCGGGCCTGCGCCTGGGCCACAAGCGCCAGATCGAGCAGCGCGCCGAGCACGCGAAGACGCTGGCCGACCTGCGCCGCGCGTGGCGCCACCTGCCGCAAGGCTGGCGCCGTCCGGCGCAGCGCGCCTCGCTGGTGGCCGAACACCAGAACGCCCACCAGGTCGACCTGCGCGTATCGTCGCTGCAGCACAGCCTGGCGCGCGACGACTGGGAATTGGATGCCACCGTCATCGACCAGCACCACCGCCTCGCCGACCAGTTGCAGGGCCGCCAGAGCGAGACTGATGAACGGCGCTACCAGAACAACCGCGCCATCGAAGCGACCGGCAATGCCCGCGGCGCCTACATCGAGCGGCTGCGCTACACCGTCAAGACCTACAGCAAGAACATCAAGGAGCTGGGCGAACTGGCCGGCATCGACGTCCATGCCGATCCGGTGCGGCTCGAAAACGACGACGTCCAGCTGTCGCAGGCGGGCCTGCACGTGCGCTTCAAGTTCGACGGCAAGGACCAGATCGGGATGAACGACGGCGAAGCGTCCGGCGGCCAGCAGGTGATGAAGTCGCTGGTGCTGCTGATCGGGTTGCTGAAGTCCGAAGACGGTTCGGGCGGTTTCGTCTTCATCGACGAACCGTTCGCCCACCTCGACATCCGCAACATCCAGCTGGTCGGCGAGTTCCTCAAGAACACCGAGGCGCAGTACCTGATGACGACGCCGCTGACGCACAACACCGACGTCTACGACCCGTCCGAGCTGACGCTCATCACCAGCAAGAAGAAGAAGGACACGCAGTGGGCGCAGCCCATCTTCGTGCTGCAGCGCCGCCTCGCCGCTGCTACCGGGGCCACCGGCGTCACCGGGGGCTGACCCCAGTCGCGACTGTCGCTCCCTCGCGCCCGATCTCGAGATGCCCGCAATATTCCGCCAGTAGCCCCACCGGGGTCTGACCCGTATTCGGGGTCAGACCCCAGACGCGTCCGTCGCTCCCTCGCGCCCGATCTCGAGATGCCCGCGATATTCCGCCAGCAGCCCCACCGGGGTCTGACCCGCATTCGGGGTCAGACCCCAGACGCGTCCGTCGCTCCCTCGCGCCCGATCTCGAGATGCCCGCGATATTCCGCCAGCAGCCCCACCGGGGTCTGACCCGTATTCGGGGTCAGACC
>JBBRXM010000069.1:0-26751 GCA_038248405.1 Burkholderiales bacterium
CACTTGTGCACGTTTGAAGGACTGCTGTACCATCTATACCCATGCGCCCGCTCATCCGCCTATTGCTCTGGATCCTGATTGCCGCCCTGCCCCTGCAGGCGGGCGCGCTCGCGTTCATGTCGTGCGGGCCGGCAACGGCGCCAAGCCAGGCCATCGCGCACGACCATGAAATGGCCGCTGACAGCGCGGACGAAGAGCATTGCGAGCAGCCCAGCGCCGGCCATCTGGATGCAACGCACGGCAAATGCAGCCACTGTGCGAGCTGCTGCATCGGCGCCAGCGCGCCTCCTGCCGTTCCGTCGGTGATCGTGCCGACCGTCTTTTCCACCTACGCCGCTTGCGCCGCGGAAGCGTTAATCACCGGCTACATCCCGGCCACCCTCGAGCGTCCGCCTCGCCTTTCCTGAAATACTGCTGAAGCTACGGACCGAGGTCCGCATCGCCTTGGGTTTCGATACCCCAGGCGCCAGTCTATTTTGAGGAAAAACATGAAACGCAACCGCTTACTGCTGCTGGCAGTGGCAGGCTTCCCCTTGCTTGCCCACGCCCAGGCCGCGCCTGCCGTGACGGACGCCGCCGCCAGGGTGCCGCCGCTCGCCTACCAGTCCGCCTTCGCCGATTACCGGCCGCCTGCCGCAGCGCCGGCGTCGCCCGACAAGGTGTGGATCCAGGCCAACCGCGAGGTGTCGGGCCAGGCGGTCCAGCCAGCCGCGGCCGCCAAGCCGAAGGATGCTCCCGCGGACGATCCGCACAAGGGCCATCACATGAACATGAAGGGCCACTAAAATGAGGCGACTACTAATCCCGGCGGCGGCGCTGTTGCTGGCCGGCTGCGCCAGCTTGTCCGCCGATGGCGGCCTGGCCGATGTGTCGGGCCTGACCCAATCGCGCATCGGCCAGCCCGTCAGTTTTTCGAAAGACCAGGCAGGCGGCGACGCCGCGGTGCGCTCCTTGCTGGCCCAGCCGCTGACGGCCGATTCCGCCGTTCGCGTGGCGCTGCTGAACAACCCGTCCTTGCGGGCATCGTTCGATGAACTCGGCGTCTCCGAGGCCGACTTCGTCCAGGCCGGCCGCATGCGCAACCCGGGCATCAGCTTCGGCCGCATCAGCGGCGGCGGCGAAACGGAAATCAACCGCAGCGTCATGTTCGACATTGCCGGCCTGTTGACGCTGCCGGCCCGCAAGCGCATCGAGCATGGCCGCTTCGAGCAGGCCAAGCTGCAGGCCGCGTCCCAGGCCGTCCAGCTCGCCGGCGACACGCGCCGCGCCTTCTTCACCGCGGTGGCGGCGGCGCAATCGGCCGCCTTCGCCGAGCAGGTGCGCGGCGCCGCCGAGGCATCGGCCGAGCTTGCCGAGCGCATGGCCCGCATCGGCAACTGGAGCCAGCTCGACCAGGCGCGCGAACGCGCCTTCTACCAGGACGCGATCGTCCAGCTGGCGCGCAAAAAGCACGAGGCCACCGCCGCGCGCGAACAACTCGTGCGCCTGCTCGGCCTGTGGGGCGAGCAGCAGAAGTTCGTGCTGCCGGAACGCCTGCCCGACCTGCCGGCCAGGGCCGACGAGATGAGCAACGCCGAAGCGCAGGCGCTGTCGCAGCGGCTGGACGTATTGTCGGCGCGCCGCGATACGCAAGCGACCGCCAGCGCGCTGGGCCTGACCCGGGCCACCGGCTTCATCAGCGTCTTCGATGCCGGCTACGCCAACAAGAGCACCACCGGCCGGCCGCGCGCGAACGGCTACGAGGTCTCCCTCGAACTGCCGATCTTCGACTGGGGCTCGGCCAAAACGGCGCGGGCGCAGGCGCAGTACATGCAGTCGGTGCACCGCACCTTTGATGCCGCCGTGCGCGCCCGCTCGGAAGTGCGCGAGGCCTATTCGGCCTACCGCACCACGTACGACATCGCCCGCCATTACCGCGACGACGTCGTCCCGCTGCGCAAGAAGATATCCGATGAAGTGCTGCTTCGGTACAACGGCATGCTGGCCAGCGTGTTCGAACTGCTGGCCGACTCGCGCGAGCAGCTGGCGGCCGTCAACGCCGCGATCGAGACGCAGCGCGATTTCTGGATCGCCGAGAGCAGGCTTCAATCCGCCGTCAACGGCAGCAGCAACGAGACAAGGACAACGCCATGACCACACGTCGGGACTTTTTCAAGAGCGCGGGCGCGGTGGCGGTCAGCGCCGCCGCCGTCAGCAAGGCCGGCGCGGCGACGCTGCCGGAAGCGATGTTGATGGACAACGCCAAGACCCACATCCCGCCGCCGCCGGCGAACGGGCGCCACTTCAATCCGGTGGTCACGCTCAACGGCTGGTCGCTGCCGTGGCGGATGAACAATGGCGTCAAGGAGTTTCACCTGGTCGCCGAGCCGGTGGTGCGCGAACTTGCCGCCGGCATGAAGGCGAACCTGTGGGGCTACAACGGCCAGTCGCCGGGGCCGACGATCGAGGTCGTCGAAGGCGACCGCGTGCGCATCTTCGTCACCAACAAGCTGCCCGAGCACACCAGCATCCACTGGCACGGACAGCGCCTGCCCAACGGCATGGATGGCGTGACCGGCATTACCCAGCCCGGCATCGCACCCGGCAAGACCTTCGTCTACGAGTTCGAGGCGAAGCGGGCCGGCACCTTCATGTACCACCCGCATGCCGACGAAATGGCGCAGATGGCGATGGGCATGATGGGCTTCTGGGTCACCCATCCGAAGGATCCGGCGCTGCACGCGGTGGACCGCGACTTCGTGTTCCTGCTCAACGCCTACGACGTCGAACCGGGTTCATATACCCCGAAGATCAACACCATGTTGGACTTCAATCTGTGGACCTTCAACAGCCGCGTTTTTCCGGGCATCGATTCGCTGCCGGTGCGGCTCGGCGACAAGGTGCGCATACGGGTCGGCAACCTGACGATGACGAACCATCCGATCCATTTCCACGGCCACGAGTTCCACGTCACCGGCACCGACGGCGGCTGGACGCCGCCGGCGTCGCGCTGGCCCGAAGTGACGACCGACATCGCGGTGGGCCAGATGCGCGCCATCGAGTTCGTCGCCAATGCCCCCGGCGACTGGGCCCTGCACTGCCACAAGTCGCATCACACCATGAACGCGATGGGCCACGCGGTGCCGACCATGATCGGGGTCGACCATCGCGGCATCGCCGAGAAGATCAACAAGATCGTGCCGGACTACATGGTGATGGGCGAAAAGGGCGGCTCGATGGGCGGCATGGAGATGCCGCTGCCGGACAACACGCTGCCGATGATGATGGGCGAAGGACCGTTCGGCGGCGTCGAGATGGGCGGCATGTTTACCGTCGTCAAGATTCGCCAGGATCAGCGCCGCGGCGATTATTCCGACCCCGGCTGGTACAAGCACCCGGCCGGAACGCTCGCCTACGAATGGACCGGCGCCCTGCCCGAGCCGGCGCGCACTTCCAGCGCCGGCCGCCAGTCGATGCCGACCGTGAACAAGCCCGATGTCGAAGTAACGGTGCGCAAGCCGGCCGGCCATCACGGCCACTAAACTCATCAAACAAAGGAAATCAACATGAAGAACCTGCACAAACTCGTATTCGCCGCCCTGATCGGCGCCTCGTCCCTGGCCGCTTCCTCCGTCGCGCTGGCCCGGCAAAGCGCCGCCGCGCAGGAGGAGATGAGCCTCGGCGAGATCAAGAAAGTCGACAAGGAAGCCGGTAAACTCACCATCAAGCACGGTGAACTGAAGAACCTGGGCATGCCGGCCATGACCATGGTTTTCAAGGTCAAGGATCCGGCCATGCTCGAGAAGGTCAAAGCGGGCGACAAAGTGCGCTTCGTGGCCGAAGAAGTCGGCAGCGCGCTGACCGTGACTGCCATCGAACCCGCACCGTGAGCCTCGGAGAACGGAAAATGAAAACACTGCGCACCACCATGCTCGTTGCGGCCGCGGCGGCCGCGACGCTGATGAGCCCGCTCGCCAGCGCGCACGCGGTCCTGAAAAGCTCGACCCCGTCGGCCGGCGCCACTGTCGCGGCGGCGCCGAAGGAGATCACCCTCACGTTCAACGAGAGAGTGGAAGAGGCGTTCAGCACCGTCACCCTGGCCGACGGCGCCGGCAAGGCCCTCGCCGTCGGCAAGGCCAGGCTTGACGCCGCCAACCCCGTCACGCTGCGCATGCAGGTCCCGGTGCTGCACGCCGGCGCCTACAGCGTGTCGTGGGCCGTGGCCGGCCATGATGGCCACCGCACCAAGGGCAACTTCAAGTTCGCGGTGAAATAGTTGGACGCCGTCGCGCTGCTGCAGCTCGGCTCGGCAGTGCTGGTCGACGCCGGCTTTGCCTGGCTGCTGGGCTCATGGTGCGCGCGCCGCTGGCTGCGCGCAAGCGGCGCCGACGATTGCGAGCCGGCCCTGCGCAGCCCCGACCGGGCGGCAGCCGGCCTGGCCGTGCTCGGCAGCGTCGCGGCGCTGCTGGCGGCCACCGCGGTGATGGGCGGCCTCGGGCTGCGGCAGGCCTTGCCCCTGTTCTGGACGATGGTGTCCGCCACCGATTACGGCCGCGCCGGCGCCGTCACCGTGCTGGCCATGCTGGCGCTCCTGCTGCTTCGCCACGCGGGCGGAAACGGGCGCGGCGCCGATGCCGCCGCCGCGCTCGCGCTGGCGGTTTTCTCGGTGACGCGGGCGTCGATGGGGCATGCGGGCGAGAACGGATTCTGGACCTTCCCGCTGGCCGCCGAGGCGGTCCATCTGGCCGCCATCGGCGTGTGGACGGGCGCGGTGATGGTGTCGGGCTGGTTCGTGCTCGATGACGCGCGCGTGGCCGCGCTCGGCGCGCATGCCAGCGGCAGGTATCTCGAGCGGATGTCGCAGGCGGCAATGCTGGCCGTCGCCGCGATCGCCGGCACCGGCATCTACAGCGGCTGGCAGCGGGTGGGAACGGCGCAGCACCTGTTCAATACCGCCTACGGCGCCACCCTGCTCGTCAAGGTTGCCGTCGTGGTCGCCGCCGTGGCGCTGGGCGGGTACAACAAATTCGTCGGCTTGCCGGCGGCCGCGCGCTCGCCGCGCGGGATACGGCAGGTGCGCGCGGTCTTGCAGGTCGAAACGTTCCTGTTGCTTGCCGCGCTGGCGGCCGCCGCGGTGCTCACTTCGCAACAGCCGCCCAGCACGATGCAGGATTCACTGGCCGCGCGATTTTGATAGGATTGAGACGTCGACGCTGCAAACGGAGGGTGTGATGGGACGCGCGCAATCGCCTTTAATGCTGCCGCCAGGGCTGCTGTACACCTGCCCGATGCACCCGCAGATGCGCCGCACCGAGCCGGGCAGCTGACCGAATGCGAAAGCGCGGTCGACGAATCGATGGCTGACGGGCGAACCGATGCCGGTGCCCAAGCGCGCCGGCGACTCTACCTGTCGGCGGACGCGCACTGCTGGGCTTGCTTGCTGTCGCCGACCCGGTGAAGGCAGCACGCCCGAAGCGCTGAAAACCCTGCGCGCCGCCGGTCTGACGGTCATCATGGCCACCGGCGACGGCCTGACGACGGCGCAGTCGGTGGCCAGCAAGCGTGGCAACGCGCAGGTACACGGCGGGGCGACTTGCGTGCCATCGCCCGCGCGCGCACGCTGTCGCTCGCCACGGTGCGCAACATGCGCCAGAACCTCGGCTTTGCGTTTGTCTACAACAGCCTGGGCATTCCGCTGGCCGCCGGATTGCTGTATCCATTCACCGGACAACTGCTGTCGCCGGTGATTGCCGCCCTGGCAATGAGCCTTTCCTCGGTATCGGTGATCACCAATGCGCTTCGTCTGCGCACCGCCGCGACGTGAACCGCATCTGACCCGGTGATACGCTTGTCCATGACAAATTTCGTTAGGCGAACCGATATTCGCACGCTACGATGGATTCATTCCGGTTCATAACCGGTTCAAAACAAGTTCACAGCCTGCGTTTCGCATCGATTTACTTAACAGGAGTTCGGAATGAAGAAATTTCTCATGGCAGCAGCATTGGGTCTCGCATTCGCCTCGGCAAGCGCGGCCGACATCGTCGATACCGCCAAATCGGCCGGCACCTTCAACACGCTGGTGACCGCGGTCGAAGCGGCCGGCCTGGTCGACACCCTCAAGGGCCCGGGACCGTTCACCGTGTTCGCACCCACCGACGCCGCCTTCGCAAAAATCCCGAAGGCCAAGCTCGACGCCCTGCTCAAGGATAAAGCAGCCCTGGCCAAGGTCCTGACCTACCACGTGGTGTCGGGCAAGGTCATGGCCGCGGACGTCAAGCCAGGCATGGTCAAGACGGTCGAAGGCGGCTCCGTCACGATCAAGGCCAAGGGCGGCAAAGTGATGGTCGACAAGGCGCACGTCACCAAGACCGACATCGCCGCCGACAACGGCGTCATCCACGTCATCGACACGGTGCTGATGCCGAAGATGTAAGCACTGGCGGCCTGATCGCGGCATCCGCAACGCCAACCCATGCGGTTGGCGTTTTTCGTTTCACGCGCTTTGTCAACGGAGCAGCTCACCATGATGGACAGCCTTCCCGACCAGTTCCACGCCCTGGTGATCGGCGCATCCGGCGCGATCGGCGCCGCCTTCGTCGATGTGCTGGAGGCGATGCCGCGCTGCGCTTCGGTGCAGGGCCTGGATCGCCACTCGACGCCGCGCATCGACTTCGGCGAGGAAAATAGCGTCGCCGAGGCTGCGCGAGCGCTCGCGCGCGGGCCGCGCTACCACCTGGTCGTCAACGCCGCCGGCATGCTGCACAACGAATCGTTCATGCCCGAAAAGCGCCTGCCCGACCTCAACTACGCGCACATGCGCGCAATCTTCGAGGCGAATGCCTTCGGCCCGGCGCTGCTGCTGCGCCACCTCACGCCGCTGCTCGCCGACGAGCGCGCGATCATGGCGATGATGTCGGCGAAAGTGGGCAGCATCGGCGACAACCGGCTGGGCGGCTGGTACAGCTACCGCGCGTCGAAGGCGGCGCTCAACATGCTGGTCAGGACGGCGGCCATCGAGGTGGCGCGCCAGCAGAAGAACAGCGTGCTGGTGGCGCTGCACCCGGGCACGGTCAACTCGCGCCTGTCGCGGCCGTTCCGCGGCGCCACCTCCGGTCGCCCCGCCCATGACGCCGCCGCCGACATGCTGCGCGTGCTCGACAGCTTGCGCGCGGCCGACAGCGGCTCGTTCAGGTCGTACGACGGCGCCGAACTGCCGTGGTAGCGCTGCGCTAGCCCAGGCCGCCGATGCGGCGCGCCAGCGCCCGCCCGCTTAACCAGGCCGCTTCGACGGTGCCGGCGCCGAGCCAGTCGCCGCACATGCCCAGGCCCAGGCCGGCGTCCCAGGCGCAGAGCTCAGTGCGCGGCTGCGCCGGACGCGCGTAGCGCCAGCGGTGCCCGCTCCAGCGTTCGGGTGCGGGGCCGCCCAGCTCCGCGAACGCCGCCAGCAACTGCGCGGCGACGCTGTCGGCGTCCAGTTCGATGTGCGCCTCGCTCCATTCGGCGCTGGCGTGCAGCAGCCAGCTTTCGCCACCGCCACGGTCAGGCTTGGCGCTGTCGCGCGCGACCCAGCGCAAGGGGCCGCGGTTGACGAAGGCGGCGTCGAAGCCCAGCGCCAGCGGCGCCGGGTATTGCAGCATCATGGCCCAGCAGCCATCCATCCTGACCGAGTCCGCCAGCGCCGCCTGCAGCGGCGCCACCGGGCGTAACAGCGGAGCGGCCTGCGGCGCCGGCACCGCCAGCACCACCATGTCGTAGCACGGTTCGAGCAGGCCCGCGCCTTGCGCCTCCAGGCGCCAGCCGGCGCCGTCGC
Organism: Burkholderiales bacterium; assembly: GCA_038248405.1. Taxonomy (GTDB): domain Bacteria; phylum Pseudomonadota; class Gammaproteobacteria; order Burkholderiales; family Burkholderiaceae_D; genus JAFCUW01. The sequence goes on from JBBRXM010000069.1 coordinate 7,793, forward strand.
GCCGCAGCGCGCTGACCGCCACCTCGGTGTGCAGCGCCAGCTGCGATGCCAGCCACGCCGCCGGCGCCGTCATGCGCGGCGTGCCGACGAAGCGCTCGGCCTGCGCGCCGGCGCCGCTGCTGCCGTCGGCATCAAAGCGGCGCAATGGCGGCTGCCACGGCGCGGCTGCGCCGGCCTGCTGCCAGCGTTGCACCTCGGCGCGGAATGACGGGTCGCGCGCCGTGAAGTACTGGGCGCCGTGGTCGCACTGCCAGCCGTCGCCGCGGCGCGTGCTCATGCGCCCGCCGGGGCCGCGGCTCTTGTCGAATACGCTCACGGCGAAGCCGGCCTCGCGCAGCGCGGTGGCGCACGACAAGCCGGCGATGCCGGCGCCGATGACGGCGATACGAGGGGAAATCATCATGCTGCTCCTTTTTAGCGCCAGCCTTGCAGCCATTGCGATTCGTCGTTCAATTCGCGCCAGCGCAAGTTGAAGCTGCGCCCCGTCAGCACCGCCGCGATCGTGACGGCATCGACCTGGGTGCCGGGCGCCTCGGGGGCGACCAGCGCGGTGACGATGAAGTGCTTTTCCTTGTTGAGCGGTACGGCGGCGGTCCATTTGCTGCGCAGCAGTTTGGCCGGCTGCAGGCGAAGCGGCGGCGCGTTCATTCGCGGCCGCGCACCAGCGAGAGGAACTCGCGGCGCAGCGCCGGGTCATCGCGGAAGGCGCCGCGCATGACGCTGTTGGTCATGCGCGCCTCGCTGTCCTTCACGCCGCGCCACTGCATGCAGAAGTGATCGGCTTCCATCAGCACGGCCAGGCCGTCCGGCTGCATCTTTTGCTGCAACAGGTCGGCCAGTTGCACCACCGCTTCTTCCTGGATCTGCGGCCGGCCCATGATCCACTGCGCGATGCGGGCATACTTCGACAGCCCGATCAGGTTCGAGTCCTTGTTGGGCATGACGCCGATCCAGACCTTGCCAATGATCGGGCACAGGTGGTGCGAGCAGGCGCCGCGCACGGTAATCGGGCCGACGATCATCAGTTCGTCGAGCGCGGACGCGTTGGGAAATTCGGTCACCGGCGGCATCGCCGTGTAGCGGCCGCCGAATACCTCGTGGATGAACATCCTGGCGACGCGGCGCCCGGTGTCGCGCGTGTTGTGGTCCGCCGCGGTGTCGATGACCAGGCTTTCGAGTACCTGCTGCATCCTGGCGCCGACCTCGTCGACCAGTTCGTCGAGTTCGCCCGGCTCGATGCAGGCGGCGATATTGTCGTTGGCGAAAAAGCGCGTGCGGCGCGCGAGCAGCCGCTCGCGGATGCGCTGCGAGACCGTGGTCTGCGCGGGCTTGAGGATGGCGACGGCGTCGTTGGGCATGGCGTTCCTGGTGGTGTGTGGTGAGCTGCTCATGAGAACGCGGGCAGCGGCAGGCCTTCGGCGCGCGCCACGCGCTCGAGCGCCGTTTCCAGCAGCATGCGGGCGGATCCGGCGGCGTCGCGCAGTTGCTCGTGCAGCAGCGCATCGGCCGGCGTGCGCGCGGCGCACTGCTCGCTGTAGCGCTCGAAGCTGCCCAGCATCAGCAGGATGTCGGACAGGTGGCGCGGGCATTCGCAGCTGATGCTGCTGCCGGCGGCAGCCAGCGCGGCCAGGGCGGCATCGTCGAAGCGGCGCGGGGCCGGCGCGGCCATGCCCGCGCGCACCGGCTGTGGCTGGCCGGCCGGCATGGCGGCCAGCGCCGCCTGGCACAGCAGCACGAGCTCGGCCGCATCGCTGGGCGCGCGCGCCACCAGGCAGCCGTGGGCGCGCAGGCGGCCGATGGTGGCGCTGGCGCAGAAGCGGTACAGCACCACGGCGGCGATGCCGAGCTGCTGGCGCAGGGCGGCGATGGCCGGCACCACGCTGTCGTCGAGCTCCGCGATTTCGATCAGCACGACCTCGGCGCCGGCGCCGGCCAGTGCTTCGGCCGCGCCGTCCAGGTCGCGGCAATCGGCAACGACATCGAGCGCCAGCAGGTCGCGCCCGCCGCCGGCCAGGCGCAGCTTCAGCGCCGCGCCCACCAGCGCGACCCGCGCCGGCTGCGTCGGCGCGCGCGGCAGCGGCGCCACCGCGAGGTCGCCCAATTGCTCCAGCGGCAGCCGCGCCAGCGCGCCGACCGGATGGCCCTGGTCGACGAGCTGCTTGATCAGGCGCAGCCGGCGGACCTGGGTGTCGGAATACAGGCGCTGCCCATGGGCGCTGCGGCCGGTGTCGGAGATGCCGTAGCGGCGCTCCCATACCCGCAGCGTTTCGACCGGCAAGCCGGCCAGCCTGGCGGCGACGCCGCTACGGTAGTGCCCTGCCTCGGCAGGGTCGCGAGCGCGTTCGATATCAGCCATGAGTGACCCGTATTTGAACCATTAAAGCACGATTATACCGCACGATTCAGTGTCAACCGTACCGCTCCCCGCAGAAACTGCCGGTACAATAGCGGTTCAATCATACGGAGAACCCCATGAAGTCAACGGTCATCGCCACACTTTTGTTCGCCCTCGGCGCCAGCGCGCATGCCGTCGGCGCCGCGCCCGCGGCCGCCAAGCCGCTCGCCACCATCGCCTCGCTCGACGTGCCGCGCTACATGGGCACCTGGTACGAAATCGCCAAGTTCGACAACCGCTTCCAGCGACAATGCGTCGGCTTCACGACGGCGACCTACTCGGCGATGCCTGACGGCACACTGAAAGTGATCAACCGCTGCCGCACGGCCAACGGCGAAACCGAGGAAGCGATCGGCGCCGCGCGCCAGGTCGGCAATGCGAGCTCGCCCAAGCTGAAGGTGCGTTTCGCGCCCGCGATCCTGTCCTTCCTGCCGATGGTGTGGGGCGATTACTGGGTGGTCGACCTCGACCCGAACTACCAGCTGGCGGCCGTCAGCGAGGAAAAGCGCGAATACCTGTGGATCCTGTCGCGCACCCCGAAGGTCGACAAGGCGACTTACGATGCGCTGGTGGCGCGCCTGGCCGCGCAGGGACTCGACGTGAGCAAGCTGGTGCCGACGCCGCAGCAGTGAGGAAATCAGCACTAACGTTGAGGCACGAATCAACGATGGTCGTCTCGGCAATTATTGTGCCCCATGATGCCCGCGCCCAAGCAGATCGTATCGATCGGTTCCCAGGGCGCTAAAAAACATGGCGCCGCTGGGAGAAACTGGCTTTAGAGGGCCTAAGAATGGTCCTCCCATGAATGGTTGCACCCCGGCGTCCGGCAAATCGCTGTATTAAAGTAACTAGGCTGGAAATCCGAGCAACCACATTTTTTGCATGGATATTTTGTCTCGGTCACCATACCAAAGACCAGAGAGGGCAGAATTTTACGGTGCGTGCTACCGAGATCACGCATATTAAGGAAGTTCATGGCATCTCCATTTATTTGGCTAAGCATGTCCCAATAAAGTAAATCGTGCCGTGTGGGCCTCCGGGAAAATTAGCAACTCCGTAAAATTGTCCGAGCCATTCCACAGCACCAGCCGGAAGCGGTCGATTTTTACACTGGGAGTTAATGTAGCTTCCAAAGTCGTTTTGCACAGATGAGTCAAAGCGGGGTCCAGGGAAGTTATTTGGTTCGCCAGAACTCCAAGTGGCGACGTAGGTCACATTGGCATTTGCCAACCGGCGAGCGAGAATGTCCCTTTCATAATTCATTGCGGAAATTTGCCTTACTAAATCTTTATTTTTTATGTCGAGATCCGCGATTTTTTGATTAGCTTGACTTGATAGTTCCGGTCCATAGGAATCTTCGGCCGGCAAAGAAATGCTGTATGTGTCGGTGTTGACCTTGGATATGCTCAAGACAATGGAAGTGGCTGGAAAAAACGTCTTTTGTTTATACACTTTTCCGATTCTCTTACATTGGATTGTGAAGTCGTTCTCTGCCACAATTGCAGAATGCGTTTCCCGAAAAATTATCGGTACGCGCTTTCTATTGAAACTGGTACTGCTGCACCTGATTTCCTTCGGATCAAAGGTAAGCGCGTCCAATGTGGCTTGAGAGTTCTTATCCAGGTAGCGCCCGGAGATGATAACGTATTTTGGCGCAGTATACTGATGAGTGACCAACAGCCCGGTCGACTCCATTCGTTTGCATTCGTTAAGATTTTTTTGTGCGCCCAAGATGATTGTTTTCGTATACCACACGTCATTTGAATAAAATCCGCCTTGCTGAAACCCCATTTTGCAAAATTGCTCCATCTTTTGTTCAGAGTTTGCGCCCTGCAAACTGGCCTTTATCGGCACCTCCTCGAGAACGGTATCGACTGCGCCACTGAAACTCGATTTATTCAAGGAACCCGATGCGCTGCAGTATTTATCATACGCTAGCGAATTTCCCAAATTAATGCTTTGACCGGTATTCACATCCGCAAGCGTATCGCGGTAAGCTTCGGCGCAGGACATCGGCTGTGCAGCGACTGCAATTGAATCATTTGCGGTGAAAAGAGAGCATAGAATAATTGCCGAGTGCGTTGTTTTCATTTTTACCTCCGCAAAGATGGAGAGGAATAGGATTAGTTGGACATGCACGGCCCATTGTTGTTCAAGTGGAGAGAATTCAGAAATTAACGCGCAGCTCAGCAAGTCGCAATATAGAAACCAGACTAAAATCCGCGCGGATAAAAGCGTGCGGGGGTGCCCGCCGTACCTCAGCAGCTGATCGCCACAAAGCAAGCACGTGACAGTGAGACCTTACTTCGTTCACACTCTCTTAGTTGCGCGGCACCACGCGCAGCCATTTGACCAGGCCGGTCGCGACCAGCACTGCGGTCAGGCCGGCGAGCGCGGCCAGTTCGGTGCGCACCTCGTACAGGGACGCCCCCATCTGATTGGTAGCGATGAAACCCTGGATGGCGGCGGTCGAAGGCAACAGCCAGCTGAGGGCCTGCAAGGGCAGCGGCATCGCGCTGGCTGGCCAGGAGAGGCCCGACAGGAACACGATCGGCATCGAGGTGGCCACCAGCAGCTGGACGCTGCGCTCGCGCGTGCGGAAGAACATGCCGATCAACATGCCCAGCGCCGCCACGCAGTAGGCGTACAGCACCGTCAGCACGATGGTGCCGGCCAGGTTGCCGCCGCGCGGGTAGTCCTGCCACCAGAAGACGAAGCCGAAGAAATACATCGCGTTGAAGACGACCACCAGGGCAAAGCCGTTGAGGGCGCCGAAATACGACGCCGCCGTCGGTGCGTAAGGAAAGGTGCCGGCGCTCGACCAGCTGCCGAACAGCAGTCCTATGCCGAGCAGGAAGGTCTGCTGCATCAGCAGCACCACCACGCCCGGCACGATATACGACGCGTATCCCTCGCGCACGTTGAACAGCGGCAGCGCCTCGGTGGCGAGCGGCTGGCGCATCGCTTCGGCCTGGGTGTCGGACGGCGTGGCCGCGCCGGCGCGCTTGAGCTCGATGCCGGCGGACACGGTGCCGACCACCTCCGCCAGGCCGTTCAACACCACCTTGTTGAGCAAGGGATAGGAACCGTTGCCGCTTACTTCGATTTCCGGCTGGGCGCCGGCCAGCACCTTGCGGCTGAAGTCGGCGGGAATGAACATGGCGCCGGCGGCCTTGCCGGCCCAGATCAATTCCTGCGCGGCCTCGGGGCGGCTGGTGACGGCGACGACGTCGATGCCCGGATGCGCGCCGGCGTAGCGCGTCAGCTGGCGCGACAGCGCCGAATTGTCCTGGTCGACGACGGCCACCGGCACCCCGCGCACGGTCTCGGCGCTGTAGGGCAGCGGATAGAAAAACGAGTAGACGATGCCGGAGATGAAGAACAGCAGCAGCGCGGCCTTGTCCCGGAAGATCGATTGCCACGTCAGCGCAAACGCGCGCACGGCGCTCACAGCTTGCCCCAGCTGTCGGGCTGCTTCACGCGCGCCGCCAGGCGCAGCCAGGCCGCCGCGCCGAAACCGGCCGTGAACAGCAGCAGCACCACCACCGGGCCGATCCCGAAGCGCAGCGGGGCGCCGGCCATCCAGGTGTTGTTCAGCAGCGGCAGGTAGTGCGTCAGCGGCAGCGATTCGGCCCAGATGCGCGCGCCGACGGGCATCGCCAGCATCGGAAAGCCCTGCCCCGAGAACGCGAACGCCGGCGCCGTGACGAAGGCGCAGATCGACAGCGCCGAGCGCAGCGACGAGGTGAAGGCGACGATGAAGGCGCCCAGCGCCAGATACGCCGTGATGAAGAAGGCGGTCCCCGCCATCATGGCCGTGGCGCTGCCCAGGATCGGCCAGCCGAGCACCACGCCGAACAGCAGCACCAGCAGCAGCGCATGCACGACAAAGGCGCCGAACGGAATGAGGAGTTTACCCAGCAGGGCCGCGCCCAGCTTGCCGTCGGCGGCGGCCAGCCAGTCCGGCACGGTGGCGGCGCGCAGCTCGCGGCCAATGGCCGTCACCGCCGCCAGCGTGACGAAAATATGCATCAGGCTGAACGCCACCGGCAGCGCCAGCGACGGCACGTAGCTGCCGCTTTCGTTGAACAGCGCCGCCGTGCGCATGCGCACCGGCTCGACCAATTCCTTCGCCTGGATGGTGGCGGCGCCGCGCCTGGCGCGCCCCTGCAGTTCGATCCCGGCCGACAGCGTCGCCACCACCGTGCGCACGTCGCGCGTCATCGCGCCCGTATGCGACGCGAACTGGGCGTTGTAGGCCCACTGCACCCTGGCGGCGCCGCCGGCCAGCATGGTCTTCTGCAGGTCGGCGGGAATGGCCACGATGCCGTACGCGCGGCGCTCGCGGATCAGGTGGAAGGCCTCCGCCTCGCTGTTGGCGGCCAGCGCCACCTTCAGGCCCGGCGACTGGTCGAGCATGCGCACCAGGCTGCGCGACATCACCGAGTGGTCGCGGTCGATCACCACCAGCGGCAGGTCGCGCGCCACGCCGGCCGAAAAAATCCACCACGTCAGCAGGTACAGCGCCAGCGGGATCGACGTCAGCATTGCCAGGTCCCACGGGTCGGCGCGCAGGCGCGTCCACTCGCGCCGCAGGGACGACGAGATGGCGTTGGCGGCGCGCGTCATCGGCGGATGCTCAGCGCTCGAACACGACCGTCATCCCCGGCCGCAGTCCCGGCACCGCGGCGGTCGGGCGCAGCCGCACCTCGAACGTGCGCAGGTCGGTGCCGCCCGGGCGCGCCGCGCGCCAGGTGGCGAATGCCGGCAGCGCCGACACCACGGTGGCCTTGAACTGCGCCTTCACCTTCAGCGCCGGGATGGTGGCCTGATGCAGCGAACCGAGCGCATATGGCTTGAATTCGTCTTCACGCACGGCCACCACCGCCCACACGTCCGCCAGGTCGACCAGCGTGATGACCGTGAAGCCCTGCGGCGCCAGCTCGCCCGGCTGGATCGCTACCTTGGTCACTTCGCCGGCGGCCGGCGCCATGATGCGCGTTTCGGCCAGCGCGGCGTCGGTCTCGGCCACCACGCCGGCTACCTGGCGCGTCTGCGCCGCGGCGGCCAGCTTGTCTTCCGGCCGGGCGCCCTGGCGCGCGAGGTCATACTGCGCCTTGGCGGCGGTGGCCAGTTCGTCGGCGGAGCGCGCCTGCGCCTCGGCTTCGTCGCGTTTCTGGCGCGCGATGACGCCTTCGGCATACATCGACTGGACGCGCTCGAACGTCACGCGCGCCAGCCTGGCACCCGCCTGCGCGCGCTCCCAGTTGGCGCGGGCGGCGACCAGCTCCTCCGGCCGCGCGCCGGCCAGCACTTTCTGGTTGGTGGCGCCGGCGGCGTCGCGCGCGGCCGCCGCCTGCGCCACCTTGGCGCGCACTTCCGGGCTGTCGAGTTCGAACAGCAGGTCGCCGCGCTTCACAAGCTGCCCCAGCTGCACGTGGACCTTGCCCACCCTGCCCGGCACTTTCGAGGACACGTTCACTTCCTGCGCCTCGATCTGGCCCTGGACGGGATCATGGACCGGCTGGAACGCCAGGTAGACGCCCCATCCGAGCAGGGCGATGACGACGGCGGCGGCGCTGCCGGCGAGCAGGCGCTTGGTGGCAGGTGTGGCCATGGTTCAGTCTTTCGTGAGGTCGACGATGTGCGTTGCGGTTTTGGCGAGCGCGTCGAGCCGGTCCGGTTCGCCGGCGGTGCCGAGCAGCCTGGCCAGCGCCAGGACGTACTCGTAGGCGGCCTGGGCGCGCTCGAGCGACACGCGGGTAGCGCCCAGCGAGGCATCGGCGACGTCGGTGGAAGTGGCCTGGCCGTTCTTGAATGACACCTGCGCCAGGCGCCGCGTCTCGTTGGCCAGGTCGATCGCCGAACCCATCGCCAGGTAGCGCTGGCGGGCGTCTTCCATGGCGCGCCACTGGCTCTCGGCCAGCGTGGGGATGTCGCGCCCGGCCTGTTCGGCCATGACTTCGACGCGCTGCTGTTCGAGGCGGGCCGCGGCGCTCATCTTCGCGCGGTCGATGCGGTCGACCAGCGGCACGCTGACCGACACGCCGACGAGCCAGTTGGCGCGCGCCGAGCTGCCGCGATTGAGGTTGTAGTTGGCGATGCCGATGACGGTGGGGCTGAACGCTCCACCCTGCAGCTGCATCGCGCCGGCGGCCTGGCGGCGCTTGCTGTCGATCTGCCTCCACGCCGCGTTCGACGCCATCGCCGCATCGACGAAGGAGGCCAGCGAACCGGCCGGCTGGTCGTGCACGAACAGCGGCGTGGTGGCGCTGACGGCGCCTGGTGCGCCGAGCAGGCGGCGCAACGCCAGCTGCGCGATCTCGAGGTCGCTGGCGGCCTTGGACGCCTCCCGGTTGGCATTGTCGACGGCGACATCGGCCTTGAGCCGATCGACTCTGGCGATCAGTCCGGCGCGTTCCATCTTGAGGGCGTCGGCCTGGTGCTCCCTGGCCAGCCGCGCCGCGCCGGCGCGCAGGTGCGAGGCCTGGCGCGCCAGCTGCACCGTGAAGTAGCGCTGCGCCAGCAGGGTGGACGCCTCGTCTTCTTCCTTGCGCGCGCCGGCGCCGGCTTCGTCGGCGCGGCCGGCGGCAATCTCCTTGACCGCCTGCAGGCGCCCGCCGCTGTAGAGCGGCCAGATCGAACTGACGCCCAGCGAGCGGACATCGAATACGCGGTCGACGTTAAGGGTCGACGGGATCTCCGGCAGGGTCAGGCCCGGCAGCGGCGGCAGCAGGTCGAGCAGCGGGTTGCCCGCCTGCGCCAGGTTGCTGGTGTCGACACTGAGGGTGGTGGAGACGCGGCCGGCAAAGCCGGACAGGCGCAGGTCCGGGCCGTCGATGCGGCGCACCGCCTCGGCCTGCAGCGTCTTGGCCTGGAAGTCGAGGCCGGCGCCGTTGATGGCGCCCGACCTTGCCTTAAGCTGACGCAGCGCCTCGGCGTAGTCGATGGCGGTGGCGCACTGCGCGGCTTGGGCGGCAATGAGCATGGCCGCCGCGGCGATCGACCGGAAATGGGTAAACGTCAGGTGCACAACTCGCTCCGTTACCGCTGGTGGATGGATCGGCGCCCGTTCAGGCGCGCGATGGAAAGGAAATCAGGTCCATGTTCCGAACAGAAAACATATCACCTTGAAATAATATCTCGTTTCGCGCGCATTGACGCCGCTTTATGCGCATCGCATACGTGGCGTCGCTCAGCGGTACTGGTAGGCCGGCCAGCCGAGGGTAATCGGCCGCACGTCCAGCCGCAGGCGGTAGACCGAATACGCCTCCGACGTCGCCGACGCGTAGCCGGTGCTGTCGCCGGTGCGGCTGAAGCGGAATTCGAAGCCAAGCCTGGCGCCATCCTGCGGGCCGCCGAACGCGAGGCCCAGCGCCTGCGCCTGGTCGCTGTCGATCAGTTTGCCCATCAGGTCGACCACCGCGCTGTTGCCGATGATGTCGGCGCTGGCCAGCGGGCCGCGGTTCTCCGGCTGCGCCGGGTCGAGCCGGCCGCCTGCCTTGTCGGCCGACGGCGTCAGAACGCCGCTGGCGAGGTCGACGCGGTCGCCGCTGTCGAGGTAGCTGATGGCGACGTTGCTGACGTTGAAATCCGCCCGGGCGCGATCAACGCTGGCCGCCGACAGGTCCAGCAGCAGCGCGCCCTTGTAGCCGATCACCTCGGCCGCGCGGCCGGGGCCGACCACCACCGCGCTGTTCTCGTCGATGCCCAGGCCCAGCCGGTAGCCTTTTTTCAGCATCACCGGCAGCATGCGCGCGAAGCGGCCGCGCACCAAGAGGTGCTGGTCGATGAAGACGTCGTCGCCGATGAAGCCCAGGCCCGGCGCGATCTCGCGGCCGTCCGCCACGCCCAGCTGCAGCGTCGCCAGCACCGGCTTGGCGTCGTAGAACATGGTGCTGCTCATGATGGCGGCGCCCGCGCTGGAGCCGGCGATGACGCCGCCGCGCCGGTACAGCTCCCACAAGGCGTCGAGCACCAGCGTGTTGCTGCCGTCGGGGTTGCGCAGCGCCTGCGTGATGCGGGCCTGGTCGCCGCCGGCGAAATAGGCGCCGCCGGCCGCCCGCACCGCCGCCGCCAGCGCCGGGTCGTTGGCCGCCTTGTGGACGTCGCCGGCCAGCCGCGGCGCCACCGGCAGCAGGAATGCGGCGGCGCCGTAGCCATTCAAGGCTTGCACCAGCCGCTGTCCGGATTTCTCCGGATTGCCGGCCGCCGCAGGAATGACGGCGATGCGCGCGCCGGCGCCGCCGGCCAGACCCACGATGCGCTGCCACACCGGCGCGTTGTCGGCCCGCAGTGCGCCGCCGATGATGACCAGGTTGCCCTTCGGCGCGGCCGCATCGGCCGCCTGCGCCGCGCCCGACGCCAGCAGCACCAGGGCAAGGGCTGCCCTTGCCAGGCACTCGGTAAAAGAAATCATAATTCTGCTCCCGAAAAAAATGGGGCAGGTGCGAAAACGCGCCTGCCCCACCCGCCCGATTGAGGACGGGATTACTTGAACGAATAGTTAAAGTTGACGAAGGCGCTGCGGCCGCGCGGATCGGTGTAGGTCGGGTCGTACCCTGCCAGGAAGTGGTAGGCCTGGTTCGAGAACGGCGGCGCCGTGTTGGCCAGGTTCAGCACGCCCGCGCGAATCTTCAGGCGCGAATCGACCTTCCAGCTGCCGGTCAGGTCCCACAGCGAATACGAACTGACGTCGCGTGCCGGCAGCAGCGCATTGCTGGCCGGATCGTAGGTGGTGTTGTGGTCGGTGTAGCCGGACGAGAAGGTGTTGGCCAGCGTCAGGCTGACCGGGCCGATGTCCCAGTCGAAGCCGATGCGGTGGCGCCACTTCTGGATCACCTGGTCATTGAGGAACAGGCCCAGGTTGCTGCGCTCGGGCTCGAGCGGGCCGAACTGGCGATCGTACTTGAGCACCAGGGTGCCGCTGGCGCTCACGCCAAAGCGGCCGATGCCGGTCTGCGTTCCGCGGTAGTCGATGCCGAGGTCGAAGCCGGCGGTGTGCAGGTTGCCCTGGTTTTCCTTCTCCAGCAACAGGCTGGTGATGTAGCCGTCCTCGTCGCGCTGGATGTAGCTGCCGTTGTACTTGGCCGGGTTGTTGATGATGATCTGCTCGCCCAGCGTGCTGATGACGTCGCTCTTGCGGATGTCCCAGTAATCGACCGTCAGCTTGGTCTGGCGGTTCGCTTCGAACACGGCGCCGAGCGAGAACTGGCGCGATTTCTCCGGTTTCAGGTGCGGATTGGCGCGCCGCTCGACCGGGTACTGGTCGGTGCAGTTGTCGATGGTGTCGAGGCCCGATTCGACGCATTGCGGATCGGTGAGAAAACTCGGCGCGCTGCCGAAGATGGTCGGGCGCTTCAGGTCCGACAGCGACGGCGCGCGAAAGCCGGTGCCGGCCGAGGCGCGCAGCACCAGCGCCGGCGACGGCTGCCAGCGCGCGCCGATCTTCGGATTGGTGGTCGAGCCCACTTCGCTGTAGCGGTCGTGGCGCAGCGCCAGCTGCAGCTCGAACTGCTTCGTCAACGGCGCATTGATCTCGGTAAACAGCGAATAGACCTTGCGGCTGTCGGAAGTGGCCTGCAGGTCGCCCTGCTCGGACGGCGCCAGCGTGGAGTCGCGGTCGCCGCCGATATTGTTCGACAGCAGCAGCGCCGACGGCGTAAACGACGTCGTCTCGCGGCGCGCCTCGCCGCCGATGGCGATCGCCAGATCGCCCCCTTCGAGCTTCATCAGCGCCTTCGACAGCTTGCCGTCGATCGAGGTCGACACGCCTTTCGACTTGCGCGCCTCGTCGTTGACCTTGATGCTGTTGATGTAGTCGCGGCCGGCCTGCGAGGACGGCCCGAACGGATTGACCAGGCCGGAGCGCACGGCGGCGTCGAACTTGTCGAACAGGAAGTAGCCGTCGACGTACTTGTCGACGGCGCGGTTCTCGGCGCGGGCGATGCCGAGGTCGTAGTCCCAGCCGCCAACGATGCCGTTGGCGCCCAGCACCAGGCGCTGGGCGTCGCTGGTGACTTCATTGGAGCGGTTGCCCGCCTCTTCCATGCGGTAGCGAATGCCGCTGTAGGTGGCCGGCAGGCCGGGCGCCGACAGCGCCGTGCGGTACGGCTGCGGCAGCAGGGCCACCGGCAGGTTGCGGAAGCGCTGCGGATTGGGGCTGAGCACGTAGCGGCTCTCGGCGCGCGACTGCACCAGCTCGGCAAAGACCTGGTTGTCGCTGTTGACCTGGAAGGTGGCGCGGCCGACGAAGCCGATCTTGCTGCCTTTCGGATAGAGCTCGGTGTCTTCCATGTAATCGTAGCTGCAGGCGAGCGGGCCGCCGGGGCCTTGCGGCGCATACACGGTGGCCGGCGGATTGCAGCCGGGCGAACTGGGGTTGATGCGAGTGCGGGTGGTGCCGGCCGGCAGCAGGCCGGCGGCGATCAGCGCGTTGCGCTGGGCGCTGGAGATGTCGATGTTGGCCGGGAAGGTGTTGCCCGACATCTGGGCCGGCAAGGTGGTCGCCAGCGGGCGCTCCTGGATGAAGGAGCGCTGCGAGGAGCGCAGCGAACCGAGCTGCTGCACGTCGAGCACGCCGAACAGGTTGAAGCGGTCGGTGTCGAGCTTGCCGTAGCCGGCGCTGATGCTGGCGGTCTTCTTGCCGGCACCGCCGTACTGGGTGCCGGCCAGCGAGCCGCCCAGCTCGACGCCGGTGTAATCCTTGCGGGTGATGAAGTTGATGACGCCGCCGATGGCGTCGGTGCCGTAGATGGCCGAAGCGCCGTCCTTGAGGATCTCGACGCGGGCGATGGCGCCGGCGGGGATGTTGTTGAGGTCGACGCCGGCGTTGTCGCCGGGCGAGGCGAAATTGGCCAGGCGGCGGCCGTTCAGCAAGATCAATGTCGACGACACGCCGATGCCGCGCAGGTTGGCGCCGTTAAAACCGCGCTGGCCGGAGGTGCCGTCGGTGATGCTCATGGCGTCCGACAGCGGCGCGGTGTTGGCGCTGATGGTCTTGAGCAGTTCGGCGGCGGTGGTGACGCCGCTCTTGTCGATGTCCTCGCGCCGGATCACCTGCACCGGCAGCGCCGTCTCGGCGTCGAGCCGCTTGATCGAGGAGCCGGTGATTTCGACGCGCTGCATCTTGTCGTCGCTTTGCGCCAGCGCAGGCTGGGCGAGGCCGAACGCGCCGGCCAGCGCGATCGCCAGCGCGGTATGCGCCGGCAGGGTGGTGTATTGCTGTTTCATGTGTTTCAGCTCCCGTGGGTTTGCACTGCGTGTTGTTGTTCTAGCCGCGGCCGCGTCGGCGGCTGCTTTTCTTCTCGGCGCCGGCGGCCGGTTCGGCGCCGACCAGGTACGCGGAAATGGCTTCGGTCAGGCGCGCCGCCTTGGCCACGTTGGCCTTGTTGGACGCCATCAGCGACACCGCCAGCGCTTCGATCACGGCCACCGCCGCCGTCCCGCTGCTGGGCAGGATCGGGTGGCTGCTCTCGGCATACAGCACCAGGTCGCCGAGCGCGGCCAGCGGCGAGGCCGGCGAGTCGGTGATGGAAACGATGCAGGCGCCGTGGTCGCGGGCGAAATTGGTCAGGCGGATGACGTCGAGCGTGTAGCGCGGAAACGACAGCACCACCAGCACATCACGCGCGGTGATGTTGGTCAGGTGGCCGGCCGCCACTTCGGTGCCGCCCTGGCCGGCGACCTCGACGACGTGATGGCAGAACGGCTGCAGGTGATCGGCCAGCATGCCGGCCAGGTGCGACGACAGGCCGAAGCCGAGCACGTAGACTACCTTGGCGCCAGTGAACTTTTTCACCACCGCGTCGACGTCGCCGGCGGCCAGCGCCATGGCGGTAGCGCCGATGTTGGCGCCGGCGTAGGCCAGGCTGTCGCTGGCCGGCGTGCTGGCATCCTGGCGCCGGGCGATACCGTTGCGCAGTTTTTCGACCGGCTGCAGCACCGACTGCAGCGTCTGCGCCACGGCGCTGCGCATCGCCGCAAAATTGACGAAGCCGATCTCGCGCGCAAAGCGGCTGATGGTGGCGGTGGAGACCTTGCAGACCTCGGCCATCTCCTCGATGCCGAGCGCGGTCACGCGCACCTGGTTGCGCAGCAGGTAGTCGGCGATCGCCTTGTGCGAGACGGAGCCGTCGGCCAACACCGCGCGCAGCGTGGCGCCCAGCGCCGAGGCGGCGAACGCGACTTCCGGCGAACGCGAACCGGCGCCGGTGGTCGTGGCTTGCTGCTTCGTCGTGGAAAGTTTTTTCATAATTGCAATGTACCCATATCAAAAACAAAACTCAACAGTTTTTGTAAAAAAATTTACACATATGTACTTGGAGAAAAAAATGAGACATAATCGGCGGCACCAAAAGCCTCCCTTCATCTTCCATGCAAGTTCTCCAGCACTCCTTTTGCCATCCCGCCGGCGGCACCGGCCAACAGCTCACCAGCTTCCACTTCGGCACGCCGGGCACGGGCAAGAAGGCGTATCTCCAGGCCGCCCTGCATGCCGACGAAGTGCCGGGGATGCTGGTGGCGCAGTTCCTGCGCACCGAGCTGCTGGCGCTGGAGGCGGCCGGCAAGATCCGCGGCGAGGTGGTGCTGGTGCCCGCCGCCAATCCGATCGGCCTGGCGCAGGCGATCCACGGCGCCCCGTTCGGCCGCTTCGACCTGTCCACCGGCACCAACTTCAACCGCGCCTACAAGCACGTCGCCGCCGAACTGAAGCAGTCGCTGGCCGGCCGCCTGGGCATCGACGCCGCCGCCAACGTGGCGCTGGTGCGCGCCCACGCGCGGCAGGCGGTGGCCGCGTGGCACCCGGCCACCGACGCCGAGGCGCTCAAGAAGGTGCTGCTGGGGCTGGCGATCGACGCCGACATCGTGCTCGACCTGCACTGCGATAACGAGGCGGTGATGCACGTGTACGCCGGCACGCCGCTGGCCGGGGCGGCCGCGCCGCTGGCGGCCTACCTCGGCGCGCACGCGCTGCTGGTGGCGCTGGAAGCGGGCGAGGAGCCCTTCGACGAAGCCTGCAGCCGCCTGTGGTGGGACCTGGCGGCGCACTTCGGCGCGGCGTTGCCGATTCCCCCAAGCTGCCTGGCGGCGACGGTGGAGCTGCGCGGCGAAATGGACGTCAACTACGAACTGGCCGAACGCGATGCGCGCGCCCTGCTCAACTTCCTGGCCCATGCGGGCGTGCTCGACATGCAGGCCGACAGCATGCCGGCGCCGCTGTGCGCGGCCACCCCGCTCGAAGGAGTCGAGCCGCTCGTCGCCCCGCATGCCGGCGTGCTGGTGTTTCGCAAGAACCTCGGCGACCATGTAGGCGCCGGCGACGCCATCGCCGACCTGATCGACCCGGTCAGCGGCAAGGTCACCACCCTCGCCTGCACCCGCGGCGGCGTGTTCTTCGCCCGCAGCGCCCACCGTCACCTGCTGCGCGGCATGGCAGTGGGCAAGATCGCCGGACCGGTCGCTTTCCGCGCCGGCAAACTACTGAGCCAATGATGAAACTGCGCATTCCGAATACCTTCGTCCTGCTGTTCCTGATCCTGGCGATGATCGCCGCCGCCACCTGGTTGGTGCCGGGCGGCCAGTACGACACCGTGCTGGTGGACGGCAAGCCGCGCATCCAGCCGGACTCCTTCCATTACATCGCCAGCAACCCGCAAGGCTTCGTGGCGCTGCTGATGGCGCCCATCAAGGGTTTCGTCGCGGCGGCCGAAATCATCGGCTTCGTGCTGATCGTCGGCGGCGCTTTTGCTGTCCTGCAGCGCACCGACGCCATCGACTCGCTGATCAAGAGCGTGGCCAAGGCGCACGGCAGCTCGCCGTTCGTGCGGGCGATGATGATTCCCGTGTTCGTCACCATGTTTTCGCTGGGCGGCGCCACCTTCGGCATGAGCGAGGAGTGCATCCCCTTCATCCTGATCTTCGTGCCGCTGGCGCTGGCGCTGGGCTACGACTCGATCGTCGGCGTCGCCATTCCCTTCCTGAGCGCCCAGGTCGGTTTTGCCGCCGCCTTCCTCAATCCCTTCAACGTCGGCGTCGCGCAGGGCATCGCCGGCGTCGAGCTGTTCTCGGGCGTCGGCTACCGGCTGATCGTGTGGTTCATCGCCAACGGCGTCACCATCGCTTTCCTGATGTGGTACGCGGCGCGCGTCAAGCGCACCCCCACCCTGAGTCCCACCTACGACCTCGACACCGTGCTGCGCAAGGAGAAGATGGTCAGCCTGGACGATTTTGCCGGCATGACGCGCACCCACGGCGCGGTGCTGCTGATCTTCCTCGGCTTCATGGCGGCAATGGTGTTCGGCGTGGTGCGCTACGAGTGGAGCGTGGGCGAGATCGCCGCGCTGTTCCTGCTGATGGCGATGGTGGTGGGCATGGTCGGGCGCCTCGACAGCGACCAGCTGGTGGCCGCCTTCGTCACCGGCGCCCGCGACCTGGTGACGACGGCGCTGGTGATCGCGCTGGCGCGCGGCACCATGATCCTGGCGCGCGACGCCCACGTCATCGACACCATGCTGCACGCGCTGACGCCGCTGGTGCAGTCGTCGAGCCCGATCTTCGCCGCGCAGAAGATGTTCCTGATCCAGACGGTGATCAACTTCTTCATCCACTCCGGCACCGGGCAGGCGGCGCTGACGATGCCGATCATGGCGCCGCTGGCCGACCTGGTGGGAGTGACGCGCCAGACCGCGATCCTGGCGTTCCAGTTCGGCGAGTTCACGCTGCCGATGATCCCGACCTCGGGCGTGACGGTCGGCGTGCTGGCGCTGGCGCGCATTCCCTGGCTGACCTGGGCGAAGTGGATGGTGCCGCTGCAGCTGATGTACCTGGTGCTGGCGCTGCTGCTGCTGATTCCGCCGTGCCTGATGAACTGGCAGTAGCGGCCGCCGCGCCGCTCAGCTGTGCAGGCGCGGATAGTGGGCGGGGGTCGAACTGATCAATTCGAGGAAGGCATCCGCCGGCACCGCCTTGCTGTAGTAGAAGCCCTGGGCCTGGTGGCAGCCATGCGCCATCAGGAAGCGGGCCTGCTGCACGGTTTCCACCCCTTCGGCGATGACGTCGAGCTGCAGGCTGGCGGCCATGGCGATGATCGCCCTGACCAGCACGGTATCGGCCGGATCCATGCTGATGTCGCTGACGAAGGACTGGTCGATCTTGAGCGCATGCACGGGAAAGCGCTGCAGGTAGGACAGGCTCGAATAACCGGTGCCGAAGTCGTCCACCGACAGCCGCACGCCCATGTCGCTCAGCCGGGTGAGCGTGGCAAGATTGTATTCGCTGCGCTGGATCAAGATGCTTTCGGTGATCTCCAGTTCGAGGGCGGCAGCGGGGATCCCCGTTTCGCCGAGGATCTGCCCGACCACGTCGCAGAAGTCGGCCTGTTCGAGCTGCCGCGGCGACAGGTTCACCGCCATTTTCAGCTGCGGGTGGCCGGCGTCGTGCCAGACTTTGAGCTGCCGGCACGCCTGGCGCAGCGCCCACTCGCCGATCGGCACGATCAGGCCGGACTCTTCGGCGTTGGCGATGAAGTCGCCGCACGAGATCGGCTGCCGGCCGGCCGGCTGCCAGCGCAGCAGCGCCTCGGTGGAAAAGGTCAGGCCGCTTTCCATCACCACCTGCGGCTGGTAATGGAGGATGAACTCGTCCTGCGCGAACGCCTGGCGCAGGCGGTTGCCGACGTCGAGGCGCTGCTGCGCGGCCCGGTTCAGCGCGGCGGTAAAAAACTGGAACTTGCCGCGCCCGATTTCCTTGGCGTGGTACATGGCGGTGTCGGCGGCGCGCATCAGCGAGTCGACGTCGAGGCCGTCGTCGGGGTAGACGCTGATGCCGATGCTGCCGCTTAAGTGCAGCTCTTGATCGTCGACGCCGAAGGGCTGCGTCAGGGAATTGAGCGCCTTGCGCGCGACCCGCGCGACGTCGGTGATGTCGCCCACCAGGGGAAGGATGAGGACGAATTCGTCGCCGCCCAGGCGGGCCACGCTGTCGCCTTCGCGCAGGCATTGCTGCAACCGTAAGGCGGTCATTTTCAGCACCTGGTCGCCGATGTGGTGGCCGAGCGAGTCGTTGATGTTCTTAAAGTAATCGAGGTCGATGAACAGGATCGCCACCCGGCGCCGGTTGCGATGCGCAAATGCAATCGCCTGGTGCATGCGGTCCTGCAACAGGGCGCGGTTGGGCAATCCGGTCAGGGGGTCGTGGTCGGCCATGTGGTGGAAGCGCTCTTCAGCCTGGCGCCGTTCGGTCAGGTCGAGCACGAAGCTGACGCCCTCGTCCTGCGAGCCTTCGAACAGGGCGCCGGCCACCAGTACCGGAATCAGGCTGCCATCCTTGCGGATGTACTCCTTTTCGACGGGCGTGCAGCGTCCGGTCCGCCGGAGCTGTTCGATGGCGCGCTTGTCGACCGCCTCGTACTGGGGCGGCGTCAGGTAGGTCCAGCGGAAGGTGCCGGCCAACATGTCTTCCCGGGTGTAGCCGGTAAGTTCCAGGAAAGCGTCATTGGCTTCGGTGACGCGGCCGCTCAGGTCGCCGATGAAGATGCCGATGATGTTGGCGTCCACCAGGCGGC
>JBBRXM010000070.1:0-26586 GCA_038248405.1 Burkholderiales bacterium
CGGCCTCGATCACCGCCACTGTCTGCTCCAGTGGCGAGGCGCCATTGAGCGCTGCGGCCAGTGCGGCGCGCTGGTGCGGCGGCAGCCCCATGGCTGTCTCGAGAAACTGCTTGAAGGGGTGCGCTTCCACGCTCACTCCACGGCGACCTGGTCTGGTTCAGACCTCAGCCACAGGAGCTAGTTCAAAATCCCCGACTTAACGCTCACATAGCTAATTAATACAGACCATGCGCACCTGTTTCATGTCGGTGGCGCCGGCCAGCACTTTCTCGATGCCGTCCATCTTCAGCGTGCGCATGCCGTCGTCCAGCGCCGCCGTCAGCAGTTCGGTCACGCGCGCGCGTTCCTGCAGCATGTGCTTGACCTTGTCGGTGGCCACCATCAGTTCGTGCAGGCCGATGCGTCCCTTGTAGCCCTTGTTGCACAGCGCGCAGCCGACCGCCTGGTACAGCGTGAAGCGGCCGGCGCTGTCGGCGTAGCGCTCGGTCCAGTCGCGGCGCGCCTGCTGCGCGCGCGCCGCCGCCTGCCCTTCAGACAAGGCCGCGGCCCGCATCTCGGCGCAATACTCCGCCAGCAAACCATCGACTTCCTGCTCGCTCGCCAGGTAGGGCCGCCGGCACTGCAGGCACAGCCGCCTGGCCAGGCGCTGGGCCAGCACGCCGAGCAAGGCGTCGGCGCAGTTGAACGGGTCCATGCCCATGTCGAGCAGGCGCACGATCGATTCGGCGGCGCTGTTGGTGTGCAGCGTGGCAAACACCAGGTGGCCGGTCAGCGACGCTTCCAGCACGATCGACACGGTCTCCTTGTCGCGCATTTCGCCGACCATGATGATGTCGGGATCGGCGCGCAGGAAAGAGCGCATCACGGTGGCGAAGTCGAGCCCGGTCTTGCGGTTGACCTGCACCTGGCGCAGGCCCTTCTGGGTGATCTCGACCGGATCCTCTGCCGTCCAGATCTTGGTTTCGGGCGTGTTCAGATAGCGCAGCACCGAATGCAGGGTCGTGGTCTTGCCCGAGCCGGTCGGCCCGCAGACGAAAAACAGGCCGTGCGGATTGGCGATCACTTGCTTCAGGCGCGCCAGGTTGTGCGGCAGCACGCCCAGCTGTTCGAGCGGAATCGGTTCGCCGGCGGTGAGGATGCGCATGACGACGTCTTCGACACCGCCGGCCGACGGAATCGTCAGCACCCGCAGCTCTATGTCGAGCGGCACGTATTTGCCGAAGCGGATCTTGCCGTCCTGCGGCTTGCGGTGTTCCGAGGTGTCGAGGTCGCACATGATCTTGATGCGCGCCAGCAGCGCGCTGCGATGGCTGGCCGGCACCTCGATGTAGGGCTCCAGCGCGCCATCCTTGCGAAAGCGGATCAGCGTCTTCTCGTTGCCCACGCCCGGCTCGATGTGGATGTCGGAGGCGCCCTGGCGATAGGCGTCGAGGATGATCTTGTTGACCAGCCGGACCAGTTCGTTGTCGTCGACGGCGCTGGGATCGGCGGCGGCGGCGCCCTCCTCGCCCTGCAGGTTCGACAGCAGCACGTCGACCGAGGCGCCGTCGGCCGGGCCGCCGAAGAACTTGTCGACGGTGAGCTTGAATTCGACATCGGTGGTGACGCGAAACCCCAGCCGCTCCTTGGGAAAGATGTTGCGCACCATGCGCGAGTGCCTGACCGCTTCCGGGTCGATGGCCATGATGGCCAGTTCGTCCTTGTCCTGGCCGACGACCAGCCAGCGGTTGTGCTCGACGAATTCGCGCTTGAGGTTCTTCAGCACGCCGGCCGGCTTGCCGCGCTCGGGCCGGAACGG
The DNA here is from genome assembly GCA_038248405.1 of Burkholderiales bacterium. Taxonomy (GTDB): domain Bacteria; phylum Pseudomonadota; class Gammaproteobacteria; order Burkholderiales; family Burkholderiaceae_D; genus JAFCUW01. The sequence continues at coordinate 1,799 of JBBRXM010000070.1, forward strand.
CTCGTACGGCACGCCGTAGAACCTGGCCAGGGCGGCGCCCAGCGTGGGCAGCTTGACGCGGAAGTCGCGCACCAGCACGCGTTCGATGTCGCCGCCGGGGCCGGCGCTGCGGTGGGCGTGCTCGAGCTGGGCGGCCGTGAGCACGCCGTCGGCTACCAGGAAGTCGTATTTGGAACGAAAGCCCGGCGGCGGCTTGAGGCGCTGGCGCAGCGCGATCGCCAGGGCCGCGCACAAATCCTTCAGGCCCTCGCCGGCCACCGAGCGGAAATACCTGCCGGAGCGGTTGTTGGCCAGCTGCAGCACGCCGAGCAGCGTGTCGCCGCCGGCGTCGACCAGCGGCGCGGCCAGCAGCAGGCGGGTGCGCCGGCCGCCGCGCAGATCGGCCTCGCGCGGAAAGCGCAGCGGCGGCGCATGGGCAGCCAGTTCGGCATCGTCGTAGGCGTCGCGCACGCACACCAGGCGCCGGTGCAAGGCTACGTAGCCGGCCACGCTGTGATCCGAAATCGGCAGCGCCAGGTCCCTGGCCGCGCCCGAGTTGGTGTTGTGGTGCGGCACGATCGAGCCGTAATCCTGGCTGACGCCGTACAACACAAGCCATTCGCACTCGAACAGGTCGCAGATGGCCTCGCTCACTTCATGCAGGAACTGGCCGGCGTCGCTGGCGGCGCGGATCTGCTGGCCCAGCGCCAGCACCTTGCCGAAAAACTCGACGCGGCTGTCGCGGCCGTCGGCGCGCGGCCGCGCCGGCGCCTGGAGAAAGTTCGCCATGCGCTATCGCATCAGCGAGGCGGCGTCCCACGCCTGGCCGGCCGCCGGCGGCGCGAGGAAGCGCTGATTGGCCGCCAGGATTTCGGCCACTTCGACCATCGCCGCCGGCGTCAGGCCGGCGCGGTTGCCGTCGCGCTCCTGGATCGACAGCGACAGCAGGTAGCGGTTCAGGTGCGCGGGGTCGCTGCAAAACAGCCAGATGCGCTCCCACACGTGCGGGTAGGCGCTCTTGAGGTGGCCGTGCGGAGCGAGGCGCTCGAGCGCGGGGACCGACAGCGCGGCCGTACGCGGCGCCTGCATGCGGGCGCGCGCCGCTGCCTGCGCGGCGACGGGTGCCTTACCATTCTTCAGGAAATGAGACAGCATGGGAATCCTCTCGTGACGTTGCCTGTCGATCAAGTATAGCCAGCGGATTCGCCTTGCCAATTTGAAAACTCGTTGAAATTGCGATGCATCAACAACGCGCCCGCGGGCGAGGCGTCGCCGGCCTGCGTGTAAAATCGGCGCAGGGAGACCCCGTATGGTATCCTCTCAGGTTCCCCGCAAAAACTGCAGTGCGCTCCGGCCCGGCGCGGCGCTCGCCATTTAGACCATGACTACAACTCTGTACGGCATCCCCCACTGCGACACGGTCAAGAAGGCCCGCGACTGGCTCGCCGCGCATGGCCACGACATCGCCTTCCACGACTTCAGGAAGCAGGGCCTGGAGCGCGCCACCGTCGCCGGCTGGCTCGAGCAGCTCGATTGGGAAGTGCTGGTCAACCGCAAGGGCACCACCTGGCGCAAGCTCCCCGACGAGCGCCGCGCCGCCGTCGTCGACCAGGCCAGCGCGCTCGAACTGATGCTGGAATCGCCCTCCGTGATCAAGCGCCCCGTGCTGTGCGGCCTGGGCGTCCCGAGCGTCGGCTTCTCGGACGAGAAGTACGGCGCGCTGTTCGCGGCACGGGCGGCGCGATGAACCAGTCCCGCACCCTCGCGCTGACCGAAGAACTGATCGCGCTCTCCTCCGTCACCCCGGACGACAAGGGCTGCCAGCGCCGCCTGATCGAGCTGCTGGCGCCGCTCGGCTTCGCGTGCGAGACCATCTTGTCGAATGGCGTGACGAACCTGTGGGCGCGGCGCGGCAGCGAGGCGCCGCTGTTCGTCTTTGCCGGCCACACCGACGTGGTGCCGACCGGCCCGGCCGCGCAATGGCAATCGCAGCCTTTCGTGCCGACGCGGCGCGACGGCAAGCTGTATGGGCGCGGCGCGGCCGACATGAAGACGTCGCTGGCGGCGATGGTGGTGGCCTGCGAGGAGTTCGTCGCGGCGCACCCGCGCCATCGCGGCTCGATCGCGTTTCTCCTCACCAGCGACGAGGAAGGCGCGGCCACCGACGGCACCGTCGTCGTCTGCCGCAAGCTGGAGGAACGCGGCGAGAAGATCGACTTCTGCCTGGTCGGCGAACCGACCTCGGCCCAAGTGCTGGGCGACATGATCAAGAACGGCCGCCGCGGTTCGCTGTCGGGCCACCTGGTCGTCAAGGGCGTGCAGGGCCACATCGCCTACCCGCAGCTGGCGCGCAACCCGATCCACCAGGCCGCCCCCGCGCTGGCAGAACTGGCGACCGAGCAGTGGGACGCGGGCAACGAGTACTACCTGCCGACCTCGTGGCAGATGTCGAACATCCACGCCGGCACCGGCGCCAACAACGTCATCCCGGGCGAACTGGCGATCGACTTCAACTTCCGCTTTTCGACCGCCAGCACGGCCGAAGGACTGAAGGCGCGCGTGCATGCGATCCTCGACCGGCACGCCCTCGACTACGAGCTGGCGTGGACCCTGTCGGGGCTGCCGTTCCTGACGCCGCACGGCACGCTGTCGGACGCGGTGGCGTCGGCGATCGTCGCCGAGACCGGCCTGCACACCGAAATGTCGACCACCGGCGGGACCTCGGACGGCCGCTTCATCGCGCGGATCTGCCCGCAGGTGATAGAATTCGGCCCTCCGAACGCCAGCATCCACAAGATCGACGAGCACATCGAGCTGCGCTTCATCGATCCGCTGAAGAACATCTACCGCCGCACCCTGGAAAACCTGCTGGCGTAAGCTCGCCCAACCGAGAACCATGCCATGACCACCACTACCTTGTTCACCACCCCGCGCGACCTGCTGCGCTACGCGGTCACTCGCTTCAACACGGCCAAGCTGTTCTTCGGCCACGGCAGCGCGGAGGCGCTGGACGAAGCGGCCTACCTGATCCTGCATACGCTCAAGCTCCCGCTCGACAAGCTCGATCCCTTCCTCGACGCGAAGCTGCTGCCCGACGAAGTGCTGCAGGTGCTGGCGGTGATCGAGAAGCGCGCGGTCGAGCGCGTGCCGGCCGCCTACATCACCAACGAAGCATGGCTCGGCACCTATGCGTTTTACGTCGACGAGCGCGTGATCGTGCCGCGCTCGTTCATCGCCGAACTGATTCCGTCGCAGTTTTCCCCATGGGTGCAGGATGCGTACGCGGTCGAGAACATCCTCGAACTGTGCACCGGGTCCGGCTGCCTGGCGATCATGATGGCCGACGCCTTCCCCAACAGCGTGGTCGACGCGGTCGACATTTCGCCCGACGCGCTGGCCGTCGCCGAACACAATATCCGCGAATACAAGCTGGAAGGCCGGGTCAACCCGATCGCCTCCGACCTGTATGCGAACGTCCCTTTCAAGAAGTACGACCTGATCGTCACCAATCCGCCGTACGTCAATTCGGACTCGATGGGCAAGCTGCCGCAGGAATACCTGCGCGAGCCGCAGATCGCGCTCGACGGCGGCGCCGACGGCATGGACCTGGTGCGCAAGATCGTCGAAGGCGCCGCCGATTACCTGACCCCGGACGGTATCCTGATGGTCGAAATCGGCAACGAGCGCGAATACGCGGAAGCGGCGTTCGGCCACCTGGACCTGACGTGGGTGACCACCAGCGCCGGCGACGACATGGTGTTTTTGCTGACCGCCGACCAGCTGAAGAAGTAGGGGTCAGACCCCGGTTCTTCTTTTAAGGGGTCTGACCCCGGTGTAGATACCGCCTCGACTCAACAACCCGCAAAACCGGGGTCCGACCCCGCGGGGTCAGACCCCAACCGCACCACCTTTAATGGATTGAACAGACCAGCATGATTCGTTTCCTCAACGTGAGCCTGATGCGCGGCACCAAGCCGCTGCTCGAAGGCGTCGACCTGACCCTGAACCCCGGCGACAAAATCGGCCTGATCGGCGCCAACGGCGCCGGCAAATCGAGCCTGTTCGGCATGCTGCGCGGCGAAATCCACGCCGACCAGGGCGAGATCGACTTCCCGGCCAAGTGGCGCATGGCTTACGTGGCGCAGGAAACGCCGCCGCTGGAACGCTGCGCGCTCGACTACGCCATCGACGGCGACGTCAACCTGCGTAAGCTGGAAGCGGAACTGACGCGCCTCGAGACCGAACCCGAGACCCACGAGAACGGCATCGCCATCGGCGACATCTACAGCGCGCTGGCCGACGCCGACGCCTACACGGTGCAGTCGCGCGGCGAACAGCTGCTGCTGGGACTGGGCTTCTCGCTCGACCAGATGCAGCAGCCGATCGTCAGCTTCTCGGGCGGCTGGCGGATGCGCCTGAACCTGGCGCAGGCGCTGATGTGCCCTTCCGACCTGCTGCTGCTCGACGAACCGACCAACCACCTGGATCTCGACGCGATCATCTGGCTGGAAGACTGGCTCAAGAAATACGCCGGCACCCTGATCATCATTTCGCACGATCGCGATTTCCTCGACGAGATCGTCAACGTGGTGGTGCACATCGACGAGCGCAAGCTGAAACGCTACTCGGGCAACTACTCGAGCTTCGAGCGCCAGCGCGCCGCCCAGATGATCCTCGCCGCCGGCGCCATGGCCAAGCAGGAGCGCCAGCGCGCCCACCTGGAGTCGTTCGTCAACCGCTTCAAGGCGCAGGCCTCCAAAGCGCGCCAGGCGCAGAGCCGCATGAAGGCGCTGGCCAAGATGGAAGAAATGGCGCCGCTGCGCGCCGCCGCCGAATTCTCGTTCGAGTTCCGCGAGCCGCTGTCGGCGCCCAATCCGCTGCTGGTGATGGAAGACGTCAACGCCGGCTACCACCTGCTCGACGAGCACGGCGACAAGGTCGGCGACAAGGTCATCGTGCGCGACATCAAATTCTCGCTGCAGATCGGCCAGCGCATTGGCCTGTTGGGCGTGAACGGCGCCGGCAAATCGACGCTGATCAAGACCATCGCCGGCGAACTCGAACCGCTGACCGGCGACGCCACCCTCGGCAAGGGCCTGTCGATCGGCTACTTCGCCCAGCACCAGGTGGAGATGCTGCGCCACGACGAATCGCCCCTGTGGCACCTGCAGAAGATCGCGCCGACGGTGCGCGAGCAGGAACTGCGCAATTTCCTCGGCGGCTTCAACTTCCCCGGCACCATGGTCACCAGCCCGATCCGCCCGTTCTCCGGCGGCGAAAAGGCGCGCCTGGCGCTGTCGCTGATCGTCTGGCAGCGCCCTAACCTGCTGCTGCTCGACGAGCCGACCAACCACCTGGACCTGGAAACACGCGAGGCGCTGACGATGGCGCTGGCGCAGTTCGAGGGCACGCTGGTGGTGGTATCGCACGATCGCCACCTGCTGCGCGCCACCACCGACCAGTTCATCATCGTCGCCGACGGCAAGCTGCAGCCGTTCGACGGTGACCTTGACGACTACAAGGACTGGCTGTTCCAGACCAAGCTCGGTAAAGGCACCAGCGTGCTGCCGGCCGCGGGCAAGGACAACAAGACGGCGTTCCCGGTCGCTGCGGCGGTAGCGCCGGCGGCCGCCGCCCCGGTGGCCAACACCAAGGAGCAGAAGCGGGTGGAGGCGGAGCAGCGCCAGAAAGTGGCGGCGCTGAAGAAGCCGATCGAGAACAAGATCAAGCGCCTGGAAGAGCAGATCGCCAAGCGCAACGCCCAGAAGGCGGAAGTGGACGCCAAGCTGCAGGAGAGCGGCGCCTACGACGCGGCCAACAAGGCCAAGCTCAAGCTGCTGCTGGCCGACCAGACCTTCTTCACCAAGGACCTGGCGCAGCTCGAAGCGGAGTGGCTGGAATTGCAGGAGCAGCTGGAAGGGCTGGCGGCGTAACTGTCCTTCGATCGCTGCTGCAGGTGGTTTTTCAGGCCGCCTGCCTGGTGCCTTCGACGGCGCGCTTGATCGACATCAGCTTGTCGATGTCGACCAGGATCAGGCGCCGGCCGTCGCATTCGCCCAGGCCGATCAGGTAGTCGACCGCGCCGGCGCCCTCGGTGCCGGGAATGGCGCGGATCTGGCCGTTGTCGAGGCTCACCACATCGGTCACGCCGTCGACCACCATGCCCATCACGCAGTTCGACAGCTGCAGGATGATGACGTCGGTGAGCGGATCGGGCACGCTGTGGCGGCCCGTCATGGCCACGCGCATGTCGACGATCGGCATGATCACCCCGCGCGAAACCGCCACGCCGCTGATGATCTCCCCTTCCGAGGCGAAGCGCTCCAGCGACTTGAGCATGCGCAGCTCCTTCACCTTGCTGAAATCGAGTCCGTACTCGAGTCCGCCAAGCTGGAAGCTCAGGAACTGGGTCTTGCCCGAACATGCTGCCGATGTGCCGGTGGTTTGCATCATGATCCTTTCGTCTCTGCGGGGATGCGGCTGTTCAACGAAGTCCTATCGTAGTTGGGGAATCGATTGCCCCCGTTGAGTATGGTCAACATTTCCTATTGGAATGACATGCTTGCAAGGCGGCGGGATCGCTTTACAATAGGCGCAACGTTCCACCAATGACAATTAAGAGGATGGAAACGATGTATCGATGGTTGCAGCGATTGTTCGCCGGCCCGGCGCACAGCGCGCCGCAGGCAGCGCCCGCACCGGCGGCACCGGTGGCGGCGCCGACGCCGGCGAGCGTGCCGACCGGCGCCGCGCCACTGCGTCCCGCGGTGCCGTTCGACCAGCTCGACCATGTCAACAGCCTGTATGACCGCTGGCTGTTCGACACCCACGGCGAACCGGGCCTGGACACCAATCCGCTGGAGAACCAGGTGCTCGAGGCGCTGGCGGCGATCATCGCCTCGCAGCAGTCCGGCTCGGCGCTGGTGCGACGCCTGCCGGGCATGATCCCGCAGCTGCTGCAAAGCCTGCGCAGCGACAGCTTTTCGGGCGCCCAGCTCTCGCGCACGATCTCCAACGACGTGGTACTGGTGGCGGCCGTGATCCGGCTGGCCAACAGCTCGCTGGCCGGCACCGGCACCTCGATCGGCAGCGTCGAACACGCGGTGATGGTGATCGGCCAGGAAGGCCTGCGCCACCTCATCACCAGCGTCGCCTTCCGGCCCATCATCGACATGAACTCGGGCCACTACACGCGCACGATGGCGCCGCGCATCTGGGAGCATTCGGAGCGCGGCGCGGTCGCCAACCGCATGCTCGCCGAATCGATGGGCATCGATCCGTTCGAGGCCTTCCTCGCCGCGCTGGTGCAGAACGTCGGCCTGATCGTCTCGCTGCGCATCATGGACCAGGTGGCGAAGGGCGATACGGGCCTCGGCTCCGAACTCTTCTGCGCGCAGCTGGCGCGCCAGGCGCGCGCGCTCACCTGCAGCATCGGGCGCGAATGGCATTTTCCCGAGAACGTCACCCGCGCCATCGCCGAACAGGGCGGCGTGAGGAAAGGCGTCGTCGTCTCCCCGCTGGGCCGCCTGGTGACGCTGACCGATTACCTTGGCAAGTTGCGCACGCTGGTCGGACACGGGCGGGCGGCGGACGGCGACCCGGCGCTGTTCGGCGCCCTGCCGGCCAACAGCGCCGAGGCTTACCGCCTGCTCGAACCGGCCGAGGCCCCGTGACGGCGCAAGTCGACCCCGACGAAGTCGAATTGACCGCGATCCGCGCCCAGGGCCCGGGCGGGCAGAACGTCAACAAGGTGTCGTGCGCGGTCCACCTGCGCTTCGACGTCAAAGCCTCGTCGCTGCCCGATCACATCAAGGAAAGGCTGCTGGCGCTGTCGGACCAGCGCATCACGCAAAACGGCGTGGTCGTGATGAAGGCGCAGCAGTCGCGCAGCCTGGAGCAGAACAAGGAAGAGGGACTGCGGCGATTGCAGGAGCTGGTCGACAGCGTGGCGGTGCTGCCGGCGGTGCGGCGCGCGACCAAACCGACGCGCAGCTCGCAGCGCAAGCGGCTCGACTCGAAGACCCGCAGCGGCCAGACCAAGGCGATGCGCGGCAAGGTGAGCGAGTAGCGGCCAGGCAGCAATCAGGCCGTTGACGTCGTCCTCTCGAACGAGGTTGTCGCGAAAGGGGAACTTATCCTCAACTGGCTTGGTAAGGGGCACGGCACATCCGATGCGCTGGCGAAGTCGCCGAAGTCGATGAAGTGAGAAAATACCCCAACAAAATCAACGTTCTGGTTTTCGAATTCCGTAGCGTTGCGATTTCATTCGGCAAAAGTGCAGGTCAGGCGTTTTGCATCAGCCTCGAACGCCGGGATCCAATTCCTTCGCTCCGCCGGTGGCTTCGACAAGGCCAACAATTCGGCACGAAACGGGATCCCCGCGTGCGCGAGGATGACGGTTTTGAGGCTCGCAAGTCTGTCGGGCGCCGTCAGTGCTCCTCGTCGCTGCGCCACTCCACGCTGCCCTCGCTGCCGGCGAAGATCACCTTGCCGTCGGCGCCGCGGGCGCGAAGGCGCGCCTTGATGTCTTTCGGCGGCAGGTCGTAGATGCTGCTGCCGTCGGGGTTGAAATTCATGGTGCGCACCACCGTGTCGCCCTGCACGAGTGACACCGTGACGTGGCTGACGCCGTCGCTGTCGCTGCGCTGCTGCAGCAACTGCGCCACCAGCGCCTCGCCGGCCTCGCGCTCGGTCTCGGCCGCCTTGACCTCGAGCGACACCTTGGCGATCGACTTGAGCGCCGGCCCCACCGCCAGCGCCATCTTCTGGAACTGCGGCACCTGCTCGGGCGTCAGGGTCAACTCCTTCCTGCGGATCTTCGAGGCCAGCATGACGTACTTGCGCACTTCCGGCTCGCTCGTCATCTGCTCCATCTCGGCCTTGCGGCGCGCGGCCAGCTCACCGAATTCGTCCACCCGCGCGGTCACCAGCGCGATCACCTCGTCGATCTGCGCACTGTCCGGGCGCAGCGCGAACACCGTCATCTCGCTCTGCTTGCGCGGGCCGGCGCCGTCGATGGCGATGCGGCGCCCGGCGATGGCGCAGCCCTCGGCCTGCCTGACCGCGACCTCGTCGCCGATGATCTCGCAGTTGACCGCGTGATCGACCGTCACGCGGGTGCCGGAGATGATGCAGTTCTCGGCGCGGTTGAGCACCACGTCGCCGCAGCTGGCCTGCACCACCGCGCCGGAGGCGATGCCCAGGACACGGATATCGCCGCGCGCGTTGTGGGCCGAGCCGCCGACCAGGTTGCGATTGAGGAGCACCATGCCGCCGCGCGAGACGATGTTGCCGAAAACGTCGGCATGGATGGTGATCCCCTCGCCTTCGATCACGCGCTTTTCCTGCACCTCGCCGAATTCCTCGTAGTCGCCCGTCAGCTGCAGGTTGCCGGTGGTGCGCGAAGAGACGCCGTCGTGGCTGATGATCTTGTCGCCGATCGACAGCTGGCCCGACTGCGGATCGACATTCAGGAAGCCGGCCTGCAGGGACACCAGGAACTCGCCTTCGGCGGTGTTGGCGACGGCGGTGCCCGGCCCGGCCATCGGCGCCAGCTCGACATCGGCCGGCACCGCCGGCTGGATCGGGATGCCGGACAGCTCGAAACCGACCGTGCCGGCCGTGCGCGGCACCTTCCGGAGCAGGCGCGCATCCCTCTTGATCTGCGGGAAGCGGTTCTGGAAGGCCATCAGGTCGAGCTTGCCGTTGGCCAGCTGGCGCGGGGCGTCGCTGCGGTGTATGTCTTCCGACACTTCGACGATGCGGGCGTCGTAGCCCGGCGCGGCATCGAGCCGCCGCGCGACCGTGACGCGCTCGGCCTTGCGGCCGTCGATCGCGGCGCGCACCGCGGCGACGTCGATGCCGAAACGGATGCCCTTCTGCCAGACATCGGCGATGAACTCGTCGACGTCGAGGCGCGTCGGCAGCGCCGGCCCGCCAGGGTTGGCGGGATCGGGCAGGCTGGCCGGCTCGAAATAGTATTCGGCAGTGCCGTCGACGATCTTGACCGCCTTGTAGAGCGCGCGCCGCGCCGGCGGGAACGGCAGCAGGTCGTCGGCGAAGCGCACCACCGGTTCGCCGCCGGCGGCGCGCGGCAGCTCGGGACCGCAGTCGTACAGCGCCTTGATGGTCAGCGCGTAGTCGATGCCGGCAAAGTAGAAATTACCGCGCAGGACGTGATCGAAGGCGGTGCGGAAGGTGGCGCCGAGGGCGGCGGGATCGGCATAAATGCCGTCGTGGCGGCGGACGATGCAATGCTCGAGGCCGAGCGCGTCCAGACCGCCGATCGGCGCGCTGGAAAAATCGGCAACAGGGGAATCGCTCGGCACGTCACACTCCCGGACAGTCATGAAAGACTTGCTCTACCAGCTATATTCATTCGCCGGAGGTAAGTTTTTCACAGCGTAACAGGTTGTGTAAACAAAATACAACTTCTGCAGGCAATACTTGCAAAAATGTGCACGACTGGTACAGGCGAGCGATGGGAGGCGGCGCGCACGGCGGCGGACGCCGCGCGCCATGGAACAGCGGAAAAGGCTAGCGGCGCGGCGCGTTCGGGTACAGGTCGACGCCGGCTTCGTTGATCTGGCGGCGCAGTTCGCGCCGCTCGTCGGGCGTGAGGCGGCCGCCGCGGTGACCACCCTGCTCCGGCTGCGCCTGCTGCTGCGGCATGGCCTGGCGGCGCTGCTCCTCGGCGCGCGGGTCGAAACCGCGCGCGTCGTACGGACGGGCCTCGCCGCGCTGAACGGGCGGCACCATGCGCTCGCGCGGCTGCTCGCGGGCGGGCGCCTGCTCTTGCGGCGGGCCGCGGCGGGCGTCGCCATCGCGCGCCTGGTAGGCGAATGCGGGGGCGCCGGCGCATGTCAATGCACAGCCGAGCACAATCGCGCGGACGAACGTCAGCCTGCCGCTAAAACGAGCACTTGCTGCTGCATGGATGTGTGTGAGCGCGATATTCATAGAGTTCCTCTTCCGCGATGCCGTATAAACAGATAAGCTTAATTCCGCTATGACCCTAGTGTAGGACCAATCGAAACGGCGTATAAGACGAAATGGGTAAAGTTTGTAACAGCGTGTAATGAATCATAAGCAACGCTGTTTGCATCGCGTTAACACGTTACCATAGCGACATCAATCTGACAAACCTGGCAGCCATATGACTTCACAATTGACACCCAATACTGGCAACAATACAACGGCGGTGGCCACCGGCGGTCACTCCGCCAAGATCATGGTGGTCGACGACGACGTGCGCCTGCGCGATCTGCTGCGCCGCTATCTGACCGAACAAGGCTTCGCCGTGGTGACGGCCGAAAGCGCGCCGGCGATGAACAAGCTGTGGCTGCGCGAGCGCTATGACCTGCTGGTGCTGGACCTGATGCTGCCCGGCGAAGACGGCCTGTCGATCTGCCGCCGCCTGCGCGGCGCCGGCGACCAGACGCCGATCATCATGCTCACGGCCAAAGGCGAAGACGTCGACCGCATCGTCGGCCTCGAGATGGGCGCCGACGACTACCTGCCGAAGCCTTTCAACCCGCGCGAACTGGTGGCCCGCATCGGTGCCGTGCTGCGCCGCAAAGGCCCCGACGAAATCCCCGGCGCGCCGTCGGAGACGCCGCAGACGTTCGAGTTCGGCCAGTTCGTTCTCGACCTGGGCACCCGCACGCTGAAGAAGAACGGCGAGACGGTGCCGCTGACGACGGGCGAATTCTCGGTGCTGAAGGTGTTTGCGCGCCATGCGCGCCAGCCGCTCTCGCGCGAGAAGCTGATGGAACTGGCGCGCGGGCGCGAATACGAAGTGTTCGACCGCAGCCTGGACGTGCAGATTTCGCGCCTGCGCAAGCTGATCGAGCCGGATCCATCGAGCCCGCTGTACATCCAGACCGTCTGGGGCCTGGGCTACGTCTTCATCCCTGAAGGCCAGCCGCGCTAGTGCACGTCCGCGCTGAAATCGCCGCGCCGGCCCGCCGCCTCTGGTTCAAGAGCGGCCTGTTCTGGCGCACCTTCCTGCTGCTCGGGCTGCTGACGACGCTGTCGATGGCCTCGTGGATCGGCATGATCAACGCCGTCCAGCGCGGCCCGCAGGTCAAGCAGACGGCCGAACTGGTGATCTCGGTGGTGACCATCACGCGCGCGGCGCTGACCCACTCGGCGATCGACCTGCGCCGCGAACTGCTGTTCGACCTGGTCAGCAACGAGGGCATCCGCATCAACGCGCTGTATCCCACCGACGAGGTGGACCCGCCGCCGGATACGCCGCTGATGCCGGAGATCGAAGCGATCGTCAAGGAGAAGCTTGGCGCCGACACGCGCTTTTCGAGCCGCGTCAACGGCGTCGCCGGCTTCTGGATCAGCTTCAAGATCGACGGCGACGAATACTGGCTGATGCTCGAGCGCGAACGGCTCGACAGCCTGACCGGGGTGCAGTGGCTCGGCTGGGCCGGCGTGGTCGGCATGCTGTCGCTGCTGGGCGCGGCGCTGATCTCCAGCCTGGTCAACCTGCCGCTGGCGCGCCTGACCGCCGCCGCGCGCGACATCGCCCAGGGCAAGCGGCCCGACCCGCTGCCAGAAAAGGGCGCGCAGGAGATCATCGAGGCCAACCGCAGCTTCAACCAGATGGTCGACGACCTGCAGCGGGTCGAATCGGACCGCGCGCTGATCCTGGCGGGCATCTCGCACGACCTGCGCACGCCGCTCACGCGCATGCAGCTGGAACTGGAAATGGCGCGGCTCTCGTCCGAGGCGCGCGACGGCATGCAGTCCGACATCGCCCAGATGGACGCCATCATCGGCCAGTTCCTCGACTACGCCAAGCCGACCGAAGCGGCCAGCTTCGTCGCCGTCGACATCTCCGCGCTGCTGGCCGATGTCGCCCGCGCCGCCGAGCGCCTGCCGGGCATGCGCGTGACGACCGACATCGAAGCGGACGTGCACGTGATGGGCAACGAGACCGACCTGCGCCGCGTCTTCAACAACCTGGTCGAAAACGCCCGCCGCTACGGCGCCACGCCAGGCACCGCGGTCACCGAGATCGACATCACCTGCCACGCCAGGAGCAACGGCGGCCTGAAGCGCGCATCGATCTGCCTGCAGGACCACGGCGTCGGCGTGCCCGCCGAGCAGATCGAACAGCTGCTCAAGCCGTTCACGCGGATGGACAGCGCGCGCGGCCAGGCCAACGGCGCCGGGCTCGGACTGGCGATCGTCGAGCGCGTGGTGGCGCGCCACAACGCCGCGCTGATCGTGCGCAACCGCGACGGCGGCGGCCTGCTCGTCGAGCTGGTGATGGCCATGGTGGCGTAAGGGCTACTGCTGCCGGCCCTCCGGCGCCGGACTATACTTGGGCTCCCTCACTCCAACGGAATCCGATATGGTCGACATGGCGCATCTGCAGTTCAGCGAAGTTGAAAAAGCGGCGGCGCGCATTGCCGGCGTCGCCCACCGCACCCCGGTGCTGACCTCGCGCACCGCCGACGCCATGGCCGGCGCGCAGCTGTTCTTCAAGTGCGAGAACTTCCAGCGCAGCGGCGCCTTCAAGTTCCGCGGCGCCTACAACGCCCTCTCCCGATTCACCGACCAACAGCGCCGCGCCGGCGTGCTGACCTACTCGTCGGGCAACCACGCGCAGGCGATCGCGCTGTCGGCCAGTTTGCTCGGCATCGCGGCGGCCATCATCATGCCGCACGACGCGCCGGCGCTGAAGGTCGCCGCCACCAGGGGCTACGGCGCCGAGGTGATCGTCTACGACCGCTACACCGAAGACCGCGAGGAGATCGGCCGCCGGCTGGCACAGCAGCGCGGCATGACCCTGATCCCGCCGTACGACCATCCCGACGTCATCTGCGGCCAGGGTACCGCCGTCCTCGAGCTGATCGACGAAGTCGGCCCGCTCGACGTGCTGCTGGCGTGCGTGGGTGGCGGCGGCCTGCTGGCCGGCTCGGCGATCGCTTGCGCCCACCTCGCCCCCGACTGCCGCATCATCGGCGTCGAACCCGAAGCGGGCAACGATGCCCAGCAGTCGCTGCGCAGCGGCGCGGTGGTGCACATCGCGGTGCCGGACACAATCGCCGACGGCGCCATGGTCACCCACATCGGCGCGCACAATTTCGAAGTGATCCGGCGCGAGGTCGAGGCCATCGTCACGGTGACCGACGCGCAGCTGGTGGCGACGATGAAGTTCTTCGCCGAGCGCATGAAGATGGTCGTCGAGCCTACCGGCTGCCTGGGCGCGGCCGCCGCGCTGCATGGCGTGGTGCCGGTCGAAGGCAAGCGGGTCGGCATCGTCATCAGCGGCGGCAATATCGACCTGGCCCGTTTCGCGCGGCTGGTGGCGTAAGGAAAGTGCACCGATCCGAAAACGCGTGACAAGCCGCCCGAAGCCGACTATGTTGTTGACTTGAGGAAATGTCAACAACCGATAACTTCGCAGGAGTGCCCATGTCGTTTATTTATCCGCTGCTCGTTGTGGCCGCCACGTTGGCGCTGTTGCTGCTGGCCCTGGACCGCTGCGCGCCCGCCACGGCGGCCCGGCTCGGCATGGCGCTGGAACGGCGCCGCGCCGGCCTGCGCGCCCGCACGTTTGCGTCCGCGAGCGTGCGCATGCCCTACCTGGAAGGGGGCAGCGGCGAGACCATCGTGCTGGTGCACGGCTTCGGCGGCGACAAGGACAACTTCACCAGGGTTGCCCGGTTCCTGACCAGGTCCTTCCACGTGCTGATTCCGGACTTGCCCGGCTTCGGCGAGGCCAGCCGCGTGGCGGGCGCCGATTACTCCATCGGCGCCCAGGTCGGCCACCTGCGCGCGTTCCTGCAGGCGACGGGCGCGGCGGCGCCGCTCCACTTGGGCGGCAACTCGATGGGCGGCTTTATCGTCGCCCAGTTCGCCGCCCTCTACCCGGCGCAGGTTGCCAGCCTGTGGCTGCTGGATGCGGCCGGTACCGCCGCCGCGTTCGATAACGAGCTGTTCCGCCGCTACCACCAGAGCGGCGACATGCCGCTGCTGCTGCGTTCGCCCGATGATATCGGCGCGATGCTGCGCGCCTGCACCTTCCGCGCGCCGCTGGTGCCGCACAGCGTGAAACGGCAGCTGGGCCGGCGTGGCGCCGCCGATTATGCGCTGCACCAGAGCATCCTGCGCCAGATCCACCTGTCGCCGCTGCTCGAGCAGCAATTCAGCGCCATCGCCACCCCGGCGCTGATCGTCTGGGGCGAGCAGGACGCCGTGCTCAACCCCGCCGGCGCCGCCGCGCTGCACGCCATCCTCCCCGCCAGCGAGGTGGCGATGATGCCCGATATCGGCCATCTGCCGATGCTGGAGGCGCCGCGCCGATCGGCCGTCGCCTACCTCGCCTTCCTGCGCCGCGTGCGGGCCGGTAGGCAGACACAACTGTTACAGGCAAAAGTTCGACAGCGCACATACGTTTCCTGATGAACACTCTATAACGTTAATACACCAACACATATTGAGGAGATTCCATCATGTTGAAAAAACTGTTACTCGCTTCGCTGGTTGCCGGTTCGCTGGGCACGGTCACCCTGCCGGCCGTCGCTGAAGTCATCGTCGTGCGCGAAGCGCCACCTGCGCTGCGCCACGAGCGCACGCCACACGCCCGCCGCGGCCACACCTGGGTCGCCGGTCATTGGGAGTGGCGCCGCAACCACCACAGCTGGGTGCCAGGCACCTGGGTGCGCAACCGCAGCGGTTACACCTACAACCAGCCGAACTGGGTCCAACGTGACGGCCAGTGGGTGATGACCCGTGGCGCCTGGGCGCGCGGCGACCGTGACCGCGACGGCGTGCCGAACCGCATGGACCGCGATAAAGACGGCGACGGCGTGCCTAACCGCATGGACAATCGTCCGAACAATCCAAACCGCAACTAACCAGTCCGGTTAGCAGCGCCGGTTGACAGACAGCCGGCAATAGAACGGCCCGTTCACGCGGCGCGCAAGCGCTGGCGCACGGGCCGTTTGCTATGGCTATGTACCCTTCAAGTCGGGGGATTGCGCAAAATTCGCGGCAAAATGTCGTGCCAGAAAACTCCTACAGAAAGACGATCCACTCCACGTTCGGTAACGAACAGATAACTGCGCCTGCAACGCGCAGAATCGCCTCATTCGATACGAGGAGCAGCACCATGAACATCAACACCATCCGCAGCAGCATTCTCTTGACCGCCATGCTGGCCGCCTCGGCAGCATTTGCCGCAGGCACCGACATCGTCAAGTGCGTCGACGAGAGTGGCCGCGTCACGCTGACGGACAACCAGTGCAGCGCCGGCATGCAAAGCGTGGCGGCGGAACCGGCGGCCGGGCTCGAGCCTGCCGAAGTGGTCGCCGCCGACGCCGACAGCGTGCCGGCAGCGCCTGCCGTGCGGCGCGCGACGACGCAGCGCATCTCGTACGCGCCGATGCAGGTGCAGCATGACAGCTGGGCTGGCTCGCGCGGCAAGATCAGGATTCTGGCGCGCGACGTCGAAACGCTCAAGGCGGCGCGGCTGAGCATGCAGGTGCTCGACCAGGCTTCGGTCGGCAAGCATCAGCGCCTGGCGTCGAACTAACTCCATTTGCCGGGCAACGGCGCGCTGCGCCAGGAACTGCCCGGGCTGCTCGAACAAATCGGGGCCCCTCGTATGCGAGGCCGACGTCTCCGCCGCCCCTAGTGCACCCGCGCCACCGCCGGCGGCGCTGCCACTTCCGCCACATTGGCAGCCGCGCCCAGCGTGCGCACCAGCAGCGCCAGCCCTTCGTCCTGGATGAAGCTGGCCGATGACGGCGCCGTCAGCATCCGGTCCGGCGACTGCGAGCGCGAGACCGCAAACCCCTGCACGTAATCGACGCCGATCTCGGCCAGCGTGCGCACCGTCGCCGTATCCTCTGCCCACTCGGCAATGGTCTTCATGCCCAGGTTCACCGCCAGGTTGACGATCGCCTCGACAATGGCGACGTTGGCCGGATGGTCGTTGATGTTGACGATGAAATTGCCGTCGATCTTAAGCACGTCGGCCGGCAGTTCCTTCAGGTACGAGAACGAGGTGTAGCCGGCGCCGAAGTCGTCAAGCGCGATCTTGACGCCAAAATTGCGCACCTGGTCGATGAAGCGGCGCGTGTTGTCGAGGTCATGCAAGGCGACGCTTTCGGTGATCTCCATGCACAGCCGGCTTGCCACATGGACGTGGCGGCCGAGGATGTCGATGGTGTCCTGCACGAAACGCTCGTCGTTGAGCGAGGCGCCCGACAGGTTCATGCAGACGAACTGCGTATTACCCAACTGCGAAATATTGTTCTGGATCCAGGTCAGCGTGCTGGCCAGCACCCAGCGGTCGATGACGCCGGCGCGCCCGCTCTTTTCGGCGGCGGCGATGATCGGGCCGGCCGAGGTCACGCTGCCGTCCTTCTCGCGCATGCGCAGCAGCACTTCGAAGTTGAGCGAGTCGTGCGGCGCCTTCAGCGACATGATCGGCTGCATCTCGAGGAACATGCCGTCGGTCGCGTGGGTCGACGACAGGTGCGCCACCAGCGTCAGCTCCGCTTCGCGCTCGAGGAAGGCGGCGGCGTCGCGCTCGTAGATCACCAGGCCGTCCTTGCGCCCGTTCTTCGCTTCGCGGCAGGCACGGTCGGCGGTGGAGACGGCGTCCTTCATCTGCATGCCGGCGCTGACGTCGATCAGGCCGATCGAGCCGCGCACGTGGAAGGCCTTGTCACCCACCTGGTAGGGTGTGTTGCCGATCCGGTCGACGATGCCGCGGCAAATCAGCGACGCCAGCGGCATTGTCGTGTTGGGCATGACGATGACGAACTCGTCGCCGCCGACACGGCCGATCTGCTGGCCGCCGGCCAGCATCGTCGCCATCCGCTCGCACACCTGCTTGAGCACTTCGTCGCCGGCGCTGTGGCCGAACAGGTCGTTGATCAGCTTGAAACGGTCGAGATCGAGGTAGGCCAGCGCCAGCGGCTTGCCGGCCGCCACCGCCCCCATCACGTTGCCGAACATCTTTTCGATGCCGCGCCGGTTGAACACCTTGGTCAGCGGATCGTTGTTGGCCATGAAGCGCAGCTGCTCGGTGGCCTTGGTCTGTTCGGTGATGTCCTGCAACACGCCTTCGACACGGCCGCGCGCCAGGATCGCGCGCGCCAGAAAGCGCTTGGTGCCGTCGCGGTGCTGCATCTCCATCTCGACGTCCGCATGGGTGTGCACCATGTCGTGCAACTGGCTCCATACGCCGTCGGCAAAAAACTGCTTCCAGGCGGTGCGCCCGGGCACGATCTGGGTCTCGCCCAGCATCTTGCGCAAGGCCGGATTGGCCGACAGCACCTGGCCATACACGTCGAGGGTGAACAAGCCGACCGGCATCGCCTCATACGCGTGCTCGAGCTGCTCCTGCGCCTCGATGCGGCGCTCCGTTTCCAGCCGCATCTGTTCGGCCACCGCCAGCGCCGCCAGCAGGCTCGACGTCAGGGCGGCAGTGACGCTGTTGACGAGGCCGACCATTTCGCGCTTGCCGAGCGCGGCGGCGATGACTTCGGCCAGGCCGGCGACGAAAGTGACCCCGAACGAGGCGGCGAACCAGAACGCAACCCGGGTGTCGGTCCTGAGCATGATGCTGATCAAGCCGAAGCTCAGCAACAAGAGGCCGAGCGATGCCACCACCCAGATGATCGGCAAGAAAGTGTGGTATGGAAGCAACGCCGCGCTGATCACCAGGGGCAGCGAACACCATTCGGCGATCTTGAGCGGCATCACGTAAGGCGTTTTGGCCAGGTCCTTGCGAAACAGCGTCAGGTACAGCACCAGCGTGATGACCGTATACATCGCCAGCGTCAACGACCGGCTCAGCAGCAAATACTGCGCCGGCACCACCTGACCGAGCCACTGCAGGTCCCAGCCTGCCGACAGTGCCCCGGCGCGCAGGTTCAGCACCAGCCATCCGGCGAACAATACGTACAGCATCTCTCGGTTGATGAGTGCGGTCACCAGGATGAATACCGTCAGCACGATCAGGCCGCCGTCGAGCAATCCCGATTTACGATGAAACTGCTGCACCGACAGCGCCAGCTGCTCGGTAGGCCACTGGAACACGGTCAGGTGCGCGGGGCCGGCAAAGGTGGCGCGGCACAGCAGGCTCGACGGGGTCTGCGGCAGCCGCAGCGCAAAACCGGACTTGAGCGGCGCGAGCCCGCCCTCGCTGCCGCTGCGCGAGGCACGGCCCAGCAATTGCAGGCTCGCCTGGTCCCAGCACGCCATCTCCAGCGCATGGCGCGAAGGAAATTCAATGGCGTCGCCCCGGGCCTGGCCGCGGCTGGAAAAACTGAACCAGACCGGCGTTTCGGCCAGCCGGGTGTCGTAGGATTCGACCAGCGGCGTGCGCTGCAGCGCGGCCAGCGCCTCGGCCGGCGCCAGCGGCGTCGCCAGTTGCGGGATGACCTTGAACGCCAGCGCCTGCTCGCCGGAGACGACGTATTGGTTGCCCCAGAAGATGAGGGCGATCAGCGACACCACGGCAATGCCGGCCGGCACGCAATAGAAGGCAAAAAAACGCAGCGTCTCTTGCATCGCGCGGTGAGCGAGCACGGGAAGCGGCTTGCGCAAATCAAAAGACGGTGTGGGCATTAGCTGGTTCCGAATGCGTGGGTCAGGCCGGCCCCGCTAACGAGGCCGGTGTATTTCACGCAAGGATACAGCTTAAATTTAGTGCCGTCATGCAATATTTGACACTTAAGCCATGAGAAGATCCAGCCGGCGGCTCGGCGACGGCGCCGGGATCGGGCCCGGCAGGCGCGAACGGCCTGCGCGGACGCTGCTGCCTGCGCCGATATCGATGTCCGGATGGCGGGTGTGGCGGAAGAAATTGAGCAGCGGGTGCGCCGCCGCTTCCCAGCGTTGCTGGCCGGTCGCGATCTCGAACGCCATCACGCGGTGCGGGATGTTGCCGACATGGGCCAGCGGCACCGGCGCCTTGTCCTCGAAAACATCGGCGAACAGCAACTGTTCATACTGGCGGTCGATTGGCGCGCGGCCGGTCACCACCGCCCACTCGATATCGTTGGCTTCGCAGTAGTCGAAACAGGCCTTGATCAGCGCGATCTTGACCAGCCGGCCGATGCGCCCCTCGCCGATGCCGAGGCGAGTCACTTCGGCCAGCCTGCGCCCCTGCAGCCAGGACGGCAGCGCCACCGAGTCCTCCACCGACAGCGGCTGGTGCACATTGGTCTGGATGCGGGTGCTGCCCAGTGCCGAGCCGTCCAGCTTGGATACGGCCAGAAACACGACGGCGTCATCGTCGTAATCGCTGTCCTCGGGCAACAGCAAGGACTGCGCGAACTCAGGGATGTGGCGCGCGTAGGCAGCGTGGCGGATCTGGACCGCTTTGAGCATTTCCTCCTCGCTGTGGACGCGCTTGATGGTGAAGGGCAGGCGCTCGATCACCTTCGCCTGCTCAGCGGCAAAGCCGGCGGCGATGACGCGGGCCGCGAGGGAAGGGGAAACCATCGTTTGACACTGTTCCATGAGTCGCTCCTTGATATTTAACAGATTCGATGTGTTAATTATCACGGGTTGGCGAATTATCAAAATGACGATTAGATATCCTTTTACCCCTCACTTTGTAGGATTTATCATCATTCCGGATTCTGACAGCGCCGCCTGGGGGGGCGATTGCGCAGGCGTACAGTCAGGCCGGCTGGTCCGGGATCAGCATCAGGAGGTCGGTCACGCCGATGTCGATCCCCTCCTGGCTCAACAAGGTGCTGACCTGGCCGCGGTGGTGGGTCTGGTGGTTAAAGAAATGCATCAGCAGGCTGAAGAAGTCCTTGTCCGCCCCGCCGCGGGAATTGACGTAATGCAGGGTATGGCCGAGGTCCGCCTCGGCGATGGCAGCCGACCACGCCGTGATCACCTCGTCGAGCCAGCGCCGGCGCTCCCACAGGCTGTCGATGTCGTTCGAGCCGATCGCGCCCAGGCTGGCGGGGCCGGGCAATGCGGCCACGGCCCCAAGCTGAGGATAGTTGGCCGGATGCCCCGCAAAACGCTTGAGCCAGATGATGTCGGCGTTCACCAGGTGATTGAGGGTGCCGAGGATCGAGCCGAAGAACGCACCGCGGTCCGCCGCCAGCACCTGCGCCGGCAAGGCGCGCGCCGCCTGGTAGACGTTGCGGTTCATGGCGGCGTTATAGGACGCCATCAGGCAAATGTGGCTGGTGCGGCTCAAGGCGCTTCTCCCGGCTGAAAATTTCGATGTTACCGGAATTGCAAGCTCAGCGCTGCGGCGCCGCCGGCTCGATGCCGATGCGGCGGCATACCCCCTCGCTGTCGCAGGCACGCGGCTCGACCGAGTCGGCCAGCAGCTGCTCGAAAGCGGTCAGGCGCTCGTTGCCGACCCGGACATCGCGGTCGATCGGCACGCACAGGCTGTCCTGCCACGCCGCCGCATAGCCGCGCGGTATCGGCAGCGCCCCTTTCTTGCTCGCCGCCGCCTGGCGGCACAGCGCCAGCGTGGCGAACTGGCCGGCCGGGACGGCGCCGGCCAGGCTGACGGTGCGGCCCATCTGCAGGTAGACCAGCAGGATCATCGTAAACATGGCGCCTCCTTCGCGTCGGTAGCAAAAGGTCTGACGCCGCGCCGGCGCGCTGGTTCCCTAGAATCCCGGCGGCCGCTCGCCGGCGACGTTCGCGGCCTTCTCCAGCGCCAGGCCGGCGCGGGCGATGGTGCCCTCGTCGAACAGGCGGCCGATCAGGGTCACCCCGTGCGGCACGCGGCGCGGCGGCGAAAACGCCGGCATCGGCTTGGCCGGATCCGGCGCCCAGTCGCTGCGCGCGGTGGCCACCTCGACCGAGCCGGTACGCAAGGTCAGCGAAGGATGGCCGGTGAAGTTCGAGATGGTCAGCATCTCGTCGCGCAGCGACGGCACCAGCAGCAGGTCGACGCCGGCGAAAATGCGCGCCATCTCCTGCGCGACCTTGCGCCGCATGCGGTCCGCCTGCACGAAGTCGACCGCCGACAGGAAGCGTGCCTCGCGAAACAGGTTGGGCCAGGCGTCCGCCACCTGCACCTTGAGCTGGTCGGCGCGCCCGTCCAGGGTCCACTCCTCGAACGCGGCGGCCGCTTCGGCGAACAGGATCGTGTTGAGCGCCTGGTACGGCCAGTCCGGCAGCGTGACAGGGGTCGGCACCATGCCGAGCGACCTGGCCATCTCCAGCGCGGCGCGGTCGA
Source organism: Burkholderiales bacterium (assembly GCA_038248405.1). Classification (GTDB taxonomy): domain Bacteria; phylum Pseudomonadota; class Gammaproteobacteria; order Burkholderiales; family Burkholderiaceae_D; genus JAFCUW01. The sequence goes on from JBBRXM010000070.1 coordinate 23,985, forward strand.
CATCGGTGGCCGGCGCCTCCTGCATCCAGGCCGGGACGAAGCCGATCTTCAAACCGCGCACCGGCGCGCCGGCGTCGAAATCCAGTTTGGCCGGCACGCTGCCGGCGTCGCCCGCGTCGAAGCCGGAGACCGCGTGCAGCACCAGCATCGCGTCCTCCACGCTGCGCGTCATCGGCCCCAGTTTGTCGAGCGACCAGCACAGCGTCATGGCGCCGGTGCGCGGCACCCGGCCGAAGGTCGGACGCAGGCCCGTGATCCCGCAGCGCATGGCCGGGCTGACGATGCTGCCGCCGGTTTCGCTGCCGATCGAGAACGCTACCAGGCCGGCGGCGGTGGCGGCGCCCGGACCGGCGCTCGAGCCGGACGCGCCCTCCTCCGGCAGCCACGGGTTCATGGTCTGGCCGCCGAACCAGATGTCGTTGAGCGCCAGCGCGCCCAGCGAGAGCTTGGCGACCAGCACCGCGCCGGCCTGGTTCAGGCGCGCGACGACGGCCGCGTCCTGGGCCGGCACGCGGTTGCGAAACGGCTCGGCGCCCCAGGTGGTGGCGATGCCGGCGGTATCGAGCAGGTCCTTGACGCCGTAGGGAATGCCGTGCAGCGGACCGCGGTATTTGCCGGCGGCGATCTCGCGGTCGGCCTGGCGCGCCTGCGCCAGCGCGTGCGTGTCGGTCAGCGTGATCACGCTGCGCAGCTTCGGGTCGAGGCGGCCGATGCGCTCGATGTAGATGCGGGTGAGGCGTTCGGACGACAGCGCGCGCGATTCGATCCAGCGCGACAGGCGCGTGACGGGCGCGAAAGCGATGTCCTCGTCGCGCGCCGGCAGCGGACCGGCGGCGGCGCTGCTGCGGATGAAGCGTTCGCGCAGCGGCAGCGCGCCGGCGCCTTTGAACAGCGGGTTCCACTGGCTGGCCGGCTGCAGCGCCGGTTCCAGCGCCAGCTTGCGCGGGCCGCTGCGGCGCTCCTGCATCGACGCCATCGATACGCGCCAGCTGCGCGCCGCCATTGCGCGCTGCGCAGGCGTCATCGCCACCTGCATCAGTTTTTCGGCCTCGGCGAAGGTGTCCGGCGTGACCTCGGGGCCGACCGGCGGTGTGGCGCCGAAGGTGGGCGGCGCGCCGGGCGGCGGGTCTTGCGGAGCGGGTTCGGAATGGCTGGCGGTGGCGACGGCCAGCAGGCCCAGTGGGGCTTTGATCAGGAATGCGCGGCGAAATTTCATCGGGGTTTTTCTGGTTGTTGTGAATGTGAACACAAGGTGGATCGTATCATCTTCGCCCACCGTGAAGTCTCTGGTGAACGCTTATGCGTCGAGGATGCCTTCGCCGAGGCGCCGCGCCAGGAAGTCGACCAGCGCCGCCACCCTCGGCGCCAGCGCGCCCTGCTTGTAGAACACCGCCCACACCGGCTGCGACCACGCCAGCGTCTGCGGCGCCAGCACCGGCACCAGCGTGCCGGCGGCCAGGTCGTCGCGCGTCAGGAAGTTCGACAGGCAGGCGATGCCCGCCCCGGCCAGCGCCAGGTGGCGCAGCGTCTCGCCGCTCGATGCCACCACCGCCGGCGTCACCGCCAGCCCTTCGCCGCCGTCGTGCACCAGTGGCCACACGTTCAGCGACGCCGGCGCCGTGAAGCCGAGCAGCCGGTGCGCCGGCAGCTGTGCCGCCTCCAGCGGCTCGCCATGCGTACGCAGGTATTGCGGCGACGCCAGCAGGCGCAAACGGCTCGAACCGAGGCGTCGCGCGTTGAGCGTCGAATCGGCCAGCTGCCCGATCCGGATCGCCACGTCGGCGCGCTCCCCGATCAGGTCGACGACGGTCTCGCCGCTGGTCAGCTCCAGCCTGACCAGCGGGTAGGCGTCGAGGAACTCGGCCGCCAGCGGCGCCACCAGGTGGCTCAATGCCGGCGTGGCGGCGTTCACCCGTACCAGGCCGGACGGCTGCGACCGGCGCGCCAGCACCTGCGCTTCGGTGTCTTCCAGTTCGGCGATGACCTTGCGCGCGCGCTCGAGCAGCCAGCTGCCCTCCTCGGTCAGGTCGAGGCGGCGCGTGGTGCGGTGCATCAGCGTCATCCCCAGCTGCGCCTCCAGGCGCGACATGGTGCGGCTGACCCCGGACGGCGTCTGTCCCAGCCGCCCCGCGGCAGCGGAAAACGATCCCGTATCTATCACCGCGGCAAAGGCAATCAGCGCGCCGACATCGATCATTCGTGACTCCCAGTCAAAAGTCTATTGTACGGCAGGGGATTTTTCTTTGCGCCGCCAGCGGTCAGACTGCATGCCAATCCCCTCAACCATTCAAGGAAACACCATGCCCCTCGCACTCTGGGCGCTGACGCTGGCAGCGTTCGCCATCGGCACCACCGAATTCGTCATCGTCGGCCTGATCCCCACCATCGCCGCCAGCCTGCAGGTGTCGGTGCCGTCGGCGGGCCTGCTGGTCAGCCTGTACTCACTGGGGGTGGCCATCGGCGCGCCGGTGCTGACCGCCCTCACCGGCCGGATGCCACGCAAGCAGTTGCTGCTGGGCCTGATGGCGCTGTTCACCGTCGGCAATCTGGTCGCCTGGCTCGCCCCCGGCTACTACGCCCTGATGGGCGCGCGTGTGCTGAC
>JBBRXM010000071.1:0-26233 GCA_038248405.1 Burkholderiales bacterium
GCATCACCGTCAGCGGCGACAAGCGCGCGGCCCAGCGCGGCCACCGCGCCAACGTATGGACCTTCTGGTGGCCCGACCGGCTGGGCGAGGTCACGATGAAGCCGGCGCTGGGCGGCAAGCCGTCCACCGGCGGCGCCTACCGCGTCGCCGCCGGCACCAGCGCCGACATCTACCCCTTCTTCGGGCCCGCCACCGGCAAGGTGACGATCATCGCCGGTGTCGCATCGCCGCAGCTTGGCAACAGCCGCTCGCTGCGCATTTACCTGCCGCCGAGCTACCAGGAAAACCTGGCCAAGCGCTATCCAGTGCTGTACATGCACGACGGGCAGAACCTGTTCGACGCCGGCACCGCCGCCTACGGCACCGAGTGGGGCATCGACGAAACGGTGGACCGGCTGGTCGGCGCCGGCCTCATGGACGAGGTGATCGTGGTCGGCATCGACAACACGCCCGGGCGCATCGCCGAATACACGCCGTGCTGCGACCCGAAGCACGGTGGCGGCAAGCTCGATGCGTATTCGGCGTTCGTGGTCGATACCGTCAAGCCGATGATCGACAAGACGCTGCGCACCCTGCCCGGCCGCGGCACCAGCGCGATCATGGGGTCGTCGCTGGGCGGGCTCGCCTCGGTGGCGATCGCGCAGCGCCATCCGGACGTCTTCTCGCAGGCGGGCGGCGTATCGACTTCGTTCTGGTGGAACGATCGCGCGCTGGTCGACAAGATCGCCGCCAGGGTGCCGGTCAGGTTCTACCTCGATGCGGGCACCAGCGACGACGGCCTGGAGGACACGGTGCTGATGCGCGACGCCATGCTGCGGCAAGGCTACCGCGACGGCGCCGACCTGATGTTCCACCGCGCCGAGGGCGGCGCCCACAACGAGGCATCGTGGGCCGCGCGGGTCGCCAGACCGCTCACGTGGTTCTTCCCGTGGGGCGGCGTCAAATACTGATTGCCGGCCTAGCTGGTGAATTCGTACGCATGCAGCAGCGTGCCGGGGTCGTCCGGCGTCAGGTAGACCATCTCCTGGAAGCGCATGCCGATCTTTTTCAGTACCGCGTTCGATGCCGCGTTGCCGGGCGACGTGATGGCCAGCACGCGCCCCATGCCCAGGTGCCCCGCATGCGCCAGCACCGCCGCCGCCGCCTCGGTCGCGTAACCCTGGCCGCCGTACTGCGGCAGGAAGGCGTAGCCGATGTCCACTTCCGGCAGCGTCTCGCGCTTGATCAGGCCGCACATGCCGATCGGCGCGCCGTCCTCGATCCGTTCGACCAGGTAGAGCGAGTGGCCCAGCGCTTCCTGCATCGCCACCGGCCCTTCGACGATCGCCTTGCGCGCGGCTGCGACGGTGCGGATGCCGCGGTCGCCAATGAACTCGATGAAGGCAGGCTGGTTCACCACCTTCAGGTAGAAGCGCGCATCGCCCGGCACCAGGGTGCGCAGGCGCAGCCGTTCGGTAGCGAGGATGTGCATCACGCGCCCTGGCCGGGCCAGGTGGCCGGGTCGCTCAGCAGCTGGTACATCACCAGCGCATCGACGTAGCCGAGCCGCTCGTGGCGGTAGGCCTTGGGCAGCGTGCCGACGATCGAAAAGCCGAGCTTCTGCCACAGCGCGACCGCCGGCGCATTGGTGCTGACGACATAGTTGAACTGCATCGCCAGGTAGCCGAGCCGGCGCGCCTGCGCCAGGCTGTGGCGCCCCATCAGCGCGCCGACACCCCGGCCCTGCGCGTCGTCGGCCACCATGTACGAGGCGTTGGCCACGTGCGCGCCGCGGCCCGGCTGGTTCGGCACGATGCGGTACATGCCGAGCACCCGCCCGCCCGCATCCTCGGCGACGAAGCAGCTTACCTCAGGCCCCAGCCAGTACTGTTCGCCGACGCTTTTGGGAGTATGGTCGTCGAACGAATAGGTCTCGCCCGCCGCCAGGTGGAAGTGGAAGATGTCCCAGATGGCGTCGAGGTCTTCTTCGCGCGCGCTGCGGATGCGGATATCGTGCAAGGCGGTCTCCAGGTAGTGCGATCAGCGGGCGAGGCGAAAATCGGTCGTGGCCGGGCGCCCGGGCAGGCTCAGGGTGGCGTGCGCGCGCGGCGCCTCGGCGACCACCACGCCGCGCCGCAGCACCAGGCGCCGCGCCGCGCGCAGGCGGATCGCCTCGACGGTGCTGCCGGCGTCGAGCAGCACCAGGTCGGCGTGGCAGCCGGGCTCCAGCCCGTAGCCTTCGAGCCCGAGGATGCGCGCCGGCGTCGCCGTCACCGCCAGGAAGCACTGGTGCATCGCCTCCTGCCCGGTCATCTGCGCCACGTGCAGGCCCATGTGCGCCACTTCCAGCATGTCACCGGAGCCCAGGCCGTACCACGGATCCATCACGCAGTCATGGCCGAAGGCGACGTCGACGCCGGCGGCGATCAGTTCCGGCACGCGCGTCATGCCGCGCCGCTTCGGGTAAGTGTCGTGGCGGCCCTGCAGGGTGATGTTGATGAGCGGGTTGGCGATCGCCGCCACGCCGGCCTCGCGGATCAGCGGCAGCAGCTTACTGACGTAGTAGTTGTCCATCGAGTGCATCGAGGTCAGGTGCGAGCCGGCTACCCTGCCCTGCATGCCGAGGCGCTGCGTTTCGAACGCCAGCGTCTCGATATGGCGCGACATCGGGTCGTCCGACTCGTCGCAGTGCATGTCGACCGGCAGGCCGCGCTCGGCGGCGAATTCGCACAGCAGCCGTACCGACTGCGCGCCTTCGGCCATGGTGCGCTCGAAATGCGGGATGCCGCCGACCACGTCGACGCCCATCGCGATCGCGCGCCGCAGGTTGTCGAAGGCGGTCGCGCTGCGCAGGATGCCGTCCTGCGGGAAGGCGACCAGCTGCAGGTCGAGATAAGGGGCGACGCGGCGGCGCACTTCCAGCAGCGCCTCCACCGCCAGCAGGCGGTCGTCGCAGATGTCGACGTGCGAACGGATCGCCAACAGGCCCCGCGCCACCGCCCAGTCGCAGTAATGCATGGCGCGCTCGATCAGCGCTTCCTGCTTCAGCACCGGTTTGAGTTCGCCCCACAGCGCGATCCCTTCGAGCAGGGTACCGGACTGGTTCACCCGCGGCAGGCCGTAGCTCAATGTGGCGTCCATGTGGAAGTGGGCATCGACGAACGGCGGCGTCACCAGGTCGCCGCCGGCGTCGATTTCGCGCGCGCCGTGCAGCGCCAGCCGCGGGCCGACGGCGGCGATGCGGCCACTTTCGACGGCAATGTCGATCTGGCGCCGGCCGTCTGGCAGGCTGGCGTTGCGAATGACGAGATCCATTTCCACTCCTGTGCTGGGCGACGGTTCGATTGTAGCGCGCCGGCCTTCCAGGCCGAAGTAAATTGCGACTAGGAAAACCATGTTGCATTGCAAAATTTACGTTATTAAATCTTACAATAAAATACTTTTCAACCCGTGGATTCACCGATAAACTAGCGCTAATATTGCATCGCATCATAAACGAACGAAAAGGAAACCCGATGACCAACCTTCCCGAACAGTTTTCCGAAGCACGCAAATTGCAGCTTGAGGCGCAATTCAATTTTTTCCAGACCTATACCAGCAAGGCATTCGAAAGCGCCGAGAAGCTCATCTCGCTCAATTTCGACGCTTCCCGCGCCTCGCTCGACAAGTCCTCGGCGCTGCTGCGCCAGCTGATGTCGGCCAAGGATCCGCGCGACCTGCTCGCCGTCACCAAGCAGACCCAGTCGCAGTTCGAGAGCGTGCTTGCCTACGGCAACGAGCTGTTCGGCATCGTCAGCGCCGCCGTCCCGGCCAAGGCGCCGGCAGCTGCCGTCGCGGACCGCGTCGCCGTGCTCGAAGAGCAGGTCGTTGCCGCTGCCGCGCTGGCCCCTGAAGTGAACGTCGCGCCGGTCGCAGCGCCCATCGCCGAGCCGACCGCCATCGCCAGGGCCACCGGCAACGCCGACGTCCTGCCGAAGCCGAGCGCCGCATCGTTCCCGGTGACGTCGTCGGACAAGCCGATCGAAGTCACCCAGGTCAAGCCGGTCGATGCCGAGCCGCCGCCGGCGCCGGCCGCGGGCACTCCGGAGATCGTCGGCCGGCAGGCTGGCACCAAGGCGTCGCGCAAGAAGTAAGCCGCAACAACGCCAGTATGGCAAAGGCAGTAAACTAACGGGCTTCGGCCCGTTCGTCGTTTTTTGGGCGCTTCAGCAAGGAAATCAATGAGTCTCTCAAGGCTGATCGGCGGCTTCGTGCGCCGGCACTGGCAAGCGTACGCCTCATCCGCGGCGATGCTGGCCGGGGTGGCCGTCTGCACCGTCTGGGTGCCGCGCAAGATCGGCACCATGATCGACGGCCTCGCCGCCCATCGCCTCGCGGAGCACGACCTGTGGCTGCAGCTGGCGCAGCTGCTGGGCCTTGGCGTGGCGATCTATGTGCTGCGGGTCGGCTGGCGCCTGCGCCTGTTCGCCGCCGCCTACCAGCTGGGCGTCGAGCTGCGCACGCGCCTGTACGCGCGCCTGTCGGCGCAAGGACCGGCCTTCTACCAGCAGCAGCGCACCGGCGACCTGATGGCGCTGGCCACCAACGACATCGACGCCATCGAGATGGCTGCCGGTGAAGCGATGCTGGCCGGCTTCGACGGCAGCCTGACGCTGCTGATGGTACTGGCGATCATGACGCTGGGCGTCGACTGGCGCCTGGCCGCCATCGCGCTGGTGCCGTTCCCGCTGATGGCGTTCGCCTTCTGGCGCATCTCGGCCCACATCCACGCCGCCTCCACCGATTCGCTCAAGCGCTTCGCCGCGCTCAACGACCATGTGCAGGAGTCGCTGTCGGGCGTGCGCACCCTGCGCGCGCTGGGCCTCGAGCAGCGCAGCGCGAAGCAGTTCAGCGAACTGGCCGCGCGCGCTTCCGACGCCAGCCTGGCGGCGCAGCAGTGGGAAGCGGCGTACGAGCCGGCGGTCGGCCTGACTCTCTCCGCCGCCGGCGTGCTCACGCTGGGCCTGGGCGGCTACCTCGTCTGGCACGGCCAGCTGACGATCGGCGCCCTTACCAGCTTCACGATGTACCTCGGGCAGCTGATCTGGCCGATGTTCGCCGCCGGCTGGGTGCTGTCGCTGATCGAGCGCGGACGCGCCGCCTGGACGCGCCTGCAGCCGCTGCTCGACGCCCCGCTGTCGGTGGACGACCATGGCACCGTCGATTCGGTGGCGCCGGGCGCGCTGCGGCTAGGCGGCGTCACCTTCCGCTACCGCGGCCAGGAGGCGCCGGCCTTGTCCGGCGTGTCGCTGGCGCTGCAGGCCGGCCAGACGCTCGGCCTGGTGGGGCCGACCGGCGCCGGCAAGTCGACGCTGCTGCGCGTGCTGCTGCGCCAGGCCACCCAGCAATCGGGCGCCGTGACCTGGAGCGGCCACCCGCTGGCCGACTACACGCTGGCCGCGCTGCGCTCGGCCATCAGCTGGGTGCCGCAGGAGTCGTTCCTGTTCTCGGCCACCATCGCCGACAACATCGCCCTCGGACGCCCCGGCGCCACCCGCGCCGAGGTCGAGCATGCCGCGCACATGGCCGCCATCCATGCCGACATCCTGCGCTTCCCGCAAGGGTACGACACCCACGTCGGCGAGAAAGGCATCACCCTGTCGGGCGGCCAGCGCCAGCGCGTGGCGATCGCGCGCGCGCTGCTGGCCGACAGCGCCCTGCTGCTGCTCGACGACGCGCTGTCCGCTGTCGACACCGGCACCGAGACGCGCATCCTCGAGCATCTGGAAGAACTGCGCCGCGCCCAGCCCGGGCGCAGCGCCATCATCGCCAGCCACCGCCTGTCGGCAGTCGCCGGCGCCGACCTGATCGTGGTGCTGCGCGAAGGCCGCGTCACCGAATCGGGCAGCCACGACGCGCTGCTCGCCGCCGACGGCTGGTACGCCAGCCAGTGGCGCTACCAACAACTGGAGGCCAGCCTCGATGCGCTTTGATTCCGACCCTGGCAACATGCGCGCCCAGGCGGCGCGCGCCGTCGGCCTGCTGCGCCGCGCCGCCTTCCCCGACCGCCGCCATCTCGGCTGGGCGGTGCTGTGGATGGCGCTCGCCGCCGGCCTCGAAGTACTCGGCCCGATCCTCGGCAAGGCGCTGATCGACGACCACCTGCTGCCGCGCCACCTGGACTGGCCGCGCATGGCGGCGCTGCTGGGCGCGATGCTGGCCAGCGGCTGGCTCGCCTCCTGGCTGCGCTACCTGCAGCTGGTGCGCCTGTCGGGCCTGGCGATGCGCTCGGTGCAGCGCCTGCGCGAATGGGTCTACGGCCACGTGCTGCGCCTGCCGATGGCCTTCTTCGACCAGGCCATCACCGGCGCGCTGGTCAGCCGCGTCACCAACGACACCGAGGCGGTCAAGACGCTGTACATCCAGGTGCTGTTCGTCATCCTCGACAGCACCATCGTGCTGGTGGGGACGCTGGCGGCGATGGCGTGGCTGGACTGGCGCCTGATGCTGATCGTGCTGGCGCTGGTGCCGGCGGTGGTATTGATCGTCTGGCTGTACCAGCGCATGTCGGCGCCGGCGGTCACCCGCGCGCGTGCGCTGCGCAGCGACATCAACGGCCAGATGGCCGAATCCATCGGCGGCATGAGCGTGCTGCAGGCGAACAACGCCCAGGCGCGCTTCGCCAAACGCTTCGCCGACACCAACCACGCCCACTACAAGGCGCGCCTGGCCGAACTGCGCGCCAACGCCTTCCTGCTGCGCCCTGCGCTCGACATGCTCAACGTGGTGCTGCTGGCAGTGGTCATCTTCAGCTTCGGCCAACGCGAGATGAGCGCGGTGGAAGTGGGCGTGCTGTACGCCTTCATCAGCTACATCGCCCGCGTGGTCGAGCCGCTGATCCAGATCACCATGCAGTTCAGCGGCCTGCAGCAGGCGGTGGTAGCGACCGCCCGGGTGGCGGCGCTGCTGGACGAACCGGGCGCGCCGGAGCACGCCGCCGGCAAGGCGCCGCAGGCGATGCGCGTGGTGGCGGCCGACGTCCCCGCGATCCGCATCCGCGACCTGGAGTTTGCCTACGTGCCCGGCCAGCCGGTGCTGCGCCAGCTCAGCCTCGATATCGAACAAGGCGATTTTGTGGGCATCGTCGGCCACACCGGCAGCGGCAAGTCGACCCTGCTGTCGCTGCTGCTGCGCTATTACGGCGCGCAGCAGGGCAGCATCGAGATCGGCGGCCAGCCGCTGGCCGGCATCGACAACGAGCGCTTTCGCGCCGAAGTCGGGCTGGTGCCGCAGGACCCGTTCATGCTGGCGGCGTCGGCGTTCGAGAACATCGACATGGGCCGCGGCCTGACGCAGCAGCAGGTCGAAACGGCGGCGCGCGCGGCGCACGCGCACGAATCCCTCGCCGCGCTCGAGCAGGGCTACCAGACATCGCTGGGCGAAGGCGGCTCGCGCCTGTCGACCGGCCAGAAGCAGCTGGTGGCGATCGCGCGGGCGCTGGCGGGCAGCCCGCGCATCCTGCTGCTGGACGAAGCGACATCGAACATCGACAGCCAGACCGAGCAGATCGTGCAGCTGGCGCTCGACGAACTGCGCGGCCGCGTGACGATCGTCGCCATCGCGCACCGCCTGTCGACCATCCGCGACGCCGACCGCATCATCGTGCTGAACCACGGCCGCATCGAGGAATCCGGCACGCACGAGGCGCTGATGCGCATCGACGACGGCCTGTATCAGCGCCTGTACCTGCTGCAGCTGCTGGCGGCGTAAGCAGCGCCGATCGTCAGGCGGCGCGGTTCCACAGGTAGCCGCCGGCCAGCGCCGCCGCGCCCACTGCCAGGTAGGCCAGCACCGACTGCGGGTTGGCCACGCCGTTGAAGCCGGCAAAGTCCGCCATCGGCACCCTGACCGCCTGCGACGCCGCATACAGGCCGAACAGGAACAGCGCCATGAAGGTGCGCGGGGTGCGGCTGCAGCGCCCAAGCAGGCTCGCCAGCGCCGCCAGCGTGAAGATGCCCGCCGCCAGCGCGGCCGCCCTGAGCGGCGCATGCACGGCGAAGCGCAGCGCGGCCACGCCCATGAACATCCACCCCAGGATCAGCGTGGCGCCGAACTGGCGCAGGTAGCGGCGCGACGCGCCGCCTTCGACCGCGCCGGTCATGTCTTCGACGCCGGCCTGGAAGTCGCGCGTGCTGATGTCGCTGGCAAGGATGCCCCAGGCGGCCACGCACGCCATCAGCACCGCCCCCAGCTGGCGCAGGTCGACCAGCGCGGCCGCGGTCACCGCGACCAGCAGCGCCGCGATCGCCGACGGCGACGCCGCCAGCGTCAGCGCGACGTCGGCGAGCGCCTGGCCGCACCAGCGCGGCAGCCGGGCGGCGAGCGCGAACAGCGGCTGCGCCAGTCGCGACAAGGGACGCAGGACGCCGTCGAGCATCGCCAGCGGCGAGCGGCGCCGGCGCGCGCTGGCCACCTTCACCTTGTCCGGCGAAAAGCGGTGAAACAGCGGCACCGCCGCCAGCAGCGGCAGCAGCGCCAGCGCCGCCGAAGCGCATCGCATCGCCACCACGCGCGCGCTCCACGGCAGCTCCGGCAACAGCAGCGGCGCGCGCGCCGCGTCGAACGTGACGCCGCCGCCGAGCGAGGTCTGGTTGATGTCGAAGTGGCCGGCCAGTGTCGACATGGTGGCGGCCAGGCCCATGAAGTCGCCCACCGCCCACAGCGATCCGAGCGCGCCATGCGTCTGCAGGACCGCCATCACGGTCATCTGCGCCACCCACAGGAAGAAGTACAGGACGTCGCCGCCCTTGCCCATCAGCGGCGCCCAGCTGTCGAACAGGATGGCGCAGCTGGCCGCCAGCAGGATCCCCGGCAGCAGGATCAGGCAGTAGGTCGACAAATAGATCAGCGGCTGGATCGGGCCGTCGCCGCGCAGCAGGTGGCACACCATCATGGTCGCCATCACCGCCAGCATCAGCAGGCAGAGGTAGGCGACGGCGCCGAGCCAGCGGCCGGCCAGAAACAGCGCGTTGCCGACCGGGGTGGCGCCGATCACGTTGCCGGCGCCGGTGCGGATGTCTTCGGCGATGCGGCCGCGCACCAGGTAGAAGCCGCCCAGCGAAAACAGCATCGATGCCAGTGCGGCGCTACCGAGCGCCAGCGCGGAGCTGGTGTAGAGCACGCGCGCGTGGTCGACGACGATGAGCGCGTGGCCGCCGGCGGGATCCTCCAGGCCCGCCCAGCTGAGTACCACCACCGCCAGCAGCGCGACCAGGGTGGACAGGCGCCGCATGCGCAGGCGCACCTCGGTGTGCGCCAGCGTCTTGAGCAGGTAGCCGGTCATGCCGCCTCCCGCACCGCGTAGCGCTGCGCCATCAGCGCCTCTTCCAGCGATGGTTCGGCCGCGCTGGCGCCCTGGCACGGCGAGCGCGCGTGGGCGATGCGCAGCGCCATCGTCTCGCCCTGGCGCTGCGCATGCAGCACGTGGACCCTGGCGCGCAGTTCATCGTACTGGGCGGCGCCGACGCTGGCCGACCACACCTGGCCGCGCGCCTTGGCAAGGATGGCGGCCGGCGTCTCGAACGCCACCAGCTTGCCCGAGCGCATGATCGCCAGCCGGCCGGCGATGCTCTCGACGTCGGAGACGATATGGGTCGACATGATCACCAGCTTGTCGAACGCCAGTTCGGCCAGCAGGTTGCGAAAGCGCAGCCGCTCCTCCGGGTCGAGGCCGGCGGTGGGTTCGTCGACGATCAGGATGTCGGGGTCGGCCAGCAGGGCCTGGGCGATGCCGAGCCGGCGCCGCATGCCGCCCGAGAAGCTGGCCGCGGGCCGCTTTGCCTGCTCGTGCAGGTTGACCAGTTCGAGCAGGCGGCCGATGCGGGCCGGATCGCGCACGCCCTTGAGCGCGGCGAAGTACTGCATGAATTCGAGCGCGCTCAGGTTCGGATAGACGCCGAAGTCCTGCGGCAGATAGCCGAGCCGGCACCGGATGGCATCGGGCCTGGCGGCGATATCGACGCCGCGAAACAGGATCTGCCCGCTGGTCGGGCGCGTCAGGGTGGCGATCATCTGCATCAGCGTGGTCTTGCCGGCGCCGTTGTGGCCGATCAGGCCGACCACGCCCGCCTCCAGGGTCAGCGACACGCCGTCGACCGCGGTGACGTCCTTGCCGAAGGTTTTGACTACGTCGCGAATTTCAAGCATGGCTGTTCCCGGATGGTGATCGATGCCGTCACTGTATTGGCAGAGCGGCGCGGTGGCCGCCGGTTTGCGACAGGAGGTCAAAATCTCGACACAGGACGCCGGCGGCGCCGACGCGGTATTGCTTTGGCATTTTTCGCTCCCCAATAATGTGGTTTCTTGAGCAAGATGTCCAAAATAAATTTTTCCCAGCCGCAACAAGAATATAATTGCCGCAGAGTCCGAACGAATGACCGCTGTAGTTAAAATTTCCAAGGGAAAAGACGTTGGCCGGCTTACCACGCAAATCGCATCGCCGCCGCATCGCCGCGCTGCTGGCATCGCTATCGTTCGCCGCCGGCATGGCGGCGGCGCAGGCGTCTGTGGAGCTCGACCAGCGCCTTGCCGATATCCGCGAGGTGATCCGCTTCGTCCCCAACAGCGCGTTGCCGATGCTGGCGCGCATCGACGCCCAGGGCCGCGCCGCCGCCCCGGCCACCCGCGCCGAATTCTTGAGCCAGTTATGCGAAGCCACGCTCAAGGTCGGGCGCAAGGCCGAGGCGCTGGTGCTGGCCGATGAACTGATCGCTTTCGGCCATCAGCAGAACGACAACGCCATCCTCGCCAAGGGTATGCTCGCGAAGGGCCACGTGCTGTTCGCGATGAACGAGGTGAAGGACTCGCACCGGATGCACTGGGAAGGCGAGCGGCTGGCCAACACCACTTCCGACCTGGCGCTGCGCATCACTGCCACGGTCACGTCCGGCAGCGCGTACGAGGAAGAAGGAGACTTCCCCGCCGCGCTGGCCAAGATGCAGACCGCCGCTGCGCTGGCGCGCCAATACGGCAAACCGATCCAGATCGTGACCGCCTTCAACGCGCTGGCGCAGCTGTACTCGTTGATGAAGGAGTACAGCAAGGGCTTCGAAGCGCTCGCCGAAGCCACGCCGGTGGCCGCGCTGACCAATTCGCCCGGCCGCATGGCCACCCTGAAGAACACCGAATACGCGCTGTCGATCGACGCCAAGCAGCCCAAGCGCGCACTGGCGGCGCTGCTGGCCGGACTCGAGCTGGAACGCCAGATCGGCGCCCACCGCATGATCGCCATCTCGCTGGTGAACCTGTCGGACAGCTACCTGAAGGCGCGCGATTACCGCAAGACGCTCAGCTACGCCAACCAGGCCATCGACGCCGCCCGCGTGCTCAACAGCGAGCGCATCGAGGCGACCGCGCGCATCAACATCGGCCAGGCCTATCTCGGCATGGGCGAGCTGGCCGAGGGCAAGCGCAGCTTCGACGCCGGCCTGGCGGTACACGAGAAATCAGGCAACAAGCCGGTGATGCAGGAGCTGCTGATGGAGTACGGCCAGGCCCTCGAGCAGGCCGGCGACATGGCCGCCGCGCTGCAGGCCTACCATCGCGAGCGCGCGCTGTCGAACGAGCTGTTCGAAGTGGGCCGCCAGCAGGCCGTGCAGCAGCTGCAGGCGAAGTACGAGGCCGACAAGAAGCAGCGCCAGATCGAGCTGCTGCGCCGCGAAAACGAAGTCAAGTCGGTGGAGCTGGACAATCGCCGGCTGCAGCAGCGCGTCTGGTGGCTGCTGGCGGTGGTGTTCGCGCTCGCCTCCGTCATCGTCGGCATCCTGTACCGCAAGGTGCGCCACGCGAACGCCCAGCTCAAGGTCAAGAACCTCGAACTGAAACAGCAAAGCTCGCGCGATCCATTGACCTCGCTGTACAACCGCCGCCACTTCCAGGAATTCATGCGCACCAGCGTGGTGGAAAAACGCGGCGTCGCCGGTTCGGCCGAAGAGATCGTCGGCGCCCTGTTCCTGCTCGACGTCGACCACTTCAAGCATGTCAACGACACGTACGGCCATGCCGCCGGCGACGCGGTGCTGACGATGATCTCCGAGAATTTGCGGGTGATCCTGCGCGAGACCGACATGATCGTGCGCTGGGGCGGCGAAGAATTCCTCGCCTTCCTGCCGGCGGTTCCGCGCAGCGGCGTCGAGGACGTGGCGCGGCGCCTGCTGGCCGGGATCTCGTCGCAGACGATCGCCTACCAGGAGCACCGGATATCGGTGAACGTGTCGATCGGTTTCGCGCCGTTTCCACTGTCGCCGGGCGAACACGCGCTGCCGTGGGAGCGCGCGGTCAACCTGGTCGACATGGCGCTGTACATGGCCAAGGGCCACGGCCGCAACCGCGCCTACGGCGTGCGCGGCTTCGCCAACTTCGGCGCCACCTCGATGGAGCACATCGAGCAGGACCTCGAGCGCGCCTGGCGCGACGGCTTCGTCGACCTGGCCGTGGTACTGGGCGACGTGGCGCAGGCGGCCGCGCCGGCGGTGGCGGCCAACGCCTGACCCGACACCGGGACTAATCTTCCCGAACTTATTTTTTTGCTGCTTCCTGGATCTTCTCGCCGGCGCGCTCGACCTTCTTGCCCACTTCCTCGGTTGCCTTGTCGAGGCCGCGGCCGGCGTCGGCCGTCGCTTCGGCGATCCTGCCCTTGGTTTCCGCGGCCGAATCGGCGACTTTTTTGGCCGCGTCGTTTGCGCGGTCGAGCTTGTCATGCAGGTCGCGTGCCACCTTGTCGCCGGCACTGTCGATCGCCTGGCCGGCTTTTTGCGCGGGACCGATCGCCTCGTCGCGCTTGTTGCAGCCGGCCGCGCCCGCCACCAGCGCCACCGCCAGCAACGCACCGCATATTGAATTTGTACGCATGATTTATCCTGTGGGTTCTGTTGCCGACAAGCATAACTCACGCCGCCAGATTGCGGTTGACAGTTGTGGCATGAGTCCCGACAATAGCACGACCGTTCGGTTTTTCCGAGCCTCCCCAACCAGCCCATCGAAAGCGCCGCCATGACCGAGCAAGCCACCACCGCGTACCGCATCTGTCCTTTCTGCGAAGCCTGCTGCGGCCTCGAAATCGACGTCGAACAGCAGCGCGTGGTGCGCATCCGCGGCGACCAGCGCGACGTCTTCTCGAACGGCTTCCTGTGCCCGAAGGCGATCGGCCTGAAGGACCTGCACGACGACCCGGACCGGCTGCGTACGCCCCTCATCAAGCGCGACGGCCGTTTTGTCGAAGCCAGCTGGGACGAGGCCTACGCCGAGATCGAGCGGCGCCTGCCGCCGGTGATCGCCGCCGGCGGCGCCAACGCGCTGGCCACCATGCTGGGCAACCCGACCTCGCACAAGATGAGCCTGATGCTGTACTTCCCGCGCCTGGCGCGCGCGCTCGGCACCCGCAACATGTTTTCCGCATCGAGCGTCGACCAGGTGCCCAAGATGCTGTCGGTCGGCCTGATGTTCGGCACCTGGCTGTCGGTGCCGGTGCCCGACATCGAGCGCAGCGACTTCCTGCTCATCATCGGCGCCAACCCGATGGTCTCCAACGGCAGCCTGTGGACGGTGCCCGACTTCCGCGGCAAGGCCAAGGCGCTGCGCGCGCGCGGCGGCAGGATCGTCGTCATCGACCCGCGCCGCACCGAGACGGCCGACGTCGCCGACGCCCATCACTTCATCCGCCCCGGCGCCGACGTCTTCTTCCTGCTCGGGATTGCGCACGCGCTGTTCGATGAAAAGCTGGTGCGCCTCGGCCGGCTGGCCGAACACGTCGCCGGCGTCGATCAACTCGAACCCGCGTTCGCGCCCTATTCTCCCGAGCGCGTCGCTGAGCGCTGCGCGATCCCGGCCACGGTCATCCGCGACCTCGCGCGCACGCTGGCCAACACGCCGCGCGCCGCCGTGTATGGCCGCATCGGCACCTGCACCCAGCAATTCGGCACGCTGGCGTCGTGGCTGATCGACGTCGTCAACGTCCTCACCGGCCACCTCGACGAAGAAGGCGGCGCCATGTTCCCGAAAGCGGCAGCGTTCGCCGCCAACACGCGCGGTAAGCCTGGCGTCGGCCGTGGCGTGGTCACCGGCCGCCATGCCTCGCGCGTGTCGGGCGCACCGGAAGTGTCGGGTGAACTGCCGCTCACCTGCCTGGCCGAGGAGATCGAAACGCCGGGACCGGGCCAGGTGCGGGCCCTGATCACGGTGGCCGGCAACCCGGTGCTGTCGAGCCCGAACGGGCCGCGGCTGGCCGCCGCGCTCGAGGGGCTCGACTTCATGGTCAGCCTCGACATCTACCTCAACGAAACGACGCGCCACGCCGACGTCATCCTGCCCGGCCCCTCGCCGCTGGAGGACTCGCACTACGACGTCTCGTTCACCCAGTTCTCGCACCGCAATCACGCCCGCTACAGCGCACCGGTGCTGGCGCGCGCCAACGGCCAGCCGGACGAGTGGGAGAGCATGCTGCGCATCGCCGCCATCGCCAAGGGCATGGGCGCCGGCGCCGACATCGACGCGCTCGACACCGCGATGCTGAGCGAAGAGCTGCAGCGCTCCGCCGGCGACGCCGCGCCGCACATCATGGCGGCGCTGGCGCCCTTGCGCGGCGCCGAACGCCTGCTCGACCTGGCGCTGCGCAGCGGCCCGTACGGCGACCAGTTCGGCCGCAAGCCGGACGGCCTGACGCTGGCCGCGATCCAGGCCGCGCCATCGGGCATCGACCTCGGGCCGATGACGCCGCGCATCCCCGAAGTGCTGCGCACGCCGTCGGGCAAAATCGAACTGGCGCCGCAGGCCTTGCTGGACGACCTGGCGCGCGCCGCCGCCGACCTGGCCGCGCCCGCGCCGGACATGGTCATCATCGGCCGCCGCCAGCTGCGTTCCAACAACAGCTGGATGCACAACCTGCCGGTGCTGGCCAAGGGCGCCTTCCGCTGCACCGCGCTGGTCCATCCGGACGACGCCGTGCGCCTCGGCCTGGTCGACGGCGCCATCGCGGCGATCGTCAACGGCGAGCGCCGCATCGAAGCGCAGGTCGAGGTCAGCGCCGAGATGATGCCAGGCGTCGTCAGCCTGCCGCACGGCTGGGGCCACAACCTGCCCGGCGCGCGCCTGAACGTCGCCGCCGAACGCCCCGGCGCCAACATCAACGCCCTGCTCGACGAGAACCTGCGTGATCCACTGTCCGGCAACGCGGTGCTGTCGGGAGTGCCGGTGCAGATGTCGCCAATTTCGCCGGCGGCGGCGGCGTAGGCGCATGCTGAATCTGTCGATCACCCTGAACCAAAAGCCCTCGCAAAAGGTCAAAATGACATAGTCATTTTGAAAGCGGCGGTGGAGAGAAGAACGGCGACCAAGGGTCGCCGTTTGTTCGAGTGCCGCAAAAATGCGCTTGCCATGTGTATCAATGGAGTGATACAGTAATTCACATGCACTTCGACATCACCCCCACCGCCCCCACCCCGATCTACCGCCAGATCGTGGAACAGGTGCACCGCATGGTCGCCAGCGCGCAGCTGCGCCCGGGCCACTACCTGCCTTCCGTGCGCGCGGTCGCCCAGCACCACGCGATCAACCCGATGACGGTCAGTAAAGCCTACAGCCTGCTCGAAACCGAGGGCCTGGTCGTGCGCGTGCGCGGGCTGGGCATGGCCATCGCCGAACGCGGCAAGTCGGGCAAGTCCGAGAAGGCGGCGATGCTGCGACCGGCGCTCGACGCCGCCGCCGGCATGGCGCGCCAGCTCGGCATGTCCGACGCCGACGCCATCGCGCTCTTCCAATCCTGTCTCAACCAATCCCTCCGCAAGGAACGCCATGACATCGACTAATCCGGCGATCGCCACCACCCGCCTCAATCTGGTACGCGACCACACCAACATCCTCAAGAGCATCACGCTCGACATCCCGGCCGGCGCCGTGGTCGGCCTGGTCGGGCGCAACGGCGCCGGCAAGTCGTCGCTGCTGCGCTGCCTGGCCGGCCTGACCGACCTGTCCAGCGGAACAGCGTTCCTGTTCGGCTGCCCGTCGTCCGGCCTGACCGACGCCGTGCGCGAACGCCTCGGCTATGTCGCGCAGACGCCGGACCTGTTCGACTGGATGCAGGCCGACGAGATGCTCGAGTCGATCGGCCGCGCCTACCCTCGCTGGAGCCGCGAGCGTGTCAAAGCGTTGAGCCGTCAGTTCGATCTGCGCACCGACCGCAAGGTCAGCGAGCTGTCCGGCGGCGACCAGCAGAAGCTGGCCGTGGTGCTGGCGCTGGCGCACGAACCGGACCTGCTGCTGCTCGACGAACCGGTGGCCAGCCTCGATCCGCTGACGCGCCGCGAATTCATGCGCGCGCTGTTCGGCGCCGGCGAGGCTGGCGCAGAGCGTGAGCGCACCATTGTCATCTCCAGCCACATTCTCACCGACCTCGAACGCGTGGTGTCGCACGTGGCCTTCATGCGCGAAGGGCGGCTGCAGCTGTTCGAGGCGTGGGATACCCTGCTCGAGCATTTCCGGCTTCAGTCCTACGGTGCGCCCGGCATCCCCGCCGACGCGGTCGTATCGATCAACCAACGCAGCGGCGAGCGCGTGGTCGACATGCGGCGCGCCGCCGGCGGCGCCACGGACGGACGCGCCCTCACGCTCGACGAACTGTTTGTGGAGCTGAACGCATGAACGGCATATTCCCCCTGCAGCAGTTTCCACTGCGCGAACGCACCACCATCTATGTGCTGCTGACGATTTTCATGGTCGCGTGGATCATCATGATGTTCGCCGCCTCCAACAAGACCAGCGGCGTCGCCGCCGGCATCCTGTTACTGATGAAGCTCAGCTTTGTACTGGCGGCCGCGATCGGCACGGTGCAGATGAAGGCCCTGGCGCGCGCACGCGAGGTGATCGGTGGACGGCCGCTGCCTGATTCGCTATGGCGTACCTGGGTGCGCGCATGCATCGTCGAGACTTCGCTGATCTGCGCGTTCCTGGCCGCGGGGATGGGTTTGCTGATGGCGTTCCCCGCGGCCGACGCGGCCTGGCCGGCGGCGGTCGCGCTGCTGTCGTCAGGTCTTTGCCTTGGCGCGCTTTGTGCACTGGGACGGTACGCGATGCTGCCCAAGGTTCTTGGGTGGCTCGCCAACGCGGCAGCCGTGGCGCTGCTGCTGGCCCTCCTGTACTTTCGGAGCACCCGCGTGCTGGCCTGGTTTATGAGCTTGCCGCTGCCGCTGCTGGCGCTGCTGACGCTATCGTGGCCGATGCTGGCCGCGGCGATGGCGCTGCGACGGCGAGGAAAAATTCGCCCTCGCGCCGGCGCACAGCAAGCGACGGGGGCCGGGTGGACAGGCGCCGTCGCCGCTTCGATCCGGCGCTATTGCCCGCTTGACCCGACCTGGAGACGGCAACTGCCGCACCAGCAAGCCACGGTGCGCAGCCGCTTGCAGTGGGTCTGGCAGACTGCCTTCTATTGGATGATGTGTGCGAATTTACTGACGCCGCTGCGCTGGGGCGAAAGGCCGGATGCACGCCACCTGCTGTCGCTGCTCGTCGCGGGCGTGCTGATGTCGCGCCTGCTGGTTGCGCGCGACCTGCACTGGCGCGGACTGCTGATGCCGGGCGGCTGGCGCGCAGGGCGCATCGCATCGGCCATTTTCAAATCGACCGTACAGACGATTTATCTGGGTATCGTGCTGGCCGTGGTGGTGGCGCTGCTGGCCGCCGTCCTCCTCACCAGCAGGCCCGGTGAAGAGCTCATTGCCACCGTCGCGAGCTACGTGCTGGTACTGGCGGAAATCGCCTTCGCCGTCAGCGTGGGCCTGGTGGTCCGCGCGCTGCCGCGATCGGGCGGCCTCACCGCGGCGGCGGCGATCATCGTCGGCGGCGCCTGGCTGTACGTGGTGGCGGAGGGACACGGCCACTTGTGGAAAGCACCGCCGGCGGGGGCCTTGTATGCGGCGATCCTCGTCGCCGCCAGCTACGCCGTGCTGCGGCTGGCAAACCGCCTGTGGACCAACGACAAGCTGATGGCCTGCGCGCGCGGCAGCGCCTGAGGCGGCCTTACTGGCAGCGTTCGGCGACCCACTCGCCGCCTTCCGCCACGCAGCGCCGCAACTCGGTCTGCAGGCGGTCGGCCTTCGCCTTGAGCGCGCTGCATTCGCGGTTGCCGGCGTCGACCATGGCGGCGCACACCTCCATCTTGTCGGATGCGCCCTTGTAGTCGCCTTGCACCATCGCCTGGCGCGCCTCGGCGATCAGGTTGCGCGCCGATTGTGATTCCTTGGCCGGCGCACGCGCGGCCGCCTTCGGCGCCGGCCGGGCGCGCGTGCGCTTGCGCTCGCAGGCGGTGGCCGACTCGTTGAGCGCCGCCTGCACGCGCTGCAGCTGCGCCGGCGTCGCGCTGGAGCCTTTCAAGGCGATCAGCTCCGACTGCGCCTCGCCGCCCTTGCACGCCGCGGCCAGGGCGATCGCATTGTCGACACGCGCTTCGATCTTGCGCGTGTCGGGCCGCTGCGTGATCCAGATCAGCGCCAGCGCGGCCAGCGCCAGCAGCCAGTAGCGTAGCCGGACCGGTTCGCGTTGCGGCGGACGCGCAGGCATCGCCGCACGCGGTGGCGGCGACGCTGCAACGGCCGGCGATGGCGGCGGCGGGGAAGCCGGCGGCATCTGCATCTGCACCGGCGGCATGACGGCGGCGGGCGCCGGCTTGGCGATCGAAACCGGCGGCGCGGCGGCAGCGTCGGCCGGCCGCGGCAAGCCGGTGTTCTGGCTGGTGCCGCAATACGGGCAATAGCCGACCCGCCGCGGAAACGGCCGGACACAGGCGCCGTTCACGCACCGGTAAATGACTTCATCCTGCACGTCGTCCCTCACTGCGGATCTGGAATTTCGTCATCGGGATCCGGCACGGCGTCGTGGAACAGCGCCGCCAGCTCGGGCATCTGGCCGGCGTGCTGCCACTTGTCGGCCTTCGGATTCCACTGCATGTTCCAGACTCGCGTGTCGGCCGTGACGTCGCCGCGCGCGATGCGCAGGGCAATCTCGTCCGGCGAATACGGCCCGTGCTGGGCGCCGCCGGAGAACAGCTTGTAGCGCGCGGCGACGGCCACCGCCGACGGCGCCTGGGCGAGCATCGCCTGCGCGGCCCGCTCGTCGCTGGCCAGCAGATCGGCGCGGATCACCCGCTTGTCGACCGCTTTCTCCACTTCCCAGTGATAGGCGTCGCTGGACGAATCGGGCACCATCTCGGTCCATTGCGCCAGGTTGTACGCGGCCGAGTCGATCAGCGCCGGCGCCATGTCCGGATTGAGCGCGCGCGCACGCTTCAGCCACTGGTCGTACAGGCGCCGCGCGGTGATATTCGGCAGCGATGGCGACGGCAGCTGCGCGCCGGTTTCGTCCACTTCCAGCTTCGGTTCGTAGACGCGCTGCTGGTAGTGGCGCATCAGCGCGGCCAGCAGCACCAGCTGGTTCGGCCCCATCGCGGCGAGCTTGCGCTGCACCGCCGTGATGACCTGGTCGCGGTAGTACGGCGGCAAGCCGTTTGAGCGGATGGCGAACTCGTTGCCGATCTGCAGCCACTCGCCGGAACCGGGTTCGACTTCGAACAGGTACTGGCCGCGTGGCTGGAACGACGCCTCGCGGTCGGCCAGATCGGCCTTGCGCTTGACGACGCCGAGCGCGATCGCCTGCAGGAACCACTCGTAGTCGTCCGCCAGCCGATTGAGTTCGTCCATCGACGGCGAGATCGGATGGCGAAAGCGCGTCGAGTCGAAATGCAGGTGGGTCGGAATCTTGGGGTTCTCGATCTGGTACGAGGTGCGCCAGGTAGGCAGGCCGCGCAGCACCGTCATCGGAAAACCGGACAGCTCGATATAGCACACCGCCTTGCCGGGAATGCCGGTGTTGACGATGTTGACCAGGTCGCCGTGGAAGGAGCCGGTCGGCACCGCGGCGCGGATCTCGGCCTCCATGCGGCGCCAGGCGTTCGCGTCGCCGACGCCGATGAAGCACTTGAACTGGTCGGCGCGCGGCGTGAATTCGGCCGAGAAGCGCGCATTAATCCACGGCATGGCGCTCTTCAGCCACTCATTGAAGACGCGCTGGCGCTCCTGCGCCGACATCGCCGCCAGGCGCTCGAGCAGCGGGTCGGCCGGTTCGGCGCCGCCGATCTGCTCCACCGTGAGCTGGGTCTGCGCACGGCGGAACAGCTTGAGCAGCAGGCTGGCGCGCAGGCGCTCCTCGCCCAGCTGCGGGAACAGGCGCGCCGAACCGCCGAATTCGAACAGCACCTCCTCGCTCCAGGCACTGATGTCGCCGGTCAGCTTGACCGGTTCCGGCAGCACGTCGCTGGCCAGCTTGATGTAGGTGGCGTGTTCGTGCTGGGCGTCGGCGCGCAGCTGGCCGATACGCTGGTCGACGGCGCCGAGCATCGCCTGCACGCTGCGCCGGCCTTCCTGGAATTCGCCGGCGATGCCGCTCCATACCGGCTGGCCGTATTCGTCCTGCGACTGCGGGTCGCCCAGCCATGCCGACATCCCTCGCATCACTTCGACCGCCTGGCCGGCGGCCACCGCCAGCAGGTGGAAGCGCAGGTAGTCGGCGATGTCGCGCTTCAGGTGCGTCATCACTTCGCGCGCCTGGGCGTCCTTGCCGAACAATTTGGCGGCGGCCTGCGACAGGTTGTTCAGCGATTCTTCGACCTGGCGGGTGCGCAGCGCATCGCGGATGTCGCGGTAGCGCTTGCCGTTGCGCTCGGCGTTGGCGAGGTCGCGCTGCAGCAGGCGCGCCTTGACCTGTTCCAGCAGCGAGAGCACGAATTCGAGGCCGCCCTGCTTGCGGTCGTCGAGCAGCGCGTACAGCTGGTCGCGCGCGCGGCCCTTCAGGCGGCCCATCAGTTCGGACGTGTGGCGCTTGATGCGGTCTTCGCTGGTCTCGGCGGTGGCGCCGGCTTCGCGGATGGCGTCGCGTTCGAGCTGCGGCAGCAGTTCGGCGACCTTTTCGCGCCACACCTTGAGGTCGTAGGCGCCCATGATGCGGTCGACCTCGAGCTGCACCTTGCTCTCGACGCGTTCGAGCAGCGAGCGCTGGTCCTTGTCCATCAAGAGCTGGTCGGTCAGCGCGTATTCCTGGAACGGCGTGACGTCGACCGTGCCCTTCTTAAAGTCGGGGAACTCGTCGAACGGCCGCTCGCGCATGGCCATGTGCTCGCGCATGAAGACGTCGCGTTCGTTGTCGCCCGCGCGGCGGGCGGCGGCGCCGTCGGTGCCGACCAGGCCGAAGAAGGCCTTCACCATCAGCGCCGCCAGCTCGTAGGCGCGGATGTCGTCGCGCAGGCTTTGCTGGGTGTCGAGCACGGCCTGGCCGAAGGCCGAGTACACCTTCGAATACGACAGGCGCATGTCGCCGAAGCGCTGTTCCGGCACGCGCGGGTTGAACGGTCCCAGCTTGTGCTGCTGCTGGTTGACCGCGATCGAACGCTTGCGGTTGGCGAAGTCGGCGGACGCGAAATCCTCGAACAGCGTGTCGGCGACCATCTGGTAGACGTCCTTGATGTCCTGCGTGGCCTTGTTGGCGAGGTTGGCGGTGTCGACGAAGTAGACGTCGTCAAACGGCGCGCCCTTGCCGACCACGCTGTCCGGGTCCATCCAAGATACCCTCGCGTTCATGTCGCGCATGGTGGTTTCGAGCTCCATCAGCGTGGCGTAGGCGTTCGCTTCGGTGCGCTCCTTGTTGGCCTTGGCGAAGCCGGACGGCATGAACATGACCAGGTCGACCTGGTTGTCCGACACTTCCTGGCGCGCGATCGCCTTCGATATCCAGCCAAGGTCGATGGCGCTGCCGGCGCCGGTGCCGCCCGCGCACGAGGCGATGACGACGATGCGGAACCTGGAGGTATCGACCTGCAGGCCGAGGCGCTGGTAGGTCTCCTTGCGCTCGTTGCCGGCATTGCTGCTCAAGAAATTGAGCGCGCCCTTGATGCGGCCGCGCAGCTTCGGGTATTTGTCGAACAGGTAGAGCCGCGCCAGCGCGCGGATCTGGCCGGCGCCCTTGGATGGGTCGATGCCGAGCGAGCGCAGCTTTTTCGGCCGCAGCGGCATCCAGTTCTCGATCAGCGGAAAGCGCGCCAGGCTGTCGTCGGACTCGTGGTATTGCGGCAGGTCGAGCGGCTCGACCAGGCGCTCCTCGTCGGACAGCTTGACCAGTTCGTACCAGGGATCGGTGCGCAGCGACTTGCCTTCGTCGATGATGGCATGGTTGTCGAGGTCAAAGTGGAGGAAGCGGGCAACCGGGAACTCGGCGATCGATTCCACCCGCGTCGGGTTATGCCGGTTCCACACCTCGGACATGATGCGCCGGCGGATCCGCATCATCACTTCCATGCCGGTGCCGCCGGCGCCGATGAACAGGGTCGGCCGCAGGTCGACCTTCAGTTCGGCCTTCTTGTCGGCGCTTGCGGTGTTGGGAAATTCAGCCATGTGGTTCTTTCAGATGGTAGTGGATCAGCGGCGGCCGACGAACAGCGTGGCGATCAGCGCGATCAGGCCGACGGCCACCAGCGGGCCGGTGACGGCGAAGGTGAGGAATTTGCTGGCGTTGATGATCGCCAGCACGGCCGCAGCGCTGAGGAAGCACAGGCCGACGAACATCAGCCAACCGGCGCTGCCGGCAGCCGACGGCGCCACCCGACGCACCACCAGGTGGTGGACGTAGGCGTTACGGACAAAGAAGTACACCACCAGCAGCACCAGGAACACGGCGCCGCCGATGGCGAGGTCGCGCGTGGAGGTGTCGGTGGCCACCGGCGCCGGAGGCGGCGCCACTTCGATCGGCGCGCCGCCCTGCCTGGGTACCGCCTCGCCGGACGCGCTGGCCTGGCCGGGCAGCTTGAAGCCGGGATCGGCGGCGGGGGCGGATGCGGGGACCTGGTCGTTTTGCATGTGATGTGTTTCCTTGGAGTTCAGCGAAAAAAAATCATCGGCCCAGCCGCACCTGCGCACCTTCGCGCAGGTCGATCAGCTGGTGGCCGAACAGGGTGGTCTTCAGTTGCGCGACCTTGTTGCCGGCCTTGTCGAAAATCGGCTGGGTGACGCCGGCGCGGGTATGCACGGTGCGCAGCTCGTCCTCCACCGTCAGCCAGGTGCGGCGCGGGCGGCCGTAGGCCAGCGCGGCGGCGCCGAGGGCCGCGGCCAGCGCCGCGCCGGCGCCGATCAGCGCCATCAGCGGACCGACGCCATAATGCACGCGCACCTCGATCGGCAGCACCGCGGTGGAACCGTGGATGCGGGCCGGCGGCGTGAAGATCTCCGGCAGCGGGTCGCCCGGGAACAGCAACTCCATGCGCCGGCGGAAGGCCTGCGACAGTTCGAGGCGCTGGTCGGTCAGCGTCAGTTCGATGCGGCCCGGCAGCACGTACGCCGAGCCGGCCGAGCCGATCGCCTGCATCGACCATTTGCCGGGCAGCTGCGCCACCGGCAGCTGCATTTTTGAGGACAGCGGCGAGCTCTTGCCGGGAGCGAGCGAGGAGACCCGGTCGCCCGCCAGCGCGATCGGCCGGTCCTGCTGCGCCAGCACCGAGCGCGCGCCGATGCGGGCGCTGGCGATGGTGTAGGGGTACATCGTGTTCTCGAGGTTCCAGCCTATTTTTGCGGCCGGCGTGCGCGCGTCCGAATCGACATCGGCGCGCAGCATGCCGCCCGGCCCCATCGAGAACGATACGCCGGGCGCATCGTCGACGCGGCGCGGCACCAGCCGCACGGTGTCGCGGTCAAGCGGTTTCAGGCGCGCCGGCGGCTCGGTGATGACGCCGGCGATGCGGCCGGACGCGAGCAGCCGGTCGAGTTCGCGCGCGCCCGGGTCGCCGACGGCGAACACGTACACCATCAGGCCGTTGGCGCGGTAGTGTTCACCCTTGACCGCCATTTTCAGCGGGAAGGCCAGCGCCTTCGTGATGGCGCCGCCCTGGTGGATCAGTTCATAGAACTCGCGGTTGCGGCGGGCGGTGGCCTGGTCGTTGTTCGGGCTGTTGCGGTTGTTCGTGAACAGCCACACCAGTCCCGGCTTGCCGCCGAGCGCCGTGCCGATGGCGGAGCTGACCGCCTCGCCCAGGTCGGTGTCGGCCAGCGCGCTGCTGCCGGGCTTTTTGGCCGTCTGCAGCGCGGCCAGCGCGGCCGTTACGTCCGATCGCGTGGCGCCGCCCACCTTCTGCGACAGCAGTGCCTTCGGCGACGGCGCGCCAGGCAGGCTCTGATTGAACGCGGCCAGCACCATCAGGTCGCCCGGCTGCGCGGCGGCCATCACCAGCTCGGTCACCAGCGGCTTGTACTGCGAGGCGGGGTCGCTGTAAAACGGATCCATCCAGCCCGAATTCTGCACCAGGAATACGTGCGAGACGGCGAACGCCGGCACGCACGCAGAGAGCAGCGCGGCCAGCGCAGCGGCTTTGAAGAGCGGCGCCTTCACGGCAGGTCTTCCAGGCGCCAGCCGCGAATCTGGTTCCAGTCGGGATGGTGCAGCCACAGGCAGTCCTGGTACACGAACGGCATGCATTCGAGCGGCCGCGACAGGCGCGGGAGCTCGTCGAGAATGACATTGCGCCGGCCGATCCACTCCACCGTCGTGCGCGGGATGGTGCGGCCGGCCAGCGCTTCTTCGGCGCGGCCGGTGTATTTGTGAAAGCGCAGCACCAGGCCGCTCGGCTGGCTGCGGTTGTTGTTAAAGCCGCGCAGCAGCGGCAGCACCAGCGAATCGTCCTCGTGCAGGTCTTCGACGTTTTCCACTTCCCACGGTTCGTTGACCACCTCGTGCCCGCGCCTGAACAGGAAATTGGCAAAGCCCAGGCGCGCGCCGCTGATCGGCTCCGATTGTGGGTTGTCCTTGCCCAGTTCGACGAAGGCGTACTCCTGGCCGGTATGGCCGATGTGCCACAGGCGGCCGTCGCGGCTTTGCGTGGGGCCGCCGAAGTCGAGGCGCGGCGAGAAGCCCTGCGGCCACGGTATCCACTGCGGCGGCGCGCCCGGCTGCCAGATCAGCTGGCCGAGCTGGTGGAGCCACAACAGGCGGCCGTCGTAGCCGATCGGACGCATCCAGCCGGCGGCGGGCGCGGCGCCGCAATCGAACAGCTCGACGTGCGAGAAGTCGCTGTGCGCGCTCCACAATCGCGTGCCGGCCGCGCTGGTAAACAGGCAGGCGACGTGGCGCCGCAAGGCACCGGGCGCGCTGGACAGCGCGGCGTCGAACACCGACTCGGCGCGGCAGGTTTCGCTGACCGGATTGATCCACAGCCGGCACAGGCCTTTATCGGTAGGGACCAGCGCCACTTCGCCGCGGCGCGGATTGGCCACCGGCAGCCAGCCGTAGGCGGACCTGGTGAAGCTCAGGTCGGCGCTGTAGTCCTCCGGCGTCATCACGTGCCACAGGTGGGCGAGCGGATCCCAGTACTGCAGCACGTTGCGTGTGGTCGCCAGCGCCAGCAGTCGCTGCGTGGGGAAGCCGTAGCTGCCGGCGGCGAACACGCACTGCGCGTTGGGCGGCGCCGGCATGCTGGCGTCCGCGCGGCCGATCGCCGGCGCCGGCGCGCGCTCTTCCAGCGCGTCGCCCAGCGCCAGCGAGGTCACCGGCAGGCCGTGCGGCACGTGGCGCGGCAGGAACTGGTCGGACCACGGGCCCCACCAGTCGGGTTCCGACTTGACCTGGCCGGCCAGTTTGATCAGGGGGCGGCCGCAGGTGGGGCAGAACGCGAAACCTTCGGGGAAGATCGGCGCGCACTGGCAGGCGGCCGGCAGCGAGGCGCCGAGCAGGTCGGCGACGTCGGGCAGGCGCGCGCGCGCCTGGCCCTGCCAGTCGATGCGCGACAAGCCTTCGCTAGCCGCCAGTTCGAACTGGCCGCTGTTTTCATCTTCCAGCCAGACACTGGCCGGCGTTTCCCATCTATATGCCATCTCGCTCGCCGTTGTATGCATGTTGAACGCGGCCCGCCATTCGTACGGAGGGGGCCGCTATTGCCGTTCAAATCATAGCGCAACTGGATGGCAAAGGAAGTTTGATTGGCAGGTACCGCCAGACGGGCTGGCCGGGGGCGGATGGCGCGCTGAGCACAAATGAAAACGCCCCGTATTGCGGGGCGTCGTCAGCTCGTCCGACAGCTTGGAGCGGGCGGCGCAAAAGCTGGTGTCAGGTCTGACATTCGGACATTTCGTCAACGAAATGTCCGAATGTCAGACCTGACACCAGCACTTAATTGGTGAGCAGACGCTAGTGTCCTGAGTTA
>JBBRXM010000072.1:0-26231 GCA_038248405.1 Burkholderiales bacterium
GTAACATGGTCACCGGCGCCTCGACCGCGGACGCGGTGATCATCCTGGTCGACGTCTCCAAGGTCAAGCTGCGCGAGGACGGCGGCGTCGACCTGCTGATCCAGACCAAGCGCCACTCCACCATCGCCCACCTGCTGAAGATCGAGCACATCGTCGTCGCCGTCAACAAGATGGACCTGGTAGGCTACGACCAGCAGGTGTACGACCGCATCGTCAAGGCCTACCGCGAGTTCGCCGCCACGCTCGGCCTGAAGGACATCACGCCGATCCCGCTGTCGGCCCTGTCCGGCGACAACGTGGTGGCGCCAAGCGAGAAGATGGCCTGGTACAAAGGCCCGACCCTGATCGAGCTGCTCGAGTCGCTGACGGTGTACGACGAATCGCACCAGGCGCCGTTCCGTTTTCCGGTGCAGCTGGTGGCGCGCCACAACGGCCACGAGGCCGACGACTTCCGCGGCTACATGGGCCGCATCGAAGCGGGCATGGTCAAGGTCGGCGACAAGCTGGTGGTGCAGCCCTCGGGCAAAGTGGCCACCGTCAAGGACATCCTCACGCTGGAAGGCTCGCACGCCTCGGCGGTGGTCGGCCAGTCGATCACGCTGCTGCTGAACGAACACCTCGACATCTCGCGCGGCGACCTGCTGGCCGGGGCCGATCAGCCGGCGACGCTGCTCAAGAACGTGGTGGCCGATGTGTGCTGGATGTCGGACGAACCGCTCGACCTGCGCCGCAAGTACTGGATCAAGCACGGCACCCGCCAGACCGCCGCCAAGGTGACCAGGGTCGACACGCTGCTGGACATCAACACGCAAGAACGGCATCCGGCGGAAGGCCTCAAGCTGAACGACATCGCCCGCATCGGCCTGACCGTGCAGCAGCCGCTGGCGGCCGACGCCTATGACGACATCCGCGCCACCGGCGCCTTCATCCTGATCGACGAAGTCACGCACCAGACTGTCGCCGCCGGCATGATCCGCCTCGACGCATAAGGAGCACAGATGAAAGCACTCGGAAAAGTCTATCTGGTCGGCGCAGGTCCCGGCGCCCAGGACCTGATTACCCTGCGCGGGGCGCGCCTGCTGGCGCAGGCCGACGTCGTGCTGCACGATGCCCTGGTCACGCCCGAGATGCTGGAACTGTGCCCGCAGGCGGTGAGAATCGCAGTGGGCAAGCGCTGCGGCAAGCTGTCGACCGCGCAGGCCTTCATCAACAAGCAGCTGGTCGACTGCGCCGAAAAGTACGCTGTGGTGGTGCGGCTCAAGGGAGGCGACCCGATGCTGTTCGGCCGGGCCGACGAAGAACTGCGCGCGCTCGAAGGCGCCGGCGTCGAGGTGGAAGTGGTCCCCGGCATCACTACCGCGCTGGCGGCGGCGGCGGCGACAAAGCAACCGCTGACCAAGCGCGGCGTCTCCCGCAGCGTGGCGTTCTTCACGTCCAGCACCGCGCCCGAGCACGCCGATCAGGCAAAAGTGCCCGACGCGGACACGCTGGTGCAGTACATGGGCGGACGCGAAGCGATCGCCACCGCGCAGCGCATGCTGGGCGAAGGCCGCCGCGCCGACACGCCGGTGGTGGTCATCGAAAACTGCAGCCGTGCCGACCAGCGCATCTTCCGCCTGACGCTGGCGTCGCTCGCCCGTGGCCTGGGCGAAGCGCACGGTCCGGTGCTGGTCATGATGGGCGACGCCCTCAAGATGCGCGAACACCAGCCATCTGACACCGCCGAAGTGAGCGAACGCCTCTCCGCCTGACAACGACGTTTTCTGGTTTCGCGCTTCCGGAGCGTTGCTATTTCAGTCGGCAAAAGTGCCGTGCAGGCGTTTTGCGACAGCCTCGAACGCGGGCCCCCCATTTCGCTGAACCGCTTACGGCGTCAGCTTCGTCCCCGACAATGCCCCGACGCAGTAATCCGTCATCGCCGCCAGCACCGCAGGATCTTCGCCGACAGCCCCTGCAACCGTCACGCTCAGCCCCGGATGATCGATCCGCAGCTGGTCCACCAGCAGCGGCAGGTCGCGCAGCAAATGCCCGCCCTGCCCCAAAAACACGGGCACCACCGTCACGTCGTCGACGCCGGCCGCGGCCAGGCGCGCCACTTCGGCCGGCAGGCGCGGCTCCATCAGTTCCAGGAACGCCAGCGACACCGGCACGCCAGGTACGCGCGCGGCCGTAAGTTCGCGCAGCCGCTCGAACGGCGCCGCCCACGACGCCGCGCGGGCGCCGTGCGCAAACAGAATGAGTGCGCGCGCCATCAGTGTCGCTCCACCCACCACAAGGCGCCCAGCGCCAGCAGCAGAAACAGCACGCTCGGTGCGACCGCGGTGACGAACGCCGGCCAGGTGCTGAGCAGGCCAAGGTGCGAGAACAGCGTGTTGATCAGCATGAAGGCGACGCCGATCATGATGCCGATGAAGATCTTCAGGCTGATGCCGCCGCTGCGCGACTGCAGGTAAGCAAACGGCAGCGCCATCGCCATCAGCACGAAGATGGCCAGCGGGTCGATCAGCTTCTTCCAGAACGCGATCTTGAAGCGATCGGTCTCCTGCTTGTTCTCGGTCAGGTGGCGCGTGTAGACGGCCAGCTCGTTGGCCGACATGCGCTCCGGATCGGCCGACGACACCGACAAAATCTTCGGCGTGATCTCGGAGACGAGCTCCATGCTGGGCAGCTTGCGCGTGGTCACCGCCGCCGTTTCATGGCCGAAGCGGCCCTGCAGGCTGACGCCGTCCGGCGCCGGCGTGCCGGGCGCGGACAGCACGCGGCTGTTCGAAAACAGCGTCTCGGTCACATCGGCCAGGCGCCACTTGTTGTCGCCTTCGAAGGTGGCGCTGGCCGCCGTGATCAGCGAGCGCATGCGGAAATTGGTGTCGAACTCGTACAGCTTGACGTCGATCAGCTGGCCATCCGGCTTGAACTGGCGCACGTTGAAAAAGCGCGAACCGGTCACCGGCCCCTTCATCCCCTCCGCCCGCACGATGTCCTTGGTCCACATCCCGGAGCGGAACTGCTGCGACACCGCCGCGCCCTTGGCCAGCAGCTTGACCTTTTCGGCCAGCGGCGCCGTGCGCGGTGTGATCAGTTCGCCGAAGATGAAGGTGATCAGCACGAAGCCGGCGCCGATCTTGAACAGCATCCCCGCCGCCATCTGCGTCGACATGCTCGACGCCCGCATGATGGTAAATTCAGAACTGGCCGCGAACTGCGCCATCGTGATAATGGTGCCGATCAGCGCCGCCATCGGCATCACCTCGTACACGTGGCCAGGCAGCAGCATCAGCACATACAGGAAGGCGTGCTGAATCATGTAGCCGCCCTCGCCGACTTCTCGCAATTCGCCCGTCAGGTCCATGAAGGAGGTCAGCGCCAGCAGCCCCACCAGCACGAAGAACACCGCTTGCGCGATGTTGATCGCGAAGTATCGTTGCAGGACCTTCATGTGGACACCGCCTCACGCGGCGCGCGCCGATGCTTGAAGGCGTTCAGCAGCACCAGCGGATGGTAGCGGTGGTTCACGTTCAGGCGCCAGGCGAACAGCGCCACCACGCCCAGCATCACCAGCAAATGCAGCGGCCACCAGGCGGCGCCGAAGCTGGCCTTGCCCTGCTTGACGGCGGCCTCGGTGATCTTGATCAGGTTGAAGTAGGTGATGAAGACCAGCATCGCCAGAATCAGGCTGGCCGAACTGCCGGCGCGCGGATTGACGAAACCGAGCGGAATGGCCAGCAGCATGAGCACCACGCACATCACGGGCGAGGCCACCCGCCACAGCAGCTCGGCCATCGCGTAGGGACTGGACGAGGCCACCAGCGCCAGCGTCGACATGCCGTCGAACGGCAGGTTCGCGCCCAGCACCGGCACGCGGGTGGTCACGCGCATGCTGTAGCGCTCGAACTCCATCGACTGAAAATCGGCCTGGCCCGGCACGCCCTGGTAGCGGCGGCCGTTTTTGAGGACCAGGAACTGGCCGCCCTTGCCGTCCGATTCGATCACGCCTTCCTTCGCTACCACCACCGTGTTGCCATTCTTCTCGATGGTGTTGACGAACACGTTCTGCACCACGTTGTTGCCGCCGGTGGCGCCTTCGACAAAGAACACGCGGTTGGCGGAGGTCGATTCCTTGAACTGGCCGGGCGAGACTTTTTTCAGGTCTTCGCGCTTTTCGAAGCGCTGCACGAATTCGGTGCTCTTCATCCGCGCCCACGGCGTGGCCACCAGACTGAGGGCGCCGGTGAGCAGCACCAGCGGCAGGCCGAAGGTCAGCACCGGGTAGATCCAGCGCACCAGCGACTGCCCGGAGGCGAACCACACCACCATTTCGGAATCGCGGTAGCTGCGCGTGACGACCATCAAAACCGAAATAAAGCTGGTGAGGATCACGATAGTTGGCAGATAATTCAGCACTGCGAACACGATCAGCGCGACGACGTCGCCCGACGCCACCTTGCCGCCGGCAGCCCGCCCCAGGATGGAAATGAGCGTCCAGGTGACGAGGATCGAGAACAGGATCGTGAAGGTGGCGCCGGCGGAACTGGCCAGTTCTCGTCGGAGGGCGCGTTGGAAGATCATTCGAAAGTTATAATCACAGGTTAGGCAGTGCGCGTCTCAAACGAAACGGAGAATCAAATGGACTTTAGCATAAAAGCATTCGACACAAAAAACACCATCGCGGCGGCCAAGACTGGCTGCGTCGCGGTCGCGGTATTCGAAAACAAAAAACTGTCGCAAGCGGCCAAGGCCTTCGATCAGGACGGTGAGATCACCGCTGCGCTCAAGTCCGGCGACATCACCGGCAAACCTGGCACCACCCTGCTGCTGCGCGGCGCCGGCGGCGCTGCCGCCGCCCGCGTGCTGCTGGTCGGGATGGGCGCCGACGAAGCGCTCAGTGAGAAAAGCTTCACTTCGGCCGTCGGCGCCACCCTGAAAGCATTTTCCCAACTGGGCGCCTCGGATGCCATTATCGCACTACCGCTGGCCGATGTGAAAGGGCGCGGCATCGACTGGGCCGTGCGCACCATCGTCTGCGCCGCCCACGAGAGCGTGTTCCGCACCGACGGCCAGAAGAGCAAGAAAGACCCGGTCGCCAGCGGCGTGCGCAAGATCACCCTCGCCACCACGGCGGCCGACAGCGGTACCAAGGTGGCGCTGGCTCAGGCCGAGGCAATCGCCAACGGCATGGACCTGACCAAGGAACTGGGCAACCTGTCGGCCAACGTCTGCACCCCGACCTACCTGGCCAACACCGCCCGCCGGCTGGCCAAGGACTACGATTTCGACGTCGAGGTCCTCGAGCGCAAGCAGCTCGAAGCGCTGCGCATGGGCAGCTTCCTGTCGGTCACCAACGGCAGCGACGAGCCGCCGAAGTTCATCGTCCTCAAGCACAACGGCGGCAAGTCGAAGGACGCGCCGGTGGTCCTGGTCGGCAAGGGCATCACCTTCGACACCGGCGGCATTTCGATCAAGCCGGGTCCGGCGATGGACGAGATGAAGTACGACATGTGCGGCGCCGCCTCGGTGCTGGGC
Source organism: Burkholderiales bacterium (assembly GCA_038248405.1). GTDB lineage: Bacteria > Pseudomonadota > Gammaproteobacteria > Burkholderiales > Burkholderiaceae_D > JAFCUW01. The sequence goes on from JBBRXM010000072.1 coordinate 5,521, forward strand.
ACCTTCCGCGCGATCGGCGAGATGGACCTCAAACTCAACGTCGTCGGCATCATCGCCGCCTGTGAGAACATGCCGTCGGGCCGCGCCACCAAACCGGGCGACATCGTCACCTCGATGAACGGGCTGACCATCGAAGTGCTCAACACCGACGCCGAGGGCCGCCTGGTGCTGTGCGACGCGCTGACCTACGCCGAACGCTTCAAGCCGGCCGCGGTGGTCGACATCGCCACCCTCACCGGCGCCTGCATCGTCGCCCTGGGCCACCACAACAGCGGCCTGTTCACCCGCAGCGACGACGCCCACGAAGAGCTGGCGCGCGAACTGCTCGACGCCGGCAAACAGTCGAGCGACACCGCATGGCGCCTGCCGATCGAGGAAGCCTACAACGAGCAGCTCAAGTCCAATTTCGCGGACCTCGGCAACATCGGCTCGCCCGGCGGCGCCAGCGTCACCGCTGCCTGCTTCCTCGAGAACTTCACCCGCAACTACACCTGGGCCCACCTCGACATCGCCGGCACCGCCTGGAAGTCGGGCGGCGCCAAGGGCGCAACCGGACGCCCGGTGCCGCTGCTGTCGACCTTCCTGATCAACCGCGCCGCGCAGATGTAACGCCGGACGGCGAAAAAGAGGGCCGCCGGCGCAATGCGCCGGCGGCCCTTTTTCATTGGATGTGCGTCAGTAGACCTGGTTGCCGGTGCCGGCGCCTGCCGCTGCCTCGTCCGTGGCGGGGCGCTGCAGCAGCACCGTCAGCGTGGCGGGGTAATCGAAGCCGGCGCCGGAACGGCGGTCGACCAGGTTGCCCGCGCCCGCGCTGGTAATCGCATTGGCCAGCAGCTTGCCGGTGCCGTAGCGCGAGGCCACGCTTTCACGGGCGGCGCCCACGCCTGCTTTCTTGCAGTCGACGACCAGTTGTTGCGCGCTTTTGTGGATCGTCACCCGTCCCGGCGCCACCACGAACCAGCGGCCGGCGTCGTTGGTGAGCACGCAGCCCACGCCCGCCACCTCGATGTGGTCGACGATGGCGCGCACGGCCACCTCCTGCTCGTCGCTGCCGGTGAGGGTGGCGCAGCCAGGCAGCGCGCCCGAAGCGGCCAGCGCCAGCAGCGCGATGGCGCCATTGCGTGTGAAGTTCATGGTGTGAAGGTCCGTTGATTCGTCCAACCGTTTACGGCAGGATCCGGCCAATCATGAATGATTTATTTCAGCGGGATCGGCTGGTTGGCCGGCACCGGCACCGCGGTCACGCTGTTTTTCGGGCTGCCGTCGATCAGGCGGTCCGAATAGACCAGGTAGACCAGCGCATTGCGCCTGGCGTCGACCATGCGCACCACCCGCACGTGCTTGAAGAAGATCGAGGCGCGCTCGTTGAACACCTCTTGCTGGCGCGGCACCTTGCCGGTGAACGACAGCGCGCCGACCTGGCGGCAGGCCACCGAGGAATCGGCCTTGTCTTCGGCCAGGCCGACGGCGCCGCGGATGCCGCCGGTCTTGGCGCGCGACAGGTAGCAGCTCACGCCGGCCACCAGCGGATCGTCGAACACCTCGACGACGACCTTGTGATCGGGCCCGATCAGTTTGAAAGCGGTATCGACCGATCCGACCGTTTCGGCAGACGCGCACGAGACCGCACCTGAAACGGCCAGGCCGACAGCTAATTTAGTCCATTGCATGGGTAATCCCGGGAATGTGGAGAGACGGCCGCGAAGGGCCAGGAACTTACGAGACAGGCGCGAAACGCGGCACCAGCTGGCCGTCGACGTCCACCAGCTGGAAGAACACGTCCTTGGGACGGGTCCAGATGGAGCCGTCGGCGGCGCGGTAGACGACCATGTCGGACAGGTCCGATTCGAGCGTGGCCATGCAGACCAGTTCGTACAGACCGCCCTTGTAATGCCGATACTGCATCTAGCCCTCGGCTTTGTCTTCCGCCAGCGCCTTCTGCTTCTTCTTCAGGCTCTGGATGACCTTCAGCGCGCCTTCGATACCGGCGGCGTCATCGAGGTCGCTGAAGGCGTCGAGCACTTCATTGAGCACGCGGTTGCGCATCGCCGCCTCGTCGCTGCCGCCTGCCAGCGCCTTCTGCGCGGTGGCGCGCGCCGGATCGGCCGCTGCCTCCTTCGGCGCCGCCCTGGCCGCCGACTTCGGGGCAGCCGCGGCGGTCTTGCCATGGGCGAGCGCCGCCTGCCAGATCACCCAGCGGCGCTGAGTCTCGAACACGAGATATTCGTCAGGCTTGTCCTCACGGCGGCGAACGATGTGTCCGTCGCGTTGTGCCCATGCTTCAAATGCATTGCGCATTTTTTTCCTTTACAAATGCTGTAGTCGCATTTCACAAACTATTGAAACTGCAACATTTCAAAATAGTATTACCTGTCTGCCAGAAATTGCTGACTGGCCGTCGAGGGCTCGTTACTCTTGCTCAGAAACAAAAACGCACCGCAAACAATTCATGCAATCGATCAATATATCAATACTACACGGGTCGTTATAATAATGCAACTTTTAATTCCCCATCAGTAACAATAGGTTAGTTTGATGCTTTTGTCTCTCTTTTGTTACACTTTGCTACACTTACAGCCCCGCGGGCCATATTGATAATGGAATGTACGTGTGTGTATTAAGTTGTCAGGGCAATCGGTATTTCCTCTGCAATCCCCGTCTGCGCTATCGGCAAGAAGAATGTCGAGCCGTTAGCGATCACGGCGCCGGGCCGGTATTGCACGATCGGCAGTGGCGGTCAATACTGCGTGCCGCATCCACTCTCCAGGCCGTCCAATGAAAATAGCAACATGGAACGTTAATTCCCTTAAAGTCCGCCTGCCCCATTTGCTGCAATGGCTGGCGGAAAATCCCGTCGATGTCTTGTGCTTGCAGGAGACCAAGCTAACGGACGATAAGTTTCCGGTGGCCGAGATCAACGCCGCCGGCTATCAGGTCGCCTTCAGCGGCCAGAAGACCTACAACGGCGTGGCGATCCTGTCGAAGCTGCCGCTCACCGACGTCGTGCGCAACAACCCGCACTACGACGATCCGCAGCAGCGCATCCTGGCCGCCACCATCGACGGCGTGCGCATCATCTGCGCCTATGTGCCGAACGGGCAGGCGGTCGATTCCGACAAATACGTCTACAAGCTGGCCTGGCTGGCGTCGCTGCGCGAGTGGCTGGCGGGCGAACTGGCCGGGAACGCGCAGCTGGCGATCCTGGGCGACTACAACATCGCGCCGGAGGACCGCGACGTCCACGATCCGGCCGAGTGGGAGGGCCAGATCCACTGTTCCGATCGCGAGCGCGCCGCACTGGTGGCGCTCGGCGAACTGGGACTGGTCGACTCGTTCCGCCTGTTCGAGCAGGCCGAAAAATCGTACAGCTGGTGGGACTACCGCCAGCTGGCGTTTCGCCGCAACCGCGGGCTGCGCATCGACCACATCCTGCTGTCGCCGGCGCTGGCCGCGCGCTGCAGCGCCTGCGTCATCGACCGCGCTCCGCGCAAGTGGGAGCAGCCGTCCGACCACGTGCCGGTGGTCGCTACCCTCGACTGAGCGAGGCCCTCAGGCGCGCTGCAGCAGCGCCTGCGCCGATGCGCCGTCGCCCGGCTCGGAGAACAGATAGCCCTGCGCATAGTGACAGCCGCTGCCAAGCAGCAGTGCGAACTGCCCTTCCGTCTCGACGCCCTCGGCCACCACCGACAGCTGCAGGCTGTTCGACAGCGCGATGATGGCGCCGACGATGGCGAGGTCCTCGGCGCTTTCTTCGAGGTCGCGGATGAAGGCGCGGTCGATCTTGACCTTCCTGACCGGGAAGCGCTTCAGGTAGGCCAGGCTCGAATAGCCGGTGCCGAAGTCGTCGATCGACAGCCGGATCCCCATCGCGTTGATCTGCCCGAGGATTTCAAGCGTCTGCTCGCCGTGCTGCATCAGCGCCGTCTCGGTGATCTCGAATTCGATCAGCGCCGGGTCGATGCCGGTCTCGTCGAGGATGCGCCGGATCGATTCGATCAGCCCGCGGTGCATGAACTGGCGCGGCGACAGGTTCACCGCCAGCGGCACCGGCCGCATCCCCATCTCCCGCCAGGCCACGCTCTGTTCGCAGGCGCGCCGCATCACCCATTCGCCGACCGGCACGATCAGCCCGTTCTCTTCGAGGATCGGGATGAAGTGGTCGGGCAGGATCAGGCCGTGCCCCGGACGGCGCCAGCGCAGCAGCACCTCCATCGCGTGCAGCCGGCGCGTGCCGATGTCCATGATCGGCTGGTAGAACAGCTCGAACTGCTCGCTCGCCAGCGCGCCGCGCAAGCTGCTTTCGAGCTCGAAGTGCAGCGCCGCCGCGTGGTTCATGCGCTCGGTGAAGAACTGGTAGGTGTTGCGGCCACTGGCCTTGGCGTGGTACATGGCGGCGTCGGCGTGCCGCATCAGCGTCTCGACGTCGGCGCCGTCGTCCGGGTACACGCAGATGCCGATCGAGGGGGTGATGTGCAGCATGCGCCCCTCGAACGGGAACGGCGCATCGAGCGCTTCGATGATCTTCTCGGCCACCCGGCGGCTCTCGTCGGCGTCGTGCATGCCGGGCGCGAGCACGACGAATTCGTCGCCGCCCAGCCGCGCCACCGTATCGCTGGCGCGCACCGCGCGGCACAGGCGGCCGGCCACTTCCCTGAGCAGGTGGTCGCCCGTCTGGTGGCCCAGCGAATCGTTGATCGTCTTGAAACGGTCGAGGTCGAGGAACATCACCGCCAGCTTGCGCTGGTTGCGCTGCGCCGACACCATCGCCCGGTCGAGCCGGTCCGACAGCAGCGCGCGGTTCGGCAGCCCGGTCAGGCTGTCGTGGTAGGCCATGTGGTGCACCCGCGCTTCGGCCTGGCGCCGCTCGACGATCTCGCCCTGCAGCAGCGCGTTGGCGCCGGCCAGTTCGGCGGTGCGCTCGAGCACCCGCACTTCGAGCTCGTCGCGCGCGCGGCGCACCGTTTCGGCCGCCTCGCGGCGCACCGTGACGTCGTCGACCAGCCACACCGAGCGGCCGGTGTGCTCGGCCAGGTCGAACGGGCGGCCCGACAGGCGCGCCCAGAACAGGCTGCGGTCCTTGCGCACCAGCTGGTACTCGGACATGCTGACGCGCCCGGCGTGAAAGTCGCGCGAGGTTTCCCTGCGCGCCAGGTCCCAGCTGGCCATGTCCGGATACAGGTCCTGCACCGACAGGCCGTCCATCTCGCCCGGCGCATAGCCGAACAGCTCTTCCATCTTGCGGTTGCAGCGCAGGTTGAAGCCGTCCTCCACCACCGAGATGCCCAGCACCGCGCTGTCCAAAATCGCCTGGTTTTCCAGCAGCGTGTTGCGCAGCGATTCTTCGGCGCGTTTGTGCTCGGTGCGGTCCTCGATGATGAAGATGGTACCGGCGGCCGGTTCGTCCGGATCGACCACGTAGGCAATCAGCTGCGACCACATCACGCTGCCGTCCTTGCGCGCCATCTCCACTTCGGTGTGAAAGGGTCTGCCGACCGACAGCAGCGGGAATGCCACTTCGCTCACGCGGGCATAGATTTCGTCGCTGGGGTACAGCGCCCGTCCCGGCAGGCCGAGCCCCTCCTCGCCCTCGTAGCCGAACATGTCGGCGAAGCCGCGGTTGTAGCGGGTGATCACCCGGTTCTTGGTAAACAGGATACTGACCGAGGCGTTCGTCATGATCGCCTGCACCTCGACCATCCGCTGGCGCGCTTCGGTGACGTCTTCGAGGATCCAGATGGTCCCTTCGGCGCTGCGCTCGGTGTCGACTGCCTTGGCGCGCACGCGGCACCAGAACAGCGTGCCGTCGCGCCGGCGGAATTGCGCCTCGGCGCGCTCGAACGGCTGGCCGCTGCCCAGCAGCGGGGCAGCCTCCTCGCCAAAGCGCCCGTATGCTTCCACCGACGGGAACACCGCCACCGCGGGAAGGCCGGTCATGTCGGCAAGCGCGTAGCCGAACATTTCGGCAAAGCGCGGGTTACACGACATCATCAGCCCGTCCTTGCTGAACAGGATGCCGACCGAGGCGTTATCGAGAATCGCCTTCTGTTCGAGCAGCGTCTGGCGCAGCTCGTCCTGGTGGCGCACGAAACGGCGGATGTCGCTGAAGACGACGATGCAGCCAGGCCCGCCATTTTCCGGCAGCAGCGGCTTGGAGCGCAGGTGCACGGCGATCTCCTCGCCGCCGCAGGACAGCACCTCGTCCCACGACTGCCCCTCGGCCGCACCGGCGCGCAGCAGCGCCGCGCCAGGGCCGGCCAGGCGCGCGGCAAAGAACGATGCCAGCGCGCGGCCGCCGATGCCGGCGCCGAGCAGTGCTTCCAGTTCGATATTGGTGTCGGTGATGATGCCGGCGTCATCGCAGGCGCATGCGGGCACGCCGATCAGGCGCAGGGCGCCCGCGACCGCCACGGCGGATTGCTTGATTAGTGCTCGATCCATGTCCCGCTTTGTGCAAAAGTGATAAGCACGCGCCCTCTCGGTGGGCCGCTGTGGAACCGATGATAAACCACAACCGACGAGAATTGTTAAATTCGGGAAGGCGCCGCCAGCCCTCAGATAACGAACAAGTCGACGTACTCGTGCACCGGCATCGTCGCCAGCGCGTCATGCTCGAGCGAGACAGCCAGGATCGCGTCCTGCTGGCGCGGCGGGAACCGGCGCGCCAGGTTGGTGCGGAATTTGGCCAGCAGCAGCGGCATGCCTTCGGCGCGCCGGCGCGCGTGACCGAGCGGATACTCGACCACCACCTCGGCGTACGCGCTGCCGTCGCTGAAGGCGACGCTGACGCCATTGGCGATCGAGCGTTTCGACGGGTCGTGGTAGTCGGCGGTAAAGGCCGGCTCTTCGACGCAGGAGATCTTCGCGCGCAGCTGGTCGATGCGCGGATCGGCCGCGGCCTCGTCCTCGTAGTCGGACGCGCTCAGGCGGCCGTGGATCAGCGCCACCGCGACCATGTAGCCGATGCAGTGGTCGCGGTCGGCCGGGTTCGACAGCGGCCCCTGCTTGTCGATGATGCGCAGGCACGCCTCGTGGGTGCGGATGGTGACGCGGCCGATGTCGTCGGCCGTTCTGCCCTCGCCAGCCATGGCGCGGTAGATCGTCAGCGCCGCCTCCACCGCGGTCTGGGCGTGGAACTCGGCCGGGAAGGCGATCTTGAAGAGCACGTTCTCCATCACGTAGCTGCCGTAAGGGCGCTGGAAGCGGAACGGCCGGCCCTTGAACAGCACGTCGTAGAAGCCCCACAGCGGCGCTGTCAGCACCGACGGGCAGCCCATCTCGCCGGTGCGGGCGATCAGCGCGAGCCGCACCGCGCGCGCGGCGGCGTCGCCGGCCCCCCACGATTTGCGCGAGCCGGTGTTGGGGGCATGGCGATAGGTGCGCAGCGCCTGGCCGTCCACCCACGCCTGCGATACCGCGGCGAGCATCTCGCCACGCGACAGGCCGAGCATGCCGGCGACGACCGCGGTGGAGGCGACCTTGACCAGCACCACGTGGTCGAGCCCGACCTTGTTGAACGAATTCTCGAGCGCGATGCAGCCCTGGATTTCGTGTGCCTTGATCATCGCGGCCAGGACGTCGCGCATGACGAGCGGCGCCTTGCCGGCCGCCACCGCGCTGCGCGAGAGCCAGTCGGCGCAGGCGAGGATGGCGCCGAGGTTGTCCGACGGGTGGCCCCATTCGGCGGCCAGCCAGGTGTCGTTGAAGTCGAGCCAGCGGATCATGGCGCCGATGTCGAAGGCAGCCTGGATCGGGTCGAGCTGGAAAGAGGTGCCCGGCACCCTGGCGCCATTCGGGACGATGGTGCCGCGCACGACGGGGCCGAGCAGCTTGGTGCAGGCCGGGTAGGACAAGGCTTCGAGACCGCAGCCGAGCGTGTCGAGCAGGCAGTGGCGCGCGGTGTCGAATGCAGTCGCGGAGGTGATATCGTAGCCGAGGACGTAGTCGACGATGTCGACCAGAACCTGGTCCCAGGCTGCCTGATGGCTTGTGCGGGTGTCTGACTCCATACAGAGTCAGACCATGAAAACGCTGATTTGGTTCCTTAAAATGCGTCGCCGGGCACGCGTACCCAGCCTTCCATCAGTACCCGCGCGCTGCGGCTCATGATGGCCTTGCTCACGCTCCACTGGCCGTCGGTTTCGGTCGCTTCGGCGCCGACGCGCAAGGTGCCCGACGGATGGCCGAAGCGCACCGCCGTGCGTGCGCCGCCGCCTGCCGCGAGGTTCACCAGCGTGCCGGGAATGGCGGCGGCGGTGCCGATGGCGACGGCCGCCGTGCCCATCATGGCGTGGTGCAGCTTCCCCATCGACATGGCGCGCACCAGCAGGTCGACGTCGCCTGCCGCCACCGGCTTGCCGCTCGAGGAGACGTAATCGGCGGGCGGCGCGACGAAGGCGACTTTCGGGGTGTGCTGGCGCTTGGCGGCGTCGTCGATGTGGGCGATGAGGCCCATGCGCAGCGCGCCGTGCGCGCGGATCAATTCGAACCTGGCGAGCGCCTTCGGGTCGCCGTTGATGGCGTCCTGCAGCTCCATGCCGGTGTAGCCGATGTCCTCGGCATTGACGAAGATGGTGGGGATGCCGGCGTTGATCATCGTCGCCGGGAAGGTGCCTACGCCCGGCACTTCGAGTTGGTCGACCAGCTGCCCGGTGGGGAACATGGCGCCGCCGGCGCCCTCCTCCTCGGCCGCCGGATCGAGGAATTCGAGCTGCACTTCGGCCGCCGGGAAGGTGACCCCGTCCAGTTCGAAGTCGCCCGTTTCCTGCACCGCGCCGGCGGTGATGGGCACGTGCGCGATGATGGTCTTGCCGATGTTGGCCTGCCACACGCGCACGACGGCGACGCCGTCCTGCGGGATGCGCGCGGCGTCGACCATGCCGGCGCTGACGGCGAAGGAGCCGACGGCGGCGGAGAGGTTGCCGCAGTTGCCGCTCCAGTCGACGAAGTCGGTGTCAATCGAGACCTGGCCGAACAGGTAGTCGACGTCATGATCGGGCCGGCTGCTTTTCGAGAGGATCACCGTCTTGCTGGTGCTCGAGGTGGCGGCGCCCATGCCGTCGATCTGCTTGCCATAGGGGTCGGGGCTGCCGATCACGCGCAGCAGCAGCGCGTCGCGCGCCTTGCCGGGGACCTGGGCGGCGGCGGGCAGGTCGTCGAGCCGGAAGAACACGCCCTTGCTGGTACCGCCGCGCATGTAGGTGGCGGGAATCCTGATTTGAGGTTGGTGTGCCATGAGATTGATCCTTGTTCGGTAACGCTGACGACGTCGTCCCCGGGCTCGGCGAGCCCGGGGACGGTCGCTCTTATGCCGCTTTCGCGGTCGATTCGAGGAAGTCCTGCGCGAAGCGCTGCAGCACGCCGCCGGCCTCGTAGATCGACACTTCCTCGGCCGTGTCGAGGCGGCAGGTGACAATCACTTCCTCGCGGTCGCCGTTGTGGCGGTTGATCACCAGCGTCAGGTCGGCGCGCGGCATGCGTTCGCCGATGACGTCGAACGTCTCGGTGCCGTCCAGGCCGAGCGTGATGCGGTTCACGCCCAGCTTGAACTCGAGCGGCAGCACGCCCATGCCGACCAGGTTGGTGCGGTGGATGCGCTCGAAGCCTTCGGCGACGATCGCCTCGACGCCGGCCAGGCGCACGCCCTTGGCGGCCCAGTCGCGCGAGGAACCCTGGCCGTAATCGGCGCCGGCGATGATGATCAAAGGCTGCTTGCGCTCCATGTAGGTTTCGATCGCCTCCCACATGCGGGTGACTTGCCCTTCCGGCTCGACGCGCGCCAGCGAGCCCGCCTTGACCTTGCCGTCGACCTTGACCATTTCGTTTTTCAGCGTCGGGTTGGCGAAGGTGGCGCGCTGCGCCGTGAGGTGGTCGCCGCGGTGGGTGGCGTAGGAATTGAAGTCCACTTCCGGCAGGCCCATTTTGGCCAGATACGCGCCGGCGGCGCTGTCGAGCATGATGGCGTTCGACGGCGACAGGTGGTCGGTGGTGATGTTGTCGCCCAAAATCGCCAGCGGGCGCATGCCCTTGAGCGAACGCTCGCCGGCCAGCGCGCCTTCCCAGTACGGCGGACGGCGGATGTAGGTGCTCGGCGCGCGCCAGTCGTACAGCGGGCTGACCTTGTCGCCCTTGTCGGCCTGCAGCGCGAACATCGGCGTGTAGACCTTGCGGAACTGCTCGGGCTTGACGCTGGCGGCGACGATGGCATCGATTTCTTCGTCAGCCGGCCAGATGTCCGCCAGCCTGACGGCCTTGCCGGCGCCGTCGTAACCGAGCACGTCTTTTTCGATGTCGAAGCGGATGGTGCCGGCGATCGCGTAGGCCACCACCAGCGGCGGCGACGCCAGGAAGGCCTGCTTGGCGTAAGGGTGGATGCGGCCGTCGAAGTTGCGGTTGCCCGACAGGACGGCGGTGGCGTACAGGTCGCGCGCGACCACTTCCTGCTGGATGGCCGGGTCGAGCGCGCCGCTCATGCCGTTGCAGGTGGTGCAGGCGAAGGCGACGACGCCAAAGCCGAGCGTTTCCAGCTCGGGCAGCAGGCCCGCTTCTTCGAGGTACAGCGCGACGGTCTTGGAGCCGGGCGCGAGCGAAGTTTTCACCCAGGGTTTGCGCGTGAGGCCGGCGCGGTTGGCGTTGCGTGCCAGCAGGCCCGCGGCGATCATGTTGCGCGGGTTGTTGGTGTTGGTGCAGCTGGTGATGGCGGCGATGATGACGGCGCCGTCGGGCATCAGGCCCGGCTCGTTCTCGACGATGCCGCTGATGCCGCGCGCGGCCAGGTCGGACGTCGGCACCCGCGTGTGCGGGTTGGACGGGCCGGCGATGGTGCGCACCACCGTCGACAGGTCGAAGTTGAGCACGCGCTCGTACTTCGCTTCCTTGAGGCTGTCGGCCCACAGGCCCGTGTGGCGGGCGTAGGTTTCGACCAGCGCGACCTGCTCGTCTTCGCGGCCGGTGAGCCTCAGGTACTTGATGGTCTGCTCGTCGATGTAGAACATCGCCGCGGTGGAGCCGTATTCGGGCGCCATGTTGGAGATGGTGGCGCGGTCGCCCAATGTAAGGTGGCCGGCGCCCTCGCCGTAGAACTCGAGGTAGGACGAGACCACTTTGGCGTTGCGCAGGAATTCGGTCAGCGCCAGCACGATGTCGGTGGCGGTGATGCCCGGCTGCGGTTTGCCCGACAGTTCGACGCCGATGATGTCGGGCAGGCGCATCCAGGAGGCGCGGCCAAGCATGACGCTTTCCGCTTCCAGGCCGCCGACGCCGATGGCGATGACGCCGAGCGCGTCGACCATCGGCGTGTGCGAGTCGGTGCCGACCAGCGTGTCCGGGTAGGCGACGCCGTCCTTGACCTGGATGACCGGCGACATGCGCTCGAGGTTGATCTGGTGGAGGATGCCGTTCCCGGGCGGGATGACGTCGACGTTCTTGAAGGCCTTCTTGGTCCACTCGATGAAGTGGAAGCGGTCTTCGTTGCGGCGGTCTTCGATGGCGCGGTTCTTCTCGAACGCGTCAGGGTCGAAGCCGGCGCTCTCGACGGCCAGCGAGTGGTCCACCACCAGCTGGGTCGGCACCACCGGGTTGACCATCGCCGGGTCGCCGCCCTGCAATGCGATCGCGTCGCGCAAGCCGGCCAGGTCGACCAGCGCGGTCTGGCCGAGGATGTCGTGGCAGACCACGCGCGCCGGATACCAGGGGAAGTCGAGGTCCTGGCGGCGCTCGATGAACTGGCGCAGCGAAGCGCAAAGCGTCTCCGGATCGCAGCGGCGCACCAGGTTTTCGGCCAGCACACGGGAGGTGTACGGCAGCTTGTCGTAGGCGCCCGGTTCGATGGCGTCGACCGCTTCGCGCGTGTCGAAGTAGTCGAGCGTGGTGCCAGGCAGCGGCTTGCGGTGTTCGATATTCATATGTAGACCTTACTTGTGACCTTGCTTACTTGCGTTCCGCGATCGGAACGAACTTGAGGTCGTCGGGACCGACGTAGTTCGCGCTCGGGCGGATGATCTTGTTGTCGATGCGCTGCTCGACGACGTGGGCGGCCCAGCCGGAGGTGCGCGAGATGACGAACAGCGGCGTAAACATCGACGTCGGCACGCCCATCACATGGTATGAGACAGCAGAGAACCAGTCGAGGTTCGGGAACATCTTCTTCACTTCCCACATGACCGTTTCGAGGCGCTCGGCGATGTCGAACATCTTGGTGGAGCCGGCTTCCTGCGACAGCGCCAGCGCCAGCTTCTTGATGACGACGTTGCGCGGGTCGGAGATGGTGTAGACCGGATGGCCGAAGCCGATGACGACCTCCTTGTTCTCGACGCGGCGGCGGATGTCGGCTTCGGCTTCGTCCGGGTTCTCGTAGCGCTCCTGGATTTCGAGCGCGGCTTCGTTGGCGCCGCCGTGCTTCGGTCCGCGCAGCGCGCCGATGGCGCCGGTGATGGCCGAGTGGATGTCGGAACCGGTGCCGGCGATGACGCGCGCGGTGAACGTCGAGGCGTTGAATTCATGTTCGGCGTACAGGATCAGCGAGGTGTGCATCGCCTTGACCCACGAGTCGGACGGCTTCACACCGTGCAGCAGGTGCAGGAAGTGGCCGCCGATCGAGTCGTCGTCGGTCTCGACCTCGATGCGCCGGCCGTTGTGGCTGAAGTGGTACCAGTACAGCAGCATCGATCCGAAAGACGCCATCAGGCGGTCGGCGATGTCGCGCGCGCCGGGCACGTTGTGGTCGTCCTTTTCCGGCAGCGCGCAGCCGAGCGCGGAGACGCCGGTGCGCATCACATCCATCGGGTGCGCCGCGGCCGGCAGCGCTTCGAGCGCGGCCCTGACCACCTGCGGCAGGCCGCGCATCGCCTTCAGGCGCGTCTTGTAGGCCTTCAGCTCGGCCGCGTTGGGCAGCTTGCCGTGCACCAGCAGGTAGGCGATCTCTTCGAATTCGCTGGTTTCGGCGATGTCGAGGATGTCGTAGCCGCGGTAATGCAGGTCATTGCCGTTCTTACCGACCGAGCAGAGGGCGGTGTTACCGGCGGCGACGCCGGACAGCGCCACGGATTTTTTCGGTTTGAAGGCGACGGCTTCGGATGGTGCGCTTGCTTTATCAGTCATGTTGTCTATCTCCGGTGTGGATCGATTACTTTTCTTTACCCTGGGCGAACAGCGAGTCGAGTTTTTTCTCGTACTCGTGGTAGCCGAGGTAGTCGTACAGCTCCATGCGGCTTTGCATGGTGGCGACGACGTTCTTCTGCGTGCCTTCGGCGCGCAGCGTCTTGTAGAAGTTGAGCGCGGCCGCGTTCATGGCGCGGTAGGCGCCGCAGCAGTACAGGGCGATGTCGACCTTGTGCGCGCGCAGCTCGTCGAGCGTGAACAGGGGCGTGGCGCCGAATTCGGTGAGGTTGGCGAGGATCGGCACGCCGACCGCGTCGCGCACCTGGCTGTACATCTCGAGCTGGGTGATCGCTTCCGGGAAGATCATGTCGGCGCCCGCTTCGACGTAGGCGCAGGCGCGGTCGATGGCGGCATTGAGACCTTCGACGGCCAGCGCGTCGGTGCGGGCCATGATGACGAAGCTTTCGTCGTGGCGGGCGTCGACGGCAGCCTTGATGCGGTCGACCATCTCTTCGGTGCTGACGATTTCCTTGCCGGGACGGTGGCCGCAGCGCTTGGCCGAGACCTGGTCTTCCATGTGGACGGCGGCGACGTCGGCGCGGATCATGTGGCGGATGGTGCGGGCGATGTTGAAGGCGCCGCCCCAGCCGGTGTCGATGTCGACCATCAGCGGCAGGCCGCAGACGTCGGTGATGCGCTGGGCGTCGGTGATGACGTCGTCCATGGTGCTGATGCCCAGGTCCGGCATGCCGAGCGAGTTGGCGGCGACGCCGCCGCCGGACAGGTAGACGGCCTTGTAGCCGGTCTGCTCGGCCATGCGGGCGGTGTAGGCGGTGATGGTGCCGACCACCTGCAAGGGCGACTCTTCGGCGACTGCGCTGCGGAACATGGCGCCGCGGGATTGTCTCATGGTGTTCTCCTGTAGTGTTTCATCGAACTGCGATGGTCTTTACATTGCAAGGGACGTGCCAGCCCAGTAGCGACCCGCTCGCTGGTGGAAAATCGCTTTCGAATCAAGCACTCACGCATAGTTGTGCAAAGTATATTGCGCCACTGTTTGTTTCACTTGATGTTTCAATGTGAAACGATGAAACAACAGGAGTACAATGGCGGGATGCCCTACTCCGCCGCCAGCACCGAGGATATCGACCGGCCAGTGATCTGGACGGTGTCCGTTTCACGCCTGTCCGACCTGTTTCGCGACATTACGCTCGAGTACGACCACCTCGCCTCGATCGAGCCGATCCACCTCGGCTTCGACGAGGCCGCGCGCCACATCCGCGAGCGCATGGCCACCGAACGCTGCGACGTGGTGATCGCAGCGGGGTCGAACGCGGCCTACCTGAAGGGCCGCGTGTCGGCGCCGGTGGTGATCGCCAAGGCGAGCGGCTTCGACATGATGCAGGCGCTGGCGCGCGCGCGGCGCGTCTCGCCGCGCATCGGCGTGATCACCTACCAGTCGCCGCTGCCGGAACTGGCCGAGTTTTCGGCCACCTTCGGCGCCGGCATCGCGCAGCGCACTTACGTCACCGAGGAGGACGCGCGCGACCGCATCAACGAACTGAAAGCGGACGGCATCGAGGCGATCGTCGGCGCCGGCCTGATCACCGACCTGGCCGAGGAAGCGGGCTTGAGAGGGGTGTTCGTGTATTCGGCGGCGTCGATCCGGCAGGCGTTCGACGACGCGCTGGAGATGGCGCGCCTGACCCAGCTCGAATCGAATCGCGGGCGGCGCGCGGTGGCGGTGGCCGACACGCTGCGCGCGCGCCATGGCCTCAACGACCTGCGCGGCGAATCGGCGGCGATGGAAAAGCTGCGCCAGCAGGTGGTGCTGTATGCGCGCTCGCCGGCGACGGTGCTGATCGAAGGCGAGACCGGCACCGGCAAGGAGCTGGCGGCGCAGGCGATCCACCGCGAGAGCCCGCGCAGCCTGGGCGCGAACCGGCCGTTCGTGGCCGTCAATTGCGGCGCTGTGGCCGAGTCGCTGCTGGAATCGGAACTGTTCGGCCACGAGGAAGGTGCCTTTACCGGCGCGCGGCGCGGCGGCCATGCGGGCCTGTTCGAAGCGGCCAACCGCGGCACCCTTTTTCTGGACGAGATCGGCGAGATGCCGCTGGCGCTGCAGACGCGGCTGTTACGGGTACTGGAAGAGCGCGAGGTGGTGCGGGTGGGCGGCACGCGGCCGGTGGCGGTCAGCGTGCGCGTGATCAGCGCGACCCATTGCGACCTCGAGGCGCGCGTGCGCGAGGGCCGCTTTCGGGCCGACCTGTATTACCGGCTGGCGGTGCTGCGCATTACGCTGCCGCCGCTGCGCGCGCGGCGGGGAGACATCGCCGCACTGGCCGAGTGGTCGCTGAAGAACGCGCTGGCGGCGCTGGGGGCGCGGCCGCATCCGAACCTGCATGCCGAGATAGGCGCGTGCGCGCCGCTGCTGGAGCGTTACGACTGGCCCGGCAACGTGCGTGAACTGCGCAACCTGATGCAGCGGGTGGCGCTGTACCTGGCGGCCGAGCCGCTGCAGGCGCTCACGCCCACTTTCGTGCTGGGGGTGGCGCCGGAACTTGGACGGGGACCGGCCGTGCTGGCGCCCGCGCCGGCGCCAGCCGAGACGGTGGAACAGGTACTGGCGCGCTTCGGCGGCAAGCGCGAGGAAGCGGCCCAGTACCTGGGCATCAGCCGAACTACCCTTTGGAGAAAATTACGGGCCGGCGCATAATTCATTTAGCGCCAGCATAGCGCGAGGCAGGTCAACAGCCGGTCGCCTTGATCGGCGCAGAATTCGAAGTCCACGTGTAAAAAACAGGATGACGGAGGCAATCATGCAGCACGCATCACAAGCGGCTTTGTTCTCGCTGATCGGCAATACGCCGCTGATGGAGGTCACCCGCATCGACACCGGCGTTTGCCAGCTGTTCCTCAAGCTCGAAGCGCAGAATCCGGGCGGCTCCATCAAGGACCGCATCGGCTGGGCGATGATCGCGGCGGCGGAAGCGGACGGCCGGCTGCAGCCTGGCGGCGTGGTGGTCGAGGCCACTGCCGGCAACACCGGGCTGGGCCTGGCGCTGGTGGCGCGCATCAAGGGCTACCGGGTGGTGCTGGTGGTGCCCGACAAGATGGCGGTGGAAAAAATCCTGCACCTCAAAGCGCTGGGCGCCGAGATCCACCTGACGCGCTCGGACGTCGGCAAGGGCCATCCGGAGTACTACCAGGATTACGCGGCGCGCCTTGCGCGCGAGATCCCGGGCGCCTGGTTCGCCGACCAGTTCAACAACCCGGCCAATCCGCTGGCGCACCAGAGCACCACCGGCCCGGAGATCTGGCAGCAGAGCGGGCACGACGTCGACGCGATCGTGGTGGGGGTCGGTTCCGGCGGCACGCTGGCCGGCCTGTCGCACTACTTCGCCGGCGTGCAGCCGAACCTAGAATTCGTGCTGGCCGACCCGAAGGGCTCGATCCTGGCGCAGTACGTCGAAACGGGCGTGCTGCCGCAGGTGTCGGGTTCGTGGGCGGTGGAAGGCATTGGCGAGGATTTCATTCCGGCCATCGCCGACCTCTCGCGCGTAAAGAGCGCCTACACCATCAGCGACGAAGAGAGCTTTCGCACCGCGCGCTTGCTGCTGCGCGAGGAAGGCATCCTGGCCGGCTCGTCGTCGGGAACGCTGCTGGCAGCGGCGCTCAAATACTGCCGCGCCCAGACGCGGCCCAGACGCGTCGTCACGTTCGTGTGCGACACCGGCACGCGCTACCTGTCGAAGGTGTACAGCGACGGCTGGATGTTCGACCAGGGCCTGCTGGAGCGGCCACGCCTGGGCGACCTGCGCGACCTGATCGGGCGCCGCTACGACGGCGGCGACGTCGTCACGGTAGCGCCCACCGACACGTTGCTGACGGCGTTCAACCGCATGCGCAGCGCCGACCTGGCGCAGCTGCCGGTGATCGACGAGGGCCGGCTGGCCGGCATCATCGACGAATCGGACCTGCTGCTGCACGTGACGGCCGACGGCGGCGGCTTCGCCACCCAGGTGGCGGCGACGATGACGGCGCAGCTGCAGACGCTGCGCCCGTCGGCCAGCATGGCCCAGCTGCGCGAGATCCTCGACCGCGGCCTGACCGCGGTGATCTGCGACGACACGCAGTTCTACGGCCTGATCACGCGTTTCGACCTCCTCAACCACCTGCGCAGGAACCTATCGTGAGCGACCTCCCACAGCAGCACCTCGCCACCCGCGTGATCCATGCGGGACAGGCCCCCGATCCCAGCACCGGCGCCGTGATGCCGCCGATTTACGCGACCTCGACGTTCGTGCAGGAGAGCCCGGGCGTGCACAAGGGGCTCGACTACGGCCGCTCGCACAATCCGACCCGCTGGGCGCTGGAGCGCTGCGTGGCCGACCTCGAAGGCGGCGCGTGCGCGTTCGCGTTCGCTTCGGGCCTGGCCGCCATCTCCACCGTGCTCGAACTGCTCGACGCCGGCGCGCACATCGTCGCCGGCGACGACATGTACGGCGGCACCTACCGGCTGTTCGAGCGCGTGCGCCGGCGCAGCGCCGGCCACCAGTTCAGCTATGTCGACCTGTCCGATCCGCACGCGCTGGCGGCGGCGCTGCGGCCGGAGACGCGCATGGTGTGGGTGGAGTCGCCGACCAACCCGATGCTGAAACTGGCCGACCTGGCGGCGATCGCGGCGCTGTGCCGCGCGCGCGGCATCATCACGGTGTGCGACAACACCTTCGCCAGCCCGATCGTGCAGCGCCCGCTGGAAGCAGGGATCGACATCGTGGTGCACTCGACGACCAAATTCATGAACGGGCATTCGGACGTCATCGGCGGCATCGCGGTGGTGGGGAAGGAGCCGCACCAGGCGGCGTGGGCCGAGCAGCTGGGCTTCCTGCAAAACTCGGTGGGCGCCATCCAGGGTCCGTTCGACAGCTTCCTGGTGCTACGCGGGATCAAGACGCTGGCGCTGCGGCTGGAGCGACACTGCGACAACGCGCTCGACCTCGCGCGCTGGCTCGAGCGAGAGCCGAAGGTGGCGAAAGTGTTCTATCCGGGGCTGGAGTCGCATCCCCAGCATGCGCTGGCGAGGCGGCAGATGAACGGCTTCGGCGGCATCATCTCGATCGAACTGGCGTGCGACCTGGCCGGCGCGCGCCGCTTCCTCGAGCGCTGCGAGGTGTTCACGCTGGCCGAAAGCCTGGGCGGCGTGGAGAGCCTGATCGAGCACCCGGCGCTGATGACGCATGCGTCGATTCCGGCGGCGCAGCGCGCGCAGCTGGGCATCAGCGATGCGCTGATCCGGCTGTCGGTGGGAGTGGAGCACGTGGAGGATTTGCGCCAGGATCTGGTGCGGGCGCTGGCTGCGGCATAGACCCGCGCTATTCGCATGAACGGGGTCCCCGCGTTCGCGAGGACGACGTCGATCGAATCGGCGGCAGCTGTTCTTCTGCGGATTCTAGGTGCGCAGCAGCTTGAAGAAGTCGGCGTCGCGCAGCAGGTAGCGGCCCGTTTCGCCATCGAATTCGATCGGGCCGGTGAAGTCGGTCACTTCGAGCGTGGCGCCGTCGTCGGCCGGCACGCATACGCCGGCGCTGGTGGCGGGCGCATTATCGGCCCACAGCGCGATGCGTGGCGGCGTGGCGGCCGGCGCCAGGTTGGCGTGGGCACCAGGACGCGCGGCGGGCAACGGCGCGTTGACCAGCGCCGACTCGCGCGCGAGCACGGTGTCGACGCGGCGCGGGTCGTCGGCTTTCCACGAGAGGTTGCGGAAGATCTCCAGCTTGCCGGTGGCGCCATCGCGCACCGTCAGGTTGAAGCGGCGCGAGTCGGACGGCACGATGTTGTGGTCGATGCGCGCGCGCAGCGCATTGCCCCAGGAACCGGGCGTGCGCGCCGTCAGCAGCAAGCCGTTGGCGTCGAGCGTGGCGTGGCTGTGCCCCGCGCTTTGCGGGTGGTAGAGGCGCACGACGATGGCCTGGACGCCGCCGTGGCGGAAGAAATCGCGCACTTCAAAGCCGAGCCGGCTTTCTTCCCACAAGCCGCCGAAGGTGCGCTCGAAGTCGGCGAAGCGCCACAGCGCCGTGGCCTGGTTCACGGGCCCGCGCAGGGCCCGTCCGGCCAGCGCAATGGTGCGCGTTTCGCCGGCGCGGATATTGCGCACTTCTCCGATGGCGCGCGGAAAGCTGGCTGCGATCGGCATGGCGTCCTCCGTTTCAAGACAAACTCAGCATTATCATTATTAGGCGCTTGCCAATATTCGGCGGGTTGATGCACATCAAACTATGCCGAGACACGGCGACCATCATTGCGCATCCGGCTTGACGGCAAAAAAAAACCCGCGGCACTTGCGTGCGCGGGTTTTTTGGTGTGCCTGCCGGCTTATTCGATTTCGACCGTCTCGGGCGGCGCCGTCGGCGGCGTTGCGTCCGACTCGGGGAACTCGAGGATGACGTTGTCCTTGTCGTCGAGGTCGACCGTGATGCGCCCGCCGTTGACCAGGCGGCCAAACAACAGCTCGTCGGCCAGCGCCTTGCGGATCATGTCCTGGATCAGGCGCGCCATCGGGCGCGCGCCCATCTGCGGATCGAATCCTTTTTGCGACAGGAACTTGCGCAGCTTCTCGGTGAAGATGGCCTCGACCTTCTTCTCGTGCAGCTGCTCTTCGAGCTGCATGAGGAACTTGTCGACCACGCGCAGGATGATTTCCTCGTCGAGCGCACGGAAGCTGATGATCGCGTCGATGCGGTTGCGGAATTCCGGCGTGAACATGCGCTTGATGTCGGCCATTTCGTCGCCAGGCGCCTTCGACTCGGTAAAGCCCATCGAACGCTTGGTCAGGCTTTCGGCGCCCGCATTGGTGGTCATGATGATGATCACGTTGCGGAAATCCGCCTTGCGGCCGTTGTTGTCGGTCAGCGTGCCATGGTCCATCACCTGCAGCAGGATATTGAAAATGTCCGGGTGGGCTTTTTCAATCTCGTCGAGCAGCAGCACCGCGTGCGGCTTCTTGGTGATCGCCTCGGTCAACAGGCCACCCTGGTCGAAGCCGACATAGCCCGGCGGCGCACCGATCAGCCGGCTGACCGCGTGGCGCTCCATGTACTCGGACATGTCGAAACGGATCAGCTCGATGCCGAGGATGAAGGCCAGTTGCTTGGCCACCTCGGTCTTGCCGACGCCGGTCGGACCGGAGAACAGGAACGAGCCGATCGGCTTGTCCGTCTTGCCCAGCCCCGCGCGCGCCATCTTGATGGCCGACGACAGCGCGTCGATCGCAGGCTCCTGCCCGAACACGACATTGCGCAGATCGCGGTCGATGGTCTGCAGCTTGCTGCGGTCGTCCTGGTTGACCGTTTGCGGTGGGATGCGCGCGATCTTGGCGACGATCTCTTCGACCTCGTTGCGGGTGATGGTCTTCTTCTGCTTGCTCTTGGGCAGGATGCGCTGCGCCGCACCGGCTTCGTCGATCACGTCGATCGCCTTGTCTGGAAGCAACCGATCACCGATGTGCTTGACCGACAGATCCACCGCCGCCTTGATCGCGTCGTCCGCATAGCTCACGCCGTGATGCAGCTCATAGCGGGGCTTCAGGCCCTTCAGGATCTCGATGGTCTCGCCCA
>JBBRXM010000073.1:0-25921 GCA_038248405.1 Burkholderiales bacterium
CGCTGGCCGAGTCGCTGTACGGCGGCGAGCAGAACGTCATCACCATCAACATGAGCGAATACCAGGAAGCGCACACGGTGTCCACGCTCAAGGGCGCGCCGCCGGGCTACGTCGGCTACGGCGAAGGCGGGGTGCTGACCGAGGCCGTGCGGCGCCGGCCCTACAGCGTGGTGCTGCTCGACGAGGTGGAAAAGGCCCACCCGGACGTGCACGAGATCTTCTTCCAGGTGTTCGACAAGGGCTGGATGGAAGACGGCGAAGGGCGGGTGATCGATTTCAAGAACACCATCATCCTGCTCACTACCAATGCCGGCACCGAGGTCATCACCCAGCTGTGCAAGGACCCCGAGCTGATGCCGGAACCGGAGGGCATCGCCAAGGCGCTGCGCGAGCCGCTGCTGAAGGTCTTCCCGCCGGCTCTGCTGGGGCGGGTGGTGGTGATTCCGTACTACCCGCTCAACGACGAGATGCTCGGCGCGATCATCCGCCTGCAGATGGGCCGCATCGCCAAACGCGTACGCGAGAGCCACAAGATTCCGTTCACCTATGACGACGACGTGGTCAGTCTGATCGCCAGCCGCTGCACCGAACTGGAAAGCGGCGGGCGCATGATCGACGCGATCCTGACCAATTCGGTGCTGCCTACCGTCAGTGGGGAATTTTTACGCCGCATGATGAACGGGCAGGCGATCACCAGGGTGCACGTGAGGACCGAGGCCGGCGAATTTGACTATAGCTTCGACTGAGTGGGTGATTGCGCAGCACCACACATGGTTGCGGTCATGCGGGTAACTAGCAAGGGAGCGAGACGATGAGCATGCCGGCGGAGCAATTGCAGTTCAAGTCTATTATCGGATGGATACAGGGTTGGCTGGTATCGAAGAAAAGCTGTTTTCCCGAAGTGGTCTGGAGGAAGGGCGGCTGGGAAGGCTGGGCGCATACGGAGATCGAAATGTACCTCAACAAGCATGCGCTTCCGGGTTCTCCGGCGATTCAGTGCGAACAGCCGATTTTCAATGACAACCAGAAGGCGGTGGATTTCCTGATTGTTCGCTCGGCGACAAAGTTTTGCATCGAGTTCAAATGCGAATCGTTGTTCCACTCCGCGGCGCAGGGGCGCGTCCATTCAGACCATACGTTTTATAAGGAGGTGCAGGAGGATATGCAAAAGCTGCGTACCGAAAGGAAAGACGAATACGTCAAGCAGCCAGCCCTCATCATCGCCTTCTGCTTCAGCGACGAAGCCTGCGTACAAATGAAAATGATATCGGACGATCATGAGGAATTCCCTGTCGGCGACGGTACATGGAAGATACATATGTTCACCAAGGTCGTTACTCCGGATTGGTGAATTCCACAGCGGTAGAGGTATGGCGCACAGCGCCAAGGACCGTCGGCTCGCCCCGCGTAATGGTGCGGTCGTAACGTTTTTAACCCGTTCACGAACCTTGAAGGTATCGAAAATGTCATCTTTTATACTGTTGGACGTGCCCCACGTCGGGCAAAGAGAGATTGGCGGCCATACCGGGCATATCTCGCACTCCGAGCAGAATGGCTGCTGGTATGCATCGACCTGCATGGTCAGCTATTTTTGGGAAGCGGGTCCCCGCCTGGGTGTGCCGGCGCAGTATGCGGATAATCCGAAGGACCCCAAACCGATGGGTGCGCGCTATTCGACCCTGAAACAGAATGAGAACTTTGAGGGCGTCCCGTTACCTGCGGCGAAAGCCTGGACGATCTACAAGCTGTATAACGTCCTGGAAAACTACGGACCCTGTTACGTTCGGCGCGGCTTTCGCGACAAGGTCACGGGCAAGCTCGCAGGTGGCCATGCGGTCGTGCTCATTGGCGCCAACCTGATCGACAAGCAGGTGTGCATTCTCGACCCGTGGTACACCAAAGACGGAGGAGCCGGTCCCAACAAGTGGCGCCAGCACCATTCGCTGGCTGACTTCAATGGCTTCTTTAAATGGGATGAGGCCTGGGCCCCCGGGATCAGCCTCATGTATAAAAAACAGACCGATCCACTGGCCGCCGTCAGTCATATCAAGCAGAACCTCGATTTGATGTGGTGGTAGCTGCATGCGGCCGCCCGTCCGGACGGCCGATAACCTTGAGAAGGCGAAAGAGCGAAATGCCAAGCCAGGTATCGATGGGCGCCATGCTGCAATGTACCTTCGGGATGGCGCCATCCACGCTGGTGGTCCTGCCGGCCAACAAGGTATTGGCCGAGGGACCGCCGGCGGCCAACATCATGGACCACAAGCCGTTGGTGAACATCATGCCCTTCGGGATGTGCAATTCGCCCGCCAACCCGGTGGTGGCCGCCGCCACCGCCGCCGCCCTGGGCGTGCTCACGCCGATGCCGTGCATTCCCGCCACCAGCGCGCCGTGGGTGCCCGGCGCGCCGACGGTGCTCATTGCGAACATGCCGGCGCTGGACAACGTCTCGAAGTGCATGTGCAACTGGGGTGGCGTGATCGGCATCGCCAACCCCGGCACCGTGAAAACAATGGTCCCGTGAGCGGCCGTACCCAACCTTGAGCGAAGTGATTGCATGGCAGCGACCCAGGACTCCCGCAATATCCGCATCAGCTCCGCGCTCGGCGCCGACGTGCTGCTGTTTCGCCGCATGGCCGGCAACGACGGCCTGTCCGAGCTGGGCGAATACAAGCTCGAGCTGCTCAGCGAAAAGGCCGACCTGGCGATCGACGACGTGCTCGGCCAGCCGCTGACGGTCTCGCTCGATATCGGCGCCGACCTCGTGCGCGAGTTCAATGGCATTGTCACGCGCTTCGCCGTGGCCGGCCGCGCCGGCCGCTACGCCGCCTACCGGGCCACCGTGCGGCCCTGGCTGTGGCTGCTCACGCGCAGCGCCGACTGCCGGATTTTTCAGGACCAGGACGCGGTCGCGATCATCAAGACGATCTTCGAAAAATACCCGCTGGCCGACTTCGACCTGGGCCAATTGTCGGCCACGCCGCCGGTCATGCCGTATTGCGTGCAGTACCGCGAAACCGACTTCGCCTTCGTCAGCCGCCTGATGGAACGCTTCGGCATCTACTATTTCTTCCGCCACGCCGGCGGACGCCACACCCTGGTGCTGGCCGATTCGGCGGCGGCGCACAGTCCCATCGCCGGCAGCACGGCGCTGCAGTTTTTCGGCGAGGCCGAAGGCGGCGCCCGCGCCCGCGAAACCGTCTACAGCTGGCAGGACGGCGGCGAGATCCTGTCCGACGCCTGCACGCTGCAGGCCTTCAATTTCGAGACGCCGACGGTGGGCCTGATGGCGAAATCGACTCAGTCGCGCGGCTACGACGCCAATGCGCGCGACCTCGAAGTCTACGACTATCCGGGCGCTTATCTTGAACGCGCGCCCGGCGAGGCCGAAGCCAAGACCCGGCTCGAATCGATCCAGGCCGGCTATCAGAGCGTGCAGGGCGGGGCGACGGCGGCGGCGCTCGCCCCGGGCGGACTGTTCAAGCTGACCGATCATCCGCGCGCCGACCAGAACAGCGACATGCTGGTGGTGGCCGGCAGCTACCAGCTGTATTCGGACCGCTTCGAATCCGAGCCCGGCGTGCCCAAGGCCGACAAGAACAATCCGCCGCCGCCGTTCGACTGCCAGTTCAGCGCGATCGCCAAGGACGCCACCTTCCGCGGCCAGCGGCGCACCGGCGCGCCGTTGATGCGCGGCCCGCAGACGGCGATCGTGGTGGGCAAATCGGGCGAGGAGATCTGGACCGACAAGTACGGGCGCGTGCGCGTCAAGTTCCACTGGGACCGCATCGGCGACGGCGACGCCGACAGCGACGCCTGCTCGTGCTGGGTGCGGGTGGCGCAGGCGTGGGCCGGCAAGCGCTTCGGCCAGCTGATCATTCCGCGCGTGGGGCAGGAGGTGGTGGTCAGCTTCCTGGAGGGCGATCCGGACCAGCCGCTCGTCACCGGCGCCGTCTACAACGCGCAGAACATGCCGCCGGTGACGCTGCCCGACGACGCCACGCGTTCGACCTTCAAGACCAACTCGTCGAAAGGCGGCGAAGGCTTTAACGAGCTGCGCTTCGAGGACAAGAAGGGCGCCGAGGAAGTGTTCCTGCAGGCCGAGCGCGATTTCAACCGCATCGTCAAGAACAACGACACACTGAAAGTCGGCTTCGAGACCGCCGACAAGGGCGACCAGGCAATCGCTATCAAGAACGACCAGGCGCTCGAGGTCGGCAACGACCAGGCCGTCATGATCAAGATGAACCAGAAGCTCGACGTCGGCGGCGACCAGGCGGTGGCCATCGACGGCAAGCAGGCGGTCAAGGTCGGCACTACCATCGTCATCGAAGCGGGCACCTCGATCGAACTGAAGGTGGGCGGCAGCAGCATCAAGATCGAAGCGGCCAAGATTACCGTGAAGTCGCCCGAGATCGAGATCGCCGCCGACGCCAACGCCAAGCTCAAGGCCGGCGCCATGATGGAAGTGAAGGCGGGCGGCATCATGACCATCGAAGGCTCGCTGGTGAAGATCAACTGACATGCCGATGCTACTGAACCTGAAAATCACTAGCTACCGCAACGAGCCGGTGCCGGCCGGCGCGGGCGGGCGTTTTGGCGAAGCCGGCGGCACCATCGGCCGCTCGCCCGACAACGCGCTGGTGCTCGACGATCCGGTCAAGTACATCTCGCGCGTGCACGCGAAGGTGGCGTTCCGCGACGGCGCCTTCTATCTGGAAGACGCCGGCAGCAACCCCAGCATCGTCAACGAGCGCCCGCTCGGCAAGGGCAGGGACGTGATGCTCAGCCACGGCGATCGCCTCGTCATCGGCGAATACCTGCTGCAGGCGGCGCTGGAGGAGTCCGGCGTGGCGGCGCCGGCGCTGCCGCCGGCGCCGGTCAACAATCCCGACCTGCCGTTGTTCGTGCCGCCAGCGCCGCCGGCGCCGGTGCAGCTGCCGCCGCTGGAAGCGGCGCCGCCGCCCGCGCCGGCCGTGGCGGCCGCGCCGCCGCCGGATGCGCTGGCCGGCGCCAGCATCCTCGACATCGGCGCCGGCGAACAATTCGGCGCCGCCGATCCGCTCGGCCTGAACCTGTTCGGCGGCGCGCAGCCGAGCGCCCCGCAGCGCGCCGCCGAGAGCGACCACGTGTCGCCGGAACTGGCGGCGTTTCGGGTGCCGCCGCCGCTGGCCGCCGCGCCGCCGGCCCGCCCGGCCGCCTTCGCGATCCCCGACGATTACGATCCGCTGGCCGACTTTGCCCCGGCCGCTGCCGCCGTGCCGGCGCCTGCGCCTGCGGCCCGGGTGGAAGCGGCGAGCGCGCCCGTGGCCGCCGACGGCGACGTGCTGCAGGCGCTGCTGCGCGGACTGGGCCTGCCGGACCTGAAGCTGAACCGCCCCGCCGCCGAGGTGGCCGAGACGGTCGGCGCCATGCTGCGCGAAGCGACCGCCGGCACCATCGACGTGTTGATGGCGCGCGCGCTGACCAAACAGGAAAGCCGCATCGAGGTGACCATGCTGGCGGTACGCTCGAACAATCCGCTCAAGTTCTTCCCCAACGCCGACGGCGCCCTGACCCAGATGCTGACCGGGTCCATGGCCGGCTACATACCGCCGGTGCAGGCGATGGCCACTGCCTTCGACGACCTTCGCGCGCATGAACTGGCCGTCATCGCCGGCATGCGCGCCGCGCTGGCGGCGGTGCTGCACCGGTTCGACCCGGCCGGCATCGAGGCGCGCCTGGCGCTGCCGACGGTGATGGACAAGATGCTCGGCGCCAGCCGCAAGGCCAAGATGTGGGACCGACTGGTGGAGCTGTACGGCGAGATCGCGCGCGAGGCCGACGACGACCTCCAGCGCCTGTTCGGCGAAAAATTCTCCGAGGCGTACGAGGAGCAGGTGGCGCGCCTGCGCCACGCGGGCAAGAAGGTGTAGGCGGGACAACCAATCGAGCGAGGCAACATGGCGTGGAAGAACAAGGTAGTCTGGTCCGAAGGCATGCTGCTGCAGCCGCAGCACCTGCAGCAGCACGACCGTTACTGGCAGAGCCAGCTCGAATCGCGGGTGGCGGCGCTGCGCCCTTACGGGTGGGGGTTCTCGGCCTTCCAACTCGACGAGCACCAGCTCGCCCTCGGCAAGCTGGCATTGCAGTCGTGCAGCGCGGTGCTCCCCGACGGCACGCCGTTCGCGCTGCCGGCCGACGACGACCTGCCGCTGCCGCTCGACGTGCCGGCCGACGCGCGCAATGTGCTGGTGGTGCTGGCGCTGCCGCTGCGCCGCCATGGCGTGGCCGAAGTGGGCGACGGCGACGGCGCCGACAACTTCGCCCGCCACCGCACCGGCGAGTACGAAGTCTGGGACAGCAATGGCCTCGACAACAGCGCCCTGATGCAGGTCGGTAAGCTGCGCCTGCGCCTCGCACTGGAGGGCGAGGTGGCCAACGCCTACGCCACGCTGGGAGTGGCGCGCATCGTCGAACGGCGCGCCGACAACCGCGTCGTTCTGGACCAGGAATACTGCCCGCCGTGCATGGTCTTTCGCGCCGCGCCGCGGCTGGCCGGCTATGCCGACGAACTGGTCGGCCTGTTGCACCAGCGTGGCGATGCGCTGGCCGGCCGCCTGTCGCAGCCGGGTGCGACAGGCGCCGCCGAAATCGCCGACTTCCTGCTGCTGCAGTTGCTCAACCGCGTCGAGCCGCTGTTCGTCCACCTGGCCGGCGCCACCGGCGTGCATCCCGAAACCCTGTACCGCGCGATGCTCGAGCTGGCCGGCGAGCTGGCCACCTTCACCGAAGCGGGCAAGCGCTGCGCGGCCTATCCGCCGTATCGCCACGACGCCCTGGCCGAGACCTTCGCGCCGCTGATGGCGGACCTGCGCCGCTCGCTGTCGACCGTGATGGATGCGCAGGCGGTGCCGATCCCGCTCGACGAGCGCCAGTTCGGCATCCGCGTCGCCGTCCTCGCCGACAAGGACCTGCTGCGCACGGCGAGCTTCGTGCTGGCGGTGCACGCGCAGATGCCACCCGAAGCGCTGCGCGGGGGCTTCCCGGCGCAGGTGAAGATCGGCTCGGTCGAGAAGATCCGCGACCTGGTCAACCTGCAGCTGCCCGGCATCGGGTTGCGGGCGCTGCCGGTGGCGCCACGCCAGCTGCCGTTCTTCGCCGGCTACACCTACTTTGAGCTCGACAGCAACAGCGAATACTTCCAGCACCTGCACCAGTCGGCCGGCTTTGCGATGCACGTGGCGGGCGACTTCCCGGGTCTCAAGATGCAGTTCTGGGCGATCCGGAGGTAGCCGCGAGTGAGCCCACAAGACCCTCTCGAGCCGCAGCAGGATCCCGACAAGACCATGCTGGTGCCTACGCCCGGCGGGCGGCGTGCGCCGGCGTCGCACGTGCCTGCCGGCGCCGCGCCGGCGCCGCTGCCGCTGACCGGCTTGCCCGGCAGCGGCCTCAATCGCCTGGTGCGCGCGGCCAATCCGCTGCTGGCGCTGGTGGTGCCGCTGCGCGTGATGACGCAGCCGCCCGACCTGCAGCAACTGCGCGAGCGGCTGGCGCTGGCGATCAGGACCTTCGAAAGCGACGCCCGCGCCGCCGGCGTCGACAGCGAAGCGATTGCCGCCGCCCGCTACGCCCTGTGCACGCTGCTCGACGAAACCATCGCCGGCACCGCCTGGGGCAGCGGCGTGTGGGGCACGCGCAGCCTGCTGGTCGCCTTCCACAACGAAGCGTCGGGCGGCGAGAAGATGTTCCTGATCCTGCAGCGCCTGAGCCAGAACGCGGCCGCCAACATCGACCTGCTGGAACTGCTGTACCTGTGCCTGTCGCTGGGCCTCGAAGGCCGCTTTCGGCTGCTCGACCAGGGCCAGGCGCAGCTGGCCACGCTGCGCGAACGCCTGCTGCAGCTGATCCGCCAGCAGCGCGGGGCCATCGAACCGGACCTGTCGCCCGACTGGCGCGGCGCCGCCGTGCAGACGGTCTCGCCGCTGCGCAGCATGCCGCTGTGGGTGCTGGCGGCGGCGGCCTGCGTGCTGCTGCTGGCGGCGCAGCTGGTGGCCAGCGTCCTGCTGAACCGCTCGTCCGATCCGGTGTTCACCGGCCTGTCGAAGATCCGCGTGGCCGCTGCCGCTCCAGTCGCGGCGGCACCCCCGGCGCCGCCGCGCGTGGCCGGCTTCCTGGCGCCGGAAGTCGCGCAGGGCCTGGTCACGGTGCGCGAGAGCGCCGGCCGCGTGGTCATCACGCTGCGCGGCGACGGCATGTTCGCCTCCGGCAGCGCCGAGGTGCAGGACAAGTTCGCGCCCCTGCTGGCGCGCATCGGCGACGCCCTGCGTACGCTGCCGGGCAAGGTGCTGGTCGTCGGCCACACCGACGACACCAGGCCAGGCCTGTCGGCGCGCTTCCCCTCCAACTACGACCTGTCGAAGGCGCGCGCGGCCGGCGTCATGGCGGTGCTGGCGCCGCGCGCCGGTCCGCCCGAGCGTTACAGCGCCGAGGGCCGCGGCGACACCGAGCCGCTGGTCGCCAACGACAGCGCCGCCAACCGTGCGCGCAACCGTCGCGTCGACATCGTCGTGCTGGCGCCATGACCACCGGTATGGGGATCCCATGAAACGATTGTTCGCCTGGTTGCTTAAACCCGCGGTGCTGTCGCTGGTGGGCGTGCTGCTGCTGTCGTTGCTGGTGTGGTTCGAAGGTCCGCTGCTGGCCTTCAACGGCAAGGAGCCGTTCGCCTCCACCGGCGTGCGCTGGTTTTTCATCCTGCTGTTCCTCGCGCTGTGGGCCGGCTGGTTCCTGTGGAAGGCAGTCGCCGCGCGGCTGGCCAACCGCCGCCTGCTGGCCAGCCTGGCGCCGGCGGAAGCGCCGGCCGAGGCGCCGCAGCACGCCGCGCTGGAGGAGCAGGCCGCGCTGGCCCAGCGCATGCAGCAGGCGCTGGCGGTGCTGCGCAAGGCGGCGCCGGGCAAGCGGCAGTGGGGCGGCCAGTATCTATATCAGCTGCCGTGGTACATGTTCGTCGGCGCGCCCGGCAGCGGCAAGACCACCACGCTGCTCCATTCCGGCCTGCGCTTCCCGCTGGCCGACGCGCTGGGGCCGGGCGCCATCGGCGGCGTCGGCGGCACCCGCCACTGCGACTGGTGGTTCACCGACGAAGCGGTGCTGCTTGATACCGCCGGCCGCTACACCACCCAGGACAGCAACCAGCAGGTCGACCAGGCCGGCTGGCACGGCTTCCTCGGCCTGCTCAAGAAGCACCGCCCGCGCCGCCCGATCAACGGCATCATCGTCGCCTTGAGCGTGGCCGACCTGCTGCAACAGGGGCCGGCCGCACGCCAGGCGCAGGCGGTGGCGATCCGCGCCCGCATCAAGGAGCTGCACGAGCGCCTCGGCAGCCGCTTTCCTGTCTACGTCACCGTCACCAAGTGCGATCTGCTGGCCGGCTTCGTCGAGTTCTTCGACAACCTCGGCCGCGAGGAGCGCGCGCAGGTGTGGGGCATGACCTTCCCGCTGGCCGCCGATGGCGCGGCCCCGGCGCTTGACAGCTTCGGCGAGCGCTTCGAGGCGCTCGAGCGCCAGTTGCAGGCGCGCGTGCTCGAGCGCATGCAGCAGGAGCGCGACCTGCAGCGGCGCGCCTTGCTGTATCGCTTCCCGCAGCAGTTCGCTGCCATCGGCGAGGTGCTCGGCGGCTTCCTCAACGCCGTGTTCGCGCCCACCCGCTACGAGGAGGCGGCGCTGCTGCGCGGCGTGTACTTCACCAGCGGCACCCAGCAGGGCAGCCCGATCGACCGCGTGATGGGCGCGCTCGCCGCCACCTTCGGCCTCGATCGCAAGGTCCTGCCGCCCAATGCCGTCAGCGGGCGCAGCTACTTCATCACCGCGCTGCTGCGCGAGCTGATGTTCAGGGAAGCCGGGCTGGCCGGCCTCGATCCCCGCTTCGAGCAGCGCCGCCGGCAGTTGCGCTGGGCCGCGGGCATCGCCGGCGGCCTGCTGCTGGCGGCGCTCGCCGCGGGCCTGGCCACCAGCTACGTGCGCAACCAGCAGTACGTGTCGGAGATGACGGCCAGGAGCTCGCAGCTGGACCAGCTGGCGCAGGCGGCACCGGCGCAGGGCAGCCCGGTGGCGGTTCTGCCGCTGCTCAATGCGGCGCGCGACCTGCCGGGCGGCTATGCCGGCCGCGACGCCGGCGTGCCGCTGCTGAACCGCTTCGGCCTGAACCAGGCCGACAAGCTCGGCGCCGGCGCCCAGGGCGCCTACCGCCGGCTGCTGCGTACCACGCTGATGCCGCGCATCGTCAGCCGGCTGGAGGAAGTGCTGCGGCGCGGCGACGCCAACAACCAGGAGGCGCTGTACGAGGCCTTGCGCGTGTACCTGATGCTGGGCCAGCCGAAGCACCTCGACCCCGATTCGGTGCAGGCCTGGCTTGGCGTCGACTGGCGCCGCAACCTGGCCGACGCCAGCGCCGACCAGCGCGACCAGCTGGCGGCCCACGTCGCAGCGCTGTTCGACGGCAGCGGCGACGATGCCGAACCGCCGCCGCTCGACACCGCGCTGGTGGCGCAGGTGCGGGCAACGCTGGCGATGATGCCGCTGCCGCAGCGCGTCTACAACCGCCTCAAGCGCCAGGTGGCGCAAGCGAAGCTGCCCGAGTTTTCCGTCAACCGCGCGGTCGGGCGCGACGTCTCGCAGCTGCTCTCGCGCGCCAGCGGCGAGCCGCTCACGCGCGGCATCGCCGGCGTCTACAGCGTGGCCGGCCACCGCGAGCTGCAGAAGCAGATGCCGCAGGCGATGATCGACATCGCCCAGGACAGCTGGGTGCTCGACCGCCGCGAGTCCGAAGGCGCGCTGGCCGCGGTCAGCGGCGACCAGCTGCGCGCGGCGGTGCTCGATCTGTACTACGCCGACTACATCCGGCAGTGGGACGCCTTGCTGGCCGACGTGCGGATCCTGCCGTTTTCCAGCCTTGACCAGGGCGCACGCATCACCAATGCCCTGGCCGCCGCCGATTCGCCGCTGCGCGTCTTCCTGCAGGCCGCCTCGAAAGAGACCACGCTGGACGGCTCCGGCGCCAAACCGGCCGCCGCCGCGCTGGACGACGCCGTGCGCAGCAAGCTGGCGGCGGCGCGCCAGAAGCTCGAGTCGGCGCTGGGCGGCGATGACGCGCCGGCCGCCGCGCCGAAGGCGGCCAACCCGGTCGACCAGCATTTCGACGCCCTCCACAAGCTGGTCGGCGCGCCGCTCGACGCGCTGCTGGCAATGCTGAAAGACGTGTCGCAGTATTTCGACGCCGCCGACAGCGCGCGCCGCGGCGGCACCCCGGCGCCGCCGGCCGAAGTGCTGCAGCGCCTCAAGCGCGAAGGCGACGGCAAGCCGGCACCGCTGGGCGCCATGCTGGCCAATATCGACAGCGCCGGCGCGGGCCTGACCCTGGGCAGCGAGCGCGCACGCCTGCAGGCGCTGTGGAATTCGGCCGGCGCGCCGTTCTGCCGCGACGCCATCGCCGGCCGCTATCCGCTGGTGCGCGGCGCCGGCAAGGACGTCACGCCCGACGACTTCGGCAGGTTCTTTGCGCCCGGCGGCGTGATGGACGACTTCTTCGCCAGGAACCTCGCGACCCTGGTCGACATGGGCGGCGCCCAGTGGAAGTGGCGCAGCACCGGCAGCGCGCCGCTCGGCATCGGCCAGGACGTGCTGGCCCAGTTCCAGCGCGCCGCCCGCGTGCGCGACATGTTTTTCGCGGCCGGCGGACGCCAGCCGGCGATGCGCTTCGAGCTGACGCCGCAATCGGTCGACCCGTTGCTCACAAAAGTGCAGCTCGATATCGACGGCCAGCTGGTCGCCTACGCGCCGGGCGTGGCGGCGCGGCCGGTGGCGATCGCGCTGCCGAGCGGGAAGGGCGGCGGCCAGGTGCGCTTCGAGGCGACGCCGGCGTTGCGCACGGAACTGCGCAGCGACGGCCCGTGGGCCTGGTTCCGCATGATCGACAAGGCGACGCTGGAACCGAGCGCGCAGGGCGAACGCTACAAGCTCACTTTCGACCTCGAAGGCCGCAAGGCTGTCTACGAGCTGACCGCCAGCAGCGTCATCAACCCGTTCCGGCGCGACGCGCTGGAGCAGTTCCGCTGCCCGGCCGGATGGTAGCGGGCGAATGCGCCGGCTTTTTCGGCAAGGTCACCAGCCACGGCGACTTCGTGGCGCGCCGTCTGGCGCCTTCGTTCGTGCAGCCGTGGGATGCGTGGCTGCAGGGCGGTCTGCAGGCAAGTCGGCAGGCGCTGGGCGAGCGCTGGCTGGCGACCTGGCTCTCCAGCCCGATCTGGCGCTTCGCGCTGGCGCCGGGCGTCTGCGGCGACGACGGCGTGGCCGGCCTGGTGATGCCCAGCGTGGACCGGGTCGGGCGCCATTTCCCGCTGACGCTGGCGGCAACGGTGGCCGGCCTGCGTCCCTTCGATTGCCTCGGCGGGTACGACGCCTGGTTCGGCGGCCTCGAAGAACTGGCGCTGTCGTCGCTGCGCGACGATTTTTCGCTCGACGTTTTCGACGCTGCCCTGGGAGCGCTGGCGGGCCAGCCGCCTGGAAGAGGGGCGCCCACGGCGGTGGGCACCGTGATCGCCGCCGGCCTACCCGAGCAGCTGGCGAAAGCGGTCGCCAACGCCGCGCTGGCCGGGCACAGCCTGTGGTGGACCGACGGATCGCCGCAGGTGGCGCCATGCCTGCTGGTGTGCCGCGGCCTGCCGGCGCCGGCGGCCTGCGCCGCGCTGCTCGACGGGCGCTGGCAGGCGCACGGATGGGATGCCCGGCCGGTGTAGGTCAACCCTGGCAGAGCGCCAGCAGTGCCGTGATGTTGTCCCGCGCGCCGTACTCCTTGGCCAGAGCGATCAGGCGCGCGCAGGCCTGCGGCAGCGTCGCCGCGGTGGCGCCGGCCATTACCGCCTCGATCTCGCCGTGCGGCACGCTGCCGTGCAGGCCGTCGCTGCACAGCATCAGCACGTCGCCCGCCATCGTCAGCTGCGAGTGCACTTCGGGCAGCACCAGCGGCGACGGCCCCATCGCCTGCAGCAGCAGGTTGCGCGCCGGCAGATGCTCGACGATGCCGGAGTCGAGCGCCTGCTGGTACATGGTCTGGTCGCGCGTGAGCTGTTCCAGGTTGCCGTCGCGCTGGCGGTACAGGCGGCTGTCGCCCACGTGGAAATACACCAGCGGGGCGCCGGTGGCCGGCTGCCAGAAGCCGGTCAGCGTGGTGCCCATGCCGCCGCCGTCGGCGCAGCCGCGCGCCAGGTTCTGCGCGTACAGGCTGTGGTTGGCGAACGCGATCGCGTCGTGCAGCAGGGCGACCGCGCGGATCGCCGGATCGGACCAGGTGGCGTCCGGGTCGGGGACGGGCAGGGCACCGGGAAGCGCGCAGTCCGCGCCATGTTCGGCCAGGTAGTCGCGCAGCGCCGCCAGCACGCCGGCGCTGGCCACTTCGCCCGCTTCGTGGCCGCCCATGCCGTCGGCCACCATCGCCAGGCCGAGCACGGCGTCGATCATGAAGTTGTCTTCGTTGGTGGAACGTACCGGGCCGATGTCGGTCGCGCCGCACACGAGCGCCGTCGGCAGGCGGCACGGCATGGTGTCCATCAGGCGCCTCCCGCTTCGGCCAGGAAGCGCGCGCGTTCCTGCGTCGATTCGATGTGGCCGGCCACCAGTTGCAGGAACTCGGCCTTGTCGCCGGTCTGGCGCGCGGCGCGCTTGACCACCACGCGCGCGATCGGGCCGATCAGCACCGTCAGCCGCTGCGCGACGGCGTCGGCCCAGGCATCGTCGAACGGCACCGGCACCCGCACCGCCGAGCGGCCGGGCGCAACTGCGCTGACGCCGCCGCTGGCAAGTCCGGTCAGCGTGCGCGGCGCGCCGCTGCCGGTGCCGCTCGCCTCCAGCTTCTTCTTGACCATGGCGACGCCCTGCTGGAATTGCCCGCGGCCGACCTCCGACGGGATATGCGGCAGCAGCAGTTCCGACAGTTCGTCGATGCCTTCGGCCTTGCCGGCGACTTTGCGCAGCAGGATCTTGGCCATCGGCCCGATCTGGCGCGACAGCATCGATTCGAGTTCGGGCAGCGCTTCGAGCTTCCATGGCGTGTTGGTGGCGGCGCCGGTGCCGCTGGCCAGGCTGCCGCCGGCAAGGCTGCCGCCCGGCCCATTGGCGCAGGGCTGCGGCAGGCCGGCGGCGAGCACGGTGCGGTCGCTGTCGCCCAGCGCGGTGGCGTCGGCATCGGCGCCGCTGTGCACTGCGGCCGCCAGCGCATCGAGGAAGGCGCGCGCCGAACCGTAGCGGTCGGCCGGCGCCTTCGCCAGCGCGCGCGCGACCACCGGGTCCCAGCCGGCGCCGAGCGCCGGCAGCAGCTGCGACGGCGGCGCCGGCTGCAGGTTGAGGATCTGCTGCATCACGGTCGACGCCGAGCCGACGAACGGCCGCACGCCGGTCAGCAGCTGGTACAGCAGCACGCCGGCCGAAAATACGTCGGAACGCCCGTCCGCCGTCTCGCCGCGAAACTGCTCGGGCGACATGTAGCTGGGCGTGCCGATCATCGAGCCGGTCTGCGTCAGCGACGACGACTCGATGCGGGCGATGCCGAAGTCGCTGACCTTGACCTGCGCGCTCAAGGTGATCAACAGGTTGGCCGGCTTGATGTCGCGGTGGACCACGCCGCGCGAATGGGCGTATTCGAGCGCAAGCAGCAGGTCGCCCATCCAGGCGGTGACGCGCGCCAGCGCGGTCGGCTTGTCGGCCACCATCAGCGCGCCCAGCGACGTGCCCTCGACGAACTCCATCGCGATATAGGCCGACTCGCTGTCCTCGCCGTAGTCGTACACCATGACGATGTTGGGATGGTTCAGGCGTCCTGCGGCCTGCGCCTCGTTCTTGAAGCGCAGGATCAGGTCGGCCTGCTCGCGCTCGGAAAAGAGCTCCTTGCGGATCGTCTTGAGCGCGACCGTGCGTTCGATATGCGGATCGAACGCCTTGTACACCACCCCCATGGCGCCTTTGCCGAGGATGCCGTCGATGCGGTATTTGCCGAGCTGCTCGATCATGCCTGCCGTTCCGCTGTCATTCATCGAGCATTTTCATGGCGCTCGCCAGGCTGGTGCGCATGCGCGCGAACGAGCGCGCCAGCACCGACAGTTCGTCGCTTCCCTCGCCGGCGAATTCCTCCGCGCTGAAATTGCCCAGGCTGACCTGGTCGGCCAGCCGCGACATACGGGTGATGCGGCGCGTGACGAACAGGTGCACCATGATGTTGAGCGCGAAGAGCAGGAACGCGAAGATGGCCAGCATCGACAGCATGTACGTCTGCAGCATCACGTTGGCGCGCTTGAGCGGCACTTCCATCGGCACCGACACCACCTGGGCGCCGACGATCTCCTTGTGCTTCCAGCCGAAGCCGTTGTTGCGGCCATAGATGTCGAGCATGGTCTTGGGCGCGGCATCGGGCACGCTGTGGCAGCGCAGGCAGGCCTCGTCCTTGATCTGCAGCGGCCGCGCGACATACAGCGCCGGCCCGATCGAGGTGCTGCGTTCGCCCACCAGTTCGGCCAGCGCCGGCTTGGCGCGCAGCGTGTTGACGAGGTCCGCTTCCCAGTCGGCGGCGCGGTCGCGCAGGTTGGTCGGGTTGAGCGTCGCTTCCTTGTAGCTGAAGTCGGGATAGGCCTTGAGCAGCTGGGCCAGGTGCTCGGTAGCGGCGAACGAGGGCACCGACTGCGCCAGGAATTCGTATTTGAGGCGCGTTTCCAGCAGCGGCGCGATCTGCGCCGCGGTGTAGCTGCGCGCCGCCAGCGCCGCCTGCATCAGCACGCGCGCGCTTTGCAGCGTTTCCTCGCGCGCGTTTTTCTGCAACAGGTAATGCGTGACCGCGGTGGCCGCACCGAACCCCACCGCGAAGATGGTCACGAAAACGATGTTGAATTTGGCGGCGAGCGACAGTTTCATGGGGGCCTCGACTAATAAGCGTGCGACGACGGCTTCGGCTGCGACAGTTTCGGTGGGAAGAAGCGCCGATACAGCGCCTGGTGCAGGGCCGGCTCGGCGGCGAGCCACGGCGCCACCTCGGCGAAGCTGGCGCGGCGCTCCGGTTTTGGGGCGGTCGCCGGGCCTTTGATCGCCACCGCGGGCAACACGTCCTGGAAGGCGCGCGGCATGCCGCTCAGGAAGTCCTTCGGAGGGCGCGGCAGCACCTTGAGCGGCTGGCCGGCGCTGCGCACGGCGTATTGCTCATGCGCGACCCTGGTGGCCGGCGCCGCTTTGCCGCCTTGCAGGTCGGTCACCCCGGGGGCGCCCGTTTCGACGAACAGTTCGACCTTGCCGGCGCCCGCGTGCACGATGACCGAGCCGGTGTTGCTGAACTCGAGGCCGGCGGCGCTGATCTTCACGGCGGTGGGGCTGGCCGCCAGCGACTGTAGTTTGAGCCAGCCGTCCAGCAGCACCAGTTCGAACGGCTTGCCGCCGGGCTTAAAGAAGACCCTGGCGCCGGGGCCAAGTGCGACGGTGCAGCAGTTCGCGGCCTCGAGCTGAAGCGTGCCGGCGCCGGCTTCGACCAGGTCGCCGGTTTGCAGCTGGGCGCCGCGGGTGGCAGCGTAGAAGGTGGTGTCGCGCAGCAAGCGCAGCGGCTGGTCGGCGACCGAGACGGCGGCCACCACCGCGGCGCCGGCGGACGGCGCGGGCAGCGCCAGGACGAGGAGCAGCAAGGCCGGACGAAAGTCGGTTCTACTCACTTGAACTCCCTGTGGATGGGCAAGCTGGCACTGAACGGCTGACTGATACGACGTGAATGAATTGTACCGCAGCTCAGTTGGCGGAAATTGCAATTTTTCCACTCTGTGGCGATTTTGCAGGGGGCCGCGCCGTGCGAAAAAGGGCGCCCCAATGAAAAAAGGACTCAAGCAGCGAAAGCTACCTGAGTCCTCATCTTCAAACACGAATTTTGGTGCGGCTGGCAGGAATTGAACCCACGACCCCTTGGTTCGTAGCCAAGTACTCTATCCAACTGAGCTACAGCCGCGAAAGCAAGCATTCTAGCAGTAACGTTTTATTTCCGAAAGGCCAAACTGGCCGATTCGTGAAGCAAAACTTTGTTGCCCGGAGCGCTTGCAACTCCGAAGAAGCAGCATTGTAGGGGTACAACGGCGGTTTGTCCAGCAGCGGTTGAAACGCCGCTACCGGCAGGCGGAAACATTTTCGCCATTTGGCCGCTTCTGTTAGATTAGATGCCTGATCGACTACAGGAACCCCAATGACCATCATCACCACTATCGAAGACCTGCGCGTGCTGGCAAAGAAACGGGTACCGCGCATGTTTTACGATTATGCCGATGCCGGCTCGTGGACCGAATCGACCTACCGCGCCAATGAGGAGGACTTCGGCAAGATCAAGTTTCGCCAGCGCGTGGCGGTCAACCTCAGCAACCGCAGCCTGCGCAGCACGATGGTGGGACAGGAAGTGTCGATGCCGGTGGCGCTGGCGCCGACCGGCCTGACCGGCATGCAGCATGCCGACGGCGAAATCCTCGCTGCTCGCGCGGCCGAGCGTTTCGGCGTGCCGTTTACGCTCTCGACGATGAGCATCTGCTCGATCGAGGACGTCGCCGCCAACACCACCAAGCCGTTCTGGTTCCAGCTGTACGTGATGAAGGACCGGCCGTTCATCGAGCGCCTGATCGAACGCGCGCGCGCCGCCAAGTGTTCGGCGCTGGTGCTCACGCTCGACCTGCAGGTGCTGGGCCAGCGCCACAAGGACCTGCGCAACGGCATGACGGCGCCGCCGAAGCTGACGCTGGCAAACATTGCCAACCTGATGACCAAGCCGGCCTGGTGCATGGGCATGCTGGGCACCAAGCGCCGCAGCTTCGGCAACATCGTCGGCCACGCGAGCGCGGTGTCGGACATGTCCTCGCTGTCGTCGTGGACCTCGCAGCAGTTCGATCCGACCATGTCGTGGGACGACGTGGCCTGGGTCAAAGAGCGCTGGGGCGGCAAGCTGATCATCAAGGGCATCATGGACGTCGAGGATGCCAAGCTCGCTGCCGACAGCGGCGCCGACGCCCTGATCGTGTCGAACCATGGCGGGCGCCAGCTCGACGGCGCGCAGTCGAGCATCGGCGCGCTGCCGGCGATCGTGGCGGCGGTGGGCGAGCGCATCGAAGTGCATATGGATGGCGGCGTGCGCTCCGGCCAGGACGTCATCCGCGCGCTGGCGCTGGGCGCCAAGGGCGTCTACATCGGCCGCCCGTTCCTGTATGGCCTGGGCGCCGGCGGCGAGGCCGGCGTGACCAAGTGCCTCGACATCATCCGCAACGAGCTGGACCTGACGATGGCGTTCTGCGGGCTGCGCGACATCAACCACGTCGACAAGAACATCCTGCTGCCCGGGACGTTTTAGGCTGGGTCTGACCCCGCGGGGTCAGACCCCGGTGTAGCTGCGTGCTATCCCACAACATTAACGGGTTGCCCCGCCACGAACGCCTCGACATTATCGACCAGCATGTCGGCCAGTGTCTGCATCGCCCCCGCGCTCGCCCACGCCACGTGCGGCGTCAGGATGAAGTTCGGCAGGTGCAGCCCCAGCAGCGGGTTGTCGGCCGCCGGCGGCTCCTTGCTCAACACGTCGAAACCGGCGCCGCCGATCACGCCGTCCCTCAGCGCCTGGGCCAGCGCCGCCTCGTCGACCAGCCCGCCGCGCGCGGTGTTGATCAGCAGCGCGGTCGGCTTCATCATCTCCAGCTCGCGCTTGCCGATCATGTTGCGCGTCTGCTCGGTCAGCGGCAAGTGCAGGCTGATGACGTCGCAAGTGCCCAGCAATTCATCCAGCGGCAACGCCGTCACGTCCGCATCGGCAACCGGCGAGCGCGACGCCACGCATACCTGCATGCCGAACGCGCGTCCCAGCTGCGCCACCTTGCGCCCCAGCGCGCCGTAGCCGACGATGCCCAGCTTGCTGCCGGCTAGGTCGCCGATCGGGTGATTAAAGAGGCAGAACGTGCTGGCCTTCTGCCACAGGCCGGCGTCGACGTCGGCGCAGTAGGCGCGCAGGTTGCGGCGCAGCGCCAGGATCATCGTGAAGCAGTGCTCCGGCACGGCCACCACCGAATAATTGCGGATGTTCGACACCACGATGCCGCGCTCGCGGCAGGCGGCCAGGTCGACGTTGTCGGTGCCGGTGGCCGCTACCGCG
This sequence comes from Burkholderiales bacterium, assembly GCA_038248405.1. GTDB lineage: Bacteria > Pseudomonadota > Gammaproteobacteria > Burkholderiales > Burkholderiaceae_D > JAFCUW01. The sequence continues at coordinate 19,175 of JBBRXM010000073.1, forward strand.
ATCATTTTCAGGTCGGGCAGGCGCGCGATGTCGGCGGCGCGCACCGGCACCTTGTTGGTGATGGCGATGGTGGCGCCGGCGAGGCGTACGGCAACCTCGCCTGGCTGCGTGGCGGGATAATCGTGCCACTCGTGCGCGAAAGAGGGCGTGCGGACGTTGGCGAGCAGGCTGTCGCGGTCGAGGAAAACGATCTTCTGCATGGTGGTCCTTGTTGGGGGAGTCGGAGTGCGAGTAGAACCCCTGCGAGGATATACCACAATCAATTTTCAGGCTGGCTGGCGAAAAAAAGACAGGGCGAACCCTGTCTTTTCTGAGACGGACGGACCAGCCGAATTACTTGGCGGTGTCGGCCTTGGTGGTGGTGTCAGTCGCGGTATCGGCGGTGGCGGCCTTCTTGGCTGAGTGCTTCTTCGCCTTCTTGGCATGCTTCTTGGTGGACTTGGCAGCCGGGGTTGCAGGCGTTGCCGGGGTCGCTGGCGTGGTTGCCGCCGGTGGCATCGCAGGCGTTGCCGGGGTGGCAGGAGTCTGCGCGAAAGATGCGGTGGCGAAGGCGGCGGCGATCAGGGTAGCGATGAGTTTCTTCATGATGGTATTTCCTTTAGCGTGGTTATCCGGGATGGACGCTCCAGTGGTCCTGGGCCAAAAAACGCCGTGCCGGCCAAGCGCGTTGACGGCTTTTACATTCCCTTACAAACGGTTAGGTGGCGTACAGTCGCCGCGGGCACGTGCAAATAGACTCTTCCATTATTGAACGCATAAGGTTTCCCCATGCCAGACGCCCTGAAAGCTTACAAAGCAAAGCGCAACTTCGATATCACGTCGGAACCGGCGGAAGGCGGCGAGGCGGGCGTTGACGGCTTGAGCTTCGTGATCCAGAAGCATTGGGCCAGCCGCCTGCATTACGATTTCCGTCTCGAGCTCGACGGCACCATGAAAAGCTGGGCGGTGCCGAAAGGCCCGAGCTACGACACGAAGGACAAGCGGATGGCCGTGCATGTCGAAGACCATCCGATTTCGTATTCCAGTTTCGAAGGCACCATTCCCGAGAAGCAGTATGGCGCCGGCAAGGTGATCATCTGGGACAAGGGCACCTGGCAGCCGCTGGACGATCCCCACAAAGGCTACGAGGCCGGCAACCTCAAGTTCGAGATGCACGGCCACAAGATGCATGGAAAATGGGCGCTGATCCGCATGAAGGGCAAGGGCGAGAAACAGGAGCCGTGGCTGCTGATCAAGGAGAAGGACGACTACGCGCGGCCCGCCAGCGAGTTCTCGGTGATCGACGAGATGCCCGACAGCGTCAAGAAGTTGAAGGCGCCCAAGAAGAAGGCGGCCAGGAAAGTGCCGGCGGCCGAAGCGGCTGCCACGCCGACAGCGCGCCGCTCGAAGGCGCCGGCCGGCGCCGTCAAGGGCGAGTTGCCGGAGGAACTGGCCCCGGAACTGGCGACGCTGGTCGACAAGCCGCCTTCCACGCCCGCCGACTGGGTATTCGAGATCAAGTTCGACGGCTACCGCATGCTGGCGCGCGTGCAGGGCACGAGCGTCAAGCTGATCACGCGCAACGGTAACGACTGGACCGGCAAGCTCGGCACGCTGCACAAGGAACTGCTGAAGATGAAGTTGCCGGACGGCTGGTACGACGGCGAAATCGTCGTCCACGACGAAAACGGCCGGCCCAATTTCGGCATGCTGCAGCTCGCATTCGACGGCTCGGAAACGGCCAACATCGTCTATTTCCTGTTCGACGCGCCGTACCTGAACGGCTATGACATGCGCGACGTCCCGCTGGTGGAGCGCCGCGCAGCGCTCAAGAAGGTGCTCGACAAGGCCGCCTCCGACACCGTGCGCTTCAGCGACGAGTTCGGCACCGATCCGGCCGAACTGGTGGAAGCGGCCTGCAAGATGGGGCTCGAGGGCGTCATCGGCAAGCGGCGCGAATCGCGCTACGTGCAGCGGCGCTCGCCCGACTGGATCAAGCTCAAGTGCGGCAAGCGCCAGGAATTCGTCATCGCCGGCTATACCGATCCGCAGGGTTCGCGCACCGGCATCGGCGCGCTGCTGCTCGGGATGCACGACGAGCATGGCGTTCTGCAATACGCCGGCAACGTCGGCACCGGCTTCAACGAGGCCAGCCTGCGCGAGCTCAAGGCCAAACTCAGCAAGCTCGATACAGACGTCAGCCCGTTCCCGCCGAAAGCGGTGGTGGGACGCAAGCATCACTGGGTCAAGCCGAAGCTGATCGCGGAGGTGAGTTTCGCCGAGTGGACCAGTTCCGGCTCGGTGCGCCATGCCGTGTTCCAGGGGCTGCGCGACGACAAGCCGGCCAAGGCCATCACGCGTGAAACGCCAAAACATGTGGAGGAAGGTGTGGACAAACGAACCGAACCGGCAGCGCCCGAAGGAAAGCTGCCCGCCAGCCTCAAGGTGACCAATCCCGAACGCGTGATCGATGCCCAAAGCGGCGCCACCAAGATGGACCTGGTGCGCTATTACGCGCTGGTCGGCTCGCTGATGATGCACCACATCAAGGGCCGGCCGCTGTCGCTGGTGCGGGCGCCGTCGGGCGTCGGCGGCGAACTGTTTTTCCAGAAACACGCCGACGTCGGCAAGCTGCCTGGCATGAAGCAAATGGATCCGGCGCTCGACCCGGACCATCCGCCGATGCTGGAGGCGGCCAGCGTCAACGGCATCCTGTCGGCGGCGCAATGGAACGTGGTGGAATTTCACAGCCAGAACGCCACCGGCAAAGCCTACGAAACGCCGGACCGGATGGTGTTCGACCTCGACCCCGGCGAAGGGGTCGACTGGAAGACGATCCAGGAGGCGGCCGAACTGATGCGTGCCTTCCTCGAGGAACTCGGCCTGCCGTCCTTCCTCAAGACCAGCGGCGGCAAGGGCCTGCACGTGATGGTGCCGATCAAGCCGCAGTACGACTGGGATACCGTGAAGGATTTCTCGCAGCAGGTGGTGAGCCACATGGCCGTCACGCTGCCGGACCGGTTCGCCTTCAAGAGCGGTCCGCGCAACCGGGTCGGCAAGATCTTCATCGACTACCTGCGCAACGGCCGCGGCGCCACCACCGCGGCTGCCTGGTCGGCGCGGGTGCGGCCGGGGCTGGGCATCTCGGTGCCGCTGGCGTGGGACGAACTCGGTGCGGTGAAGGGCGGCGACCAGTGGAACATCCTCAATGCCCACACGCGGCTGGACAAGGGCAACGCGCCGTGGACGGCGTACGCGAGGAGCGCGCGCAGCCTGACCGCGGCGATGAAGAAGCTCGGCTTTACGCCGCCGTAAGATCGGCGCAACAGAGCGCGCGTGCGGCGCGCGCCTGTTCCGCAACCGGGATTACACTTGAATGATGATCGGGCAGAACGCTGACGTTTAATTCCGGAGGCAATCATGATCTGGCACCAGGTGTACGATCCGTTGCAAAACTTCGCGCTGTCCACGATCGCCGCCGGCATCCCGGTGTGCGTGCTGCTGGCCGCGCTGGCCTTCTTCCATATGCGGGCCCATTACGCCGCCGGCCTGGCGCTGCTGATCGGCATCGGCATCGCCGCGGCGGTGTTCGGCATGCCGGCCGACATGGCCTTCAAGGCGGCCGGCCTTGGCATCGCCTCCGGACTGTTCCCGATCGGCTGGATCGTCCTCAACATCATCTTCCTGCACCGGCTCACGACGCTCAACGGCTACTTCAAGGTGCTGCAGAACAGCATCAGCGGCATCACCGAAGACCGGCGGCTGCAGCTGCTGCTGGTCGCGTTCTGCTTCGGCGCCTTCTTCGAGGGGGCCGCCGGCTTCGGCACGCCGGTGGCGGTGACCGGCGCCATCCTCATCGGGATGGGCTTTTCTCCGCTGGCAGCCTCAGGCCTGGCGCTGATCGCCAATACGGCGCCGGTGGCGTATGGCGCGCTCGGGGCGCCGGTCATCGCGTTGTCCGCCGTCACCGGGCTCGACCTGAACATGCTGTCGGCAATGATCGGGCGCCAGCTGCCGTTCTTCTCGCTGATCGTGCCGTTCTGGCTGATCTGGGCGTTCGCCGGGCGGCGCGGCATGGCCGAAATCTGGCCGGCGATCCTGGTGACGGGCGTCTCGTTCGCGATACCCCAGTTCCTGGTCTCCAATTACCACGGTCCCTGGCTGGTGGACGTCATCGCCTCCATCGTGTCGATGGGATCGCTGGTCCTGTTCCTCAAGGTGTGGAAGCCGAGGCAGGTCTGGCGGACGGTGGCATTTGCCAACTACCACGACGAATCGCTGCGCGACGTGGTGCACGACGAGGTGCCCAGTGTCGACAGTTCCGGCGTGAAGATCAGCGTGGTGAAGGCATGGACGCCGTGGGCCCTGCTGTCGGTGCTGGTGTTCGTCTGGGGCACGCCGCTGTTCAAGAAGCTGCTCGATGGCATCTGGTCCTGGAAGTATGCAATTCCGGGGCTCGACAAGATGGTGATGAAGATGCCGCCGGTGGTGAAGGCGCCGACGATCGAAGCGGCGGTATTCAACTTCAACGTGCTGTCGATGGCCGGCACCGGCATCTTCATCGCGTCGATCATTGCCGGGCTGGTGATGGGCTACACCTTCCGCGAGCTGATCCGCCAGTATTGGGAAACCGTCAAGCTGGTGCGCTTTTCGCTGATGACGATCTGCGCCATGTTCGCGGTCGGCTACCTGACGCGGTATTCCGGGCTCGATGCGACGCTGGGCCTCGCGTTCGCCTACACGGGCGTGTTCTACACCTTGTTCGGCACCATGCTCGGCTGGCTGGGCGTCGCGCTGACGGGTTCCGACACTGCGGCCAACGTGCTGTTCGGCAGTTTGCAGAAGACGACGGCGGAGCAGCTCGGCCTGCCGCCGATCCTGATGGCCGCGGCCAACAGCTCCGGCGGCGTGATGGGCAAGATGATCGACGCCCAATCGATCGTGGTGGCGGCGACGGCGACCAAGTGGACCGGCCACGAGGGCGACATTCTGCGCTACGTGTTCTTCCATTCGATCGCGCTGGCGATCCTGGTCGGCTTGCTGGTTTCGTTGCAGGCGTACGTGTACCCGTTCACGGCCATGGTGGTCCGATAACGGCTGAGGTTGATAACGATCAAACGGCGACAGTGGCGCGGGCTGAGTGCGCGATCCGCAAATGCACCAGTCGAAGAAGGGCAATGACCGACAGTGCGGGCTCCCAGCCCACATCGGCGTTGCCCGGGTTCGTCAGTGCGGCGTCAGGGTCAATAACTGGGCGCCATCGGCCACCTGGTCACCCACCTGGTACAGCAGCTCTTCCACGAGGCCGGCCTCCGGCGCCGCAATCGTGTGCTCCATCTTCATCGCTTCCATGATCAGCAAGGGAGCGCCCTTGGCGACTGTCTGCCCTTTCGCCACGTGGATGGCAACAATCATGCCCGGCATCGGTGCGGTAAGGCGCCCGCTGGCGACTTCCGCTTCGCCGGCGTGCGCCATCGGGTCGTCGAAGCCGAGCGTATAGTGGCGCCCGCCGGTGAACACGTGGAAGGTGTCGCCGTCGCGTCGCACGGCGCCGTGCATCGCGGTGCCTCCCAGCTTGATCGACAATTCGGCCGCGTCACGCCTGACAAGCGACAGGTCGACCTTCGCGCCGGCGACCTCGAATTCCCAGCCGTGCCGCTGATAGGTGATGCCGACCTGGCTGACCGAATGGTCATCAGTGAACGATAGCTGGCGGCGGTATGCGCCATTCAGGCGCCAGCCAAGCGCATTGCCGAACGGGTCGGCACAGTTGGCTGAAATGGCCGCGGAGGCATCTTTCTCCGCTTCGATCAACGCCACTGCCGCAAACGCCAGCGCGCTGGCAGGCGCCGCTTTCGGTGGCGGGAACAGGCTGTCGGCGTTACGCTCGATCAAGCCTGTGTCGAGGTGCGCCTGCGAGAATGCGGCCCCGTCGACCAGGCGCTTCAGGAAAGCGATGTTGGTGGCCAGCCCGACGACCTGGAACTCGGCCAGCGCTTGCGACATGCGCGCCAGCGCCTGCGTGCGGTCCGCGCCCCAGACGATCAGCTTGGCGATCATCGGGTCGTAGAAGGGCGAGATGGCGTCGCCCTCGCGCACGCCCGAATCGATGCGCACGGGAGCCGGCTCGCCGTTGGCGCCGGTGCCGACCTCGAAGCTGATCGCCGCCGGCGTATCCATGTGGCGCAGCGTGCCGATCGACGGCAGGAAGCCCTTCTCGGGATTTTCGGCATAGACGCGCGCCTCGATCGAGTGGCCGTGGATCGCCAGTTCATGCTGGGCTCTCGGGAGCGGCTCGCCGAAGGCCACGCGCAGCTGCCACTCCACCAGGTCGGTCCCGGTGATCATCTCGGTGACCGGGTGCTCCACCTGGAGGCGCGTGTTCATCTCCATGAAATAGAACGAGCCTTCCTGGTTGGCGATGAATTCGACCGTGCCGGCGCCGACGTAGCCGACCGCCTTGGCGGCGGCCACCGCCGCCTCGCCCATCGCGGCGCGCCGTTCGGCCGGCATGCCCGGCGCCGGCGCTTCTTCCAGCACCTTCTGGTGGCGCCGCTGCACCGAGCAGTCGCGCTCGAACAGATAGACATAGTTGCCGTGCATGTCGCCAAACACCTGGATCTCGATGTGACGCGGGCGCAGCGCGTATTTTTCAACCAGCACCGTGTCGTTGCCAAAGCTGTTGATGGCTTCGCGTTGGCAAGAGGCCAGCGCAGCCGCAAAGTCTTCAGACTTTTCAACCATGCGCATGCCCTTGCCGCCGCCGCC
>JBBRXM010000074.1:0-25661 GCA_038248405.1 Burkholderiales bacterium
CATCAATTCAGCGTAATCCGAGGCGGAAGGCTTGTCGCCACCACTCAGATGCAAACCAACCTGTTTAAGGAAGCTTCTTACCTGGGTCAGCTTTTCCTTCGTTGGGCTTGCATGAATACGATAAGTCCCGGGATGTTTAAATTGAGCAAGCAAGTCAGCCGCGCAAACATTTGCGGCCAACATACATTCCTCGATTAATTTATGAGCATCGTTGCGGGTGCGAGGTAATATTTTTTCGATTTTACCAGCGGCATTGCATACGATATAGGTTTCAGTCGTCTCGAAGTCAATGGCACCACGAACGTGCCTGGCCTTTAATAATGCCTGAAAACATTCATATAAATGCAGTAAATGTGGCACCAATACCAAACGCTTATTCGCTTCAGGCCCTTTGGTATTACCCAAAATTGCAGCAACTTCAGTGTAAGTAAAGCGAGCGGCCGAATGAATCACAGCAGGATAAAACTGATACGCGGTAACTTCTCCAGTTTGAGTAATCACCATATCGCATACCAGAGTTAATCGATCAACATCTGGATTCAATGAACACAGACCGTTCGACAACTTCTCCGGCAACATAGGAATAACACGACGCGGAAAATAGACTGAAGTGCTGCGCAACAAAGCATCAACATCTAATGCGTCATTAGGTTTCACGTAATGGCTCACATCAGCAATTGCCACGATCAAACGATAACCCTTACTACGTCCAATTTTTACCGGTTCACAATAAACGGCATCATCAAAATCCCGTGCATCTTCACCATCAATTGTTACCATCGGGATATCGCGTAAATCAACCCTATCTTCCAGATCGGAAGCTTTCACCTCGCCAGGCAATTTACTCGCAGCTTTTTTAGCAGCGTCAGAAAATTCATGAGGAACCCCGAATTTTCTTACTGCGATTTCAATTTCCATACCAGGGTCATCAACATCCCCCAGTATTTCAACGATTTTCCCTACGGCCTGTGCATATTTAGTTGGCTGTTCAGTCAGGGCAACGCTCACTATCTGTCCCGACTTCGCCTTACCAGGCGAGCCAGCCAATAAGATGTCCTGATTAAAGCGATTATCTTCCGGCGCAATAATCCAAGCACCGTTTTCATTTAATAAGCGGCCAATAACATGCGTATTCGCGCGTTCAAGAATTTCAAGAATCTCGCCTTCAAGCCTGCCTCGCCGGTCTGTTCCCACTACGCGCGCTGTGACTCGGTCGCCATGCAAGACCCTTTGCATTTCGCGCTCAGGCAAAAACAAGTCCTCCCCCCCGTCGTCGGGAGTCAGGAAACCGTAGCCATCGCGATGACTGCTAACTCGTCCAGAGATAAAACTGGTTTGATTGGCAAGCGTGTAATTACCTAACTTGTCCTTTTTTAACTGGCCGTCTCTCTCCATCGCGTTTAATCGCCGCTCAATACCATCAAGCTCTTCAGGTTTTACGCTTAGCGCAGAAGAAATAGTCTCTACAGTCTGTTGACTCTTAGAGGTACGCAGGATGCCGAGAATTTCCTCTCGACTAGGGATGGGGTAGGAATGTTTATTCAAGATTAGAGAACTTTTCTATTGTAAATACTGGTTGCTAGCGACATCATACCAACTCGGCATAGTTTAACGGACAGCTCGACATTTACCTAACTTTCCTATCGTTATTATGATAATTAAAGAAAAACTCAGCGCCAGATAATTGACATAGGCGGACATTAGTCTATAATCATGTCCTTCGTTGCCCACGTGGCGGAATTGGTAGACGCGCATGGTTCAGGTCCATGTGCCTTCGGGTGTGGGGGTTCGAGTCCCTCCGTGGGCACCACAGCAATTTTAAAGGCCCGTTGATTAGTCAACGGGCCTTTTCATTTATGCGCGCGATTCGCTCATTTAATTTTCCCCAATTGCATCAATTAATATATAATCTTGTCTTCGTTGCCCACGTGGCGGAATTGGTAGACGCGCATGGTTCAGGTCCATGTGCCTTCGGGTGTGGGGGTTCGAGTCCCTCCGTGGGCACCACTCTACCGGATAGACAGCAGCCTGAAAACGCCGCAGCCTTTGCAAAAGGGATGCGGCGTTTTGCTATGCTGTACGCTTTCCATCATCCTAAGACAGGAGACCTGCATGCTCACCCTCAGCATTCCCGCCATCAGCTGCGGCCATTGCGCCCGCGCCATTACCGACACCATCCACGAACTCGATCCCGCTGCCGTCGTGCAGGTCGACATCGCCGCCCGCACCGCCAGCGTCGACACCCGCGCCGACCTCGCCGCCGTGCGCGAACGGCTCGAAGCGGAAGGCTATCCGGCCACCCCGGTGTAATGTGTGGCGGCCCGGCGCCGCCCGCTTTGTACTACACTTGCAGTTCACGCGTGCATGCAAGGAAGCACAATGGATCTGAACGGCCTGCAGGTGAACTACCGCGCGATGCTGATGCAGTCGCCCGATCCGTGCGCCCTGCTCGACCTCGATAGCGGCCGGCTGGCCGACGCCAACGTCAAGGCCGAAGCGCTGTGGGGCATTGGCCGCGATCAGCTGGTGTCGATGCCGCTGTCCGAGCTGTGCCCGCCGCAGCAGCCCGGCGGCGAGAGTTCGCCGCAACTGCTGCGCACCGAAACCGGCCGCGCCATCGAGGGCAAGGCGGCCACCTTCCCGATCACCTTCCACACCGCCGGCGGCGCCGATGTGCCCTGCGAGGTGCTGATGACCGCCATGCCGGTCGCCGGCCGGCGCCTGCTGCACCTGCGCGTGATCGACATTGCGCGGCGCCTGCGCGAGGCCCGGCTGCGCGAGGGCCAGGCCCGCGTGCTCGAGCTGGTCGCCCGCGGCGCCCCGCTGGCCGAGATCCTCGACACGCTGATGCTGCTGATCGAAAGCCAGTCCGAGGGCGTGCTGTGCTCCGTGCTGCTGCTCGCTGACGACGGCACCACGATGCACCCGGCCTCCGGCCCGAGCCTGCCGCCGGCCTACATGGACGCGCTCGACGGCGTGCAGATCGGCCCGGACGTCGGCTCGTGCGGCGCGGCAATGTTCTGCAACGAGCGCGTCATCGTGCCCGACATCCTCGCCGACCGCCGCTGGGTTCCGTACGCGCAGCTGGCAACGCCGCACGGCTTGCGCGCCTGCTGGTCGACGCCGATCACGCTCGACGGCAATGTGGTGCTGGGCTCGTTCGCCATGTACTACCGCGAAGTGCGCATGCCCACCGACGAGGAGGTGCAGCTGATCGGGCTGGCCATCCACCTGGCCGGCATCGCCATCGAACGCAGCCGCGCCGAACGCGAACTGGCCCAGCACCGCGAGCACCTGGAAGAACTGGTGGCCGCGCGCACCGCCGAGCTGACCCGCGCCGTCGAACACGCCGACCGCATCAACGCCGAACTGTCGAACGCGCTCGAGACGCTGTCGCTGGCGCAGGACGAACTGGTGCGGCGCGACAAGATGGCCGCGCTGGGCGCGCTGGTGGCCGGCGTCGCCCATGAACTGAATACGCCGATCGGCAACAGCCTGGTGGTGGCCACCTCGCTGGCCGAGCGCACCCGCGCGCTGGCCGGCAGCGTCGCCGGCGGGCTGCGCCGCTCCGAGCTGGAGCGCTACCTGGCCGATGCCGGCGAGGCCGGCGAACTGCTGGTGCGCAACCTCAAGCGCGCCGCCACGCTGGTGGCCGGCTTCAAGCAGATCGCGGTCGACCACGCCAGCTCCGAGCGGCGCGGCTTTTCCCTCACCGAGCTGCTGTCGGACCTGGCCGCGCCCCTGCGCGTGGCCGGCAAGGCGGCGCACGCCACCATCGACCTGTCGCTGGCGCCGGGCGTCGAGATGGACAGCTACCCCGGCCCGCTGTCGCAGGTGGTCACCGAACTGTTCGAAAACTGCCTCGCCCACGCCTTTGCCGACGGCGAGCGCGGCACCGTCCGCATTGCCGCGGCGCTGCGGGCGGACGACATGGTGGCGGTGACGGTGGCCGACGACGGCGCCGGCATGACGCCCGAGGTGCAGGCGCACGCCTTCGATCCCTTCTTCACCACCCGCATGGGCAGCGGCCGTTCCGGGCTGGGATTGCACGTGGCCCACAACATCGTCAGCAATATCCTCGGCGGGCGCATCGAGCTGCACAGCGCCCCCGGGCGCGGCGCCAGCCTGACCTTGCTGCTGCCGCGATCGGCGCCGGACCGCCCCGATCGCGCGCACGCTTGACTTGCAGCGCCAACGGGCTATGCTCGGCGTGATGAGAGTAACAATGAACATGCTGCTTGCAGTTGCCATCGCCGGCGCGTGCGCCGCGCTGGCGGCCGCGCCGGCGCCCTGGTTCAAGTGGCGCAGCAAAATCGACGGCAAGCAGTTCTGCGCCCAGACCTCGCTCGGGCCCGGCTGGGAGCGCGCTGCCGGCCCCTATCAAGATAGCCATTGCGAAAAGTTGTTAGCTGCTAAATAATAGAAAATCAAAAGTGGCGAGATTTAGTAGTCCGTTGCATCCATTCAATTCCGAGGAGAAGTTAATGTTTACGAATCCCGAACAATTTGCAAACGCCACCAAGACGCTGTTTGAACTGCAGATGATGACGTTCAACGCGCTCACCAGCAAGGCCGTACAAGGCGTCGAGCAGGTTGTCGCGCTGAACATGGCGACGGCAAAAAATTCGGTCGAAGGATCGATGGCGGCCGGCAAGGAAATCAGCCAGGCCAAGGACCCGCAGGCAGCCATGACGGCGGCGGCGGCGCTGGCCAAGCCGGACATGTCGGGCGTGGTCGAATACCGCGACCAGATGAAGGTCATCATCGACGACATCCGCAACGAATTCACGCAGGCGGCCGACGCCCACATCGCCGAAGCCAAGAGCGCCCTCTCCGCCCTGATCTACGACGTCACCCAGAACGTCAAGCCGGGCCAGCCCAACGCCGTTGAAATCATCAAGACGGCGATCGACAACGCCTTCCAGGGCTACGAGCAGGTTACCCAGGCAACGCGCCAGGCGGTGCAGACCGTGGAAGAGCAGATCGCCAAGGCGACCGCGAAGGTGAGTGCTGGAACGGCTGCCGCAGCGGGCAAGGAAGACAAGAAGAACGACTCGTAAAACATAAAGACGTCTGACACATAGTGTCAGACCAGCGCGCGAGCCAAAAGTTCGCCCAGGGTCTGCCCCCGCAGGGGCAGACCGTGGTTTGACGGCCCGCATCACCCCGCCGCCTGCACTCCCAGCATCTCCTCCAGCTGCTCGAACACCGCCTGGTCCTTGACCACGCTGCGCAGCCACACGTGCAAGGGCTGCTCGCCCCAGTTCGCGGCCTTGTCGGCCAGGTAGGCCACGGGGCTGTGCGGCTCCGTGCGGCGGAAAAATTCCGCCACTGCGCGCAGCTGCGCCAGCGCCTGGGCGCGCGACTGCAGCGGCCCGCTGGCGGCCGCGGCGGGCGCCGCCACCGCCACCACCGCTTCCACCACGCCTTCCGAGGCCGGCGCGCCGGCCTCGCGCGCGAACGGCGTGACGAAGTGAATCACATCCTGCAACGCCGCGCGCGCCGCCGTGAAGCCCGGGCCGTCGGCGCCCAGCTTCTCGTCCGTCACCCGTTCCAGTTCCGCCAGCGCCGCCACGCAGTGGGCGCTGTCGTCGAACAGCGCCTGGTAAAAGCGCGGTGAAGTGCGCCGCCGCGCCGCATCGACGTCCGGCGCATCGCCGTCGCCCGCGTGGGCGCGCGCGCTGTCGAAGTCGATCAGCGAGAACGCAGTCCCGGCGCCTTCCGTCAGCGCCACCTCGCGCGCCAGCTGCGGCGCGCGCGACGCAATCCAGCACAGGTTGCCGACGCGCTGCTCGAAGCTGCCTTCGTCCGGCTGCGGGTACAGCGTCTCCCAGTAGCGCTCGCACAGGCCGGCGACCACCAGCAGGCTGTCGCCCAGGCCGCGCAGCCCGGCCGTCTTGGCGCTGGCTTCGGCCAGCCACACCGCCAGCCGCAGGTCCTTGCTGCGCGTCCTGAGCAGCCTGGCGCAGCCGGCGGCGACGAACTTCCAGTCGGCCTCTTTCAGCTCGGTCACCCAGGCGCCCTGTTCGATCGACGGATCGTCGGCCACGCGCGCCTTCGCAATGGCATCGAGTTCGCTGGAGAAAGCGAGGTCTTCGCCGCAGGGATTGTCGTCCGAAACGGGCGCCAGCAGCTCTTCGACGTTCAGCATGGCTCCACCGCGTACTTGAACTTGCCGGCCTTGGTGGCGCTGACCTTGATGCGCGCGATGGCGCCGCCTTCGGCCATGCGGGCCAGCACCGAGTCGGCGATCTCCGGCAGCAGCGTGCCGTTGAGGATCGTATCGACATTGCGTGCGCCGGAGTCGACTTCGGTGCAGCGCGCCAGCACCGCGTTGACCAGCGCGTCGTCGTAGTCGAAGCGGGCCTGGTGGTTGGCGTCGATGCGCTTGCGGATGCGCTCGAGCTTGAGGCGGATGATGCGCGCCAGGACCTCGTCGCCGATCGGATAGAACGGCACCACCGTCAGGCGGCCGAGGAAGGCCGGCTTGAAGTGCTTCATCAGCTGCGGGCGGATGATCTCGGCCAGCTGCTGCGGATCGGGGCGCTCGGCGTCGCTCTTGTTCAGGCAGGCCTGCATCATCTGCGACGATGCCGCGTTCGAGGTCAGGATGATGATCGTGTTGCGAAAGTCGATCTGGCGACCTTCGGCGTCGTCCAGCACGCCCTTGTCGAACACCTGGAAGAACAGTTCGAGCACGTCCGGATGGGCCTTTTCGACCTCGTCGAGCAGCACCACGCTGTACGGGTTGCGGCGCACCGCCTCGGTCAGTACGCCGCCTTCGCCGTAGCCGACGTAGCCCGGGGGCGAACCCTTCAGGCCCGACACGCTGTGCGCCTCCTGGTACTCGCTCATGTTGATGGTGATGAGCTTTCGTTCGCCGCCGTACAGCAGGTCGGCCAGTGCCAGCGCCGTTTCGGTCTTGCCGATGCCGGAGGTGCCGACGAACAGGAACACGCCTTTCGGCTTGTTCGGGTCGTCCAGGTTGGCGCGCGCGGTGCGCACCCGCTGCGCCACCACGGCGCCGGCGTGCGACTGGCCGATGATGCGTTCCTCGAGCAGCGCCTGCAGGTTCATGACCGTCCTGATCTCGTCCTTGACCATGCGCCCGAGCGGGATGCCGGTCCAGCCGGCGACGATTTCGGCCACCACGTGGCCGTCCACCTGCACCGGCACCAGCGGCGCTTCGCCCTGCACTTCGCGCAGCTCGGCGATCAGGCCGCGCAAGGCGCCGCCCTCGCCTTCGCCCTTTTCCAGGCTGCTGCGCAGGCGCTGGATGTCGGCGTTGATTGCCTGTTCGCGCTCCCAGCGCTGCTGCACGCGGCCCTGTTCTTCGGTGGCGGCGGCGCGCTCGTCGTGCAGGGCGGCCAGCCGGGTCGCGTGGTCGCCGCCGGCGCTCGCCTCGCGCGTGAGTGCCGCGACTTGGGCGTCGATGCGCTCGATGCGGCGCGCGGCTGCTTCCACCAGTGCCGGCGTCGCGCTCTGGCCCAGCGCCACCTTGGCGCAGGCAGTGTCCAACACGCTGATCGCCTTGTCGGGCAGCTGGCGGCCGCTGATGTAGCGGTGCGAGAGCCGCACCGCTTCTTCGATGGCGTCGTCGTAGACGCGCACGCCGAAGTGCTTCTCCATCAGCGGCGCCATCGCGCGCAGCATGGCGCAGGCGGTTTCCTCGTCGGGCTCCTCGACCTTGACGACCTGGAAGCGTCGCGCCAGCGCGGCGTCCTTTTCAAAGTACTTCTTGTATTCGCCCCAGGTGGTGGCGGCGATGGTGCGCAGTTCACCGCGCGCCAGCGCCGGCTTGAGCAGGTTGGCGGCGTCGTTCTGGCCGGCCGCGCCGCCGGCGCCGATCATCGTGTGGGCCTCGTCGATGAAGAGGATGATCGCGTGCGGGCTCTTTTTGACTTCGTCGATGACGTTCTTCAGGCGGTTCTCGAACTCGCCCTTGACGCTGGCGCCGGCCTGCAGCAGGCCCATGTCGAGCGTGTGGATCTCGACGCCGCGCAGCACCTCGGGCACGTCGCCGCTGGCGATCCTCAGCGCCAGCCCTTCCACCACGGCGGTCTTGCCCACGCCAGCTTCGCCGGTGAGGATGGGGTTGTTCTGGCGGCGCCGCATCAGGATGTCGATCGCCTGGCGGATCTCGGGGTCGCGGCCGATCACGGGATCGAGCTTGCCGTCGCGCGCGCGGGCGGTCAGGCAGGTGGTGAACTGGTCCAGCGCCGGCGTCCTGCGGGACCCGCCGCCTTCCAGCTCCGACACCGGGTCGCCCGGCGCCAAATCGGTGGCGGCCGGCACCGCCTCGTCGGAACCGCGCGTGAGCTTGTCGAAATCGTGCTTGAGGCGGTCGATCGGCACCTGCGCGAACAGCTTCGAGCCGCGCTGCGCCAGCTGCGCCAGGTCGGGCGCCGTCAGCAGCGCCAGCAGCAGGTGGCCGCTGCGGATCTGGTGCGGGCCGGCGCCGCCCAGCGAGGCGATCAGCCAGGCGTGTTCGAACAGCGTCGGCAGGTGGCGCGAGAACACCGGGGTACGCGCGCTGCCGGTGGCGAAGCGGCCGATCTCGCGGCGCAGGTCGGTCTCGAGCCCGGTCAGGCTGATGCCGCACTGGCGCGCGATGCAGACGACATCGCAGTTGGGCTGCTCGAGCAGCGCCAGGAACAGGTGCTCGACGTCGACTTCGTAGTGGCCCTGGCCGACGCAGATGCCGGCGGCGCGGGTAGCGGCGGTGCGGCTGCTGTCGTTCAGCTTGCCGATCAGCGTTTTGAGGTTGATGTCCATCGCTGTTAATCCTTGGTTGAGGTGGCCGCGCTGCACGCGACGACCATCCGGTTTTTGATGCCCTCGGCCTTGCACAGCGTGGCCTCGTAAGCGAGCTTGATGGTGACGGTCTGCTTGAGGCCCTTGTATTTGCAGACCAGGTAGATCGACTCCCCACGCGCGCGGGCGTCTTCCTGGCCGGCGGCGAGATCCCATTCGAGGTTGGCGAAATTGGGCATCAGTTCCACCTTCTGTCCCGGTGGCCCGTCGAACACGCCGGCGCCGTCGAGCGCGTGGCCGCTGCCGCGCTGCTGCGGGCACGCCGCCAGCGGGGCCGCCAGCGCGGCGAAGCTCGGCGCCAGCAGCGCCATTGCCAGCGCCAGCGTGCGCGCGGATAGGTAAGCCATGAATGTCTCCTGGTGTCGCTAGGCGCGCACGGTGCGCGCCGCCTTGCTGATCGAGTAGTGCAGCGACGACGGCTGCAGCACCGCGTTGAAGTTGACCGGTTCTGCCGATTGCTCGACCTGCAAGGTGGCGTTGATGACGAAGTTGAGGCGGTTGACGCTGCCCGGCTCCATCTCCAGCGACGCCTTGACGCTTTTCAAGCGCGGCTCGTGCTGTTCGATGGCGGCGGTCAGGCTGGCGCAGATGGCGGCGCGGTCGTCGGTGCTGGACAGGCAGAAGCCGGCGAAGTCGATCAGGCCGTAGCTGATGATCGACTTGCGGCATTCGGGATAGTCGTCGAGCAGGTCGGGCGCGATGCCGATGCGGGTATTGAGCAGAGCCTCGAGATCACGCGCGACGCTGTCCTTGAGCTGCTCCATCGACAGCCGCGTGACAGTAGCCTGGGCGCTGAGGGCGCCGGCCTGCGCGCGCTCGCCGAACAGGCGATCGAGCAGGCCGGGCGCAAAGCCTTTGGCAGACACCGCGCTCACACCACCTTGTTGGTGGCCAGGTCCCAGCCGCCGGAGGTGTTGCCGCCGGAGCCGCCGCCGACCTTCTGCTGGGTGTACTTCCACTTCACCTTGGAGAACTTCAGGCCCATGCTCTCGATCAGGATGTCGCCCTCGTTGACCGCCGGGCTGACGTCGCCGATCAAGACGTTTTCGAGCTCGATCTCGAAGTACTTGATGCGCTCGCCCTTGCCGTCTGCGCGCATGAATTCGAACTTCGCCTTCGGGATCGTCTTGCCCGACGAGCAGGTCTGCAGCAGGATCGGCGTGGCCAGGTCGGCCAGCTTGGAGATGGTGATCTCGCTGTGTTCGCAGCGCTCGGCGGTGTGGCCGCCGCCGGTCGAGGCGGTCGCCGACTTCGGCTGCGAAACGGCCCACGACACCGATTTGCACTCGATCCAGTCCTTGTGCTTGTCGTCGGTCGATTCGCCTTTGATGCCGTCGATTTGCAGGTAAACGTCAATTGCCATGCTCTGCTCCTGGTAGAAGGTTGTGGGTGGAAGTGCTAGTTTTTGGACGACTGCGGCAGCTCGGCGACCAGGCGCAGCGACACCGACAGTTCATCGAGCTGGAAGTGCGGACGCAGGAACGAGACCGCGCGGTAGACGCCGGGCCGGCCCGGCACCTCCTGCACCTGCACGCTCGCTTCGCGCAGCGGGAACTGCGCCTTCTGCTCCTGGCTGGCGTTATCGTCGAGCAGCACGTACTGGGTCAGCCAGCGGTTGAGGAACTCCTCGACGCTCGACGCGGCCGAGAAGCTGCCGATTTTGTCGCGCATCATCGCCTTCATGTAGTGCGCAATGCGCGAGACGGCGAAGATGTACTGCAGCTGCGACGACAGCACCGCGTTGGCGTTGGCCGCCTCGTTGGCGTACTTCTTCGCCTTCTGTGCCGACTGCGCGCCGAAGAAGGCCGCGTAGGCGGTGTTCTTGCAGTGCACCAGCGAGATGAAGCCCAGGTCCGACAGCTCCTTTTCGCGGCGGTCGGTGACGGCCAGCTCGGTCGGGCATTTCAGCGCCACTTCGCCTTCGTCGGTCTTGAAGGTATGGGTCGGCAGGTCCTCGACCAGGCCGCCGCCTTCGACGCCGCGGATCGCGGCGCACCAGCCGAAGTCCTCGAACGCTTTCGTCAGCTTGGTGGCGAAGGCGTAGGCGGCGTTACACCACAGGTACTTCTGGTGGTCGGTGCCGTCGACATCCTCGACGAAGTTGAAGCCTTCGACCGTCATGCCGTCGACCGGGTTGAACGGCATGCGCCCGAGGAAGCGCGGCAGCGTGATGCCGACGTAGCGCGAATCCTCGGACTCGCGAAATGCCTTCCACTTGGCGTATTCGGCGGTGTCGAACACCTTCGCCAGGTCGCGCGGTTTGCCCAGGTCGCTGTAGCTCTCGATGCCGAACAGCTCGGGCGCGGCCGAGGTGATGAAGGGCGCGTGGCTGGCGGCGGCGACGTGCGACATCTGCTCCAGAAAATAGATGTCTTCCGGCTGGCGGCTGATCTCGAAGTCGCCGATCAGGGCGCCGTACGGGGCGCCGCCGAAGGTGCCGAATTCTTCTTCGTAGAGCTTCTTGAAGTTGGCGCTCTGGTCGAATTCGAGCGCCGACTGGAAGTTCTTGACCAGTTCCTTCTTGGTCGCGTTCATCATGCGGATCTGCTGGTTGGTGCCGGAGGTCGAGTTCTTCACCAGGTAGTGCAGGCCGGTCCAGCTGCGTTCGAGCTTCTGGAATTCGGGCGCGTGCATCACCGCCGACAGCTGCGCCGAGATCATGCGGTCAAGTTCGGCCACGCGCGCATCGAGCGTGGCCGACAGGTTGTCGGACATGACCACCGTGCCCTCCATCACCTGGCTGACCAGTTCGGAGATGATGTCGCGCGCGCGCGCATGTTCGCTGGTCGACTTGGCGACCCGGCTTTGTTCGACGATCTGGTCGAGCAGGTTCGTTTCGAGTTCAACTGGCGCTTTGGCTTCTTTGAGTACGGCCGACATGTCAGTTCTCCCCCGCTTTGGCGGCCTTGCGCAGGCTGCCCAGCTTTTCGGTATTGGTCAGCACTTCCGACAGGATGTCTTCCAGCTTGTCGTTCCCGGCCAGCTTGTTGCGCAGGTCGGCGAGCTTGGTGCGCGCCTCCAGCAAGCCGTTGAGCGGCGCCACCTGGCGCACCACCGACTCGGGACGGAAGTCGTCCATCTCCTTGAACTGCAGCTGCACGCCGAATTCGCCGCCCTCCTCGCTCAAGTGGTTCTTGACGCGGAAGCTCGCCACCGGCGCCACGCCGCCGAGCACTTCGTTGAAGTTGTCGGCGTCGACGTTGACGAAATTGCGGTCCTTCAGGGCCTTCTTCGATGCGGACGGGTCGGCGCCGAAGTCGCCGATGACGCCCACCACGAAGGGCAGTTCCTTGTTTTCCAGGGAATCGCCGATCTCGACGTCGTAGGTCATCTGCACGCGCGGCGCGCGTATTTTTTGCAGGCGTTTCTGCACGCTTTCTTTCTTGGCCATGTGGACTCCAGGGGTGACGAGAAGGGACCGGCGAGCGCCGGTCCACGGGAATTTAATTAAGGCCGCAGAACGGGCCGCTGCACGCCGGCTTGGCCGGCGCCGCCGCCACCGGCTTGGGCGCGGCCGGCTTGACGTAGGCTTTCGGCGGCACGATCGGCCCGCCCAGCTTCGTGTGCAGCAGGTTCGCCAGGTCCTGCGCCTCGCTGCGCACCGAGCCGGAGAAGCCGTTCTTCTGGGTCAGGTCGGCCAGCGCCTTGCTCGACACGCGCAGGCCGCTGACGGCGACCAGGCTGTAGGCGAGCATGTCGTCGGGGTCGCGTTCGATCGCCTGCAGGCCGCTGACGATGGCTTCGCCGTAGTTCTTGTCGTCGAAGCGCAGTTGCGCCATGCGCAGCCAGGGCGACTTGTCGGTGGGATGGGCGACGGTTGCCGCTTTGAGGATGGTGTAGGCCTGGTCGTTGCGGCCGGCCTTGACGGCGGCGTCGGCGTCGGCCATCGCGTTGGCCACCGGCGCCGGCTTGTCGGCGACGACGGGGGCGGTGCTGGCGCAGCCGGCCAGCACGGCAATACAGATAACACTGGGGAAAATGCGTTTGAGGATCATGCTGGCTCTCCGGTACCGTTGGTCCAGACAGCATTATTGGACAAGGAAATGGCGCGCTGTTGCGTTGCATCAAGTTTCCCAGCAGTTTGTTTTTTCAGGGAAATTCATCCGGAACCTTGCGTTAGCTCAGGTGTGGCGGTCCGTGTTGCAGCAAGCTAAGCATTTCCCAGAAACCATCATTTGCGAGGCGAATTGCGATGACCCAACACGTCGAACGGCGCGCCGCGCCCACCCTGCTGGCCAACCGCGGCGTCGGCGGCAACGATCCGCAAAGCCTGGTCGACCTGATGTACGAGGGCTTTTATGCGCTTTACCTGTTGAAAAACGGCTGCGGCCCGCAGGACCAGGCCGGCTTTGCCGAACACATGACGCGCTTTCTGGCCGATATCGACCGCCACGCCAAGCAGCTCGGCGTGCATGCCGACGACGTCCATGCGGCGAAGTACGCGTTCTGCGCCGCCGTCGACGAGATCATCCTGCGTTCGCAGTACGACATCCGCGAAGCGTGGCAGACGCGGCCCCTGCAACTGCGCCTGTTCGGCGACCAGCTGGCAGGCGAGCACTTCTTCCAGAGGCTCGAAGACCTGCGCGCGCGCGGCAGCGCCCACCTGCAGGCGCTGGAGGTGTTCCATATGTGCCTGCTGCTGGGATTCCAGGGCCGCTACGCGCTCGACGGCGAGGACAAGCTCAACTTCATGTGCGCCACGCTGGGTAACGAGATCGCGCGCATGCGGGGGAAAAGCCGCGCCTTTGCGCCGCACGCCGAGCGGCCCGACCAGATTTCCAACAAGCTGCGCAGTGACCTGTCGCTGTGGGTGCTGACGGCGGTGTTCGCGCTGGCGGGCCTGGGCGCCTACATCGGCTTTCGCGCCAGCCTCTCGCACGCCACCGGCACCGCGCTGGCCGGCTACAACGACATGGTCAAGCTACCGCCGCGCGCGGCCAGCGTGACCATCACCCTGCCCTGATTTGCCTTGCTGATCCCTTGGGGTCAGTGCCGACATTCTGATCCCCCTGGGGTCAGTGCCGACATTCTGATCCCCCTGGGGTCAGGATCCCCCTGGGGTCAGTGCCGACATTCGGACACAGCCCCTGCCGCAGCCCCATCGCGAAGGATCAGCCCGTGTCTCAATGTCGGCACTGACCCCGAGGTTACTGACCCCGAGGTTACGAGGTTACAGCCCCTGCCGCAGCCCCATCGCGAAGGATCAGCCCGTGTCTCAATGTCGGCACTGACCCCGAGGTTAATGTCTGCACTGACCCCGAGGTTAATCGGCACTGACCCCGAGGTTAATCACCCTGCCCTGGTTTGAATGTCGGCACTGACCCTGGGGGTGCGCTGACCCCGGTGTGCCACGGATCAGCCCGTGT
Source organism: Burkholderiales bacterium (assembly GCA_038248405.1). GTDB lineage: Bacteria > Pseudomonadota > Gammaproteobacteria > Burkholderiales > Burkholderiaceae_D > JAFCUW01. The sequence continues at coordinate 14,181 of JBBRXM010000074.1, forward strand.
CTGAATGTCGGCACTGACCCCGGGGTTGGGGGCTACTGCACCACCTTGAATTCGATCCGGCGGTTGCGTGCGCGCCCCTCAAGGGTGCGGTTGTCCGCCACCGGCCGGTCGGGACCCTCGCCGGACACGGCGATCGACTCCGGCTTGATGCCCCTGGAAGCGATGTAGGCCTTCACCGCCTCGGCGCGCGCCTGGCTCAGCGACAGGTTGCTGGCGCGGGCGCCGACGTTGTCGGTATGGCCGATCACCTCGACCTTCTTGTCCTTGAGCTTGAGCAGCGCGACGCTCATTTGGTCGAGGATGGCACGGCCCGAATCGGCCAGCGTCGCCTTGCCCGACTCGAACTCGATGATGCGATTGGCCAGTGCGGCGTCGAGCAGCCATTGCTCGGACGCGGCCACGCGCAGGCCGTTGTTGAGGGTGTATTCGGCAGCCAGGCCGGCGCCCAGGTCGGCGGCGATCTGCTGGCGCTGCGCCTCGCTGGCGACGTCGCCGCGCAGGCTCACCGTGCTGCCGTCGACCTTCAGCTGGCCGTGGCTGACCAGCTTCAGGTTGGCGCCGACCAGCTTGGCCAGGGTGTCGTTCCAGTTGGCCGGCGCCGCCACCGGCCCGACGGTAAGCTGGTCGACCACGCGCTCGGCGCCGAACACCTCGCGCAGGCGCGCCAGCAACGCGGCCTTGCTGGCGTCGTCGGCAAGCATGCCGCTGACGACGATCGGGGGCGTGGACGGAACAGCGGGCGTTTGCGCGCACGCGCCGCCGGCGGCCAGCCAGGCGGCCGCGAACAAGGCGATTTTTCTCACTGGGCGACTCCGATGAAAGTGTCGAGGAACAGCTCGCGCGCCATTTTCAGCGGCAGCTGCGGCTGGTCGAGGTAGCTGGCCAGCGCGCGCACGTCGATGTCGACGCCGACCTGCTCATCTACCCAGCCGGTGTCGGCGAAGCTGACCTGCTGGTCGCGCCCCACCAGCGGATCGATGATCGCGTGCAGGCACGCCACGCAGGCGTCGCAAAAGCCGACCACCAGCACCGGCCGCGTGTCGAGCTCGGTGACGAACAAGACCAGGTCGAGGTCGGCCTGGCGCAGGAACGGCGCGATCAGCTCCATCCAGAAGGCGGCGACGGCGGCGCGCGCGCCCGGCGCGTCCGGCAGCGGCAGCACCAGGCTCTTTTCGAGGTCGGCAGCGCCGCTGTGCATCACCGGCTGCAGCAGCAGACCCAGTGCCAGCACCAGCTCGCGCACGTCGGCGCGGCCAAGCAGCGCGGCCAGGGAACCCACGGTGCCGGTGGCGAGGAACGCGGCCAGCGCGGCGGCGCTGTTCTCGTCCGGCTCCAGCAGCGCCTCGGCGATCTGCTGCAGCGGCGCGTCAGGTTCAAGCGCCTCGATCACCTGCGGCGCCGTCGCCGCAAAGTAGGCGAACAGCGGATCGAGCGCCAGCGGGCATTGCGAGACGAATGCCGCCGGATCGTCCAGCTCGAGCGTGCGCATCATCAGGAACGGGAAGCGGCGTCCAGCCTGGTCGCGGCTGGCGACGATGTGGCCGGCAATCGCGTGCCGCCGGCGCGGGCCGACGAAGGCGAAATTGACCGGCGCCAGCGCGTCATAATGGATCTTCCAGCGGGCGTCGTCGGGCAGGCGCGTCATGACTTCGGCCAGCCAGTCGTCGAGCACGCCCATCAACTCGGTGTCGTGCGCCAGCTTGACGAAGTCGCTGCGGCCCGGGATCTTGCCGAAGTAGCCGATGCGCCCGCCGGGCGCGTGGCGGATCATCGCGCACCGCCGGTGCCGGCCGCGGCCAGCGTGGTGGCGCTCTGCGTCGCCGTCTCGCGGCCGACGATCGCCGCCGGCAGGCGCAGGCCGCGGAAGCCCTGGCTGGCCGGCGCGCTCTGCGCATCGGGATTGCTGACGACCTTCAGTTCCAGCGCCACGGTGACGGCGCCGTTGTTCCAGCGTAGCTCGAACACGCCGCCCTCCTTCTTCTTGCGCACCGCCGCGTCGATCATCTTCTTCAGGCCCTGGTCGGACGGCTCGCTGAACAGCTCCACCGCGCGGCCGTCGACGGTGACGGCGCTGATGCGCGCGCCATGCATGCCCTGCGGCCCCGGATGGACCATGTTGGTCCACGCCGGCGTGGTGTTCCGGTAGCGCAGCTGCTGGCCGGCGATCTCCACGGTATATTCGGCGATGCCCGGCGACTGGATCGGCAGCAGCTGGAATACGGTCTGCGGCGCGCTCGGCGCGGCCACGCCATTGGCCGACAACGGCGCGATCCAGCCGGGGAAGCTGGCCACCGCCTGCGGCGCCAGGCTGATGCCGAGGTCGGCCCAGGTGCGCGCGGCCAGCACGTCGCCGCGCCGCACCACCAGTGGGCCCATCGAGGTGTTGACGAACTTGGCGATCGCCCCTTCCGGCCCGAACACCTGGCCGATTTCGGCGGCGCTGGCCTCGGGGGCGCCGGCCGCGAACGGCGCCTTGGCCGCCAGCGCCTTCTGGAACGGATCGACCACTTGCGCGCGCCACGTCTTGTTCAGCTCCGCCTCGCTCGGCGTGACGATGACGGCGAAGGTCTGGATCAGCGGGCGCACCAGGATCGGGCGCAGCGCCATCTTCTGGCTGTCGGTCATCCCGGTCAGCATCTGCTCGTCGACGTACTTGAGGGCGTCGGACAGCTCCGAGCCGCTGCCCTCCAGGGTCTGCTGCATGAACTGCTTGGCGCCCGGGCCCGGATCGCCCTGGTTCTTCAGCTGGTTCAGGCGACCGCGCAGGCGCGACAGGCCGTCGAGGTAGCCGCTCATCAGCGAAGCCTGCTTTTCGCGCGCGCCCACCAGCCGCGCGACGCCGGCGAACTCGCGCCCGATCGGTCCCAGCGCCGGCGCTTCGCTGCGGCTGTGGCCGGCGTCGGCAGGCAGCTCGACGATGTTGCGCGCTTCGCTGGGCGCGCGCCGCAGGATGGTTTCCTTGAACCAGGCGAACAGGCCCCTTTCCACCCGCGCCGCACTGGTGCTGGCCGCCGACGGGTTGTCCCATGAGGTTTCGCGGTAGATCGCATTGAGCAGCTTGGCCAGTGGCGAGGTCTGCGGGTCGCCCAGCCGGTTCATGGCCTGGATGCCGCCGTCGAAAGTGCCCAGGTCGCTCAGCGTCACGCCCTGCACGAACTTGAGCCACTCGCGCGTGTAGTCGGCCTTGTACAGTTCGGTGAGCGCTTTCTGGATCTGCTCCGGGCTGCCTTCCAGCGTCAGGTCGTCCTTGACCGCCGTCTTGAGCACCCAATCGGTGCTTTGCAGCGTCTTGTTGGATGCTTCCTTGATGGCGCCGCCGACGAATTTTTCCCAGGCGTCGCGGGTGAACGCGCCCGGCACTGCGTAGCTGCCGACCATCAGCACCTGGTCCGGCTCGCCAACAATGCGCGCCACCGTCACGGCCGAAAAGCGGGTGGCGGCGCGCGCCTTGATGTCGGCGTAAGCCCGTTCGCGCGCCGGCGTGCCGCGCACCACCCGCCGCAGGTTCTCGCGCGCGATGTCGACCAGGCCCAGCTTGGGCGTCAGCTGCGGCCAGGCCGGGTCGTTGATCTGGGTCAGGTGAAAGCTCATCAGGCGCTCGGCGCTGCGGATCATCTGTTCCTTCGACATGGCGCCGCGGCTGGCGGCCAGCCAGCCGCGCCAGAAGCGCGTCAGCTGGTCGTTCAGGTGGCTCGGCTCGGCGTGGCTCTTGTCGGCCAACATCAGGTAGGTCTTGAGCGCGTTGTAGCCGTCGGTCACGCTGGTGGGCGAAGCATCCTGGTAGGGCTGACCGGGCTTGGCGGCCGCCGCCGCCGGCGCCGAGGCGTCGAGCTGGCCGGCATTGGCGTTCATCTCCGTCAGCAAGGCTTCCAGCGCGGCGCCGACCGGCTGCAGCATGATCTCGCGCACGCCGCCGAAATACTCGTCGCGCAGCTTGCGCTCGAGCGCCTCGCCCTGGTACAGGCCGAAGCCCAGCATCCACGGCTTGCTGGCACGGTATTTCTCCAGCTGCTCGATGCGGTCCTGCAAGATCTCCAGCGCCTCCAGCCGCGACTGCAAGTCCGGGCGCTTGTGCTGCAGCCGCACCACCTTGTCGAGGTCGGCCTGGACGTTGGCCACCAGCTGGCGGTTGCCCATGTACGACCAGCTCCACAGCCCGAGGGATGCGCCCAGCAGGATGGTGGCGGCAAAAAACGCGCCATGCTTGATGCGCGCGCTGTTCGGATTGGTGTAGCGCGTCACCAGTTCCTTGTCGGCAAAAATGACCTTGCGAAACAGCTCGAGCAGGAAGTAGCCGCTCTGCTCTTCCGCCTCGCCCGCCTTCTGCTCGCGCAACTCGAGGTCGAAGCGGCTCGCCACCCGCTTCGAGGACAGGTTCTCGACGCTGCCTTCCTGCAGCGCGCTGGTGAAATAGAAGCCGCGGAACACCGGCTTGAACTGGTAAGTGTTCTCTTCGAACAAGGTGGCGAGGAAGGCGCGCAGCGGTGTCTTGATCGACGCGAATTCAAGCGGAAAAGTGAACACGCCCGGCCGCATGCGGGCGTTGCGGTTACCGGCCATGCTGGCCAGGCTCATCTCCTTGAGCCCGTCGTGGAGCTCATCGAAGTGCTGGTCGAAGAAGGCCAGCACGTCCGGGCTGGTGCTGCGCCGGTTGTAGCGCATGGTAGCGCCCCACACCCGGTCGCGCTCGCTGCGTTCGGTATCGTGGAAGAAATCGGCGAAGCCGGCGATCAGGTCGGCCTTGGTAAACACCACGTACACCGGCGCGAACACGCCCAGCTTTTCGGTCAGCTCCTGCACCCGCGTGCGCAGGCTCTTGGCCAGGTCGATCGATTTCTTCGGGTTCGCGCCCATCAGCTCGGCCACGCTGACGCAGATCAGGATGCCGTTGATGGGCGCGCGCCGGCGGTACTTGCGCAGCAGGCCGAGGAAGCTGAACCACTCGGCACGGTCGGCGTCCACCGTCGAGTAGCGCCCGGCCGTGTCGAGCAGGATGCCGTCGGTGGTAAAAAACCAGTCGCAATTGCGGGTGCCGGCCACGCCCTGCACCGCCTTGGTGCCGGCGATCGGGAACTGCAGGCCGGAGTGCCCGACCGCGCTGCTCTTGCCCGCCGCCGGATTGCCGATGATCATGTACCACGGCAACTCGTACAGCGCCGCCGCACCGCGGTTCAGGCCCAGCTTGGAGGTCTTGATGGTGGTGATCGCCTGCAGCATGCTCTTGCGCAGCACCGTCACTTCGCTGCCGCTGGCCTGGGCGGCCGCTTCCGCGCCGGCCGGCGCCACCGATTCGCCCAGCATCGCCGCCGAGCGCTTGCGGTAATGGTAGCGCGCCCCCCAGAAGATGCCCCAGCCGCCCAGCAGCGCCAGCGCCGCCACGCCAGCCCAGATCGCCGCCACCTGCAAGGTATCTGCGCCGAGCAACAAGAATGCCGCGAGTGCGGCCAGGCCGATCACGCCGAGCACGCGGCTGTCGGTTAAAAATTGCCAAAATCGGGCCATGGTGGGGAGCGTCCGTGAGGGTTGGAAACAAAGTCCGGCAGGCAATGTTCGCACCATTATCGGGGCGCAATTTGCGCCAAGACAAACCTTGGCGGACGCTCGATTTATTTGGCTATGTCACCGTTAAGTCGGGGGGGGGGCCGATGCGCTGGCGCGGCGGCAAGCCGCCAACTCCCCGACTTAACGGGCACATAGCCGCTTACTTGCGCATCACCCCACGCAGCCGCAACTCCGTGTGGCCAAAGTCCATCATCGTCCAGCGTCCGCCCCACGTCAGCCCGAGCGATTCGGCGATCTCGCCGTACAGCTTGTAGCCGCGCATCGCCCAAGGATCCTTCTCCGAAATGACCAGCTTGCCTTCGCGCCAGAACGCGCAATCGGCCGCCAGGCCGTACTGGTGCCAGCTCTGGAAAGCGCCGGCATTGGTGACGTTACTGCCCATGCTCGCGAGCAGGTTCTGCCGTGCCGGGCTGCGATAGCCTTCCAGCAGCGCCATCTCGTAACCGTGCTTTTCTTTCATGATCTTGAAGGCCATCAGCAGGCGCTGGCTGAAGTCGGCGTTCAGCTGCGTCCAGTTGCGGCTGGCGTCGACCAGCATCGGCCGCACCAGTTCCACCTCCATCGTCGTGAACGCGACCGGCGGCAAGGCCACGGGCGGCGCCAGCTGTTCCCCCTTGAGCAGGGCCGCAATCTGTTCGTCGGGCGCGGTGACGGTCGGCTCGTACCCTGGCAGCATGCCGGGATTGCTCATGAACAGCGCCAGCAGCGAGGGCACGATGACCAGCAGCGCGCCGGCGCCGCACAGCAGCGCATGCCGGCGCATGAATTTCAGCCCGCGCGCCACCGACCGCCGCGCATCCCGCAGCGGTGTAGCGGGCGGCACGCTGCGCGGCCGTTGCCACTGCGCGCTGCGCGCGTCCCAGCGCCGCCCGACGCCACTCTTGACCTGCGCGAAGAAATCCCGCCCGGATGGAAATAACACAAGCCAGATACCGCTGCACGCCAAACAAAAGTACACAAGTGCGATAAAGATCAGCATGGCATTCCCTAGATTGTTTCTAATCAGAACTCAGAAAGTCTTTATCTTAGGAGTAATACCGTGCGCCCTACCGACGAAAATCAACACGGCTCCACGCGACCGAATTTCATGTCGGCAACTCGCCGCGCGTATGCCGGCGACGACAACATCCTGGCCCGGCTCGAGCGCGACGCCAAGCGTGGCAGATCGGGCAAGCCCGGAGCGTGGAAGCAAGCGCGCCTGGCGTGGTGCCTGCTTGCCAGCGTGCTGGTGATCGCGCTGATCGGCACGCTTGCCACGCTGGCGCGCGAAAACCTGTCGGCCCCGCGCAAGAGTGCCCTGGCCGATGCCGCTCCTGCGCCCACCGACCCGTACGGCAGCGACATCCGCGGCGGCTTTGCCCCGCTGCCGGTGCCGGCCCCGAACCGCAATTTGGCCGCCGCCGCTCTCGCAGGCCCGTCGGCACCGGCGCCGATGCCGCCGATGGTGATGTTGAAAACCGCGCCCGCGCCGATCGTCGCCCCCAACGCCGCCGCACCGGCGAGCGCACGCGCCGCGGCAGCGAAACCCGTTGCCCGGGCGCAGCCTGAGCGCATCGCGGCGGCGGTCAAGCCGGCGCCGGCGCGGCCACAGGCGCGCGCGCCTGCCGCCGCGCCGCGCAGCGTCGCCGCAACCGCGCCGGCCCGGGCGAAAAAACCGGCTTCCGCCCCCACGGCCGCGCCCGATGCCGTCCCGCTGGACAGCGACGTTGCACTTCTGTCAGCAATCATCATGCACGCCAGCCGACACTCGGCCGAGCGCGCGCAGATGGAAGCGGCCCGTTGCGGCCCCGGCAAGAAATGCGTTTCCGCCGACCTGCCGTCGCTGAAAGCCACAGACTAGCCGCCGCCCACCCGATTTTGCTGGGGGCGGTCGCCTTCCTCGGTTATACTGTACATAAGCACAGTACCGCACCAGGAAGTCCGGCCGTCCCGACATGATCAAAGTTCTAGAAAACCAGTTCTACTACCTGGACAACTTCCAGCGCGTCCTGGACTGGATCGGCGAGCGCTACAGCGACCTGCTGACCGACGACGAGCAAGCCTTCATCGGCACCTTCCCCTGCTTGCCGCAGGCATCTCGGGCGCTGTTCGTCCGCATGGTCATGCGCAAGGGCACGCTCTTTCGCGCCAGCAAACTCAACTACGCCGAGATCGGCTGCGCCATCGAAGCCGCCCGCCACCTGCCGCCAGGCTGGATCGAGCCCGACCCGGTGCTCTCGCTCGAGGCCCTGTTCGACATCCTCTCCAAGCCCGAGATCGGCAGCATTTTCCAGTTGTCGCTGCACGAAAAAGGTGCCCGCAAGGCCGAGCAATTGGCCGCCCTGCGCGCCTCGTTCGGCGCCCCCCGGCGCTTTTCGAGCTGGCACCGCGACTGCACCGACCAGGTATTCCACATCCTGGTCAAGCCCTTGTGCGACCGCCTGCGGCTCATCTTTTTCGGCAATTTCCGCCAGGACTGGACCGAATTCGTGCTCTCCGACCTGGGCGTCTATCGCTACGAGCAAGTCGAGTTCTCTACCGCCTCGCGCGGCTTTCGCACCCGCCGCGACATCGACCATTACCTCGAACTGCACCATTGCAAGGAGCGTTTCCAGGCCAGCGTTGCGCCCGAAGACGTGCTGCGCGACCTGCCCGCCGGCGCCTTCGAGAATGACTGGCTCAACAGCCGGCGCGAAAGGCTGCTGTTCCAGATTGCCCAGCACTACGAAAAGCTGAAGGACTGGAGCCACGCCTACAGCCTGTATGCGCGCTGCAGTTTTCCCGGTGCCCGTGGCCGCGCCATCCGCGTGCTCGAAAAGAATAAACAGTATGCTCTCGCCTACAAGATGCTGGTCGAGGCGCAGCGCGCGCCCGAAAGCGAAGCCGAACGCCAGCTGCTGCTGCGCATCTCGCCGCGCCTGACGCGCCAACTCGGCCGTCCCACCACGCGCGCCCCGCGCACGCCCGCCGTCGCCACGCTGGAGCTGCGCCTGCCGCACCCCGCCGAACAGTGGTGGGTCGAAGGCGTCGTGCGCGACCACCTGACGCGCCAGGATGCCCCCGTGTTCTACGTCGAGAACGCGCTGATCAACGCGCTGTTCGGCCTGCTGTGCTGGCGCGCCGTGTTCAGCGCCATCCCCGGCGCCTTCTTCCACCCCTTCCACCGCGGCCCGGCCGATTTGTACAGCCCCGACTTCCACCAGCGCCGCGCCGCGGAATTTGGCGCCTGCCTGGCCGAACTCGATGGCGAGCGCTGGCGCGACACCATCCGCGCCAACTTCGCCGCCAAGCGCGGCATCCAGTCGCCGTTCGTCGCGTGGGACGCGCTCGAGCCCGAACTGCTGGAGCTCGCCCTGACGTGCATCCCCGCCGCCCACCTGCGCAAGATGTTCGAGCGCATCCTGCTCGACGTGCAGGCCAACCGCACCGGCTTTCCCGACCTGATCCAGTTCTGGCCCGCCGAACGGCGCTACAACATGATCGAGGTGAAGGGACCTGGCGACCGCCTGCAGGACAACCAGGTGCGTTGGATCGACTACTGCGCCCGCCATCAGATGCCGGTATCGGTGTGCTACCTGCAGTGGCTGGAGCCAGCCGCGTGAGTTCCGCCGCGAGCTACGTCGTCGCCGTGCGCGCGCTGTGCGAGTTCACCGCCAAGGCCGGTGACCTCGACCTGCGCTTCACGCCCTCGCCCACCGCCCTCGAAGGCATCGCCGGCCACGCCGTCGTCACCGGCCGGCGCGGCGCCAGCTACCAGGCGGAGGTGAGCCTGTCCGGCGAACACGGCCCGCTGCTGGTGCGCGGGCGCGCCGACGGCTACGATCCTGACCAGAACCTGCTCGAGGAAATCAAGACCTACCGCGGGCGCCTGGACAGCATGCCCGAGCGCCACCGCCACCTGCACTGGGCGCAGCTGCGCGTCTACGGCCACCTGCTGTGCCGGCAGCTCGGGCTCGAGGAAGTCAACCTGGCGCTGGTCTACTTCGACATCGCGCGCCAGACCGAGACGGTGCTGCGCGAGAGCGCATCGGCCGCCGACCTGGCCGCGCAGTTCGCCGCCCACTGCGAGCGTTTTGTGGCCTGGGCCGCGCGCGAGCTGGTCCACCGCGAAGCGCGCGACGCCGCCCTGGCCGGCCTGCAGTTCCCGCATCCCCAGTTCCGTCCCGGCCAGCGCCACCTGGCCGAGACCATCTTCCGCGCCAACAGCAGCGCGCGCTGCGTGCTGGCGCAGGCGCCCACCGGCATCGGCAAGACCGTCGGCACCCTGTTCCCCGTGCTCAAAGCGGCGCCCGCGCAAAAGCTCGACAAGGTTTTCTTCCTCGCCGCGAAAACGCCCGGCCGCAAGCTCGCTCTCGACGCGCTCGACACCATCACCAGGCGGATCATTCCGCTGCGCGTGCTGGAACTGGCCGCGCGCGACAAGGCTTGCGAACATCCCGACAAGGCCTGCCACGGCGACTCCTGCCCGCTGGCCAAGGGTTTCTACGACCGCCTGCCCGCCGCGCGCAGTGCGGCCGCAGGCTTGCCGGTGCTGGACCGCGACACCCTGCGCGAGACCGCCCTGGCGCACGACATCTGTCCCTACTACCTCGGCAGCGAAATGGCCAAGTGGGCCGACGTCATCGTCGGCGACTACAACTACTACTTCGACGGCGGCGCCATGCTCTATGCGCTGACGCTGGCCAACCAGTGGCGCGTGAGCGTGCTGGTCGACGAAGCGCACAACCTGGTCTCGCGTGCGCGCTCGATGTACTCGGCCGAGCTGTCGCGCGGCGCGCTGCGGGGCGCCCGCGCGGTGGCGCCGCCCACGCTCAAGAAAACGCTCGACCGCGTGTCGCGCAACTGGACCGAGCTCGATAAGGAGGCCGCCGCCCCCTACCAGGTGCTGGCCGACCTGCCCGACAAGCTGCTGGTCAACCTGCAGGGCGCCGCCAGCGAGATCACCGAATTTTTGGCCGAGAACCCGGCGCCGCTCGACCCCGCGCTGCAGCGCTTCTACTTCGACGCGATGCATTTCGCGCGGCTGTCCGAGTCCTTCGGCGCGCACTCGCTGTTCGACATCTCGCGCGATCCCGCGCACGGCACCACGCTCTGCATACGCAACATCGTGCCGGCGCCGTTCCTCAAGCCGCGCTTCGCGGCCGCTCACTCCAGCGCGCTGTTTTCGGCCACGCTCAGCCCCTGGAACTATTACAGCGACGCCCTCGGCATGCCGGCCGATACGGCGTGGATCGACGTCGAATCGCCGTTCTCCAAAGACCAGCTGCAGGTGCACGTCGTAAACCGCATCTCGACCCGTTTCCAGCATCGCGCGCGCTCGGTGGCGCCGATCGCCGAACTGGTCGCGCGCCAGTACCGCGAGGCGCCCGGCAACTACCTGGCGTTCTTCAGCAGCTTCGATTACCTCGAACAGGTGGCGCGCGAATTTGGCGTACAGCACCCGTCCATCCCGATGTGGCAGCAGTCGCGCAAGATGGACGAGGCCGAACGCGCCGCCTTCCTCGCCAGGTTCGCCATCGACGGCTGCGGCGTGGGCTTCGCGGTGCTGGGCGGCTCGTTCGGCGAAGGCATCGACCTGCCCGGTGCGCGGCTGATCGGCGCCTTCATCGCCACGCTGGGACTGCCGCAAATGAACCCGGTGAACGAGCAGGTGCGCCAGCGGATGGAGACGACCTTCGGCGCCGGCTACGACTACACTTACCTCTACCCCGGCATCCAGAAGGTGGTGCAGGCCGCAGGGCGCGTGATTCGCACCGCCGACGATAAGGGCGTGGTGTACTTGATTGATGATCGCTTCGCGCAGCCGGATGTGCAGGCGCTGCTGCCGCGATGGTGGGGGCTGGTGGCGTAGCTGCGGAATGGGGTCCCCGCGCGACCCGCGGGTGCCCGAACAGGAGACCGACCAAGAAAAAAACAAAGCGAAAACCACCCCCCGCCCCC
>JBBRXM010000075.1:0-25140 GCA_038248405.1 Burkholderiales bacterium
ATCGCCGTTTCAGGATACAGGCGCGCGAAGTAGAAGCGCGCCGTCGCCAGCTTGGCCTTGTAGAAGGTGTCGCCCGAGTCTTCCTTGGCCAGCGCGATCTTCGCCATCTGCGCGAAGAAGTACGAGTAGACCATGTGGCCGACCACGCGCAGGTAAGGCACCGCGGCGGCGCCCACTTCGTCCGGATTCTGGAACGCCTTCATGCCGATTTCCATGGTCAGCTTGGTGACCTTGTCGCCCAAATCGCCCAGCGGTGTGATGAACTCGGACATCGCCTCGTCGGTGCCGTTTTCTTCGACGAAGGCCTTGATCTTCTCGCCGAACTTGCGCAGCTTGGCGCCGTTGTCCATCAGGACCTTGCGGCCCAGCAGATCGAGCGACTGGATGGTGTTGGTGCCTTCGTAGATCATGTTGATGCGGGCGTCGCGCACGTACTGCTCCATGCCCCATTCGGAGATGTAGCCGTGGCCGCCGAACACCTGCATCGCTTCCGAGGTCGCGACCCAGGCGTTGTCGGTGATGAATGCCTTGATGATCGGGGTCAGCAGCGCGACTTCGTCGGCGGCGTCCTTGCGCACTTCTTCGTCGGGGTGGTTCAGTTCGCGGTCGATCTGCAGCGCGACGTACGACGAGAAGGCGCGCGCGCCCTCTGCATACGCTTTGGCGGTGAGCAGCATGCGGCGCACGTCGGGGTGCACGATGATCGGGTCGGCCGCTTTTTCAGGCGCCTTCGGGCCCGACAGGCTGCGCATCTGGATGCGGTCTTTCGCATACACCAGCGCATTCTGGTACGCCACTTCGGTCAGGCCGAGCGACTGCATGCCGACGCCGAGGCGGGCGGCGTTCATGAACACGAACATGGCGTTGAGGCCCTTGTTCGGCTGGCCGATGATCCAGCCGCGCGCGCCGTCCAGGTTCATCTGGCAGGTCGAGTTACCGTGGATGCCCATCTTCTCTTCGATGGCGCCGCAGGTGATCGGGTTGCGCTCGCCGACGCTGCCGTCGGCGTTCGGCAGGAACTTCGGCACCAGGAACAGCGAGATGCCTTTCGAGCCTTCCGGCGCGTCCGGCACGCGGGCCAGCACCAGGTGCAGGATGTTGTCGGCCATGTCGTGTTCGCCGGCGGAGATGAAGATCTTCGAGCCGGTGATCAGCCACGAGCCGTCGTCCTGCGGCAGCGCCTTCGAGCGCAACAGGCCGAGGTCGGTACCGCAGTGCGATTCGGTCAGGCACATGGTGCCGGTCCACTCGCCCGAGACCAGCTTCGGCAGATAGGTTTTTTTCTGTTCTTCGGTGCCGTGCTCGAGCAGGCACTCGTAGGCGCCGTGCGACAGGCCAGGGTACATCGACCAGGCCTGGTTGGACGAATTGAGCATCTCGTAGAACGAGTTGTTGAGCACGATCGGCAGGCCCTGGCCGCCGTATTCCGGCGCGCACGCGAGCGCGGCCCAGCCGCCGTCGACGTACTTCTTGTAGGCGTCCTTGAAGCCCTTCGGCGTGGTCACCGACTTGGTCGCGGCGTCGTAATGGCAGCCTTCGCGATCGCCCGAGTGGTTCAGCGGGAACAGGACTTCCTGGGTGAACTTGGCACCCTCTTCCAGCACCTGGTTGATGATGTCGGCGTCGACATCTTCAAATTTCGGCATCGCCTTCAGCTCTTCGGTGACGTTGAGGAATTCGTGCAGCAAGAACTGCATGTCCCGGATTGGCGCGACGTATTGACCCATGGTGTTTCTCCTGACGAAGGTATTGATTGGTGGCGTGGCAGGCGGGCGCCTGCTTCAGCCGACTTGGTTCTTATGCGAATTCTGGAAATTCTCGATCAGCCGGTCGAAGCCGATGCGGGCACGGTCAACGCTGCCGGGCATGCGCAGGAAGCGCGCATCGTGGTGCAGGGCGAGGATCAGCCCGTACATCTCGTAGACCAGCTGGTCGGCATCGGTGTCGCTCTTGAGGTCGCCGATTTCGATGGCTTGCCGCACGCAGCGCAACAGCGCGCCTTGCCATGCCTGCACCATCGCCACCAGTTCCTCGCGGATCGGTCCGGCGCGGTCGTCGTACTCGACGGCGCCGCTGATATAAATGCAGCCTGAAGCGATTTCGACGCTGACGCGCTTGATCCAGCGCGCGTACATCGATTTCAGGCGCTGGATGCCGCGCGGTTCCTGCATGCTTGGGAAAAACACTTCCTGTTCGAAACGGTGGTGGTACAGCTTCAGCACTTCGATCTGCAAGTCTTCACGCGAGCCGAAGTGGGCGAACACGCCGGACTTGCTCATGTTCATCTTATCGGCGAGCAGGCCGATGGTGAGCCCCTCGAGGCCATCCCGGCTGGCCAGGTCGAGCGCCATGTCGAGGATCGCCGCGCGAGTGAGCTCGCCCTTGCGCATGAATTTGACTGAAGTGTTGATAAGCGTACCCACTGTAATTGACGCCGAGGCGCGATCCGCGCGAAAAAATCCGAACGCTCGTACTATTATCCACTAGAGGGGAAATGTCAAACAGGAACTTTAGAGTTCGCGGTCTAGTTGAGGTGGCGCAAGACGCGTTCACGGTCATCCTCGCGCAGCGGGGACCCATGCTGAGCATGCAAGATGGTTTAGCGAGCTCCGTATGGGTCCCCGCTGCGCGCGGATGACGTTTACTGCAATGTTGGTGTGCTTGCTGCGCGATTCCTGATGCGCTACCCGCTGACCTTCGACAGGGCGCGACGGTCGTGCTTGCTCGGGCGGCCCTTGAGCATGCTGCCGGGCTCGCGGTACAGCTTGCGTCCCTCGGCCTCGTTGGCGCGGCGGGTGACGCTGGCCTCGGTCTCGGCGTACAGCAGGCGCGCGACGGGCGCCGCGCCGCGCTTGTCGGAAATACCCTGCACCGTCACCTCCCACGTCTCGGCGCCGTTGTCGATCGACAGCAGGTCGTCGATCTTGACGGTGCGCGCCGGCTTGACGCGCTCGCCGCCGAGGCGAACCTTGCCGTTGTCGACGGCGTCGGTCGCCAGCGAACGGGTCTTGAAGAAGCGCGCGGCCCACAGCCACTTGTCGATTCGTACATTGTCCATCGTCGTCTCAGTCAGGCATAGCCAATGGTGAAAATACGCATGGTAACGCGGTACAGGAAATAGGCCGTTTCGTAGCCGAAGCGCTTGAAACGTCCCACATGCTTGAAATGGTCGCGGTGGATCTCGATGCCGTCGGCGATGCCGTGTTCGATGTGACGCCGCATGCTGCGGGCAAAACCAGCGTCCCTGACGACGACGTTGGCCTCCTGGTTGAGGAACAGCGACAAGCCGTCGCAGTTGGAGGAGCCCACCGTCGACCAGTCGTCGTCGATCACCGCCACCTTGGCGTGCAGCTGGGTCTTGCGGTACTCGACGACCTTGATGCCGCAATCGAGCAGCTTGGGGTAGAACGAGTGGGCGACGGCATCCTGCAGCCTGAATTCGCCCACGCCGATCAGCAGCGTGACCTTGACGCCGCGCTGCGCCGCCTGCGCCAGCGCCTCGCGGAACTTGCGGCCCGGGGCGAAATACGGATTGGCCAGCAGCACGCTGGTGCGCGCGCGGCCGAGCGCGAGCAGGTAGGCGCGCTGGATGGTGCGGCGGTTGCGGAAGTTGTCGCGCACCACGAAGGCCGCTTCCATCGGGCCACCGCCGCCGTCGCGCGGGGCCGCCTTCATTTCGCGGAACAGGTCGATGCGCTTGATCAGCCCGAGGTGGCCGACGCGCGCCCATTGCGCCTGCGCCTCGCGGTGGATCTGCGCCACCAGCGGGCCCGCCACTTGCACCGCAAAATCCCAGCGCGGCGCCGGCAGGCGCATCTCCGGATCGTAGTCGCACAGCCAGTCGTCGTTGATGTTGATGCCGCCGACGAAGGCGACGGCGCGGTCGACGACGGCGATCTTGCGGTGGGTGCGGGTGACGCCGCGCTTGAACCAGGGATTGAACACGCGGTAGCGCACCCCCGCTTCGGCAAAGGCGGCGCCCAGGCGCTTGGCCTGCTTGTCGCCGGTGCCGAACCAGTCGGTGACGACGCGCACCCGCACGCCGCGCCGGGCGGCGTTGATCAGCGCCGTTTCGACGGCGGTGCCGGTGTCGTCATCGGCGAAGATGTAGGTTTCGAAGTGGATTTCCTGCTCGGCGGCGTCGATCGCGCCGAGCAACGCGGGGAAAAAAGCGGTGCCGCTTTCGAGCAGGGTGACGTCGTTGTTTGCAGTAAAGTTGACCGAGCGCATAGGGCGAATGGTAGCTCGTGGGGCTCAGGACAACTTGAGGTTGGCCACGATCGGTGCGTGGTCAGACAGTTTCGCCCACAAAGTACCATGCAGCACCTCGGCCGTGTCGACGGTGAAGCCGCGCACGTAGATGCGGTCGAGACGGAAACACGGCAGTGCCGCCGGGAAGGTACGCGCCGGGCGCACCTTATGCTCGCGGCCGACCAGGTTGCGCATCATGGCGCCGATGCCGCCGCGGGAGCCGAGCTCGTCGAATACCTCCACCACGCCGAGCTTGTCGCGCAAGGTGGCGCTCAGGGTGTTGCGCCAGTCGTTGAAGTCGCCGGCGATGATGACCGGCTCGCCGTTGGGAGCCGACGCCATCACGGCGTCGATCAGCGCCTGCGTCTGGCGGCCGCGTCCCGATTCGAACAGGCCGAGGTGGACGACGTAGCAGTGCACCTTGCATTCGGGCGTGTCGAGCACGCAATGGAGGATGCCGCGCTGCTCGTAGGCATGGTCGGAAACGTCGTGGTTGCGCGTGTCGGCAATCGGGAACGCGCTCAGCAAGGCGTTGCCGTGGTGGCCGTGGTCGTACACCGCGTTCATGCCGTAGGCCGAATGGTGCGACTCGCCGGCGAAGAACTCATGCTGGGCGGCCACCGGCCAGTGGCGATGGCCACGGCTTTCCTCGCCGTATTTGGTGGACAGCTTCTCGTGCTTGCCCTGCACTTCCTGCAGGAACACGACGTCCGCCTCGAACAGGCCGATGGCCTTCTTCAGTGCCAGTACGCGCGGATTGCTGCCGAACGAGGACACGCCTTTGTGGATGTTGTAGGTAGCGACACGAATCTTCATGGGAACATTCTAACCGGTCGGGCGATGTTTTTTTTGCAAGCGGGCCTATCGTGCGCGCCCTGCACCTTGTGACCGCGCTGATCAGTCACGCTGAAGCTGCTTGATACGCCATTGCGTCAGCGATGCCTTGAGTGTGTCGGCGGGCAACTGCGGGTAGCGCAGTGCAGCGAAAGCGAGCCAGGCATCGCGGTAGGCCAGCCAGCGTCGTTGGGTAGAACGGATGGCCGAGGCGGGCACCCGGTCGGCACGATCCGATTTGACCAGTTCGCCGTAAATGCGGTTTAGTTCAGCATCGTCGCTTGGAATTCCAGGCTGCAGGGAAAGCTCGACATGGTTCTTCTCGAACGCAGCCAGATGTTCGCGCAGCCATTCGTTTTCGCGCGCCTGCGCAGCGATCACAAAGCCTGCGTATCCCGTTCCGCCGAGCGGTGTTTCCTCCTCCGCATGCGACTTGGCGAATACCGTGCTGGCACTGACCAGCCGGTCAAACGCTGCTGTGTGCTGCGCCGGCAGTCCCCTGCGGACCCGGGTAAGGAACGCCGTGCGGATTTTGGCGGCGCGCCCGGCGTCGATGGCGGCGCAGACGCCTCCCATCATGCCGCTAGTGATGTCGTCGCAGTGGTCGAAACGCGCGCCTTCGGGCAGCGTCGACAGATGCATGACACGGTGCCGCGTCTCGGCCTGGGCCGCCGCTGTGCTGCATGCGTAGTGCGTGGCCAGCGCCAGGTCGCGTTTCACGCCAAGGCCGTTTGCATACAGCATCGCGAGCACCGCCGTGTCGTTGCTGGCGATGGCGCAGCTTCGCACCTGCGCCCACTCTGCCGGACTGGTGATGGCCTGATCAAGCTTGTCGTAATACGCCCTGGATGCGTTGCAGTTGGCAGCCAGGCCGGCGCTGTCGCTCGCGGTCGGGCGCACGTCCTCGACCCGCATGCATTCCTTATACCATTCAGCGTTGTGATCGACAGGAACGCCAAAATTCTCGGTGTTGGGGTAGGAACTTTGAGCCAGCGTCGGCACAGGGGCCAGCAAGGCGAGGGTCACGAGGAGTGTGGACCGCACTGATTACTCCAGGTAGAAGTGATTGGGTAACTGAAGGAGCGCCTCGCCATTGGAAACGCGCCGCAGCGTACGGCCGCTGCCGTACATAAGGTCAGTCCTCTGCCATGAAGCGGTATTCACCCTTCGGCAGCATCAGTTTGGGCACGGGTTTGCCGGCTTCGACCAACACCACATCGGCCGGCACCGCGTCGGCCGGTTCGCCGGCGCGGTATGCCAGCACGGCGCGACGGCCGGCCACCGGCAGCAACGCCGCGGGAATCTCGCGTGGCGTGCGGCCGGCCAGTGACGCCAGCCATTCGGGACGGCCGTTGCTGTCGCTGAAGGCGTAGCGCGGGAACACCACCTGCATGTCGACCCGGCCCTTCATGCCTTGCAGTACCGCGTAACCGCCCTCTTTCGACTTGAGAACGAACGGCGCGGCCGTGCCAGCCTTGGCGAGCATGCGCGCATACAGCGGGCTCTCGTCCGCCTCCGCGAGATGGGCGTAGAACCAGGTCTGATCGACATGCAGCATGTCGAGCCCGGTCATGCGGCGCAGGTGCTCGCCCATCATCGCCATATTGGTGCCCGAGGGCAGCTTCAACGTCCCCTTGAAGAGGTGACCGTAGCCGACATGGATCAGCACCTTGGCGTCCTTGTCTTTGGCGAAAATGCGTTCGACCAGGTTCCTGGCCTGCACCTCTTCGCGCGCCAGCAGCCGCTGTTCCTGCGTCATCGACCGGTCCAGGATGGCTTCATACGAGACCAGTTTCCAGCCGTCGGCCATCGCTTCCGCAATCCAGGTCCCGAACACCGGATCGCGGGTTAGGTAACCGCCGCCCTGGGCCACGTAGCCGCGCGAGAAAGCCTCCGGATTGCCGCTGTCGAAGTCCTCACACGCCAGATAGGTGTAGCCGATCTTGCGCAATTCGCGCGCGACGCGCTGCGAAAAGGCGCGGTGCATGGGCATGTTGTGGCCCTCGTTGAGCAGCACAACGCGGCGCGTGCGCGCCTGCGCGACGATGGCCTGTACCGCGTCTTCGATGCTGGCCTCATCGACGAGGATGGCGTCGGCCGGATCCTCGCTTGCACGCAGGCCGCGTCTGAAGGCATCGTAGGCGGCAATGGCGCCGGCGGTGTCGCCCACGAAGGCGCGCTGGACGGCGAGTTTCTGCAGTGCGTTTGAGAACGGCAGGATTGCCCGGTTTTGTTCCGGCGTGCGAGAGCCACTCCAGACATCGGCCGGCAGCGCGGCGATGCCGGCCTCGGCATCCTTGAGGCGCTGCAGGTAGCTTTCGGACTTCTGCTGCGCCAGTGCCGGCTGGGCCAGCAGCAAGCACTGGGATGCCGCGACGCCGAGCGAGCGGACCAAGCTGGATGTTTTCACGCGGCGCCCCCAAAATTGAATTGCATTGAGCTTAATGCAATACTTTTATATAGGCAAGATGTGACGCGGCAGTTGCAGGATGGCTTCGGCGTTGGACGACGAGAAGCAGCGGTCGGCCGCTTCGACATACGGCAGCCAGACGTAATTGAGGTGTTCGCGCGGGCTCAGGGTGACGGCGGCATCGCGCGGCACGCAGACGCTGAACACGTGCTCGGTGTTGTGGGTGACGCCGGGGGCGTAGCGGTGGCGCCAGACCGGGTAGATTTCGTAGATGTTGGACAGGTGCCAGTCGTGCAGCACGATGTCCCCGCCGTCGGCGACGATGCCGGTTTCCTCGAACAGTTCGCGGGCGGCGGTGGCCTCCAGCGGCTCGTCGGGCGTGTCGAGCGAGCCGGTCACCGATTGCCAGAAGCCGGGCCGGTCGGCGCGCTCGATGAGCAGCACTTCGAGGTCGGGCGTGTGGATGACGACGAGAACGGATTCGGGGATTTTATGAGGCACGTGGGGAGATCCGATCTTTTTGCCGTCGTCCTCGCGAGGACGACGGGCTGCTGCCAACAATAAAAAAGGCCAGGCGGATTTTCGCACAGTGTACGAAAAAAAGCCTGGCCCTTCATTTCAAACAATTATTGCGTCTTCAGCGGTCGCAGCGTTCGGTCGCCATACCCCATCAGCAAGTGCTCGACGCTGATATCCTCGTCCAGTTCATCCCAATGGATTCCCGTGCCGCCCCCGCTGATCAGGTATTTCGGTCGCTGAGCTGGCGCCGCGTCAAGAAGCCGCGGGAAGTAAGCCAACGGAATACCGATGGTGCGGCCGTCGACCAGCGATACCCACATGGTATCGGCGTCAAAGGTGACTTTAGCAGCAAGAGGCTTATTCATGAAAATACTCCTTCCATGCTTTTGCAAACGCATCTTTGTTCGCTCTGGCTATACGAGTGAGTTCGCGCAGCTCTTTGGCGGACATGCCGACCGAATCTGCAAGCATCACCTCAGGTTCTAGCCAGAATTTCGCTGTCGCACTACCGCTGCGCACATGAATGTGCAGTGGTTCACGCGGAATGCCTTCATTTGAAAAGAAGAAGAAGGCATACCCTTTATAGCGTAACACCACTGGCATGATGTGCAAGCCGGCTTACGCTACCTTCGGCTCCGCGTTACGCAGGCGGATGTGCAGCTCTTTCAACTGCTTCTCGTCCACTTCCGACGGCGCGTTGGTCAACAGGCACTGCGCGCGCTGGGTTTTCGGGAAGGCGATGACGTCGCGGATCGAGTCCGAACCGGTCATCATCGTCACGATGCGGTCCAGGCCAAAAGCCAGGCCACCGTGCGGCGGCGCGCCGTACTGCAGCGCGTCGAGCAGGAAGCCGAACTTGAGCTGCGCTTCTTCGGCGTCGATCTTCAGCGCGCGGAACACCTTGCTCTGGACGTCTTCGCGGTGGATACGGATCGAACCGCCGCCCAGCTCCCAGCCGTTCAGCACCATGTCGTAGGCCTTCGAGATGCAGGCGCCCGGATCGGTTTCCAGCATGTCTTCGTGGCCGTCTTTCGGCGCCGTGAACGGGTGGTGGGTCGCGTTCCAGCGGCCGCTTTCCTCGTCGTGCTCGAACATCGGGAAGTCGATCACCCACAATGGCTTCCACACGTCGTCGAACAGGCCGGCCTTCTTGCCGAAGTCGGAGTGGCCGATCTTCACGCGCAGCGCGCCGATGGCGTCGTTGACGACCTTGGCCTTGTCGGCGCCGAAGAAAATCAGGTCGCCGTCTTGCGCGCCGGTCTGGGCGATGATCTTGGCCAGCGCTTCGTCGTGCAGGTTCTTGACGATCGGCGACTGCAGGCCGTCACGGCCCTTGGCTGCCTCGTTGACCTTGATGTAAGCCAGGCCGCGCGCGCCGTAGATGGCGACAAACTGGGTGTAGGCGTCGATCTCGGAACGCGGCATGGCGCCGCCCTGCGGCACGCGCAGGCCGACCACGCGCCCGCCGTCCATGTTGGCGGCGCCAGCGAAGACCTTGAAGTCGACATCCTTCATGACGTCGGTCAGGTCGGTGAACTCGAGCTTGACGCGCATGTCCGGCTTGTCCGAGCCGTACAGGCCCATCGCGGTGTAGTAGTCCATCACCGGGAACGGGTTCGGCAGGTCGATGTCGAGGGTATTCTTGAAGACGACGCGGATCATGTCCTCGAACAGGTCGCGGATCTCCTGCTCGTTCAGGAACGAGGTCTCGCAGTCGATCTGGGTGAATTCAGGCTGACGGTCGGCGCGCAGGTCTTCGTCGCGGAAGCACTTGGTGATCTGGTAGTAGCGGTCGAAGTTGGCCACCATCAGCAGCTGCTTGAACAGCTGCGGCGACTGCGGCAGCGCGAAGAACTTGCCGGCGTTGACGCGCGAGGGCACCAGGTAGTCGCGCGCGCCTTCAGGCGTGGACTTGGTCAGCATCGGCGTTTCGATGTCGATGAAGCCAAGCGCGTCGAGGTACTTGCGCACTTCCATCGTCACCTTGTAGCGCAGGCGCAGGTTGTTCTGCATCTGCGGGCGGCGCAGGTCGAGCACGCGGTGGGTCAGGCGGGTGGTCTCGGACAGGTTGTCGTCATCTAACTGGAACGGCACCGCGACGGAAGCGTTGAGCACTTCGACGCTGGAGGCGGTGATCTCGATCTTGCCGGACTTGAGGTTGCTGTTGACGGTGCCTTCGAGGCGGTTGGTGACCACGCCGGTGATGCGCAGGCAGTACTCGTTGCGGACCGATTCGGAGGCCTTGAAGACGTCGGCGTTGTCCGGATGGCAGACGATCTGCACCAGGCCTTCGCGGTCGCGCAGGTCGATGAAGATCACCCCGCCGTGGTCGCGGCGGCGATGCACCCAGCCGCACAGGCTGACGGTTTGGCCCAGCAATTCTTCAGTGACAAGGCCGCAGTAGTGAGTACGCATGGTGGACATATTATTTTCGATCCAGGTTGGTTGATTCAGTGGGCGCCGCAGGCGGCGCCGATATTGTTGTCGGCAGGTATTCGGGGGCGACCACGCCCATCGAAACGATGTACTTGAGCGCGGCGTCGACCGTCATGTCGAGCTCGATGACGCGGCTGCGCTCCATCATCAGGAAAAAACCGGACGTCGGGTTCGGCGTGGTCGGCACGTAAATGCTGACGAAGTCGCCCACCAGGTGGTTCTGGACGTCGCCGCCCGGCACGCCGGTGAGAAAGCCGATGGTCCAGGAGTCGGCGTGCGGATACGGCAGCAGCACCGCCTTGCGAAACGCATTGCCGGACGACGAGAACAGGGTGTCGGACACCTGCTTGACGCTGCCGTACAGCGAGCTGACGACGGGAATGCGGTGCAGCAGGCGCTCCCACAGCTTGACGATGTAGTTGCCGACCAGGTTGTTGGTCAGCAGCCCGGTGACGAACACGATGGCGATCGTCAGGATGGTGCCCAGGCCAGGAATGTCGAAGCCGAACAGCCTGCGCGGCTGCCATTGCTCGGGAACGATCAACAGCGACTGGTCCATTGTGCTGATCACGAGATTGAGGACCCAGACCGTGATGGCGAGCGGGACCAGAATCAGCAATCCGGTAATGAAATATTTACGCATTGATCTCTCGGGTTAATCGCGCAGCCAGGGTCGCCGGCGCGCTGTCAGGTCGTGCTGTCGCCGGATGGCTTGGCGGGGGCCGCGGCAGGGGCGGCTGCCGGGGCGGCCGGCGCTGCCGGCGCGGCGCTGTCGGCGGCGCCGCTTGCAACGGCGGTCGACGGCGCGGCGCCGCCGCGGAAATCGGTGGCGTACCAGCCGGTTCCCTTGAGCTGGAAGCCGGCGGCGGTCAGTTGCTTCTTAAAAGTTGGCTTGCCGCACGACAGGCACACTGTCAGCACCGGGTCGGACATCTTCTGCAACACATCCTTGGCAAAACCGCATTCATCGCAGCGGTAGGCGTAAATCGGCATCGAGAACTCCGCAAAAATCGTCAAAACCCTGAATTATAAAGCTTTTGCCGACATCCCTGCCTGTTAATAGCGATTGGCAAGGCCGGCGCCGCGGCCGCGGTCGGGGCTACCGGCGGCCCGGTGTTGTATTTGGCGCGCAACGACGAAAAACTCTTTGCCGAGCATCAACTCTAATGCTTAAATACCATCTATCAACCCACGCGTTGACGGCGCCACTCCGGTGTCCGCCTCAAGAAACAGAAACCTGCGCGATCCGTCGCCGCACGGCATACAAGAAGATGGAATTGGGAAGCCCGCGCATGCGGGCTTTTTTTCGTGCGACAGGTGCGCCACCCTGACCAAACGTGTGCCCACGAAGATCGCCACCGATCCTTTCTAGTGTATATTTATCTGATAGGAATATTTACGTTTCAACATGCGACTGGCTGCCGCCGCTTTAGCAGCATCACCCGAGCGACTCAGCACTATCCTAATGGCCATGAACAACTCCAATCTGTTTCCTGTCACGCCCGGCACGCCTGATCCGGCCAACGGCAGCGCCGCCGCCCACACCGCCCCCGTCCGCGCGCAGCCGGACTCGCCGCAAAAGGACTTCAGCCGTGAGCATTTCGCGGCGCTCGTCGAGAGCTCGGACGACGCCATCATCAGCAAGGATATGCGCGGCAACGTGGTCAGCTGGAACCCCGGCGCCGAGGCATTGTTTGGCTTCAGCGCGCAGGAAATGATCGGCCAGCCGATGCTGGTGCTGTTCCCGCCCGAGCGACACGACGAGGAAAACCTGATCCTCAACAAGATCCTCGCCGGCGAGAAGATTAAGCATTTCGAGACAGTACGACGCCACCGCGACGGCCGCCTGCTCGAAGTATCGGTGACCATCTCACCGATCCGCGACGCTGCCGGGCGCATCGTCGGCGCCTCCAAGATCGCCCGCGATATCTCCGAACGGCGCAGGCTGACCGACACCGCCCGGCATTTCGAGGCGATCGTCGCCTGTTCCGACGATGCCATTATCGGCAAAGCGCTCGACGGCACGATCCTGAGCTGGAACGCCGGCGCGCAAGCCATCTTCGGCTACAGCGCGACCGAAATGATCGGCCGTTCCGTGCTGGTGCTGGTGCCGCCCGAACGCCACGCCGAGGAAGCCGAGATCCTGCGCCGCTTGCGCGGCGGCGAAAAGGCCGATCACGTCGAAACCGTGCGCTTGCGCAAGGATGGCAGCCTGGTCAACGTTTCGGTGACCAGTTCCCCGGTCCGCGACGTGCACGGCACGATCATCGGCGCCTCCAAGATCGCGCGCGACATCACGGCGCAAAAACGCGCCGACGCACGCCTGCAACTGACCGCAAGCGTGTTCAGCAGCACGCACGAAGGTATCCTCATCACCGATGCGAGCGGCCTGATCGTGGAAGTCAACGAATCGTTCCAGCGCATGTCGGGCTATCGGCGCAGTGAATTGCTGGGGCAGTCGCCCCTGATGTTCAGCTCGTCGAGACAAGGCCCCGAAGTGCGCGCGGTGATGATGGCGGCACTGGAGCAAAGCGGAAGTTGTCAGGGCGAAGCGTGGAGCCGGCGCAAGGATGGTCAGGCCTACGCGGGCCTGCTGTCGGTCAACGCGATTCGCGATGGCGACGGCGTGGTGCAGAATTACGTGGCGCTGGTGGCCGACATCACGTCGCTGCGCGCCAAGCAGGAGGAGCTCGAACGGCTGTTGCATTTCGACCCGCTGACCAAGCTTGCCAACCGCATCCTGCTGGGCGACCGCTTGCAACAGGCGCTGCTGCAAACGCGCCGGGCCCAGCAATCGGTGGCGGTGCTGTACCTCGACCTCGACCGTTTCAAGCAGATCAACGATACCTATGGACACGATACGGGCGACCAGGTGCTCGTCGCGCTGTCGCACAACATGCTGGCGGCCCTGCGCGACACCGACACACTGGCGCGCATGGGCGGCGACGAATTCGTGGTCGTGCTGCCCGATGCCGGGACCGCCGACGATGTGAACAAGCTGGTCAGGCGGATCCTGCATGCCTGCGCGCAGCCGATCGCGATCGGCACGCTGACGCTGCAAGTGTCGGCCAGCATCGGCATGACGGTCTCGCCCGCCGACGGCGCCGACGCCGACCAGCTGGTGCGGCACGCCGACCAGGCCATGTTCATCGCCAAGCGCGAGGGGCGCAACCGCATTTACCGCTTCGATCCGGCGGTCGAGGCGGAAATCCAGCTGCGCAACGTGCAACTGGCGCGCATCGCGCAGGCCATCGACACCGATGAGCTGCAGTTGTTCTACCAGCCGAAGGTGAACATGCGCCTTGGCACGGTGATCGGGATGGAAGCGCTGGTGCGCTGGCGCCACCCCGACCACGGCTTGCTGGGACCGGGTGCCTTCCTGCCGATCCTGCAGGACGACGCCCTCGAAACGGTGCTCGGCGAGTGGGTGATCCGGGAGGCGCTCGGCCAGATGAGCCAATGGCAAGCAGCCGGCAGGCGCTTGCCGGTCAGCGTCAACATCGCCGCGCGGCACCTGCAATTGCCTGATTTCTCGGCACGACTGCAAGCGCTGCTGAACGCCTGCCCGCAGGTCGATCCGGGTGACCTCGAACTCGAAATCCTCGAGACGAGCGCCCTGCACGACCTGCCGGCGGTGGCCGCGGTGATGGCCGAATGCCAGGCGCTGGGTGTACATTTCGCCGTCGACGACTTCGGCACCGGGTACTCCGCCCTCACTTACCTGCGTCGGCTGCCTGCCGAAACGCTTAAGATCGACCAGAGCTTCGTGCGCGACATGCTGGTCGATCCGGACGACCTCGCCATGGTTCAGAGCATCATGGCGCTGGCCGGCGTGTTCAAGCGCAACGTCATCGCTGAGGGGGTGGAAAGTATCGAGACCGGCGCGCGCCTGCTCGCGCTCGGATGCGAGAAGGCACAGGGCTATGCGATCGCGCGGCCGATGGCGGCCGCGGCGATCCAGGCCTGGTTGGCCGACTGGCAGCCTTGTCCAAGCTGGAAAAACGTTGCGCCGCTGACCTAGGGCGCCGCTACCGACTCAGCGGCGCTGCCAGAGCATCCAGCGTTCCTTGCCGGCAAAAACGGGGATCGAATCCTCCACGGCGGCCTCCTCGATGCACTCGAAATGCGGACTCAGCAAGGCATCGAGTTCGTCGCGGCCGATGCCGAACGGCGGCCCTTTGACGGCATCGTCGAAAAAGAAGAAGCCGGCCAGCCTTGCGCCGGCGGGCAGCAGGTCCGCCCAGCGCGCCGCCACCCGCGGCCACATGGCGCGCGGCAAGGCGCACAGGAAGGCGCGCTCATAGATGAGATCGAGCGGCGCGTGCGGCAGGTAGGTGAAAAAATCGGCCTGCACGACGCCGTAGGCCCACTGGCCCAGCCCTGCCTTGGCGGTCGCCACGGCGGCCGGCGAAAAATCGATTGCGGTGGCGTCCCAGCCCTCCCCGCACAGGAACGCCAGCTCGTAGGCGGCGCCGCAGCCGGGAATCAGGGTGGTCAGCGCCCTGCCCTCGCGGGCGACGAAATCGCGCAGCGCCTGCGGCACCCCGCCCCGGTCCCAGGGCGTGAAGCCGCGCTCGAAACGCTCGTCCCAGAAGGCCGGCGCGTTGGGGTCTCGGTTGGCGAAGTCAGCCATTTAACCGGCCGGACGCAAATGCAGGTACAGCTGGATGGCCGCCAGCCCCACTCCCAGCGCGCCGGCGAACCAGACGACGAAGGCGAGCATGCGGTTGGTGCGGCGCTGTTCCAGCACCAGCATGCGCAGCAGCTCGGTGTCGCCGCCGCGCGTCTGCGCGTTTTCCAACGCGCGGTGGACCAGCCGCGGCAGCTGCGGCAGGATGTGGGTGTAGCGCGGCGCCTCGTCCTTCATGCGCTCCCACATGCCGCGCAGGCCGACCTGGTCGCCCATCCAGCGCTCCAGATACGGCTTGGCCGTCTTCCACAGGTCGAGGTTGGGGTCGAGCTGGCGCCCCAGGCCTTCGATGTTGAGCAGCGTCTTTTGCAGCAGCACCAGCTGCGGCTGCACTTCGACGTTGAAGCGGCGCGAGGTCTGGAACAGGCGCAGCAGGATCTGGCCGAACGAGATGTCTTTCAGCGGCCGGTCGAAGATCGGCTCGCAGCAGGCGCGCACGGCAGCTTCCAGTTCGTCGATGCGGGTCTCGGGCGGCGCCCAGCCCGATTCGATGTGGGCCTCGGCCACGCGCTTGTAGTCGCGCCGGAAGAAGGCCAGGAAGTTTTGCGACAGGTAATCCTTGTCGAAATCGTTGAGCGTGCCGACGATGCCGAAATCGAGCGCGATGTAGCGCCCGAAGGTGGCCGGCGCCACCGACACCAGGATGTTCCCGGGGTGCATGTCGGCGTGGAAGAAGCCGTCGCGGAACACCTGTGTGAAGAAGATCTCGACGCCGTCGCTGGAGAGTTTTTTCAGGTCGATGCCTTCGGCGGCCAGGCGCTCGATCTGCGACACCGGAATGCCGTGCATGCGCTCCATCACGATGACGCTGTTGGAACAATAGTCCCAGTACATCTCCGGCACCATCAAGAGGGTCGAGTTGGCGAAGTTGCGGCGCAGCTGGCTGGCGTTGGCCGCCTCGCGCATCAGGTCGAGCTCGTCGTGCAGGTACTTGTCGAATTCGGCCACCACCTCGCGCGGCTTGAGGCGCTTGCCCTCGGCCCACAGGCGCTCGATCCAGCCGGCGGCGATGTGCATCAGGCCGACGTCCTCGTCGATCGACTTCTTCATGCCCGGGCGCAGCACCTTGACGGCCACTTCCTTGCCGTTTTTCAGCACCGCGAAGTGGACCTGGGCGATCGAGGCCGACGCCACCGGGTCGCGCTCGAAGCTGGCGAACAGTTGGTCGGGGTGGGCGCCGAGCGAGGCGGTGATCTGGGCGATGGCGAGGTCGGAGTCGAACGGCGGCACGCGGTCCTGCAGCATGGCGAGGTCGTCGGCCATGTCGGGCGGCATCAGGTCGCGGCGGGTCGACAGCACCTGGCCGAACTTGACGAAAATGGGACCGAGTTCTTCGAGCGCCATGCGCAGGCGCACGCCGCGCGGGGCGGAGATGTCGCGCCAGAAAATGACGGTGTCGATCAGCTTGGCGGTACGCGGGATTTTGAGACCGGAAATGGCGATTTCGTCGAGGCCGTACTTGGTGGCGACGCGCAGGATTTTCAGCAGGCGCAGGAATTTCAATATCATCAAATATCCAGGGTTTGTTGCCCGGCGCTGCGGGTCGTCGTTGGGTCGGGGGCAGCGCTGCGCGGCGCCAGCTTCTGTTCCAGTTTTGCCATGCGCTTGGCGGCGCGCTCGACGTCGTCGCGCAGGCGGTTGACGTCGGCGGCCAGCTCGTCGAGCATGGCCGGGCGCACCAGCACCGGCTGCTCTTCGAGAAAGTATTCGGCCAGGTTTTCGGTCAGCTTGCGGTGGGTGGCGCGGGCGGCGGCGAACAGGCCGCGGGCGCCGCCGGCGAGGCGCTTGGCCACGATCGGCCCGGCAAACCGTTCGAGGTCATGCTCGGCTTCCCAGCGCAGGCCCTTGCTCAGTTGCGAAATCGTGTTGGCGAATTCGGCGTCGCCTTCGATCTGGACGTATGAGAAGGCACGCTCGCGGTTTTGCGCGATCAGCGGCAGGTCGGACAGCTTCAGGCGGATCGTCACGTTGGCCGGCGTCTCGCCTGCGCCGGCGTCGAGCATGCCGTCGCCGGTGACGCGCATGCGCAGCGCAACGCTGCCGGCATCGATCAGCGCTACCTTGCCGGCGTGCAGCATGAGCGCATCCCTCGCCCAGGCTTCCTGCGCCAGCAGATGGTTGACCGCCGCGACGGCGGGCGCGGCAAGGCTGTTGGACATGGGTGCTCTCGCAGATGACATGGATTGTTCGCTTAAAAAACAAAAACCGCCCGGGCTCAGGCGGGCGGTTTCGATCTTACCAGTTTGCCAGACGCAATCCCGGCACCCTTGGAACTTTCCTGAAAAAAATCAGGACAGCTGCTGGATCCCGGCCAGTACCCAGCCGGAACTGCCGTCGACCGGCTTGGACATGTTCCACACCTCGTTGAACGGCTCGGCCAGGGCGGTCGGCGCCGGCTTGATCTGGCCGGTGAACTTGACGCTGGCGATGTATTCGTCGCCGGTGCGCTCGATGCCCAGCAGTTCGCCGTCGATCGACACCA
This sequence comes from Burkholderiales bacterium, assembly GCA_038248405.1. Classification (GTDB taxonomy): domain Bacteria; phylum Pseudomonadota; class Gammaproteobacteria; order Burkholderiales; family Burkholderiaceae_D; genus JAFCUW01. Next base: position 17,623 of record JBBRXM010000075.1, read on the forward strand.
CGTCGGTAAAGTCGGCGGTGGCGCCGCGTTCCTGGATCTGCATCTTCAGTTCGGCAAACACTTCCGGCGTGGTGAATTCGCGCAGGTCGTTGACGTCGGCCTTGTCCCAGGCGGCCTGCATGCGGATGAAGGACGACTTGGCGTGGCGCAGGAAAGCGGCGCTGTCGAAGTCGGCCGGCACGCCCCACGGCGCGGCCGGAGCCTGCTGGGCGGCGTTGCTGCCGAAGCCGGTCTGCACCGGCTCGTAGGCAACCGGCTGCGCCGGCTCATACGATTTCTGCATGCCCGAACCGATTTCCGGCGTGTAACCGGCGGTGGCAGGCTGGCCGAAGCCCTGGAAGCCCTGGCCGGCCGGAGTTTCCGTCTTGCGGCGGAACATGCGGTAGATGAACAGTGCGGCCAGCGCCAGCAGGGCGAAGGTCAGGATCGAACCCATCGCGCCGGCCATGCCGGCGCCCAGGCCGAAGTGACCGAACATCGATGCCAGGCCGGCGCCGAGCAAGGCGCCGCCGAGGATGCCTTTCCATGGCAGGCCCGGTTTTGGAGCGGGCGCCGCCGGGCGCGGCGCGGCGGACGGTGCCGCTGCCGGCGCCGCGCGCTGCATCTGCGACGGCATCGGCGCTGCCTGCTGGCGCGACACGTTCTGCGACTGGCGCCCGATCGAGCGGCCGCCGCCCAGCGGCCGCGCGGTGGCCTCGGCCACCATCGACAGCGCGGTCACAGCAATCAGCATACTGGCCAAGAATTTTTTCATCGTCGTCATCCTAAAATTTGATTCCGGTGTGGAGAGCGGCCACACCTGCCGTGAGATTGAAGTAGTCGACCCGCTCCAGCCCTGCGTCCTGCATCATCGTCTTCAGTGTTTCCTGGTCAGGATGCATGCGAATCGATTCGGCCAGGTAACGGTAGCTGTCGGCGTCGCCGGCGATTTTCTGTCCCAGCCATGGCAGCACCGAGAAAGAATACAGATCGTAAGGCTTTTGCAGCGCAGTTGCCACTTTGGAAAACTCCAGCACCAGCAGCTTGCCGCCGGGCTTGAGCACGCGGCGCATTTCCGCCAGCGCCTGGTCCTTGTGGGTCATGTTGCGCAAGCCGAAGGCGACGCTGACGCGGTCGAAGTAATTGTCCGGGAACGGCAATTTCTCCGCGTCACACAGTAATGTTGGGGTGACAAGACCATTATTCAATAGGCGGTCGCGGCCGACACGCAGCATCGACTCGTTGATATCGGTCAGCCACACCTCGCCGGACGGCCCGGCCTGCTTCGCGAATGCCATGGACAAGTCGCCGGTGCCGCCAGCGATGTCGAGCACCTTGAAGCCGGGGCGCACGCCGGCCTTGGCGATGGTGAAAGTCTTCCAGATGCGGTGCAGGCCGGCCGACATCAGATCGTTCATGACGTCGTACTTGGAGGCGACCGAGTGGAATACCTTGGCGACTTCGTGGACTTTTTCGTCCTCGGAGACGGTTTTGTAGCCGAAATGGGTGGTGTTGGTCATAGTGGATGCGCCGTTGAATTCGTTACATTATACAAGCGCGCTGCCGCAGGGTGAGCACGGTCGCCCGCCGCCGACGCGCTGCAACCAAGCTGAGATAGCGCTGTCCAACGCTGTCTGGACGATCCGATATAAGTAAGGCGAGGCAATGCGCGTAGTCATCAGCTTGCACGGAATGAAGACGCGGGGCATCTGGCAGAACGCCCTCGTACCGGAATTGGTGCTCGCAGGTTTCGTCCCCTACGTGCTCGATTACGGGAAGCTTGGCGCCTTGCATGTCGCACGAACGGGCAGTCTCGATGCCCAGGTGAGCTGGCTGGTGAAGGAATACGATCGTATCACCGCGGAGACGGGGTGCGGCCGTCCCAGCGTCATCGCCCATAGCTTTGGAACCTTACAGATCGGCCGATTGCTGCAGAAATACGAGCATGTCAACCTTGACAAGCTGATCCTTGCCGCAGCCATTCTCCCGGTGAAATATCCGTGGGCAAAAATGCTCGAGCGCTACCGCGTCGCCTGGGTAGTAAACGACTACGGCGGAAATGACTCCTGGCCCAAGCTCGCCCGCTGTCTCTTGAGGAACGCAGGCGAGTCTGGCGCGGCTGGTTTTCGGGACACGCATCGCGGCCTTCATCAAGTCGAGCACCCATATCACCACCATTCCGACTACTTTTCACAAGGAAATTTTCGGCATCACTGGATTCCGACCCTGCGTATTAACAAGCGCTCTATAGTCGATGATCTATATTTTCTCCTGGGAACACTTGCGGATAAACATGGCATCAACCGACAAGGACTCCGATGTTCGTTGCTTGCAGAGCCGCAGCGATCGTCGGGCTACCTTGAAGTCGTCGCTGGCCTGCATCTCGGCGACTTCATCAAAGGAGAGCTCGACATCGCGGTTCGACTAAACGCAGTCGGTGTCCAGGGGGTCCCGGCGACGGCCTTCAACAGCGCGCGCGAGGTGACGCTTCGCTACAACGATCTCGGGATGTTACGAGAGAGCTTTGGCAAAGCAGTGCCTTCGCATCAGGATCTGAGGTGGGCGTTGTTGCTCCCGGTGCCATCGAGCGCGGACAATCGAAAGTGCGCAGGGGTGCTCAGGGTGGAAGGCCTTGAACCGCCATCCCCGGGGCTGCTTGAAGGTGGACTAATCGAAGACGATACTATGAACATCGTTTTGCGTCGGCTTGGCGTACATATGAGCGCCGCAACATAGCGAAGGAAACATCATGACTGCGCATGGAAATTTTGTCCCACTTGAAACAGTAGAGCCTGAAATGGCTAGGCAATTGCTTCCCGCGCGTCTCCTCGTCAGCGCAAAGACCTTCGCGGAAGCGGCAGAGGCAGTAGACAAACGGTTGCAGGCAGAGTCAATTGCCGCGCCGCTCCAGGAAGCATGCAAAAGGCAAGAGCAGTTTTTGCTGGAGACCTTAGTGCGTTAGTGGTTGTGGCCGCAGCTGGGGGCCTTGGTCGGCGCGCCCGGGATGGCGGCGCCCGGCTCACGGCCGCTGTCGCCGGCGAAACCGGCATCCGCCAGCCGCTGCATGTAGTCCTGCCACAGCGCGGCCTGCTCGCTGCCGAGCTTGTAGAGGTAGTCGAAGGTGTACAGGCCGGTGTCGTGCCCATCCGAAAAGGTGGGCTTGACCGCGTAATTGCCGACCGGCTCAAGCGACACGATGCCGACCTCGCGCTTGCCGAGCTGCAGCACTTCCTGGCCGACGCCATGTCCGCGCACCTCGGCCGACGGCGAATACACCCGCAGGTACTCGAACGGCAGCGAGAACGACGCGCCGTCGTCGAAGGTCATGTCGAGCAGGCGCGACTTCTGGCGCACCGCCAGTTCGGTGGGGATCGGGGACTTGGACATGTTATTTGCTCATCCGGCGGACAATCTCCGCGCTTAGTTTAGGCAACAGGGCGCCGCGGGCGGCGAGCACGGCTTCGTCGGTCTCACGCACCGCCGCACTCCACACGGGATTCGGGAAATGCGCGTCGTCAGCATAACGGGGAATGACGTGCCAGTGCAAATGGGGCGTCATGTTGCCCAGGCTCGCCAGGTTGATCTTTTCGGGAACCATCACCGCGCGCAGCGCCATCTCCACTTCCCACACGGCTTCGTTCAGCGCCAGCCGGTCGGCCGGCACCAGGTCGCTCATCTCCTTGACGTGGGCATTCCAGACGACGCGGCAGAAACCCGGGTAGGCCGCATCGTCGACCAGGATTACCGACAGCTTGTCGTTGCGGAAAATTGTCTCCAACGACAGATTGCACAGCTCGCATCGGTGTGCCGCATCAATCATACCAGCACCCTTTCGATGCCGCCGTTGTTGGCGCGCGCCACGTACTCCGGCAGCCAGTTCTCGCCCAGCAGGTGCCGGGCGATCTCGATGACGATGTAGTCGGCGGTGGTGTCGGCGTCGTCGTCGTAGCGCTTGAGCCCTTGCAGGCAGGACGGGCAGCTGGTGAGGATCTTGACCTCGCCGGTGAAGCCGTCGGCGCGCAGCTTGGCGGCGCCCTTGACCATCTCGTCTTCCTTGCGGTAGCGCACCTGGGTGGCGATGTCGGGACGCGAGATACCGAAGGTGCCGGACTCGCCGCAGCAGCGGTCGTTCTTTTCGATCTTGACGTTGTCCACCGTCGACACCAGCGCGTTGACGACCTTCACCGAATCCTGCAGCTTCATCGGGTTGTGGCACGGCTCGTGGTACATGTAGCGGGTGCCGTTGACGCCTTCGAGCTTGACGCCCTTCTCCAGCAGATACTCATGGATATCCATGATGCGGCAGCCAGGGAAAATCTTGTCGAACTCGTAGGTCGCCAGCTGGTCGTAGCAGGTGCCGCAGGACACCAGCACCGTCTTGATGTCCAGGTAGTTGAGCGTATTGGCCATGCGGTGGAACAGCACGCGGTTGTCCGTCATCATCTTGTCGGCCTTGTCGTACTGGCCGGCGCCGCGCTGCGGATAGCCGCAGCACAGGTAGCCGGGCGGCAGCACGGTCTGCACGCCCACTTCCCACAGCATCGCCTGGGTGGCCAGGCCCACTTGCGAGAACAGGCGCTCGCTGCCGCAGCCGGGGAAGTAGAACACCGCCTCGGTATCGGCGTTGGTCAGCTTGGGGTTGCGGATGATCGGGATGACCTTGTCGTCCTCGATGTCGAGCAGCGCGCGCGCCGTCTTCTTCGGCAGGTTGCCCGGCATCTTCTTGTTAATGAAGTGGATCACCTGCTCGCGCACCGGCGGCTTGCCGGTGGTCGGCGGCGGCGCCTTGGTCTGCTTCTTGGCGAATTTCTTCAGCAGCGCGTTGCCGAAGCGCTGCGCCTTGAAGCCGACCCCGACCATCGCCGCGCGGGTGGCGTTGATGGTGGTCGGATCGGTGGCGTTGAGGAAGAACATCGCCGCCGCGTTGGCCGGCTTGAAGCTCTTCTTGTCCATCTTGCGCAGCAGGTTGCGCATGTTCATCGAGACGTCGCCGAAGTCGATGTTGACCGGGCACGGCGTGACGCACTTGTGGCAGACGGTGCAATGGTCGGCGACGTCCTCGAACTCTTCCCAGTGCTTGATCGACACGCCGCGGCGGGTCTGCTCTTCGTACAGGAAGGCTTCGATCAGCGCCGAGGTGGCCAGGATCTTGTCGCGCGGCGAGTACAACAGGTTGGCGCGCGGCACATGGGTGGTGCACACCGGCTTGCACTTGCCGCAGCGCAGGCAGTCCTTGATGCTGTTGGCGATCTCGCCGATGTCGCTTTGCTGCATGATCAGCGATTCGTGGCCCATCAGGCCGAACGACGGCGTGTAGGCGTTGCGCAGGTCGGCGCCGAAACCTTCGAGGTTGAGCAGCTTGCCCTTGTTGAAGCGCCCTTCCGGGTCGATGCGCAGTTTGTAGTCGCGGAACTCGCTGATCTCGTCTTCGGTCAGGAATTCGAGCTTGGTGATGCCGATGCCGTGTTCGCCGGAAATGACGCCGTCGAGCGAGCGCGCCAGCTTCATGATGCGGCCGACCGCCTGGTGGGCGTCCTGCAGCATGGCGTAGTCGTCCGAGTTGACCGGCAGGTTGGTGTGCACGTTGCCGTCGCCGGCGTGCATGTGCAGCGCGACGAACACGCGCGAACGCAGCACCTTGGTGTGGATGGCGGTCAGTTCGTCGAGGATCAGCTTGAAGGCTGCGCCGTTGAAGATCTGCCGCATGTGGGCGCGGATTTCCTGCTTCCACGACACGCGCACGGTGCGGTCCTGCAACACGTCGAAGACGGTGGCGTGGGGCTGCTCGGCCAGGCGCGCCTCGAAGGCGATGTCGAGCGTCTGCAGGCCGAGCTGGTAGAGCTGGTCGCGGGCGCCGGACAGCGGCAGGTCGAGCCCGGCCAGCAGGTAGCGCCAGCGTGCTTCGGCCTCGGCCAGCACGGCGTCGGCCTGCGGCACGCGGTCGCCCAGCATCTCTTCGGCGCCGATCGACTCGCCGCTGGCGTCGTCGCTCTTGCCGACCGGCAGATTGCCGGCGGCGAAAAACGCGCGCAGCTGTTCGACCAGCTGCAGCTTGTTGCGGATCGACAGCTCGATGTTGATGCGCTCGATGCCGTCGGTGTACTCGCCCATGCGGTTCAGCGGAATGACGACGTCTTCGTTGATCTTGAAGGCGTTGGTGTGCTTGGCGATGGCCGCCGTGCGGGCGCGGTCGAGCCAGAACTTCTTGCGCGCCTCGGCGCTGACGGCGACAAAGCCTTCGCCGACGCGGGTGTTGGCGATACGCACCACTTCGGAGGCGGCTTGCGCCACCGCGTTTTCGTCGTCGCCGACGATGTCGCCGAACAGCGCCATCTTCGGCAGCACCGCGCGCTTGGACTTGGTGGCGTAGCCGACCGCGCGCAGGTAGCGCTCGTCGAGGTGCTCGAGGCCGGCCAGGCGCACGGTGGCGAACTGGGCGCCGCCCTTGGCCGGCAGGCCGTCGAGGTAATCCTTGATCTCGACGATCGACGGGATGGCGTCGCGCGCCTGGCCGAAGAACTCCAGGCAGACGGTGCGGGCGTACTTCGGCATCTTGTGCAGGATCCAGCGCGCCGACGTGATGAGGCCGTCGCAGCCCTCTTTCTGGATGCCGGGCAGGCCGGACAGGAACTTGTCGGTGACGTCCTTGCCCAGGCCTTCCTTGCGGAAGGTGCGCCCTTCGATGGTCAGCGTTTCGGTGCGGAACGGCGCATCCTTCGATTCGCCGCGCACGTTCGGGTGGGTCCACTCGAGCTTGAAGGTGGCCACCGGCGCGTCGTGGATCTTCGACAGGTTGTGGTCCATGCGCGTCACTTCGAGCCAGTCGCCGTTCGGGTCGACCATCTTCCAAGAGGCCAGGTTGTCGAGCGCGGTGCCCCACAGCACGGCTTTCTTGCCGCCGGCGTTCATGGCGATGTTGCCGCCGATGCAGGACGCTTCCGCCGAGGTCGGATCGACCGCGAACACGAAGCCGGCCTTGTCGGCAGCGTCCGAGACGCGCTTGGTGACGACGCCGGCGCCGGAATAAATGGTCGCGTATTCGCGGCTCAGGCCCGGCAGGGTGGTCATTTCGACGGGACCCAAGTCGATCAGTTTTTCGGTGTTGATGACAGCCGACATCGGCGTGAGCGGAATGGCGCCGCCGGTGTAGCCGGTGCCGCCGCCGCGCGGGATGATGGTCAGGCCCAGTTCGATGCAGCCCTTGACCAGGCCGGCCATCTCGTCCTCGGTGTCCGGGGTCAGCACGACGAACGGATACTCGACGCGCCAGTCGGTGGCGTCGGTGACGTGCGAGACGCGCTTGATGCCGTCGAAGCGGATGTTGTGCTTGTCGGTGTAGCGGCCCAGCACCCGCACGGCGCGCTTGCGCAGGTCGTAGGTGTCGCGGAACTCCAGGCCGAAGTCGTCGACCGCCTTGCGGGCCGCGGCCAGCAGCCGTTCGACGTTGGCGCTGCGGGTGGCGGCGACGGCGGCATCGACTTCGTCGGCGCCCTCGACTGCCAGGCGGCGCTTGTCGACTTCGGCCAGCCGATGGTGCAG
>JBBRXM010000076.1:0-24975 GCA_038248405.1 Burkholderiales bacterium
GCCAATTAGAGGACGCAATTCGTTCCTATCTCAAGATGAACAACGCCGAACCGAAACCGTTTGTTTGGACAAAATCAGCAGATGCCATTCTGGCGAGCATTGAGCGATTTTGTTTGCGAATTTCTAACTCAGGACACTAGGCGGGCCATGTCGGTGCGGCGATGTGTCGGGAAGACCAGTCGCCCGCATCCGCGCGAGTGACATGTCGTGCACCGCATATCGAAGCGCTTCTGTGCCGCAGTGTGGTAAAAGATGGAATGCGCCTTCGCCCATGGCGCAACGGAACGGTCCGGTGGATCCGGACACGCTATTTTGCGAAAGGCTCGATTACCTTGCTGCAGAGGATAGTTCTGATGGCGCTACTGTCGTGCGCACTCCTTGGCCATACCGCGGCCGCGCCGCGCGTAGTTCAGGTCGGCATCTACGACAATGCCCCCAAACTGTATATCGATCAACGGGGGCAGGCCGATGGCATCCTGGTCGACATGCTGAAAGAAGTCGCCACCAAGGAAGGCTGGGAATTGCGCTTCGTTCGCTGCGAATGGACGCAATGCCTCGCTGCCGTTGCCAACGGCAGCATCGACCTGCTGCCCGATGTCGCCTGGTCCGAAGAGCGCAGCCGTCTACTCGACTTCCACCGTGTCCCTGCCCTGTTCAGCTGGTCGCAGGTATACCGGCGTGTAGGCGTCGACATCACTTCGATGACCGATACAGGCGGAAAACGCATCGCGGTATTGTCCGGTTCGATCCAGCAACGCTACTTCGCCGATCTCGCAATGAACTTCGGTGTCGCGCCCCAACTGGTGCCAGTCGCATCGGTTGCCGATGGTTTCGACCTGGTTGCGCGGGGAAAGGCGGATGCGGTCGTCGCCAGCCACTATGTAGGCGGCTTGCACGCAACGAGCCGTGGAATCGTGGAAACCCCCATCATGTTCCAGCCCGCCCGCCTCTTCTACGTGGCGGGGAAGGGCCGCAACGGCGACCTTCTTGCCGCACTCGACCGCCGTCTCGGTGCCTGGCAGGCCGACCCGGCCTCGGTGTACTTCGACATCCTCGACCGCTGGCGGTCGCGCTCCATCTTGGCGCAGGTCCCGAGGTATGTGTGGTGGGGCGCAGGCTTGGTGCTCGCTCTGTTGGTCATGTCCCTGAGCACGGCGGCATGGCTGAAACGCCAGAATCTGCGCAAGAGCGGGGCGCTCAGGGAGACTGAACAACGCTTGGAGACTATCCTCGACAGCGTGGACAGCCTGATCTATATCAAGGATGCGGACTGCCGCTATACCTATGCCAACCAAGCACTCTACACCTTCCTCGGGCGCAGCGGCGAAGGCGTCATCGGGCGCCGGGACAGCGAGCTGTTCGAAGCGACGGTCGCCGAGGCAATCCGGCGTAACGACATGCGCACGATTGCAGGCCGCCAGAGGGTTGTGTCGGAAGAGACCGTGCCTGACGCCCACGGACGGCAGGTCACTGTCCTCAGCACAAAGATACCCTTGTATGGCGCGGATGGCGGCGTCCACGGCCTGTGCGGGATTTCGATCGACATCTCCGACCGGCGGGCGGCCGAAGAGGCGAACCGCGTCGCCGCCACGGTATTCCAGTCCGCCGAAGGCATGTTCATTGCCGGTCCTGACCACCGTGTGCTGCGGGTCAACGAGGCCTATTGCGCCATGACCGGCTACGCTACCGCGGAAATGGCCGGCCGCTGCCTGCCAGCGTTTTCGCTGTCACCCGATGGCGGGGACGCCAGCGCCATGATGTGGGAAGCCGTCGCTGCTGCCGGGAAATGGCAGGGCGAGATCTGGACTTCTCGCACCGATGGCGGGACTTACCCGGTTCGCCTCACGGTCACTGCGGTGTGCGACCTATCTGGCCACATCAGCCATTATGTCGGCACGCAGGGCGATATCACGGCGCAGAAACTGGCACAGGACGAAATCGCGAAACTGGCCTATTCCGACCCGCTGACCGACCTTGCGAACCGGCGCCTCCTGTTAGAGCGGCTGCGCCACTGCCTGCCGCTCCATGAACGGGCCGGGCAGGTGGCCGCCCTGCTATTTCTGGATCTCGACAATTTCAAAGACCTGAACGACCTGCGTGGACACGCAGCCGGCGACCGGTTGCTGCGGCAGGTTGGGGCGCGCATCAGCGCCTGTACCCGGGCCGGCGATACCGTCGCGCGCATCGGAGGCGACGAATTCGTCGTCCTGCTTGAGAACATCGGGCACGATCAGAACGAGGCGGTCCACCACGCCGCCGCAACCGGGTGGAAGATCATTGCCGCGATGCGCGAGCCATTCGACATCGGCGGCATGATCCATCACACGACGTGTAGTCTGGGTGCGGCGCTCAGCACCGACGGCACCGTCGACACACTAATGAAGCGTGGCGACATGGCTATGTATCGCGCCAAGCACGAAGGAAAAAACACCTTGCGTTTCTTTGATCCCGTCATGGAATCCGAAGTTACCTGCCGCCTTGCGATGGAGGCCGCACTGCGCGAATCGGTTCGCACTTCGGATTTTGCCCTGCACTACCAGCCGCAGGTCGACAGCACGGGCCGGATCATCGGCGCCGAAGCGCTGCTGCGCTGGAACAATGCGGCAGGCGCCCCGGTAAGCCCTGCGGAATTCATACCGGTTGCTGAGGCATCCGGACTGATCGTGCCGGTGGGCCAGTGGGCGCTGCGCACTGCATGCAGCCAACTGGCGCGATGGAGCCGCTTACCTGGTCTGGGCCATATGATCATCGCGGTCAATGTCAGCGTGCGGCAGTTCCGGCAGCCCGGCTTTGCAAACGAGGTCCTGGAAATCGTGGACGACTGCGGCATCGACCCAATGCTGCTGAAGCTCGAGCTGACGGAATCTATCCTGATCGACGACGTCGACGATACGATCGACAAGATGCTGCAGCTGAAGAAGCGTGGAATCGGTTTCGCACTCGACGATTTCGGCACCGGCTATTCGTCCCTCAGTTACCTCAAGCGGCTGCCCCTAGACCAGCTCAAAATCGACCGTTCGTTCGTGCGCGACATCCTGGAGAGCCCGAACGCCGCCTCGATCGCACGCAGTATCGTGGCGCTCAGCCAGTCCTTGGGGCTCGGAATCATCGCGGAAGTTGTAGAGACGCAAGCCCAGCGCGCCTTTCTTGAGGAAATCGGCTGCGGTTGTTGCCAAGGTTATCTGTTCGGGCGGCCGATGGAGGCTATTGCGCTGGAGCAGATGGTCGCCGCGCAGGCGGGCGAACAAGCAGCCGCGCCGATGCTCGATGGTGCTGTGCCACATAGCTGACGCAAGCGGTCTTGGTTTAGCTTTGGTAGTGAAGAATTCGCTTAAGGTTTTGCAGACAGTCAAGCGAGTCTCCGGCTTTTGGAGCTCAAAAAATGTGTGTACCGAAGAGGAAATCGACCGGAAATGGACCAGACACGAGGACTTCGTGCTTCGCGAACAAAAACGCCAACCCGTGATGGTTGGCGTTTCGTGAAGTACGTTCTTGGTGGCCCGGGGCGGAATCGAACCACCGACACAAGGATTTTCAAGCATCGGGCCTGCACTTCTCGGCGTCGGGCCAGCTCCGTTGACGCGTAGCGAATCATGCGGCATGATTGCATGATGAATGGGAGGCGTCTATGTTGAAGGAAGTCGGTGCCAGCGGCCAGATATCGCTGGGAAAGAAATATGCTGGGAAACTGTTTGACGTCATCTGTCACCCTGGTGATCGATTCGAGCTGATTCCGGTCCGGGTCGTGGCGACCACGCCTCCTCAGGAACCGCAGATCCTTCAAGTGCCCGACGGCTGGGTGCCGCCTGGTGGATATGGCGGTTGTACACAGTGGGCGCTGGACAATCGCGACGCTTTGGAGCAATACGCACGCCAGATTGAGGAAGAGGGGACTGCTGCGGAGCAATTACAGCGCTTTTTGGCGGAGCATCCGGAAATGTTGACTGGTGGCCATGCCGAGATTTGATATATTCGTTAATCCGAACAAGAGTGCCCGTCATCTCCTGTACGTCGACGTGCAGAGCGATTTTGTTCGCCTCAGCACCAGATGGTGTATCCCGCTTTCCCGTCATGTACCGCCACGGGCAATCGTGCAAGACGTCCAGGCGCTGATTGAGTTTGAACGTCAAGAATATGTGATGGACACGCCCAACCTTTTGGCGGTGCCGGCGAGCCTGCTGCGCCAGCATGCTGGCCGTCTGTCGACGAGCGACCAGATGATCGCCGAGTCGTGTATCGAATTTATGCTGCGCGGCTATTGAAATTTCCTGCAAGTGACTACCGGATTGCCCCGTACTACCCGATATGGTTCGCTGTGATAGCGGATTGCGAGCGGTGCCCCATGTCAGGGGCGGCCGCGCTGTCGCTTTCGAGCTGCGCGTCGGACCGGCTTTTCCACCCCATCGTTCTTGAGTTCATGGCGAAGGCGCAAAAATAACAGATTTGCTCTATCGTGCATGTTGGTTTCGGTGCATCAATCCTTTCAATCGGAAAAATATGGCAAATTCATCGCATTCTTTCTTCTGGACTTCGTTGTTACTTCTTGGCACCCTGACGGTTCCAGTTGCGGCACAGGTTAGCGCGCCTGCCGACGCACCGGCGAATGTCGGACAATGGGGTGTTGGCGTCGGTATCAACTTCAAGCAGCAGTCCTACAAGGGGATGGGCTCCAAAACCAATGCGATTCCACTCCTGTCCTATGAGAATAGTTGGGTGCGTGTGGCCGGCCCTACCGCGGACTTAAAAGTCCCGATGGCGTCGCCGGTAGCGCTGTCGCTGCGTGCGCGCTATGCGCTCGAAGACGGTTTCGAATCGTCGGACTCGCACGCGCTGTACGGCATGGCCGAACGCAAACGCAGTTTGTGGTTGGGGGCAGCGCTCGGTTGGCGCAGCGACCTCGCGAATGCCAGCGCCGAGTGGCTGGCCGATGCGAGCGGTCATAGCAAGGGGAAGCGGGCCCGCGCCAGCATCGACAAGCCGCTGCGCGCCGGTGCTTTTCTGGTCGCCCCACGGCTCGCCTTGAATTGGGTCGACCGCGACTACGTGTATTATTACTATGGCGTGCGGCCGAACGAAGTGCGGGAGGGCAGGCCGACGTACTCTGGCGACAGTGCGCTCAATCCGGAGCTGGGTCTGCGCGTAGCTTACCGCTTGAGTTCTACTCAGAGCATGTATCTGGATGCCAGTGTGACTGTCCTGGATGACGTCATCGAGGACAGTCCGCTGGTCGGCCGCAAAACGGAAAGTGCACTGCGCCTGGGTTACCTCTACCAATTCCGCTGACAATGGATCACCGACGCGCGGGAGGATCCGTCTACCCGACGTCCATGCGGTTGCCGGAAGACCGGTGGTAGGTCGTCGCACGCGCTGTTGGCGGCGCTTCTACCATCGAATCCGTTGACCCATTGTGAGCAGCCTCTTGCCGATGGCGATAGGCTGGAGCAACCGTTTCATCCTCAGCCAAGACGAGCGCGTCGTCGTCACCCCGACACCGGCCGACAGTTTCGACGCGTGTGCCGACATTGACATCGAAGCCGATCGCGCCACTACCGAGTTCCGGCAACGCCTCGCAAGCCAGCTGCCGCTCGTGCCCCATACATTCCGATATTGAACAATCGGTTACCATAGCGGCCACCATGCATATTCCACGTCACACCACGAAACGCGCCCTCGTCCTCGTCACCGTCGCCTGCTTGGCCTTCGGCGCCCTGGCATGGGGGCTCGTGCAGAAAATGCGAGGGCCGGCCTTGGCCGGTTACGAAGTGGCAGCGCGGCCACTGGTGCAGACTGTTGTGGCGACCGGCCGCGTAGCGGCCGTATCGCGTGCACAGGTCGGCAGCCCGATGACCGGGGTGGTAGTCGAGCGGCGCGTGCGGGAGGGCGACCTGGTGCAGCCTGGCGACGTGCTGGCGGTACTCCGCGCCGACGATCTCGAGGCCTCGGTTCGCGAGGCGCAAGCCGCCCTGGCCCAGTTGCAGCAGTCGACCCGTCCGCAGGCGCAGGCCAGTCTGAACGAGGCGCAAGCAAGGTTGGCTCAGGCCGGCCGCGAAGCCAAGCGTCGTCGCGATCTCTTCCAGCAGCAGATGATCACGCGCGAAATGATGGAGCAGTCGACACAAGCGGAGACTGTCGCCCGCACCGCGGTCGAGCAGGCGCTGCTGACTGTTCGTTCACTCGTGGCCGGCAATCCCAGCGAGGCCGCCGCGCGCGCGCGTGTGGCCAGCGCCAAAGCGCAGTTGGCCAAGACCACGATCCGCGCCGAAGTCGCTGGTACCGTGCTGACCCGCAATGCCGAGCCGGGCGACCTGGTGCAGCCCGGTCGGGTCCTGTTCGAAATTGCTCGCGCCGGCGACACCGAACTGGTGGTGCCGCTGGATGAAAAAAACCTCGAAGTGCTCGCCCTCGGTCAGGCGGCCATGTGCGTTGCCGACTCCTACCCTGTGCGGCCGTTCCCGGCAAAGGTGAGCTTCATTGCCCCCAGCGTCGATCCGCAGCGCGGCACGGTAGACGTGCGCCTCGCCGTCACCCCGGTGCCGGGATTCTTGCGCCAGGGGATGACCGTGTCAGTGAACGTGGAAACGGGTCGCCGGGGCCGCGCCATCGTCGTACCGAACGACGCTCTGGCGAACACCGACGGCAACCAGGCCGCGTTGTGGCTGGTCGAGAATGGCCGCGCCACGCGGCGCCAGGTACAGCTCGGCTTGCGTGGCCTCACCCAGACTGAAGTCACGGCCGGTTTGCGGGTCGGCGACTGGATCCTGGCGGACGCGCAGGCGGCGCTCGCACCAGGCGATCGCGTGCGCGTGGTGTCCACCGGCCTGAGCGTCGACTCCGCCGCGCGCAAAGAACTGCCGGTCAAGCTGGACTGACCCGATGTGGATTGAGTGGACCATTGCTACCAGGTTCCTACGTGAAGGCAAGGCGCAGAGCACCCTGATCCTGGTTGGCATCGCCGTGGGAGTGGCCGTGATTGTCTTCCTCACTGCGCTGATCACCGGGCTGCAGGGCAACATCATCAACCGCACCCTGGGTACTCAGGCCCATATCAAGGTACAGCCCACGCAAGAGCGCAATCGTATCCTGCCGACTGCTTCGGGAAGCGCGCAGCTGATTTTGGAGGACAAGCGCGCCCAGCGCCTGCGCTCCATCAACAATTGGCAGCAAGTGCGCGATGTGCTCGACGTGCTGCCGCGTGTCAAGGCCGTGTCGCCGCTGATCTCCGGGCCGGCGTTTGCGCGGCGCGGCGAGGCGCTGCAGTCGGTGGCGCTGGTCGGCATCGACGCAGCGCGCTACCAGCGCATCATCCCGATTCAGGATGACATCGTCGCCGGCGTGTTTCGCATCGGCGCCGGCGACGCCGTGATCGGCAAGCAGCTGGCGTCCGACCTCGGCATGCGCGTGGGCGACAAGCTGCGGCTGGACGGCGGCCAGGGACGCGAGAGCGTGATGACCGTCGCCGGCATCTTCGAGTTGGGGGTGCGCGAACTCGATGCGCGCTACGTGTACCTGGACATGAAGCAGGCGCAGTCGCTGCTCAACCTGCCAGGCGGCGCGACCATCATCGATGTGACGGTCGACAACATCTTCGACGCGCAGACAATCGCGAGCCGCATTGCCCGCCTCACAGGACTGCGGGCGGAAAGCTGGATGGAAACGAATGGCCAGCTGATGAACGCCTTGCGCTCGCAGAGCCTGTCGACGCAGATGATCAGCGCCTTCGTCGCTTTGAGCGTGGCGCTGGGCATTGCCAGTGTGCTGTCGGTGAGCGTGGTCCAGCGAACGCGGGAGATCGGAATCTTGCGCGCGATGGGCACGACGCGGCAACAGATGCTGCTGGTGTTCTTATTCCAAGGAGCACTGTTCGGCCTTGCCGGTTCGCTGTTGGGTGTCGTGGCGGGATATGGCCTGGTGGGCACGTTCAACACGTTCGGGCCAAAACTGTTTTACATCCCTGTGGAGCCATGGCTGCCAGTGGCCGCGACGGCACTGGCGACGGTCACCGGCCTCCTGTCGGCAGCCGTGCCGGCGCGGCGTGCAGCTTCACTCGACCCGGTGGAGGCGATTCGCCATGTCTGAGCACGACGCCAGCGAGGAGATACTGCGCCTGCAAGGCCTTCGAAAAAGCTACAACGTCGGAAAGCCGACCGAAGTGGAAGTGCTGCATGGGCTGGACCTGCGCCTGCAGCGGCGCGACTTCGCTGCGCTGGTAGGTGCGTCCGGCTCGGGCAAGAGCACGCTGCTCAACGTGATCGGCCTGCTCGACCGGCCTACCGCGGGCGAGCTGCTGTTGCTTGGCGCGCCTACCCGGAGTATGGACGACGCCGGGCGCACTGCGCTGCGCGGCAGCGCCATCGGCTTCGTGTTCCAGTTCCACCATCTGATTCAGGCCTTTACCGCGCTGGAGAACGTGCTCATGCCGCTGATGGTCGCCACCGGCAAACCGACGCCCGAACAGATTGAACGGGCGCGCAACCTGCTTGCCCAGGTCGGCCTGGAGGGGCTCGATCAGCGCAGGCCGGACCAGCTCTCCGGCGGGCAGCAGCAGCGCGTGGCTGTGGCCCGCGCGCTGATCTCCCGCCCGGCGCTGCTCCTTGCCGACGAACCCACAGGCAACCTCGACACCAAGTCCGCCGCCGAAGTGTTCCAGCTGTTCCGCAAATTCAACCGGGAGTTCGGCTGCGCTGTTCTGCTGGTCACTCACGATCCGCGCCTGTCCGAGCAGTGCGACCGCACCATCAAGCTAGTGGACGGCAACATCGAGAGCGATGATGCACTTGGCTAACCCGCTAATACAAACAGCAGGCAAGAACTGATCCGATCTCGGCTGTATTGCCACCACTCCGGTCAATTTCTCTGAGCGGTGACGGGACTTCGCCCACGACTTCTTCTTCCGTCTTGGCGGTACTGCTGAAGCTGAGTCGCAGCCCTGCGGCGTGGCACGAGGCGAAGCAGGGGCCCTCAGCCGGAATAGCGCGCCTGGCGATTCCGCGATCAAGGCGGAGCAGGTCGATTGCGACAAGCCGGCGCTGAACTGAGTGCCTCTGCGTGGTGAATAGTTCGAGAAGTGAGCTGACCGGCGGGGACGCGCGCGCCGCGCCGGAGATAGACCGGACACGAGGATCACGTGTGCCGGAAACGCAAACGCCAATCACGATGGATTGGCGTCCTGTAAAACACGTTCTTGGTGGCCCGGGGCGGAATCGAACCACCGACACAAGGATTTTCAATCCTCTGCTCTACCGACTGAGCTACCAGGCCAAGAGGCATGATTATAGACACCCCGATGCAGGTTTGCAAGGGCGGCTGACGACTTAACATGAAAAATGCTGCGTCCCGGCGCAAAACTGTCGCCTTTCAAGCCGCTATAATGCTTCGATGAACAGCCCAATTACCTCCGCCGCACGGCACGACAGTGATGTCTGTATCGTCGGCAATGGCGCCATCGCCAAGACCACCGCGCTCGGCTTCGCCCAGGCCGGCCACCGCGTCACCCTGCTGGTGCCGCCAGGCCAGCCAAACCCCGGCGCGCCATCGCCCGGCGCCGAGCAGCCGTGGGACGTGCGCGTCTATGCGCTCAACCACACCGCCCACACCCTGCTGTCGTCGTTGATGGTATGGGGCGCCCTCGACGCATCGCGCGTGGCGCCGGTTGAATCGATGGTCGTCAATGGCGACGGCAAGCAGCCCGGCGACGTCGAGTTCGACGCCTTCGGCGCCCACGTCGGCGCGCTCGCCTGGATCGTCGAGGACCGCAACCTGAACCAGGCGCTCGACGCCGCCCTCCGGTTCGCGCCCAACGTCAACATCGTCAGCGGCCGCGCTACCAGCCTGCATGCCGACGCCGACGGCGCCACCGTCACCCTCGACGGCGGCGCCATCGTCGCCTGCGTTCTGGTGGTGGGCGCCGACGGCGGCAATTCGTGGGTGCGCGGCCAGTGCGACATCGGCCTCGATTACCGCTCCTATCACCAGCGCGCCGTGGTCGCCAACTTCGCCTGCGCCAAGCCGCACCACGGCGTCGCCTACCAGTGGTTCACCGGCCACGAGGGCATCGTCGCACTGCTGCCGCTGCCGGGCCAGCGCGTCTCTCTGGTATGGTCGGCGCCGGACGCGCTGGCCGACACCCTGATGGGCGAGTCGCTCGGCGAGATGGCGGTGCGCCTGGCGGTGCTGAGCGAAGATAAGCTCGGCCAGCTGCGCCCCCTGCAGCCGGAGACGGTCAAGGACGTGCCGCTGGCGCTGGTCCGCCCGCACGCGATCATCGCGCCGCGCGTGGCGCTGGTGGGCGACGCCGCCCACGTGGTCCATCCGCTGGCCGGCCACGGCATGAACCTCGGATTCGCCGACGTCGCCCAGCTGCTCGAGACGGTCGCCGGCCGCGAAGCCCAGCGCAGCATCGGCGACGAACGCGTGCTGTCGCGTTACGCCAGGGCCCGCAAGGAAGACGTGCTGCTGATGCAGCTCGCCACCGACGGCCTGGCCCGCCTGTTCGGCGCCGACCTCGAACCGGTACGCGTGGTTCGTAATTTAGGGCTAAACTTGCTGAATAAGTTGCCCATGATCAAGCGCCGGCTGATGGCCCACGCAATGGGAAAATAAGATTTTTGAAACGAATACGGAGTAATCAATGCGTACATCACACATCGCGGTGCTGCTGGCGACCGCGCTGGTAGCAGCTTGCGCCGGCGCCGAGTCGCCCGTCGAAGCGAACATCAGGAAGATCGTCGAGCCGCGCCTGGGCCCTGGCGTGAAGATCGACTCGGTCAAGCCGACCCCTTACGCGGGCCTCTATGAAGTGCGCGCCGCCGGCGACATCCTCTACACGGACAAGAACGGCGAGTACCTGATCATCGGCCACGTCTACAACACCAAGACCGCCCAGGACCTGACCAAGGACCGCATCGACGAGATCAACAAGATCAGGTTCTCCGACCTGCCGTTCGAGTCGGCCCTCAAGTTGGTCAAGGGCGACGGCAAGCGCGTCATCGCCGTGTTCGAAGACCCCAACTGTGGCTACTGCAAGCGCTTCCGCCAGACCACGCTGAAGGAGCTCGACAACGTCACCGTCTACACCTTCATGTACAACATCCTGTCGGACGACTCGATCGCCAAGTCGAAGAACATCTGGTGCGCGCCCGACCGCAACAAGGCCTGGGACGACTGGATGGTCAGCGGCAAAGCGGCGTCGGCGGCGCCGGCTGCCTGCAACACGCCGCACGAGAAGATCTTCGCGCTCGGCCAGAAGCTGCGCATCCAGGGTACGCCTGCGATCTTCTTCGCCGACGGCAGCCGCATTCCTGGCGCCGTCGACATCAAGACGCTGGAAGCGAAGTTCGCCAGCATCAAATAAACAAGGGACCGGCGTGATCACTCTCAACATCAATGGCCAGGACATGCAGGTCGAGGCGGATGCATCGACGCCCATCCTGTGGGCGCTGCGCGACAACCTCAATATGACCGGCACCAAGTTCGGTTGCGGCGCGGCCTTGTGCGGCGCGTGCACCGTGCACCTGGACGGCGACGCCATCCGTTCCTGCGTGACGCCGATTTCGGCGGCCGCCGGCAAGAAGATCACCACCATCGAGGCGATGGCGTCCGATAAAGTCGGCAAGGCGGTGCAGGATGCGTGGGTCAAGCACGATGTGCCGCAGTGCGGCTACTGCCAGAGCGGCCAGGTGATGAGCGCCTCGGCGCTGCTGCGCACGAACAAGGCGCCGACCGACGCCGACATCGACGGCGCCATGAGCGGCAATATCTGCCGCTGCGGCACCTATCAGCGAATCCGCGCCGCCATCAAGGACGCGGCAGCGACGCTCGCCTGAGATGACGACGCCTGCCGGCATCCTGCTTGCCGCCGGCAGGGGCCGACGGTTCGATCCCTCGGGCACCCTCAACAAGTTGATGCAGCCGCTGGCTGGCGGCGAACCGGTGGTCGTGGCCAGCGCGCGCGCGATGCTGGCGGTGCTGCCGAAGGTGATTGCGGTGGTCGCGCCCGATGATGGCGGTGCCGCGGACGCCCTGCGTGCGCTGGGCTGCGACGTCACCATCTGCCCGGATGCGGACCAGGGCATGGCGCACTCGCTGGTGCACGCTCTGCGTTATTCGCTGCCCGCGGCGCAGGCCTGGCTGGTGGCGCTGGGCGACATGCCGCGGGTGCGCGAATCGACCATCCGGGCGCTGGCCGATGCCTTGGCCGGCGGCGCGCTGATCGCCGCTCCGGTGCACGGCGGCCGGCGCGGCAACCCGGTCGCTTTCAGCGCCCCCTGCCTGCCCGAACTGCTGGCGCTGAGGGGCGACGAGGGCGCCCGCCACCTCCTCAAGCGCCACCCGGTGGTGGAAGTCGACGTCGACGACACCGGCATCTTCCACGACATCGACCAGCCATCGGATTTGCACTGTGAGCTACACTCCCACAATACTTGACGTCGTCCTCGCGCACGCGGGGACCCCATTTTGCCGCGCCGCCGACGACTTATGAAAAAGCCCAACCAAAAGCAGCCTCCCGCCATCCACTACGCGATCGTGCCGAAAGACCTGGCCGGCCACCTGTTCGAAGTCACGTTGACCATCGCCTTGCCGGCACCGGACGGCCAGGTGCTGGCGCTGCCTGCCTGGATCCCGGGCAGCTACATGATCCGCGAATTCTCCCGCAACATCGTCCAGATCCGCGCAGGGTCGGACGGCAAGCAGGTGGCCCTGACCAAGCTTGACAAGCACTCCTGGCGCGCCGCGCCGGTGGCCGGCGCGCTGACGGTGCGTTACGAGGTGTACGCGTGGGACCTGTCGGTGCGTGCCGCCCACCTCGACCAGACCCACGGCTTCTTCAACGGCACCAGCGTCTTCCTGCGCGTGCTGGGACAGGAAGAGATGGCGCACCAGGTCGACATCCAGCGGCCCGCCGATGCGGCTGCGCAAACCTGGCGCGTCGCCACTTCGCTGCCTGAACTTGGCGCGAAGCGCTATGGTTTCGGCACCTATGTCGCCGCCGATTACGATGACCTGATCGACCACCCGGTCGAGATGGGCGACTTCGCGCTGGCCACCTTCAAGGCGCACGGCGTCCCGCACGACATCGTCATTTCGGGCCGCGTGCCGAACCTGGACATGGCGCGCCTGCAGGCCGACCTGAAAGCCATCTGTGAAACCCAGATTGCGTTCTTCGAGCCGAAATCGAAGAAGGCGCCGATGGACCGCTACGTCTTCCTCACGCTCGCGGTGGGCGACGGTTACGGCGGCCTGGAACACCGCGCCTCCACCGCGCTTATTTGCGCGCGCGCCGACCTGCCAACCGCGGCGACGCCGAAAAAACTGGAGGCCAACGATGGCTACCTCAAGTTCCTGGGACTGTGCAGTCACGAGTATTTCCACACCTGGAACGTCAAGCGCATCAAGCCCGACGCCTTCGCGCCGTACGACCTGCAGGCCGAGACGTACACGCCGCTGTTATGGCTGTTCGAAGGCTTCACCAGCTATTACGACGACCTGCTGCTGGTGAGGAGTGGCCTGCTCGACGAGGCCGCCTACCTCAAGCTGCAGGCCAAGACCATCGGCAGCGTCCTGCGCGGCAGCGGCCGCACCAAGCAGAGCGTGGCCGATTCCAGCTTCGACGCGTGGGGCAAATACTACCGCCAGGACGAGAACGCGCCGAACGCCATCGTCAGCTACTACACCAAGGGTTCGCTGGTGGCGCTGATGTTCGATCTCACCATCCGCGCCAGGACCGACGGCAAGAGGTCGCTCGACGACGTGATGGCGGCGCTGTGGCAGCGTTATGGGCGCGACTTCTATGCATCGGCTGCGCGCGGCGTCACCGAGGCGGAGGTGGAAGCGTTGTTCGACGAGATCAGCGGACTGAAGCTCAAGCCGCTGTTCAACCGCTACGTGCGCGGCACCGACGACCTGCCGCTGGCCAGGCTCTATGCGCCGTTCGGCGTCAAGCTGGCCGATGAGCGCAAGGCTGCCAGGCCGGCGCTCGATGCGAGCACGGGCCGTGACGGCGCCGACTGCAAGCTGACGCAGGTGCACGAGGGCGGGGCGGCGCACCGCGCCGGGCTGTCGGCCGGCGACGTGCTGGTGGCGATCGATGGTTTGCGGGTGTCCGGCAACCCGCTCAACCTCGATGCGCTGCTGGGGCGCTACCGCGTCGGCGACACCGTCGAGGTGCACGCCTTCCGCCGCGACGAGCTGCTGACGTTCAGCGTCAAGCTGCAGGGCGACCGCACGCCGGGCATCGCGCTGGAAGCGACATCCTCCAGCAAGAAGCTCAAACGCCCGAGCATGTAAGCTGGGGGCCGCGCATTCCGCACGTCGTCCGCATGTAAGCACCGGACGTGCATTTCGCACGTCGTCGCATGTAAGCGTCAGACACGCACTTCGCACGTCGTCCTCGCGAACGCGGGGACCCCATTTGCTCGATCTCTGTTGACGCCCAGACGCAGGGGCCGCAGCCGTAGCTGCTCCCGCGAATTGGGTCCCCGCGTCCGCGAGGACGATGTGCGTGGGTGCTTGGCCGTCAGAACTGTCCGTAGTACTTACGGCCCAACCATCTGGCCGTCATCCTCGCGAAGCGGGGATCCATACAGCGCATAACCAGCATGGCTCGCCGCGTCCGCCGGCCGGTGTGCAAATGCCGCGTGCTCGGTCGGCCGAATTCAGGCAGGCACGTCTTCCAGTACCAGCCCCGCCAGAATCAGCAACCACCATATGGCGCCCAGAAAGAGCCAGCCATAGTTCGTCCAGGAGAGCTTGTTATTCGCCGCCCCCGCTGGATCGCCGCAGGCGATATTGATCAAGCCCTGGGCCTTACAGTACAGGAACAGCAACGGCACCATCAGGACGATCAGCAGGTAGCTGGTGACCGGCACGCCGACCTTCATGGCAGACAAGCGATCCGCCATGGAAGCGGCCAACAACAGGATCACCATGAACGTGGCATGCGCACCGCCCTCCCATTCGTCCAGCGCGGAGCCTGCCAAGCTGCGCTGTTTCACTTCGCCGAACAGCGAATGGATAAAGAAGAGCGCAAAAATAGCGCGCAACGACGGCCAGATTTCGCGGTCATCCGAGCCCTCCGGCGCGCTGTCCCGCAGGCAAGCCCACTGCTTGTAGAACCAATAAAAGGAGTACAGGCTCAGCGTTCCGATGAACAGGATGATGAATTCGCGTATCGAGACAACGTAAAATCGAGAGACCGGCGGCACAGCCTTTTCCGCGATGGGAGATTCTCTTACGGCAACAGCATCAGTCATGCGAGCGTCCTTCTGCATTGGTGGAATGCGCGTCGGGACGCACACATTGAACCGAGGCCGGGCCTATGTTGCGATATTACTATGGTTGTCACAATGTTTAAATAGCGGATGGTCCACACCGTCGGCTGAAGGCTGCGGGAGGCGAGCGCCGTGGCAGCAACATCAGATCTTCAGTCCGCCATCTGCACCGGCGCCAGCGTGCGCAGCTGGAACCGGTAATCGGCATTGAACAGGAAAGTCTCGGAAAACGTCAGCGACGGCCCGGGCCCGGTCGCCAGGTTGAACGGCCGCGGCAAGGAACCCGTGCGCTGCATCGACGCCAGCGCCACCTTCGACGCGTCCTGGTCGCGCGACCGTTGCACCGACACATTGGTCATCCGGCCGTCGCGGTCGACCGTGATGCTGAGCACGACGACAGCCGGCAACATCGGCGGCAGCTTGCCGCTGAACGTATGGGCGCCGTTGTAGCGCATGATCTGCGCGGCGACGTCGGCCTTGTAGGCGTCGAGGCTGGAGAACGACGTACGCTGGCCGCTGACTCCCGCGCGCGGCAATGCCTGCGCCTGGCCGGCAGATGGCTGCGCCGCCGGCAGCGTGGTGAAAATGACAGGCTGCGTGCAAGCGGAGGCGAGCAGAGCCAACAGGACCGCGCCGGCGGTCCTGGTATTGCGGATAACGTTCATGGTTTAGTCGAACAGCCTGGCAAGTTCCACACCGGGGTCAGGCGCGCGCATGAAGGCCTCGCCGACCAGGAATGCATGCACGTTCGCGTCGCGCATGCGCTTGACGTCGACCGGCGCCATGATTCCCGACTCCGTCACCACCAGCCGGTCCGGCGGCACGCGCGGCAGCAGGTCAACCGTGGTTTGCAGCGAGGTTTCGAACGTGCGCAGGTTTCGGTTATTGATGCCGAAGAGCGCGGTGCGCAAGTTCAGCGCCGCCGTCAACTCATCGCCATCATGTACTTCGACCAGCACATCCATTCCAAGTTCCATCGCACACGCTTCCATTTCGCTCATCAGGCCATGGTCGAGGGCGGCGACGATCAGCAGGATCGCGTCCGCGCCCATCGCGCGCGCTTCGTACACCTGGTACATGTCGACCATGAAATCCTTGCGCAGCACCGGAATGTCGCAGGCGGCGCGCGCCTGTTGCAGGAATTCCGGCGAGCCCTGGAAAAAGTGTTTGTCGGTCAGCACCGACAGGCAGGCCGCGCCGTGCCGCGCATAGCTTTCCGCGATGTTGGCGGGACGGAAGTCCTCGCGCAGCACGCCTTTCGACGGCGACGCCTTTTTCACCTCAGCGATGACGCCGGCGCGTCCGGCGCCGATGTTCTTGCGCAGGCTCGCCTCGAAACCGCGCAGGCCGGCGCGCAGGCCCGCGTCCGCCTCGACATCGGCGCGCAGGCTGGCCAGGCTGCGGTACTTGCTGGCAGCGGAAACTTCATCGGCCTTGACGGCGAGGATCTTGTTGAGGATATCTGACATGGTTGAATAATCTTTATTTGAACAATCAGCCTTGGCCGAGTTGCTGGGTCACCGTCACGAACTGCTCGAGCTTGGCCTTTGCCGCGCCCGAGGTGATCGCCGCGCGCGCCTTGGCCAGGCCATCTTCGATCGAGCTGGCCACGCCGGCCGCATACAGCGCGGTACCGGCGTTGAGCGCAACGATGTCGAAGGCGGCGCCAGGTTCGCCCACCAGCGCGCCCATCAGCATCGCCTTCGATTCGGCCGCATCGGCCACCTTCAGGTTGCGGCTGGCGATCATCGGCA
Source organism: Burkholderiales bacterium (assembly GCA_038248405.1). Classification (GTDB taxonomy): domain Bacteria; phylum Pseudomonadota; class Gammaproteobacteria; order Burkholderiales; family Burkholderiaceae_D; genus JAFCUW01. The sequence continues at coordinate 17,021 of JBBRXM010000076.1, forward strand.
GGCCGAAGTCTTCAGGATGGATTTCGTATTCGCGGATCTCGCCGTCGACCAGTTCGCCGACCATGGTGGCCGCCCCCAGCGAGACTTCGTCCATGTTGTCGCGGCCGTACACCACTACCGCATGCTGGGCGCCGAGGCGCTGCAGCACGCGTACCTGGATGCCCACCAGGTCGGCATGGAACACGCCCATCAGGATGTTCGGCGCGCTGGCCGGATTGGTCAGCGGGCCGAGGATGTTGAAGATGGTGCGAACGCCCAGTTCGCGCCGCACCGGCGCCGCATGCTTCATGGCCGCGTGATGATTGGGGGCGAACATGAAGCCGATGCCGGTCTGCGCGATCGACTGCGCGATCTGCTCGGGCGCCAGGTTGATGTTCGCGCCCAGCGACTCGAGCACGTCGGCGCTGCCGGACGACGACGACACGCTGCGCCCGCCGTGCTTGGCCACGCGCGCGCCGGCCGCAGCGGCGACGAACATCGACGCGGTCGAGATGTTGAAGGTATGCGCGCCGTCGCCGCCGGTGCCGACGATGTCGAGCAGGTTGGTGGTGTCGGCCATCGGCACCTTGGTCGAGAACTCGCGCATCACCTGGGCGGCGGCGGCGATCTCGCCGATGGTTTCCTTCTTCACGCGCAGGGCGATGGTGAGCGCGGCGATCATCGTCGGCGACATTTCGCCCGACATGATCTGGCGGAACAGGTGCAGCATCTCGTCGTGGAAAATTTCGCGGTGTTCGATACAGCGCAGCAGGGCTTCTTGTGGGGTGATCTTCATGGCGGTTCCGATATTTTTAGCGTTCAAGGAAGTTCTGCAGCAGTTTGTGGCCATGCTCGGACAGGATCGACTCGGGGTGGAACTGCACGCCCTCGATGTCGAACTCCTTGTGCCGCACGCCCATGATTTCGCCGTCGTCGGTCCATGCGGTCACCTCCAGGCACGACGGCAGCGAGCTGCGCTCGATGGCCAGCGAGTGGTAGCGGATCACGGTGAACGGGCTTGGCAGGTCGCGGAAGACGCCGACGCCGGTGTGCGCGATCAGCGAGGTCTTGCCGTGCATGACCTGCCTGGCGCGGATGACGTTGCCGCCGAACGCGGCGCCGATCGCCTGGTGGCCGAGGCACACGCCGAGGATCGGCAGCTTGCCCTTGAACTCGCGCAGCACGTCGACCGAGATACCGGCTTCGGCCGGCGTCTTCGGTCCCGGCGAAATGCAGATCCGGTCCGGCTTCATCGCGCTGATGTCGGCCAGCGTGATTTCGTCGTTGCGCAGCGTGCGCACTTCCTCGCCCAGCTCCCCGAAGTACTGCACCAGGTTGTAGGTAAACGAGTCGTAGTTATCGATCATCAGCAGCATGTCAGAGCTCCCCATCCAGGCCGTCTTGCACCTGTTCGGCCGCGCGCAGCACCGCGCGCGCCTTGTTTTCAGTTTCCTGCCATTCCATCTCGGGAATCGAATCGGCGACGATGCCGGCGGCGGCCTGCACGTACAGCATGCCGTCCTTGATCACCCCGGTGCGGATCGCGATCGCCACGTCCATCTCGCCGCCAAACGACAGGTAGCCGCAGGCGCCGCCGTAGATGCCGCGCTTCGTTCGTTCCAGTTCGTCGATCACTTCCATCGCCCGCACCTTCGGCGCGCCGGTCAGCGTCCCGGCCGGGAAGGTCGCGCGCAGCACGTCCAGGTTCGACATGCCGTCCTTGAGCTGCCCTTCGACGTTCGAGACGATGTGCTGCACGTGCGAGTACTTTTCCACCACCATCCGCTCGGTCACTTTCACGCTGCCGGTCTTGGCGATGCGGCCGATGTCGTTGCGCGCCAGGTCGATCAGCATCACGTGCTCGGCGATTTCCTTGGGGTCGGCCAGGAGCTCTTTCGACAGCTCCGCATCGCGTTCCGGCGTTGCGCCGCGCGGGCGGGTGCCGGCGATCGGGCGCAGCGTCACCTTCTTGCTGCCGTCCGGCGCCGTCTCGTTGCGCACCAGGATCTCCGGCGAGGCGCCGACGATCTGCATGTCGCCGAAATTGTAGTAGTACATGTACGGCGAGGGGTTCAGGGAGCGCAGCGCGCGGTACAGCGTCAGCGGCGAATCCACGTAGGGCTTCCTGATGCGCTGGCCGATCTGCACCTGCATCAGGTCGCCGGCCATCACGTACTCGTGCGCGCGGGCGACCGCCTTCAGGTAGTCCTCCTTGCTGAAGTCGCGCACCGCCTCGGTACGTACCGAGCTCGATGTGACCGGCGCATCGACGCCGCGGCGCAGCATCATGCGCAGGTCCTTCAGGCGCTGGCGCGCTTTCGAATACGCTTCCGCGCGCGTGGTGTCGGCATACACGATCAGGTACAGCTTGCCCGACAGGTTGTCGATCACCGCCAGCTCTTCCGTCACCATCAGCTGGATGTCGGGCAGGCCCAGGTCGTCGGGCGGCGTGCTGTCGGCCAGCTTCTTCTCGATGTGGCGCACGGTGTCGTAGCCGAAGTAGCCGGCGAGACCCCCGCAAAAGCGCGGCAGGCCGGGACGCAGCGCCACCTTGAAGCGGGCCTGGAAGGCTTCGATGAAGTCGAGCGGGTTGCCCTCGTGGGTTTCGATCACGCTGCCGTCCTTGACGATCTCGGTGCGGTTGCCAAAGGTGCGCAGCACCGTGGTGGCGGGCAGGCCGATGAACGAGTAGCGTCCGAAGCGCTCGCCGCCGACCACCGATTCGAGCAGGAAGGTGTTCTTGCCGGTGTTCTGGGTCTGCGCCAGCTTGAGGTACAGCGTGAGCGGGGTTTCGAGGTCGGCGAACGCTTCCGAAATGAGCGCAATGCGGTTGTAGCCTTCGTTGGCCAGCGATTTGAATTCGAGTTCGGTCATGCTTTTTCTCCAGGCCGCGCGGGGGGAGGGCGGCGTTGGGTTTCAAAAAACCTGCCGGCGCACGGGTGCGGCCGACAGCAATCAATACGGGTTACTTAGCCCAGGATTGCCAGCGTCGCCAAAGCCAGGCCTCAAGCGGGCCGGTTTGGATGACAGTGTGTTTTTTGGTGAAAAACATGCGATTTGCTTGAGTTAGGTGCGGTTATGCGACTGTATCAGGGTGGCCGCTTCCAGCAGCGAACTTACTATACCATCGGAATCGATTTCGTGTACAGCCCGACCATGGTTGTAACCATAGGGGACGGTGAGCACGAAACAGCCGGCGGCGCGCGCCGCTTCGGCGTCGTTCGACGAGTCGCCGATCGCCACCACCTCGCCCGGCGCCAGCGCGAAGTCGGAACACACCTGCAGCAGCGGCATCGGGTGCGGCTTCTTCTGCGGCAGGCATTCGCCCCCATAGACAACTTCGAAGTACGGCGCCAGGCCCTTCCTGGCCAGCAGCGGCGCCGCGAACGCGATCGGCTTGTTGGTCACGCAGGCCATCCGCAGGCCCATTGCGCGCATCGCTTCCAGGCCTTCGATCACGCCGTCGTACAGCGCGCTGTAGTCGCCGTTGATCGCCAGGTAGTGGCGCTGGTAGGCGGCCATCGCGGCAGGGAAGTGCTGCTCGACGCCGGCGTCGCCGTAATCGACCGCCAGCACCGAGCGGATCAGGTTGTCCGAGCCCTTGCCGACCATGTTGCCGATGCGGTCCTGGCCTATCGGCGCCAGGTCCAGCTCCGCGCGCATGCGGTTGACCGCCACGTGGAAGTCCGGCACCGTGTCGAGCATGGTGCCGTCGAGGTCGACGATGACGCCGCGGGTCGGCTGGGCGCCGGCGCGCATCAGCGGCCCGACTTGGCTAATTCGGCGCGCATGGCGTCGATCACGCCCTTGTAGTCGCCCTGGCCGAAGATGGCCGAGCCGGCGACGAAGGTGTCGGCGCCGGCTTCGGCGGCCGCGCGGATATTGTCGACCTTGATACCGCCGTCCACTTCCAGCAGGATGTCGCGGCCCGATTCGTCGATCATGCGGCGCGCGATGCTGATCTTCTTGAGCGCCTCGGCGATGAACGACTGGCCGCCGAAGCCGGGGTTGACCGACATGATCAGGATCATGTCGATCTTGTCCATCACGTGGTTCAGGAAGTGCATCGGGGTGCCGGGATTGAATACCAGGCCGGCCTTGCAGCCATTATCGCGGATGAGCTGCAGCGTGCGGTCGATGTGCTCGGACGCCTCCGGGTGGAAAGTGATGATGTTCGCGCCCGCCTTGGCGAAGTCCGGGATGATGCGGTCGACCGGCTTGACCATCAGGTGGACGTCGATCGGCACCTGCACGTGCGGGCGGATCGCCTGGCAAACCAGCGGTCCGATCGTCAGGTTCGGAACATAATGGTTGTCCATCACGTCGAAGTGAATGATGTCGGCGCCGGCGGCGACGACATTGCGCACTTCTTCACCGAGGCGGGCGAAGTCGGCGGACAGGATGCTGGGAGCGATGCGGAATGTGGTCATGGCGGGGCGCAAAGTAAAAAAGAAGATCCGCTATTTTACGCTGTTGCCCGCCATCCCCCTGCACGACGCCCGGTTTTGCCGTGGGATGTATGATGAAGCATTAACAATAATAGCTCTACTAGAGGATACTCGATGGCCGCATACGAATTTACTGTCACTGTCAGGACCCAATACCTGCCGGAACAGTCCGACCCGGCGCGCACCAATTATGTGTTCACCTATACGATCACGATCAAGAACACCGGCACGGTGGCGGCGCAGTTGATCGCGCGCCACTGGGTGATAACCGATGCCAACAACCATGTCGAGGAAGTACGCGGCCTGGGCGTCGTCGGCCACCAGCCGCTGCTGCAGCCGGGCGAGCAGTTCGAATACACCAGCGGCACCCAGATGGCGACGCCGCAGGGGTCGATGGTGGGAGAATATTTCTGCGTGGCCGAAGATGGACACCGCTTCGAAGCGAAGATCCCCGAATTCGTGCTGTCGCTGCCGCGCACGCTGCACTGATCAGCTTTGCGGGCCGCCAGGCGCGCTGGTGTCGTCCGGCGCCGCCGGCGCGGCCGGCGTGTCCGCCTCGTCGTCGCCCGGCTTCGGGCCCAGGTACATCGTCCACCAGACGATGAACACCAGCAGGAACAGCGCCACGCCCGCTTCAAGCATTAATATCCACATACCCGTTCCTATGTTATCTGCACGCTTCAGTTTACTCGGTTCCCTCGCCGCCGTGGCGCTGGCCGCCTGTGGCAGCACGCCGCCCGAACCGAAGCCGGCGAGGCCGCCGGTCGTCATGCCGCCGCCGATCGGGCCGGTGGCGGTGCCGCCGCGCCCGCCGCCGCCGCCCCCGGCAGTTGAACCCGGGCGTTGACCAGCACGCCGGAAGGGCTACAATCGGGCACCGAGGTCTCTATAACCATAACAGGGGTAGCCATGCAATACGAAGATTTGCTGATCGAAACTCACGGCCGCGTCGCCGTCATCCGTCTCAACCGTCCGAAGGCGCTCAACGCGCTCAACGACAACATGATGAACGAGCTGGGCGACGCCCTGCTCAAGTTCGACGCCGACAGCAGCATCGGCTGCATCGTCCTCACCGGCAGCGAGAAGGCATTCGCCGCCGGCGCCGACATCGCCGCCATGGCCAACTACACCTACGCCAACACCTATCCCGAGAATTACATCGGCCGCAACTGGGAAACCATCCTCAACGTGCGCAAACCGGTGATCGGCGCCGTTGCCGGATTTTGCCTGGGCGGCGGCTGCGAACTGGCGATGATGTGCGACTTCCTGATCGCCGCCGACAGCGCCCGCTTCGGCCAGCCCGAGATCAAGGTCGGCGTCACCCCTGGCGCCGGCGGCACCCAGCGCCTGCCGCGCACCATCGGCAAATCGAAGGCGATGGACCTGCTGCTGACCGCCCGCATGATCGACGCCGCCGAAGCCGAGCGCACCGGCCTGGTGTCGCGCGTGGTCGCCGCCGACAAGCTGATGGAAGAAGCGCTCGCCGCGGCCACCATCATCGCCTCGATGTCGGTGACGGTGGCGATGGCGATCAAGGACAGCGTCAACCGCGCCTTCGAAACCACGCTGACCGAAGGCGTGCGCTACGAGCGGCGCTACTTCCACGCGGCGTTCGGCACGCCGGCGCAGAAAGAGGGCATGTCCGCGTTCCTGGCCAAGCGTCCCCCCAACTTCGAAGGCCTGTAAGGGCGCCGCGCGTATGCGCCGGATGCTTGTTCCGGCCCTGGCGCTGGCCCTCGCGCTGTCGGCCGGGTGCGCCCGGCTGCCTTCGCTGGCAGGCCGCACCGCGTCCATCGCCTACACCGATACGGCGTCCACCACGCTCGGCCGGGCGGTGGCGCCGCTCGTTGCCATCCACCCGGGACGATCCGGCGTGTACGGACTGGTCGACGCGCGCAACGCCTTCGCCGCACGGGCCGGCCTGGCCGATGCCGCCCAGCGCAGCCTGGACGTCCAGTATTACATCTGGCGCAATGACGTCTCCGGCGCGGTGCTGCTCGACGCGCTGCGCGCCGCGGCCAGCCGGGGCGTTCGGGTGCGCCTGCTGCTGGACGATTTCGGCACCGCCGGCATCGACGACACGCTGGCGCTGCTCAACGCACAGCCGAACATACAGGTGCGCCTGTTTAACCCCTTCGCCACGCGTCACCTTCGCCTGCTGGGCTACCTGACCGAATTCTCGCGGCTGAACCGGCGCATGCATAACAAGTCGTTCACGGCCGACAACCAGGTGACGATCGTCGGCGGCCGCAATGTCGGCGACAAATACTTCGACACTGACGCCAAGGTGCTGTTCGCCGATCTCGACGTGATGGCGATCGGCCCGGTGGTAGGCTCCGTGTCGGCAGACTTCGACCGCTACTGGAACAGCGCCTCGGCCTATCCGCTGGACCTGGTGGTGCCGCCGGTCGACGCGGACAGCGCCGCCGCGTTGCGGCGCGAACAAGCGGCCAGCGCCCAGGCGCCGCCGGCGCGCCTCTACCAGGTCGCCACGCGCGAGTCGCCGCTGTTGCCGGCGCTGCTGGGCCACAGCCTGGCGCTCGAGTGGGCGCAGACCCGCCTGGTCAGCGACGACCCGGCCAAGGCGCTCAAGGACGAGGCGCCCGACAGCGGGGTCGAGCCGCAATTGCGACGGCTGATCGGCACCCCCGCGCGCGAATTCGACCTGGTGGCGCCGTATTTCGTGCCGGGCCCGGAAGTCACAGGGGAGCTGGTGGCGCTGGCCAGGAACGGCGTTGCCGTGCGCGTGCTGACCAATGCGCTCGAGTCGACCGACGTCGGCGCCGTCCACGCCGGCTACATGAAGTGGCGCAAGCCGCTGCTGAAAGCCGGCGTGAAGCTCTACGAGATGCGCCGAACCGGGCGGCGGGAAGCGAGGGGTAGCCGATCCGGCCCGCTCAGCGAGTCCTCCAGCAGCAGCCTGCATGCCAAGACATTCGCCGTCGATAGCGCGCGCATCTTTATAGGATCGCTCAATTTCGATCCCCGTTCGATCCGCTTCAATACGGAGATGGGTTTCGTCATCGACAGCGCCGAGATGGCGAAGCAACTGAAGGAGACGCTCGACACCGGCGTCCCCACGCGCGCCTACGAAGTGCGGTTGGCGCCGGACGGATCGCTGTACTGGATCGAGCAGCGCGACGGCGTCGTCGTCCGCCACGACACCGAGCCGGGGACCAGTTTCTGGCGCCGGCTGGGCGTGCGGCTGATGTCCTGGCTGCCGATAGATTCGCTGCTCTGATAAAAATCCTTGCCAGTCCCACTGGCGGTTTGCTATAGTTCGCCTCCCCGATGAAACGGTTAACGAAATCAAGTAGTTAGCAGGCAGTTGGGGCCGTCGGAAACGACGGTGCGGTAAAAAAAAGGGGTTGACGAAATAAGCGAAACGCTTCATACTCTTCCTCCTTCTCTGCTGATGAACACAACGCTTCATCACCAAGCAGCAGGCAGTACCGAACAAGTTCTTTAACAATTAACAGTCGATAAGTGTGGGCGTTTGATGAAGGTGCCAGTGACTTCGGTCACTGA
>JBBRXM010000077.1:0-24915 GCA_038248405.1 Burkholderiales bacterium
ATCGGCGACCCTGCCGCGCGGAAAAAAGTGTGGGTGATCGCGCGCCAGCATCCGGGCGAGACGATGGCCGAGTGGCTGGTTGAGGGCATGCTCGATGCGCTGCTCGACCCGGCCGATGCGTTCAGCCGCCAGCTGCTCAAGGAGGCGGTGTTCTACGTGGTGCCGAACATGAACCCGGACGGCTCGGTGCGCGGCAACCTGCGCACCAACGCGGCCGGCGCCAACCTGAACCGCGAGTGGAATACGCCGACCGTGGAGCGCAGCCCGGAGGTGTTCCTGGTCAAGCAGAAGATGAAGGAAACCGGCTGCGACCTGTTCCTCGACGTGCATGGCGACGAAGGCTTGCCGTACGTGTTCGTGGCCGGCAGCGGCGCGTTGCCGACCTTTACGCCGGAGCAGGCGGCGGCCGAGCAGCAGTTCGCGGAAGACTTCAAAATTGCCAGCCCGGATTTCCAGACCGAGCACGGGTACGGGGAGTCGCCGTACACGCCCGAGGTGCTGACGATGGGTTCGCCGCATATCACCCACGCGTTCGGCTGCCTGTCGATGACGCTGGAGCTGCCGTTCAAGGACAACGCCAACGATCCGGATCCGGAGACGGGCTGGGATGGGGCGCGCAGTGCACGGCTGGGCGCGGCAGTGCTGCAGCCGATTTTGCGGGCGATCCGGCGGATGTAATTGTTCATCAGGCTTAAAACCGTCGTTCCGGCGAAGCGTGAATCCATGCTGAGCATGCAGGCCATAGACAAACGCCCCGGCAATTCGGGGCGTTTTTTTGTGCGCTAACGATAGGTGACAGGGTCTGACCCTAGGTGACAGGGTCTGACCCTAGGTGACAGGGTCTGCCCCCGCGGGGTCAGACCCCATCGACGCCGGGTTTAAAACTTCATTTCGAGCAGGGCGCGCACCACCACCGAGGTCGGTGTGATGGTGGTGTCGCTGCGGCGACCCGTGTCGTCGATGTAGCTCGACTGTGCGATGTTTTCCTGGTGTAGCGCATTGGCCACGGCCACGCGCAGCTGGTTTTTAGGATTGAATTTCCACAGGCCGTACATGTCCAGCGAACGCTTCGGCACCGACCAGGCGTACTGGTTGAACGAGACGCGCACCGGGCCGCCATTCTGGAAGCTGTAGCTCGCGCCCAGCGTCAGCGGCAGTCGGTCGAGCTTCCAGTCGGCGCCGACCGTGCCGCTGAACGGCGTCTGCTGGTCGAGCCGGTTGTTCGGGCCCGGCACGCTGTCGAGCGTGGACCAGTTGCGGGCAAGGTTGGCGCGCATGTCGACGTTCGGGCCGGCCTTGTACAGCGAACGCAGCGGCAGCTTGGCTTCGAGTTCGATACCGTGCGTGTTGGCCACGCCCGCGTTGACCGGCATCGACACCCACAGGTTGTCGAGGAACACCACCTGCTGGCGGTTGATGTCCTCGATGCGGCGCACGAAGGTGCTGGCCGTGAGCAGGCCGCCGCCTTCGAGGTAGTGCTCGAACGCCAGGTCCAGGCCCCAAGCCAGTTCCGGGCGCAGGTTCGGGTTGCCCTGCTGGTCGGGACTGGTCTGGCTGTTGTTGTTGGAAGCGAAACGGCGCGGGATCAGGCTGTTCACGCCGGGCGCCTTGTAGGTGCGCGTCAGGCCCAGGCGCACCTGGTCGGCCTTGCTGCCGGGGATTTTCCACAGGGTCTGGAACAGCGGGCTCCACACGCTCGACTTGTTGTCGACCGGCGCGTAGGAATTGCCTTCGCTGCGCGTCTCGATCCCTTCCCAGCGCAGGCCGAAGTACACCGACCAGCGCGGCGTGACGGTCCACTCGTCCTGGGCGAACACCGCCAGGCGCGCGACGTTGGCGTCGAATACCTGGTCGAGGTTGCTCGGGGTCAGGCAGGCGCCGTTCTGGTCGCGCGCCAGGCAGCCGCGCGGCGAGCTCTCGCGCTGGATGCGGTCTTCGTTGCGCTTGCTGTAGGCGCCGTCCCAGCCGGCCGCCAGCGCGTGGCCTTCGAAGATCGGGGTGGAATACTTGCCCGTCGCGGTGAAGCCCTTGTCGGTGGAGTCGGAGGTGACGAGTCGGTCCAGGATCAGCTGGCCGGCGGCGTCGAAGTTGAGCGACGGCGCCCGCGTTTCGCGCTTGTTGTAGTTGACGCCGCCCTTCATGTCGAGCTTGGCGCCCTGGGCCAGCTTGCGCGTCCAGCTGAGGTCGGTGCGCAGCAGCGTCACATCCGATGCGATGCCGACGTGGGTGCCGCTGTAGAGCGGCGCCGAGCCGAGCAGCGTGCTCACGCGCTCGTTGCTGTCGCCGCGGAAGCGGTTGACGTTGATGAAGCTTTGCGAGGTGATCAGGTCGCCCGGCCCCAGCGTCCAGTTGATGCGCGGCGACAGGTTGAGCGCTTCGAAGTGGCCGCTGTTGTGCTGTTCGGCGCGGCGCAGCAGGGTCGGCGTGCCGGCCGCGTTGCTCGCCTCGGTCACCGTTTCCTGCGGCCGGTCGAAGCGGGCCCAGGTCATGCCACCGCCGATGGCGTACGACAGCGCGCCCTTCTTGTCGGCCAGCTGGAAGTTGACGTTGGTGCCGAAGTTGCCGCTGTCTTCCTGCAGGCCGGCCTTGACTTCGCGCTGGGCGGTGACGATCGCCTTTTTCAGCACGATGTTGATGGCGCCGGCGATGGCCTGGGTGCTGTACTCGGCGGTGGCGGCGCGCATGATCTCGATGCGTTCGATCATGTCGGGCGAGAGCGAATCGAGCGAGAAGCCGGCCGGGCTGGGCTCGCCGTTGAGCAGGATCTGGGTGTAGCCGCTGCCCAGGCCGCGCATGCGGATGTCGCCGCCGCGGCCCTGCACGCCGCCCACCGTCACGCCCGGCAGGCGCTTGAGCACTTCGCCGATGGTGGTGTCGCCGTTGCGCAGGATTTCTTCCTGCGAGACGACGATCTTGGTGGCGGTGTCGTTACGGCGCGCATCATAGGAGGCGGCGGCGCCCTTGATTTCAACTTTCTGCAGCGGCGCCGGCGCCGGTTCGGCCGGCACGGCAGCAGCTTGCTGGCCGGCGGCGTGGGCGGCGATCATGCCGAAGATGGCGGGGGCGGCGAGCAACAGGCGCAGATGCAGAGTGCGAGACTTTGTATTGTTGTGCATTATGTAATGAAAGGTGGTTCGTGGGAGTGTGCGGCCGGACGGCCTGGTCTGGAGCGGTCGCCATCATCGCACGGCGAGCTCGACATTGGTGGCGCGTGCGACAGAACGCGGCAATCGCGGCCTCAACTGCAACAAAGTCGGATGCGCGCGCAAAAAAAAGGCTATGTGATCGTTAAGTCGGGGATTTTGAACTAGCTCCTGTGGCTGAGGTCTGAACCAGACCAGGTCGCCGTGGAGTGAGCGTGGAAGCGCACCCGTTCAAGCAGTTTCTCGAGACAGCCATGGGGCTGCCGCCGCGCCAGCGCGCCGCACTGGCCGCTGCGCTCAATGGCATCTCGTCACTCGAGCAGACAGTGGCGCTGATCGAGGCAGCGCGCGCCCCGCACGCCTGTCCGCGCTGCTGCTCGCAGCGCGTGCACCGGGACGGCCAAAAAAACGATCTGCAGCGCTACCGCTGCGCCGACTGCGGCCGTTCGTTCAACGACCTGAGCGGCACCGCGCTGGCGCGGCTGCGCCACAAGTCCAGATGGCTGGCCTACCTCGACTGCATGCTGCAGACAAGCACCGTGCGGCGCGCCGCCACGCTGGTCGGCGTCCACAAGAGCACCAGCTTTCGCTGGCGCCACCGCTTCCTGCACGACAGCAAGCACGACCGCAGCGTGCCGTTGACCGGCATCACGGAAGTCGACGAAACTTACCTGCTGGAGTCGCAGAAGGGTTCCCGCAAGCTGACCCGGCCGGCGCGCCGGCGCGGCGGGACGGCGAAACGCCGCGGCATCTCGCACGAGCACGACTGCATCCTGGTGGCGCGCGACCGCGCCGGCAGGACAGTCGATTTCGTCACCGGCCGCGCGCCGCTGCGGCCGGCCCACCTGCACCGCTGCCTGCTGCCCGTGGTGGCGCCCGATATCCTGCTCGTCACCGACGGCCATGGCGCCTATCGCAGCTTTGCGCGCAAAGCCGGCATCGCGCACCGCGCGCTCCACCTGTCGGCCGGGGTGCGGGTGGCCGGCGCGCTGCACGTGCAGAACGTCAATGCCTATCACAGACGCTTCAAGCAATGGTTGGGCCGCTTCAACGGCGTCGCCAGCCGCTACCTGCCGAATTACCTGGGCTGGCGCTGGGCGCTCGACGACAAACGGATCAGCTTGCCGGAGGTGCTGCTGAGATCGGCACTGGGCGGCTCCCCCGACTTAACGCTGACATAGCCTTCCTATTTCTGCGACAGCACCCACTTGGCCAGCGTCTGCGCTTCGGCAGCGCTGACGGCGTTGGGCGGCATCGCCATCGGGCCCCACACGCCGGTGCTGCCCTTGGTGATGCTGCTGACGAGCTTCGCCTCGGCTTCCTTCCGGCCCTTGTACTTGGCGGCGACGTCGCGGAAGGCGGGGCCGATCACCTTGGTTTCGACGGCATGGCAGGCGAGGCAGGCCTTGGATTTTGCCAGGTCGGCGTTGGCCTGGGCGGATCCGCCCAGCACCAGGGCCGCGCAGGCAAGCGCGGCGAGAATCGAGGTCTTCATGTACATCTCCAGAAAAGCCGCGCACGCGGCGAAGCGGTTGCAGGGCCGGCCGCGCCGGTCAGATCGTTCTTGAATAACGCATGCGCTGCAGCGGGATGTCGTTGACGGTGCCGAAGTAGCGGTCGAACACCATGCACAGATTGCGCACCAGCAGGCGCCCGGCCGGCGTGACCGTCAGCGACGACTCGCCCATATCGAGCAGGCCGTCGGCTTCGAACTCGCGCAGGCGCGCCAGTTCGGCGGCGAAGTAGGCGCCGAACTCGATGCCGTGCGCGCGCTCGACCGAACGCACGCTGAGCGCGAAGTCGCACATCAGGCGGCCGATGACGTCGCGCCGGATGATGTCGTCGCGCGACAGTCCGATGCCGCGCGCCACCGGCAGGCGCCCTTCATCGAGGCCGGCGTAATAGCGCTCGAGCGACTTCTCGTTCTGGCAGTAAGAGTCGCCGACGGCGCTGATGGCCGACACGCCGCAGGACACCATGTCGGTATCGGCATGCGTCGAGTAGCCCTGGAAGTTGCGGTGCAGCTGGCCGCTGCGCTGCGCCTTGGCCAGCTCGTCGTCGGGCTTGGCAAAATGGTCCATGCCGATGTAGACGTAGCCGGCGGCGGTCAGGCGCTCGATGCACAGGCCCAGCATGGCCAGCTTGTCGTGATCGGTCGGCAGGTCGGCGTCGACGATCAGGCGCTGCGACTTGAACAGCTGCGGCATGTGCGCGTAGTTGTAGATGGAGATGCGGTCCGGGCTGGCGGCGACCACCTTGGCCAGCGTCTCGCCGATGGTCTTCAGGCTCTGCTTCGGCAGGCCGTAGATCAGGTCGATGCTGATCGAGCGAAAGCCGGCCGCGCGGGCGGCGGCGATGGCGTCCTCCGTGAGGGCATCGGGCTGGATGCGGTTGACCGCCTTCTGCACTTCCGGGTCGAAGTCCTGCACCCCCAGGCTGACCCGGTTGAAGCCCTGGCGCCGCAGCGAGGCGATGCGCTCGGGGTCGACCGTGCGCGGGTCGATCTCGATCGAATACTCGCCGCTGTCGTCGTCGGCGAAGTCGAAGCAGCCGCGCAGGTGGGCCATCAGCGACGCCATCTGCTCGTCCGACAGGTAGGTCGGCGTGCCGCCGCCCAGGTGCAGCTGCTCGACGCGCTGGCCGCGGCCCAGCAGCGCGGCCTGCATGCTGATTTCGCGCTTGAGGTAGTCGAGGTAGATGGCGGCCTTGTCGTGCTCCCTGGTGATGATCTTGTTGCAGGCGCAGTAGTAGCACAGCGACTCGCAAAACGGAATGTGCAGGTAGAGCGACAGCGGCAGGCGCTGCGCCCCCTCGCCGAGCCGGGCGACGACGGCGGCGTAGTCGGCGTAGCCGTAGCCGGCGCTGAAGCGGTCGGCGGTCGGATACGACGTGTAGCGCGGCCCCTGCTGGCTCATTTTGGCGATCAGCGCGGCGTCGAAGTGGACAGCGGGCGAGACAGCGTTGGCGCGCTCGGGCGCATCGGCGTTCATCATTATTGTTCTCCTTTTTACGGCCCCATGGTAGTGACGGCGGCGGGCCGCCGCAAGACGAAATGTGCACTCAGGAACTATATTTGCGCGCGGCACTTTCTCTTTTATAAATTTGATCTACATCATGGGCGCCATGCCGCCGCTCCCGCTACCATCGCCTTTGCTGGCGCTCAGCGGGCGCGCACCTGGTGCCTTTTTGTACGCCAATGCCGCCAGCGCCTGCACTGCCCGGGCAACCGGGCCATCCTGCGAAAAACATAAACTGGATCAATTTTTGCCCTATATCGAATTTGCAGGCCCAAAAAGATGCCAATAGAATGCATCTTAGTTCTCATCGCTTCATAACAATATCAATAAGGAAATCGTCATGCATGCCACGCGCAAACTATGGACATGGCTGGCTCTCATCTGCGTATTTTCGTTTGCCGCCCTGGGCTGGGTCGGCCGCGAAATCTACCTGGAGAAGCCGCCGATCCCGCTGCAGATCCGCAGCACTGAAGGAACAGTGCTGTTCACCCACCACGACGTCCAGTACGGCCAGCAGGCCTGGCTCTCGGCCGGCGGCCAGCAGCTTGGCACCGTCTGGGGTCACGGCAGCTACCTGGCGCCGGACTGGTCGGCCGACTGGCTGCACCGCGAAGCGCTGGTGCTGCAGGACCTGTTCGCCCGGCGCGAGCACGGCAGCGCGTACGCCGCGCTCGACTTCGGCGACAAGGCCCGGGTCGACGCGCTGGTCAAGACCGAGCTGCGCGCCAATACCTATGACGCCGGCACCGACACGCTGACGCTCTCGCCGATCCGCGCCGAGGCGGTACGCCGCACCGCCGCCCACTTCAACGACCTGTTCGGCGATGCAGCCGCGCTCAACGCCCTGCGCGAACAGTATGCGATGATGCCCAACGCGCTGCCGCAGGCGAGCGACCGCACCGCCCTCACCGCCTTCTTCTTCTGGACGTCATGGGCCGCCGCCGCCGACCGTCCCGGCCAGAGCGGCCTGTCGTACACCAGCAACTGGCCGCACGAGCCGCTGGCGGGCAATACGCCTACCGCGGGCACCGGCATGTGGTCGATCGCCAGCGTCATCCTGATGATCGGCGCCATCGCCGGCATGATCTTCTTCCATTCGATGCACAAGGAAGAAGACGATCCGGTGCCGCCGAAAAACGACCCGCTGTTCGAGCTCAAGCCGACGGCGTCGATGAAGGCGACGCGCAAGTACTTCTTCGTCGTCGCCGGCCTGATTCTCGCCCAGGTGGTCATGGGCATCGTCACCGCCCACTACACGGTCGAAGGCACCAGTTTCTTCGGCTTCCCGCTGGCCGAGATCCTGCCCTTTACCGTCAGCCGCACCATCCACACCCAGTTCGCGGTGCTGTGGATCGCCACCGCCTGGCTGGCCACCGGCCTGTACATCGCGCCGGCCATTTCGGGCCACGAACCGAAGTACCAGGCGCTCGGCGTGAACGTGCTGTTCTACGCGCTGCTGTTCATCGTGGTCGGCTCGACCGCCTTCGGCTGGATCGGCACGCTGCAAAAGCAGGGCACCGACTTCTCCTTCTGGATCGGCAACCAGGGTCTCGAATTTACCAGCATGGGACGCATCTGGCAGATCCTGCTGTTCGTCGGCCTGCTGTTCTGGGCCACCCTGCTCGGGCGCGGCCTGTGGCCGGCGCTGAAAAAGCCTTCCGAGAGCCGCGGCCTGATCGCGATGGTGTTCCTGGCCGCGGTATGCATCGGCGGCTTCTACGCCACGTCGCTGACCTGGGGCCGCACCACGCACTATTCGATGGTCGAGTACTGGCGCTGGTGGCTGGTGCACCTGTGGGTGGAAGGCTTCTTCGAAGTGTTCGCCACCGCCGTCATCGCCCTGCTGTTCACCCGCCTCGGCCTGATCCGCGCCGCATCGGCCAACAGCGCCATCGTGCTCGAAACGATGGTGTTCCTGTTCGGCGGCATCCTCGGCACGCTGCACCACCTGTACTTCACCGGCACGCCGACGGCGGTGATCGCGATCGGCTCGATGTTCTCGGCGCTGGAAGTGGTGCCGCTGTCGATCATCGGCATCGAAGCCTACCGCAACTACAAGCGCTCGCAGGCGGCGCCATGGGTGCAGAACTACAAGTGGGCGATCCTGTGCTTCATTTCGGTCGGCTTCTGGAACACCGTCGGCGCGGGCCTGCTGGGTTTTTCGATCAATACCCCGATCGCGCTGTACTACATGCAGGGCATGAACATGACGGCGGCCCACGGCCACGCGGCGCTGTTCGGCGTGTACGGCATGCTGGGCATCGGCCTGATGCTGTTCTGCCTGCGCGGCCTGTCGGAGCGGCTGGCATGGTCCGACAGCGCGCTGCGGCCGATGTTCTGGCTGCTCAACCTCGGGCTGGCGATGATGGTGTTCATCTCGCTGGTGCCGGCCGGCGTCTACCAGGCCTGGGCCAGCGTGACGCGCGGTGTCTGGTTCGCCCGTTCGCCGGCGGTGGTCCACTCCAGCTTCATGGAGACCATGGTGTGGCTGCGGGTGCCGGGCGACATCGTGTTCTCGATCGGCGTCATGTTCCTGCTCCTGTTCATGTGGCGCCTGGTGTTCCAGAACCGCCCTGCGCGCAAGCTGGCGGCAGTCACGCTGGCAGCGGGCAAGTAGCATCCTGCCCAAGCGCCCGCCGGCAGCATCGGCGGGCGCCGGCAGCACCCACCCCCACAGGATCGACGCCATGCGCCTGACCGACTACACCGATTACGCACTGCGGATGCTGATGCATCTGGGCGTCAATCCGGGCAGGGTCATCACCGTTCGCGAGATCGCCGCCAGCCAGCGCATCTCGCACAATCACCTGACGAAGATCGCCCACCGCCTCGGCGTGCTGGGCGTGCTCCATACACTGCGCGGGCGCGCCGGCGGCATCGAGCTGGCGCGCCCGCCCGAGCAGATCATGCTCGGCGCCGTGATCCGCATGACCGAGCCCGATTTCCGGATGGTAGACTGTTTTACCGACGGCGACAGCGCCTGCGTGCTGGCCGGCCGCTGCAAGCTCAAGGGTTTCCTGGCCGAGGCAACCGCCGCCTTCCTCGAGCGGCTCGACCAGGTGCCCTTGTCGGCGCTGCTGGGTGCACCCGACGCGGCTCTGACGGGCCGCGTTTTTCCCCTTACCTGCATCGACAGACATGAGCTACCTGCTGCTTAAACACGTACACATGACCCTCGCCGCCATCAGCGGTTCGCTGTTCCTGCTGCGCGGCCTGTGGATGCTGGCCGACTCGCCGATGCGCCAGCGCGCCTGGGTGAGAAGCACGCCGCACCTGGTCGATTCGCTGCTGCTGGCAACGGCCATCGGCCTGGCCTGGTGGAGCGGCCAGTCGCCGCTCGTGCATCCCTGGCTGGGAGCGAAGGTGACGGCGCTGGTCGCCTACATCCTGCTTGGCTCGCTGGCGCTCAAATACGGCAAGACGCGCCTGGTGCGCGGCGCCGCCTTCGCCGCCGCCCTTGCCTGCTTCGGCTATATCGTTGCCACCGCGGTGAGCAAGAATCCCCTGTTCTTCCTTTGACGAGACCACCATGCCAGAAACGACCATCCCTGCCGAAGTGCTGCTCGACCTGCGCGGCCTGATGCCGCCCGAGCCGATGGAGCGCGTGCTCGACGCGCTCGCCGGCCTGCTGGCCGGCCAGCAGATCCGCATGCTGATCGAGCGCGAGCCGCACCCGCTGTTTCGCATCCTCGAGCGCAACAACTACAGCCATCGCAGCACCGAACCGGAGCCGGGCCTGTACCAGGTCGTGATCCGGGAGCGCTGATGCAGCGCGCCCTCGACTACGCGCTGACGCCGGAGCCGGGCGTGCCGCTGCGCTTCCTGCTCGCAGCTCCCTGGTTCGGCGTGCTGGCCGCCCTGCTGCTGCTGGGCGACAGCGCCTTCGTCTCGCGCTGGTCGGCGCCGGCATTGGGCGCGACCCACCTGCTCACGCTCGGCTACCTGGGCATGGCGATGGCCGGCTCCATGCTGCAGCTGATCCCCGTCGTCACCGGCCGCGCCATCCCGCTCGGCCGCACCGGCGCCATCGGCGCCTGGTATGGCCTGGCGCTGGGCGCGCTGCTGCTGGCCGGCGCGCTGGGCCTGCACGCGAGCTTCCTGTTCATCCCGGCCGCGCTGCTGCTGGCGGGCGTGTTCGCGACCTTCATCGCCGTGACGACGCTGGCACTGGCGCGCCGCCCGCCGGCGCCTGCCATGCCGATGGTGCGCGGCATGCGGCTGGCCGTCGCCGGCCTGGCCGTCACGCTGGTGCTGGGGGTGAGCCTCGCCTTCGCCCTCGGCGGCGCGCTGGCGGCGCCGGTGCCGGTGCTGGCCGACCTGCATGCCGCCTGGGGCCTGCTCGGCTGGGTGGCGATGCTGGTGGTGGGCGTGGCATTCCAGGTAATCCCGATGTTCCAGTCATCGCTGCTCTTTCCGGCGCCGGTGACGCGCTGGGCACCCTGGCTGCTGGCCGCCCTGCTGGCGGCATGGAGCGCGGCGACCTTGCTCGACCATGCCGGCGCGGCGCTGGCGGCGACGCTGCTGTGCGCCGTGCTGGCCGCGTTCGCGGCCCTTGCCGCCGTGCTGCTGGCAACGCGCAAGCGCAAGGACGCCGACTGCACCACGCTGTACTGGCGCCTGGCGCTGGGCAGCCTGGCCGCCAGTACCCTGCTTTACCTGCTGCCGTCGCATCCGCAGGCGCCGCTGGAGATCGGCATCGTCTTCATCGGCGGTTTTGCCATGGGGGCCGTCAACGGCATGCTCTACAAGATCGTTCCCTTCCTGCTGTGGTACCACCTGCAGAACGACCCGCGCGCGCAACGCGGCCAGGTGCCGTCGATCCGCCTGATCCTGCCCGACGCCCTCGGGCGGCGCCAGTTCTGGTGCCACGCGGTGGCACTGGCCGCGCTGCTGGGCGCGGCCTGGTGGCCCGGCTGGCTGGCGCGGCCCGCCGCCGTGCTGCTGGCCGTATCGAGCCTGCTGCTGGCACTCGATCTGCGCCGCGCCGCCAGGCGCTGCGGCGAAGTCGAGGCCATGTTTCAGCCTTCGTAGGCGCGCAGGCGCTCCATGTCGAGGATGGTGATCTGGCGGCCCTTCACCGCGATCATGCCGTGCTCCGACAGGTCGTGCAGCACGCGCGAAAAATACTCCGGCGTCAGGTTCAGGCGCGAGGCGAGCAGCTTTTTGCTGACCGCCAGCGTGACCTGTGCGCCGTCGCCGTCCGGCTCGTCCTTGAGCAGGTAGCCGACGATGCGCTGGCTGCCCGAGCGCAGCGAATACGATTCGACGTCCTTGATGAGGCCATGCAGGCGCCGGCTCATGCCGGCCAGCATGCGGCGGGCGAACGCCGGATTGTGTTCCAGCTCGGCGAACACGGCCTCCTTGCCGATATGCAGCAGCATGGTGTCGGCCAGCGCGGTGGCGCCGACGATGTACGGCTTTTCCATGAACATCAGCGCTTCGCCGAAGCTGAAACCGGGCCCGATGATCTCGACGATCTTCTCGTCGCCCTGCACCGACAGGAAGCCGAGCTTGACCTGGCCGTAGATGACGACGTGGAAGCCGCGGCAGGGATCGCCGCGGCGGAAGATGGGCGTGCAGCGCGGCACGTACGATTCCTGCGTCTGGGCCGCGAGCGTGGTCAGCTCCTGCGCGCTGAAGTCGGCAAACAGCGGCAGCCGCTTGAGGAATTCGCGCCGGTCGATCTTGGACGTGAGCATGGTGCGTCTTTCGGATATCAACAACGAAAAAAGACCCGCATGCTGCGGGTCTGGTCAGGACGGCCGGCGATCAATGGCCCGAGTCGGCGTCCGGCTTGCTGGCGGTGCGGAATACGCCAGGATTTTCCTTGCCCGTCACGTACAGGAATCCGGCCAGTCCTTTCTCCATCCGCGACAGCGCATGGTCGACCAGGATGTAGCGCCCGGGCGCCTCGACCTTGAATTCGACCATCGTGGCGCCGCCCGGCGGCACCAGCGTGGTCTGCACGTTCCTCGCCGGCGGCGACGTCAGGTCGGCCTGCGAATAGACGCGGTCGAACACCTCGCCGATGACGTGGAAGCTCGAGGTCAGGTTCGGCCCGCCGACGCCGAAGAAGATGCGCACCGTTTCACCGACTTTCGCTTCCATCCGGTGGGTCTTGGTCAGGGCGTCGTGGGTGCCGTTGAACATCAGGTGTTCAGGCTGCTCCTTGAGCAGTTTATCGAGCGAAAACTCCGCTTCGCCCGGGGTGCCGTGGCGCTGGGCGGTATAGAGTTCGCCCTGCATCACGTAGAACTCGCGGTCGACCTTGGCCAGGCCGCCCTCGGGCTCGACCAGGATCATGCCGTACATGCCGTTCGAGATGTGCTGGGCGACCATCGGCGTGGCACAGTGGTAGACGAACAGGCCCGGGTTGAGCGCCTTGAAGGTGAAGCTCTTGCTGCTGCCGGGAGCGGCCTGGGTCACCGCGGCGCCGCCGCCGGGACCGGTGACGGCATGGAAGTCGACCGAGTGGATCATGTGGCTGTCCTTGGCGTTGGCCATGTTCACTTCCACCGTGTCGCCGACGCGCACGCGCAGGAACGGGCCCGGCACCTTGTTGTTGAAGGTCCAGTAGCGGTAGGTGGTGACGTCGGCGAGCTGGCCGGTGATCTCGGTCGTTTCCAGGTTCACTGTCAGCTTCCGTGCCGCGCGCGCACCGACCGGGGCGCCGACCGCGAACGGGCTTTGCGAGATGTCCGCGGCCTTCGCCACCGGCGCCGCCGCCGCGCCGCCCACCACGATCTTGCCGATCATGCCGGCGGCGACGTGGCCGGGCAGGCTGCAGATGTAATCGAACACGCCCTTCTTGTCGGCCTTGAAGACGATCGAGGTGCTGGCACCCTTGGCGTTGACCTCGTTCGACTTGACGTTAAAGTCCGGCACGCTCAGATCGTGGGTGGCGCCATCGCCGTTGACCAGGTTGATCTGCACCACCGCGCCCTCGGGCACGTTCAGCGTGGGATTGGCGGTTCCCTTGCTGGCGCCGGTCTCGCTGACGAAAACCAGCTTGCCGTCGGCGATATCGGTGCGCAGCGTGTAGGTCACATCGGGCCGGTACTGGACGGCGGAGCCGGCGGCCGGCGCGCCGTGCCCGGCATGTTGCGCCATCGCAGGCGCCAGTGCGCCGGTGCCCAAGGCCAGTGCCAGAAGGGCTTGCGAAATGAGTGTCTTTTTCATGTTTTTCTCACCTGGTTATGTCCGATGCGAATCTGCATCTGTTGACGACAAGCAAATCATACGTTTGACATGCATGTTTAAAAATTGATTTAAATCAAAAATTTGCGAAGCCGCCGGCATTTTTTATTCGTTCCGGAAATTTTGATATAGATCATGTTTTAAAGATGCATCACGAAAGTATGATTTTTGGTGACAACAACAACATCAGGTAAAAAAGACATCATGAAAACCACGCCCACCCTCCTCGCCGCGGCCCTTGCACTGTTTGTTCCGTCGATCGCCGCCGCCAGCTGCGGCGCGGCATTTTGCGCCGTCAACACCAACTGGACGGCCGAGAGCGCGCTGGCCGAATCGACCAATGCGTTCGACCTGCGCTACGAATCCATGAACCAGGACCAGCCGATGTTCGGCTCGCGCAAGGTGCGGGTGGGCGAAGTGCCGGCCCACCACGATGAAGTGAGCACGAAGAACCGCAACCTCGTTGCCAGCTTCAGCCACAACTTCGGCAACCGTTTCGGCGTGACGATCACTGCCGCGGCGGGCCAGCGCGATCACTTCCACGTTCACAACCACCACGGCGCCCAGATCGGCCAGGCCTGGAATTTCACCGAGCTCAACGACGTGCGCGTGGTCGGCCGCTACCAGCTGCTGACCCTGCAGGACCCGCTCAAGCCGGCCAGCGGCGGCATCACCTTCGGCGCCAAGCTACCGACCGGCAAGCATGACGTCGCCAACGCCGCCGACGCCGCGGCCGAGCGCAGCCTGCAACCGGGCAGCGGCACCACCGACCTGATCGCCGGCGGCTACTATCACCAGAAACTGACCGAGCTGGACGTGTCCTGGTTCGCGCAGGCGCAGTACCAGCACGCGCTCAACACGCGCGACAATTACCGCCCCGGCGCGCAGCTGGGGCTCGACCTGGGCGTGCGCAAGGGGCTCGGCGGCGGCTTCGGCGTGCTCGGCCAGCTCAACTATGTCCACAAGGGCGCCGACAGCGGCAGCGAAGCCGAGCCGGCCAGCAGCGGCGGACGCGCCCTGTACGCCAGCCCCGGCCTGAACTACGCGCTGACGTCGGCCATGCAGCTCTACGCGTTTTATCAGGTGCCGCTGCGACGCCACGTCACCGGCGTGCAGCTCACCGCCAGCCGGGCGCTCGTCATCGGTCTTTCCGGCCAACTCTGATGAACGCGCTGTCGCGCCTTGCCGCGGCGCTGGTGCTGGCCGCCGCCGGCTGCCTGCCGGCGCACGCCACCCACCTGACCGACCTGCAGGGCAAGGCCCACACGCTCGAGAGCTACCGCGGGAAGTGGCTCGTCATCAACGTGTGGGCGACCTGGTGCGCCCCCTGCATCAAGGAAATGCCCGAACTCGAAGCGCTGTCGCACGCGCGCGCCGACGTCGTGGTGCTGGGGCTGGCGGCCGAGGGCGACAGCACCGAGCGCCTGCGCCAGTTCGCCCGGGCGCTGCGCGTGACCTATCCCATCATTGCCGGCACGGCGCAACTGATGAAGGAATTCAAGGTGCAGGCCTATCCCACCACGCTGCTGTTCAATCCCGACGGCCAGCAGGTGCTCACGCGCATGGGTCCGGTGACACGGGCAGAGCTCGAAAGGCTGTGTACCCGTTAAGGCCTCGATGCTGATCGCCGGTGACTAACCGGCCTTGCCGTCCAGCCGCGCGCGCCACAGGTATGGCGCATAGACCAGCAGGAACAAGCCGAACGACATGCTCCAGCACGCCCCCGAAACGATCAGCGCAACGTTGCGCCACTGCGGCGGCGCCAGGGCCGCCGCCACGCGCGCCACCGCGCCGGCCTGGATCAGCACATACATTGCCGTCTCCGCCTTGCCGGCAACGAGCTTGCGGCCCGTGTGGCCGAGCGTGGTGCGGGTCATCATGCCAAGGATGAGGCCGGCCATGGAACCGACCGCCAGCGCATGGAAGGCCGTGCTGGTGGCGCCGATGCCGACGGCGGCAAAGGCGAGCAGCAGGAAACCGACGGCGATCCAGGCGTAGCTCAGGTGCAGGATCCACAGCAGCGGCAGGCGTGTCGCCCGAAACGGCTTCCAGGACGCCAGCCGCAGGGCCGTGGCGCAGCTGGCGAGCACGCCGAGCATGAGCATCAACGGCCCCGGGACGCCGGCGATCCAGCCGGCGACGGCGGCGACGAGCACGCCCAGCGCCACCTTGTCGTGACGCGGCAGCACCTGCGATTTGGATCCGGGCGCCGCGCTGTCGGTAAACATCGGGATGACGCGCCCGCCAATGACCGATTCGACCAGCACGATCAGCAGGATGGCTGCATGGATGGGCGCGATGGGGCCGATCGTCAGCAGTCCCATGGCGGCGCCATGAAATGCCGCGTTCGCCAGCGCCAGCAGCGCCAGCAGGACGACCAGGACCATGTTGCGCTTGTTGCCCGCCCGCTGCAGCACGCGGTAGATGGACCATGCCGCCAGCGGCAGGAACAGCAGGTCGACCAGGGCCGCCAGCGGCGGCGGCGCCAGCAGCATGGCGACCCGGCCGGCCAGCCACACTGCGGCCAGCGCCGCCAGCGGCGCGCCGTGCGGCGTCCACAGCCCGGTCCATGCGCGTGCCGCGGTAAACAGGAATCCCACCACGACCGCGATGGCGAAGCCGAATACCATTTCGTGCATGTGCCAGCCGAGCGTGATGTGCGCCGACGGCGCCACCCAGCCGAGGTAGTGCGCCAGCCAGGCGGGAATGGCGAGCACCGCCAGCATCGCCGCGAGCAGGTAGAAAGGACGGAAGCCGAGTGCCCACAGCGCGTGCTGGCCGCCCCAGAACGGAACGGCGGCGCGGTTGGGAGGTTCTTCGATGGTATGCAAGCTCATGGTCGCTTTCGTTTAAAGATTCATTTGAAATACTACTTCAAACGGAGGCATGCGGCAACAGCGTCGCGCCGATCGCCGCTGCGGAATTGATGTAGTTTATGTTTTCGCGAAAAACGATGTCCGGGCTACTGAATGTGATGGACGGCGTGGCCACGCTTGCTTACGCTTGGATCCATCACAACAGGAGGAATGCAGATGGAAACGACAACAATGCTTATCCCGGCCATGAAGAACGAAGCGATCGCCATCGAGGTGGCGCGCGCGCTCGAATCGGTCGTCGGCGTCGACAGCGTCCACATCACGCTCGCCCATGCGCGCGCGCGGGTCGCCTTCAATGAAGTGCTGGCGGCGCCGCGCGACTTGCGCGCCGCCGTCGAGATGGCCGGCTTCGTCGTCGACGAGGCGCCGGCGCGCAGCTGCTGCGGCGGATGCGGCTGACAGTGCCGGCTTATCCGGGCTGCGGCAGGCGCGGCTGCATGCGCACCGGCTGCAGTGCGGCCGCCGGCGCCGTCGCGCCGACCAGCACGTCGGCCAGGGTGACGCTGTCGAGCACCTTCAGGTAGGCCGCCGTCGCCGCGCTCAGCACGCCCTTGAGCATGCAGGAAGCCGAGTAGGCGCAACCGACGTTGGCCGGGTCGAAGCACTCGGCCATGTGAAAATCGGTCTCGGTACTGCGCACGATGGCGCCGATGTTGATGTCGGCCGGCTCGCGCTTGAGGCGCAGGCCGCCGTTGCGGCCCCGTACCGTGTCGACGATCCCGTTCACGCCAAGCTGGTGCACCACCTTCATCAGGTGGTTTTTCGAGATGCCGTGCAGGTCGGCGATGTCCTGGATGGTGACCAGGCGATCGCGGTTCATGCCGAGAAAGATCAGCGTGCGCAGCGCGTAATCGGTGTAGGAAGTCAGTCGCATCGTTGAGTCTGTTGCCGGTTGAATCAAGGATCCCACTATACATCTTCCCGCGCGCCGCGCCAGGCCACCAGGAAGGCGATCGCTATCATGGCCGCCACGTACCAGTAAAACGCGGTCTCGTGGCCGATCGATTTGAGGCCCAGCGCTGATCGGCCGCACGGCCCCGCCCCCTTACGCCACCACCAACCCCAGCTCGAGCATCATCTCGGCCGCCTGGCGGTGCGAGATGATCGCGCCCTTGAACATGCTGGCGTTGCCGAGCCTGACGCCGGCGATGTCGGCGCCGCGCAGGTCGGCGCCGTCGAACCTGGTGTCCTTCAGGTGCGCATGACGCAGGCTGCATTCTTCGAAGACGGCCTGGCGGAAGTCGCACCCGGACAGGTCGGCATCCTGGAAGTCGAGCCCGGCCAGGCGCGCCTTGCGAAACGAGAAGCGGCGCAGGTCGGAGCCGGCCAGCCGGCACTGCCCGAACGACAGGCCGAGGTGGCTCGCTTCCTCGAAGCTGGCGCCGGTCAGCTTGCATTCGCTGAAGGCGGCCGAGGCCAGCCGCGCACGCCGCCAGCTCGTGTTGTTGAGGTCGCAGGCGTCGAAGCGGGCGTCGACCGCCTCGCACGCTTCGAAGTCGGCCAGGCCGCCGCGGCAGCGGCGCCACTTGCTGCGCGACAGGTTGGCGCCGTAGAAGGACGTCTCGGCCAGCGAACAGTTGACGAACTGCGCGTCCTGCAAATCGAGGCGCGAAAAGTCGGCGCCGTCGAGCTCGCAGCCGTCGAAGGCCAGGCTGGCCGCGCCGCCGGCAAGCAGTGCGATCATCTGGGCGCGCGAGACGCTGGTGTGGGAAATGGTGGTGGCGGGAAGGTGCATGCGAAAGATCCGGTAAGTGGCGCGCGGCTCGAAACGTGGCGGCGCGCCGACAGCAGGCATGATACCGGCCGCGGCGCCGCTGTGTTTAGTGGAAAGCATCAAGTCCGGGGTTTAATGTTCCATTCGGCAACGCCGCTCCTATTTGTCCAGTGCGCACAATTGCGCGCGTAAATACGCCACATTTAATTGCTCATGTAAAATTCCGGCACGCCAAACCCACGATCGGCCGCCCCGCGCCGACGACGCCACGAGCCCTGATGACTGAAGACCATCCGCACCCCTGTTCGGTTTTGTTGATCGACGACGAATCGTTTGCCGAAACGCTCATCGAGCACGGCCTGCGCGCCTGCCCGAACCTGACCCTTCGCTACGACGCCGACGGCGCCGGCGCGGTCGCGCTGGCCAAGGAAGTGGCCGCCTCTGTGGTGCTGGTCGACCTGCGCATGCCCGGCGTCGACGGCTTCGAGGTGATCCGGCGCCTGCGCGCCGATCCGGAAACGGAGGACATCCCGGTGATCCTGCTGTCGTCGGAAGAAGATGCCGAGATCAAGGCGAAAGCCTTCGCCGGCGGCGCCAACGATTACCTCGTCAAGTGGCCCGATCCGCGCGAACTGACGGCGCGGGTGCGCTACCACAACGACTGTTTCGTCGCCCGCCGCCAGCGCGACGCCGCCTTCGTCTCGCTGCGCCTGTCCCAGCTCGAACTGGCCGCCAGCCAGTCGGCCCTGCACCAGGCCCAGAAGATGGAGGCGATCGGCCAGCTGACCGGCGGCGTCGCCCACGACTTCAACAATGTGCTGCAGATCATCGGTGGCAACCTGCAGCTGATCAAGCTGATCGGCGGCGTCAGCGACGCGGTACGCGGCCGCATCGACATCGCGCTGGCCGGCGTCGAGCGCGGCGCCAAGCTCTCGTCCCACCTGCTGGCGTTTGCGCGCCGCCAGCCGTTGCAGGCGGTCGTGGTCGACCTCGCCGCCATGCTGCGCAGCATGGAAGAAATGACGCGGCGCGTGCTCGGACCGCGCGCCACCATCGCCAGCGACATCGACGGCGGCCTGTGGAGCGCCACCGTCGATCCCAGCCAGCTCAACAATGTATTGCTGAACCTGGTCATCAACGCCCGCGACGCCATGGCCGACGGCGGTACCCTCACCATCCGCGCGCGCAACCTGGCCGGCGGCGCCGCCGCGCTGGCGGCGGTGGGCAGCGGCGACTACGTCATGCTGGAAGTGGCCGACAGCGGCGCCGGCATGCCGGCCGCGGTGCTCGAGCGCGCCTTCGAGCCGTTTTTCACCACCAAGCCGACCGGCCAGGGCACCGGCCTGGGGCTGTCGATGGCCTACGGCTTCGTCAAGCAGTCGGGTGGCGAAATCGTCCTCGAGAGCGTGCCCGGCCAGGGCACCAGCGTGCGCATCTTCCTGCCCCGCAGCAGCGGGGCGCCGGCCGCGGCCGACGACAGCGCCGCCGCCCCGCTGTGCGGCGGCCTCGAAACGATCCTCGTCGTCGAGGACGAGCCCGACGTGCGCACCTCCACCATCGACCTGCTGTCGGCGCTGGGCTACCGGGTGCTGTGGGCCGAGGACGCCGCCGGCGCCGTCGCGCTGGTCGACAGCGGCGTGGCCATCGACCTGGTGTTTACGGACGTGATCATGCCCGGCGAAGTGACCAGCCTGCAACTGCGCGACCGTGTGCGCGCCGTGCTTCCCCACGCCCAGGTGCTGTTTACGTCGGGCTATGCCGAAGGCGTGCTGACGCACGAAGGCAAGGTCGACGCCGCCGTCAACCTGCTGCACAAGCCCTACAGCGCGGACGTGCTGAGCGCACGGATCCGCCACCTGCTCCGGCGCGGCCCGTCTTCCCCTTCTATTTTGCCTTGACGTAGCGGTGCGAACCGGGCGGCGGCTCGTTGAGCACCGCCCAGAAAATGCCGAGGTCGGCGATGGCGCGCACGAACTCGTTGAAGTCGACCGGCTTGACGACATAGGCATTGACGCCCAGCTCGTAGCTGCGCAGCAGGTCCTGCTCCTCTTTCGAGGACGTCAGCATCACCACCGGGATGCTCTTGAGGCCGACGGTGCTGCGGATTTCCTTCAATACTTCGAGGCCGTCTACTTTTGGGAGCTTCAGGTCGAGCAGCACGACGGCCGGGTTGCCGGCCTGGCGGCCGGCGAACTCGCCGCGGCAGCTCAGGTAGTCGAGCGCCTCGGCGCCGTCGCGCGCGATCACCACCTCGTTGGCGAGCTGGCTCCTGGACAGCGCGATGAGGGTCAGTTCGAGGTCGTGAGGGTTGTCTTCGACCAGCAGGATGGGCTTTAACATGAGTGCCTTAAACTGATTCTTTTGGAATGCTGAAATAAAATGTGGCGCCTTCGCCCGGCGCCGATTCGGCCCACGCGCGCCCGCCGTGGCGCTCGACGATCCGGCGCACGTTCGCCAGGCCGATGCCGGTGCCGGGGAAGTCTTCCATGCGGTGCAGCCGCTGGAACACGCCGAACAGCTTGTGCACGTAGTCCATGTTGAAGCCGGCGCCGTTGTCGGCGATGCGAAACACGGTCTCGGCGCCGGTATCGCCGGCGTCGATGCGTATGATAGCGGTCTGTTTCATGGACGTAAACTTGACCGCGTTCGACAGCAGGTTAAACAGCGCCAGCTGCAGGAAGGCGGGGTCGGCGCGCACCGCCGGCAGCTCGCCGATTTCCCACTGCACCATGCGCCCGGCCAGCTCGCCGGAGAGCTTCTCGATGCAGGCGCCGACCAGGTCGCGCATGTTCACTTCGACCGGGCGCAGCGCCGCCCTGCCCATCTGCGAGAAACTGAGCAGGTCGTCGACGAGCTTGCCGGCCAGCCGCGCCGCGTCCTTGATGTTGCCCAAAAAGCGCTGGCGGGTGGCGGCGTCGCTGTCGGCGCTGGACGTCATCAGCAGGTCGGAAAAGCCGACGATGTGGCGCAGCGGCGCGCGCAGGTCGTGCGACACCGAATACGAAAACGCTTCCAGCTCCTTGTTCGAGCGGCCCAGTTCGGCGGCCAGCTCGGCCATCTGCTCGGCCCGTTCCAGCGCGATCCCCAGCAAGGCGGTGCGAAACTCCAGCGCCAGCTCGAGTTCGCCTTCATGCCAGGGAGCGCTGGTGCCGTGGATGGTCTCGCGCCAGGTGGCGAAGCTGGTGCGCGGCGTCAGCTGGGCGCGCGCGTCGGCGGCGCCGTCCTTGGCGTGCGGATTGCCGGCCCAGTCGACGGTGTGCACGATTTCGGGCCGGAACCACAGCAGGTAATGGCGGTGGATGCGCGAAATCGGCATCGCCAGGAGGCCACTGGCGTTGTGCGTGAAGGCGGCCGCCGGCCCGTACAGCGCCGACAGTTTGTCGGTGTGGAACAGGTCGTCGTGCTTGCGCACGTTCAGCCAGGCGACCAGCGCGCCGATGTCGGCGTCGGCGGGCACGTCGCCGTAGCCGATGACGCGCTCGTCGACGACGATGGCGACGCCGCCGGCGCGGGCGAACTGCAGCAGTTCCGGAAACACCCGGCGCATGTTGTCGAGGAAGTCGGCGCCCTTGGTCAGGCCGGCCAGCATCGACACCATCACGCGCCGCACGTCGAGGCGAAACTGCAGCTGGGCGGCGTCCTGGCGCGACTCGATCGACAGCGACAGGATCTGGCCGAGCTGCTCGCAGGCGGTACGCTTGTCGAAGGCCAGCGGGCACGGTTCGGCATTGTGGCACGACACCAGGCCCCACAGCTTGCCCTTGACCATCAGCGAGATCGACATCGACGCCAGCGTGTTCATGTTGCGCATGTACTGCAGGTGGATCGGCGAGACGCTGCGCAAGGCGGCGAACGACAGGTCGTTGGGCTGGCCGGTAAACGGATTCGTTTCCGGCACCAGCCGCGCCGGCGTGTAGTTGGCGTCCTGGATCAGGCGGATGCGGTTGACCGTGTACAGCTCGCGCGCCTGGCGGGGAATGTCGGACGCCGGGAAGCGCTGGTCCAGGTAGGACGGATAGCCGTCGGCGCGGCATTCGGCCACCACGTGGCCGTGGCCGTCCTGGTCGAACTGGTAGACCATCACGCGGCCGAAGCCGGTCAGGCCGCGGATCTGGCGCGCCGCCAGCAGGCTCATCGCCTCGACGGTGCCGGCGGCGGGCAACTGCTGCAGAAATTCGCTCACCAGCGGGAACAGGTGGCGGAAGTCGGCCGGCGCGCTGCGCTCGCTGGCCTCGAACTCGAGCAGCAGCAGGCTGTCGTAGCCGTGGCCGAGCACGTCGAAGCAGGCGCCGTCGGCCACGCTGATGGTGCCCAGGTAGTTCGGGCGCGTGCCGATCTTGTCGAGATGCAGTTCGCTCGCCAGCATGCGCGCGGCGGCGTTGCCGATCACCGCGGCCAGCGGCTGGCCGATGGCGTCGGCGGCGGCGACACCGGTGTGCTCGGCAAGGTTGTCGCTGGCCTGCAGCACCGACAGGCGGCTCGACAGGCAGAGCAGGAAACCATGCGGCTGGATACTGCCGGGGAAGCGGATGGGTTCTTTATCGCAACTGGACAAGTCCAGCGGGGCGGGTTCGGATGGGACCTGGTTCATCGGATCGGTCAGTGCGGGCAACACTGCAGCTTGCGGGAACGGCATTTTAGCGGCAATTTTATTGACGCGACGCACGACCGAAAAAAATCGGCGCTGCCCCCTCCAGCGGCTCAGGCCGGCGATGTCGCCTTCTGCTGCGAGGCGGCCACCGCCGCCTTGCGATGCCGTTCCACGCTGCCATCCTTGTGCATCGCCGCCAGTACCGCCGACAAGGGCTGCACCAGCGCGCGCCTGGAGCGGTGCAGGTAGCAATGCATGTCGATGGTCTCGATGACGGCCAGCCGGCGAATGGTGGTATTGGCAAATTCAGGCTGCATCAGCACCCGGTCGGCCACGCTTTCGAGGTCCACGTACAAGTCAATGCGGCGCTGCGCCAGCTTGCGCATTCCCAGGGTGGCGTTGTTGACGGTCGATACCTGCGACGTCGGCGGCAGCGCGCCGAGCATTTCCACGCAGCGGGCGACCCCGTTGCGGTAATCGATGCGCCGGCTGCCGAACTCGGTCAGGCCGCTCCACCCTTTGCCCAGCTGCACCGGGGCGTGTCCGTAGGCGCAGAAATTGACGGCAAAGTGCGGGGGATCGACACGCAGCATCTGGGAATGCAGCGCGCCGTAGGTGCGAACGCGGTTGACCTCGCCGTCGACGAGGCCGCCGTCCGACATTGCCGCCGCACGCCGCGCGGGGTAGGACTGCAGCGACAAGTCCAATCCCAGCCGCGCGCAGGCGTCGGTGTAAATCAACTTCAGCCATGTGCCGCAAAAGGAATCCCAGACGTCGTCGGCGGTCACCAGCACCAGCGGCGAGCGCTGCGCGAACGCGGGCGCCGCCATTCCCATGAGGGCAACGACGGCAAGCGACTGCAAACGGGACCGCGATATCTGATCGGGCAATTTTACCTCGAGCATGGTTGGCGGGCGCCGCGCGGCGATCGCCCTAATAATTCCTTAACGGGCCGCATTCAGCATACCATTCCGCAAGGCATCAGTTGCGAAATATTGCCGATGCCGCCGCACCGATCCATCCTTACCGCAAGGGCCACATGACATTGCTATACAGCGCCAGCTTCGTGCTGTTCACCCTTGCTGCCGCCACCTGCTGGTTCCGGCGCTACCGGCGCCTGCGCATCGGACTGCTGTTGTGCATGGTAGTCGCCTTCGCCGCCGTCGCCGGCCGCCTCGGCTTCGTGCTGACCCACCTCGATGCCTATGCGGGCGCACCGTGGAGCGTGCTCGACCTGCGCGACGGCGGGGTCGCCCCCGTCGCCGCCCTGCTCGCGGCCTTTGCCAGCGCCGCCGAAGGCACCCGGCGCGCGCCCTGGCTGCGCAAGCCGCTGGCCACGGCGCTGGCCGGCGGCGCCGGCGCCTGGGCGCTGGCAGCCATGCTGGCGCCCTTTCTTGCCGGCCCGATGCAGGTGCCGGCCATCGTGCTGCGCCAGCTCGACGGCACGGCCGTCACGCTTTCCCGCTTCCGCGGCCAGGCGCTGGTGCTCAACCTGTGGGCCAGCTGGTGTCCGCCATGCCGGCGCGAAATGCCGCTGCTGGCGGAGGCGCAACGCACGCATCCGGGCGTTCAGTTTGTGTTCGTCAACCAGGGCGAGGAGTTACCCGTCATCGAGCGCTACCTGCAGGCGCAGCAGCTGGCCTTGCGCAACGTCTTTGCGGACCGGCTGGGCCAGGCGGCCGGCGCGACAAACTCGATCGGCATGCCCACCACCCTGTTCTTCAACGACCGGGGCGAACTGGTCGGGCGCCACGTCGGCGAGATCGATCCGGCATCGCTGGAACGCTCGCTCGCCGCGCTGCAGCGCCCGGCCGACCCGGCCGGCCGGCGCTAGGCCGGCAGCGCGCGCATCGGCCGTGCCGGCAGCGCGCGGGTGTCGGCGCGCGGGCGCGGCGGCGGCGCGCCGTCGGCCAGCTTGAAGGTGCCCACCACCGCCGACAACTGCTTGGCCTGCTCCTGCATCGACTCGGCGGCGGCGGCGGCCTCTTCCACCAGGGCGGCATTCTGCTGGGTCACCTGGTCCATCTGGGCGATTGCCTGGTTCACCTGCGCGATGCCGGCGCTCTGCTCCTGGCCGGCCAGCGCGATTTCGCCCATGATGTCGGTGACACGCTTGACGCTGGCGACCACTTCCGTCATGGTCGCGCCGGCCGAATTGACCATGCGGCTGCCGGCGTCGACCTTGTCGACCGAATCGCCGATCAACTCCTTGATTTCCTTGGCTGCCGCCGCGCTGCGCTGGGCCAGGTTGCGCACTTCCGAGGCGACGACGGCGAAGCCGCGGCCCTGCTCTCCCGCGCGCGCCGCTTCCACCGCGGCATTGAGCGCCAGGATGTTGGTCTGGAACGCGATGCCGTCGATCACGCCGATGATGTCG
>JBBRXM010000078.1:0-24897 GCA_038248405.1 Burkholderiales bacterium
AGAAGCTGGCGGCCGAAGCGGCGTAACAGACTCCCCTCCCTTTCAAGGGAGGCGTTGGGGGTGGGTGAGTCCCGCTCTCAAGACACCCACCCCCAACCCCTCCCTTGAAAGGGAGGGGGGAAGAAGCAGAAAATGGCCGATCTTTTCCACTTCGAACTCGTCTCGCCCGAACGCCGGCTCGAATCGGGCACCGCGGCGATGGTCGTCGTGCCGGGTGCCGAAGGCGATTTCGGCGTGCTGCCCGGCCATGCGCCGATGATGTCGACGATCCGCCTGGCCGACGCATTGATCGATGCCATCGTGCCGACCACGTCGGCCACGGCGGCGCCGCCGCGGGTCGCCACTTCCGAGGCAACATTGGCCAGTTGATTGGCCTGGCGTACGCTGTCGCCGTTCTGCTGGACCGTCGAGGTCAGTTCCTCCATCGAGGCCGCGGTTTCTTCCAGCGAACTGGCCTGCTCTTCGGTGCGGGACGACAGGTCGAGGTTGCCGGCGGCGATCTCGCCCGATGCGGTGGTGATGGTATCGGTGCCGGAACGCACCTTCAGCACCAGCGCGGCCAGACTGTCCTGCATTGTGCGCATGGCAAACAGCAGGCTGGCCGAATTGTGTTCGTTGTCGACGTCGATCCGGCGCGTCAGGTCGCCGGCGGCGATCGAGGCGGCGATCGAGGCGGCATAATCGGGTTCGCCGCCCAGTTGACGCATGACGTTGCGGGTGAGCCAGAAGGCGACCGCGGCGCCGGCGACGATGGCGCCGGCCGCGAGCAGCAGGCTGTAGGTCAGGGACGCCTTGGTGCGGGTCGCCAGTTCGACTTTGGCGACGTTGACCGCGGCATTTTTCGCCTTGATCAGGTCGACCAGCTCGCCGCGGATCTGGCGCCATAGCGGCGTCTCCTCGCCGTTGAGGCTTTCGGTTGCCGCCGCCTGATTGTCCTTGGCCAGTCCGACGATCTTCTTCTGCATCTCGGTCTGGCGTTCCTGCAAGGCCTTGATTTTCTGGAGCGTCTGCGTCACCGCCGCATCGTTCTTCGCCAGCGCCGTCGCTGTCGACAGCTCCTTGGTGAAGCCATCGCGACCGGTGTCGAGATTCTTGTAGGCCTGCTGATTGGCCGGCGAGAGGACGATGTTGCGCAGCGCCTGGCCCATCTGCAGGCCCTGTGCATACAGGTTGGTGCTGGCGGCGAGGAACGCCTGGTCCTGCTCGATGAACTTGTCGAACTGGGTCGCTGCATTCTGCATTCCGGAGATGGCCACCCCGAGCGCTATTGCAAAAAAGGCAAATACGACCGCCATGCAGGTCGCCATCTTGTTACGTAGTTTCATTCTATCTCCGCCGACAAATAAGGTTCCGCAACTCGTTTAGCGGCGGATCATACATTATGTGCGGAAACTAAAAATAACTAAAAGCAACTTTGCCGATTTTTGAACAAACGGTGTCCGATTGATGCGCTCGAACAACAATTTCCTTCGATCGGCAGTGTCGATCCGTCAACTGCGCGCATCTTTCGGCTTATCGCCCTTCGGCCAGTCCTTCGCCTTGAACTTGTACACGGGGCGCGGCAGGTGGGTGAAGTACTCGGCGACGTCGAGCGCGTCCTGGTCGCTCAGGCTGCCGCCCTGTCCCAGCGGCATGTTATGTTTGACGAACGCGGCGGCGGTGTAAGTACGGGCCATGCCGGCGCCGTCGTTGAACGAGTCCTTGCCTGCCACCGGCGGAAACAGATAGCCGCCGGCCGGATTTTTGGTGCCGGCGCCGGTGGCGCCGTGGCAGCTGGCGCACTTGGCCGCGTAGACTTCCTGCCCGTGCGCGGCGTTGGCCTTGAGCTTCTGGTCGAGCGGACCGAAACCCCTGCCCTTCACGCTGGCACCGGTCGGCACGCCGGTCGACAACCACTGCATGTAGGCGAGGATATTGTTCATTTCCGGCGAGTTGTACGCCAGCGGCTTGCCGTTCATCGAGCGCTCGAAGCAGTCGTTGACGCGCTCCGTCAGCGAAATGACTCTTCCGCTGCGCGAGCGATATTCGGGAAACACGCCCCAGATGCCCACCCACGGCGAAGCGTTGGCGGTGGTGCCGCCGGCGAGGTGGCAACTGGTGCAGTTCAGGCCATTGCCGACGTTCTTCGGCAGCCGCTGGTGCGTTTCCGTCAGCAGCTTTTTGCCTTCCTGGATTGCCAGGCCCTTCGGCCCGGCCGGGATGGTCGACTCGGCGGGAACGGTGAATGCCGGCGCCGCGGTCTGGGCGCCGACGCTGCCGGCCACGCCAAGGGCGAAGACGGCGGTGATCAGATTACATTTCGTGTTCATGTTGCAGTTCCAGTCGCAAGGAGCGATACGTTGAAATACGAAGATTACGCCCTGGCGGGCCTGGCGGTCAACGGTGCGCGCCGGCCGGGCATCGGATTTTAGCCTGTTCGCGGCCGCTTTCTTGCGTCCGTCCGCGCCGCTGGCAGCGCAGTCTGCGCCCCAGGCTACGGGCCGCGGATTACGGCAGCATTAACGAAGCACGGAAATGCGCGCTTTCGCGCCGACTGCTATGATCGGCCCTTTGCGCGCCACCCACCCATGCATGCCTTACTGATCGAAGATGACGAACTGGTTGCAAGCGGCATCATGGCCGGCCTGCGGCTGTCGGCGATCACCGCCGACCATGCCGACACGGCCGGCAAGGCCCGCGCGGCGCTGGCGACGAGCCGGTTCGACGTCGCCATCCTCGACCTCGGCCTGCCCGACGAAGACGGCATGGCCCTGCTGCAGCACTGGCGCGGCGCCGGCAACGACCTGCCGATCCTGATCCTGACCGCGCGCGACGAGGTGCAGAACCGCGTCGCCGGGCTGCGCGCCGGCGCCGACGATTATCTGCTCAAACCCTTCGACCTGGCCGAACTGGTGGCGCGCCTGCACGCCCTGCACCGCCGCGCCGGCGGGCGCAGCGTCGACCTGATCGCGCACGGCCCCTTGTGCTTCGACCCGGCCAGCTGCATCGTCACCCTGCACGGCGAGCCGGTGGAACTGTCGCGCCGCGAACTGGCCCTGCTGCAAGCGCTGCTGCACGCCGGCAAGCGCATCCTCAGTGCCGACCAGGTCAAGGACCAGCTCTACGGGCTGCTCGACAACGTCGAGAGCAATGCCATCAACGTCCATATCCACCATCTGCGGCGCAAGCTGGGCCCGCGCATCGTCGAAACCGTGCGCGGGCTCGGCTACCGGCTGGGCGAGGCCGGGCCATGAGCCTGCGCCTGAGGCTGCTGCTGATCATCGGCCTGCCCTTCATCGTGCTGTGGCTTGCCGCCTCGGCGTGGATGCTGGTGGACCTGCGCAGCGAATTCAGGGCCGCGCTCGACGAGCGCCTGGCCGCCTCGGCGCACATGGTGGCGGGGCTGCTGGCGCAGTCGCCGGCGCCGCAGGCGACGATGTCGCCGGCGCGCACGGTGACGCAGCTCGGCGCGGCCAACGGGGTCGCCTGCGAGATCCGCCAGCTGCGCGGCGGCATCGTCGCGCGCACCGCCAACAGCCCTGAACAGCTCGGCGTCGCCGCGCCCGGCTACCGCACCAGGACCATCGCCGGCGAACGCTGGCGCAGCTTCACGCTGGAAGAAAACGGCGTGCGGGTGACGACCGCCGACCGCCTCGACCGGCGCCAGCAGTTGCTGCAGGGCGTTGTCGCCGCCGCCGCCATCCCGGTCCTGATCGCCACCGCCGGCAGCCTGCTGGCGCTCTGGTTCGGCGTGCGCACCGGCCTCGCCCCGCTCGAGTCGATCCGCGCCGCGCTGGCCGCCCGCAAGAGCGATGCGCTGCACGCCTTGCCGGCCGCCGGCGTGCCGGCCGAACTGGCGCCGCTGGTGGGCGGCATCAATCTGCTGCTGGCGCGGGTGGAGGGCGCGCTCGAGCGCGAGCGCCGTTTCACCGGCGACGCCGCGCACGAGCTGCGCACCCCGCTGACGGCGGTCAAGACGCACATCCAGGTGGCCCGCCTGTCGCAGGACGCCGAAGGCAAGGAGCTGGCCTTGCAGCACGCCGAGGAAGGCGTGCTGCGGCTGCAGCGCAGCATCGAACAGCTGCTGATGCTGGCCCGGCTGGACGGCCCCTTCGTGTTCGCCGGCGACGAAGGCGCCGGCGCCGCCTCGGTGGCGCGCTCGGCGCTGGCGCAGCTGGCGCCGGGCGCGCAGTGCCGGGTGGCGGTGGCCGGCGCCTGCCCACAGGCCGTGCTGGCGCTGCCGGCCGCCCTCGCGGCGACGGCGCTGCGCAACCTGCTCGACAACGCGACGCGCTACTCGCCGCCCGGCTCCGCCGTCGACCTGCAGTGCGCCGCCGACGGCGGCGCGGTGGTGTTCGTGGTGGAAGACCGCGGCAGCGGCATGAGCGTGGAAGAGAGCGCGCGCGCGGCCGGGCGCTTCTGGCGCAAGGGCGGCGGCCAGGGCAGCGGCCTGGGCCTGTCGATCGTCGAGGCCATCGCCAGGCGCTTCGGCGGCGCCCTCGAGCTCAGCGCCCGGCCCGGCGGCGGCCTCACCGCCCGGCTGCGCCTGCCGGCACTGGCGGACGGCCCGGCCGGCGCCGCTTAGACGGCGGCCATCACCCGTTGCAGGCGCTGGCGCACTTCGCCGGCGAGCACGGCGATATCGGGCTTGCCGACCAGCTTGAGGACGGCATCGGTGTCCATGAATTCCACGCTGACGCTGCCATCGGCCACCTCGCGCACCAGTACGTTGCAAGGCAGCAGCAGGCCGATCGACGGCTCGGCCGCGATCGCCCGCTGCGCCAGCGCCGGGTTGCACGCGCCCAGGATGCGGTACGGCCGCATGTCGGCGTTCAGTTTCTTCTTGAGGGTGGCGGCGACGTCGATGTCGCTCAGGATGCCGAACCCTTCCGTCTGCAGGGCCGCCGTGACGCGCCCGATCGCCTCGTCGAAAGCGCAGGCCACTGTTTTTCCGAAACCGTAGTTGCTCGTCATATCTATTCTCCAGTTAATGTTGCTAAACTTGGGCGCCAGAGGGCGCCGCCACTACATTATATTGAATTATAGTTTGTTCCGGCATATAATATCCCCGTCCATACAAGGAGTGACAATGAACCCACCCGTCCAGTTCGACCCGGCGGCGATGCACGCGTCGGCGTCGCGCGCCTGCGGCCTGCTCAAGGTGCTCGCCAACCCCGACCGCCTGCTGCTGCTGTGCCAGCTCACGCAAGGCTCGCTGTGCGTCAGCGAGCTCGAAAGCAAGCTGGGCATCGTGCAGCCGACCCTGTCCCAGCAGCTCGGCGTGCTGCGCGACGAAGCGCTGGTGACCACCCGCCGCGAAGGCAAGCAGATTTTCTACAGCATCGCCAGCACCGAGGCGATGGCCATCATGCAGGTACTGTACCAGCTGTATTGTAATCAACCAAATGGAGCAACATCATGATGATCGATTGGGCAGCCTTCACGCCGTGGGCCTCGCTGGCCGGCGGCGCTTTGATCGGCCTGGCGGCGGCACTGTTCGTGCTGTTCAACGGCCGCATTGCCGGCATCAGCGGCATTCTCGGCGGCCTGCTGCAATGGCCGAAAGGCGACATCGCCTGGCGCGCCGCATTCCTGCTCGGCCTCATCGGCGCCCCTGTCGTCTACGCGCTGTTCGCGCCGCTGCCGGCCGTGCGCGTCGACGCCAGCACCACCACGCTGCTGGTGGCCGGCCTGCTGGTCGGCCTGGGCACCCGCTACGGCGCCGGCTGCACCAGCGGCCACGGCGTGTGCGGCCTGTCGCGCCGCTCGGCGCGCTCGCTGGTGGCGACGGCGTCCTTCATGGCGGCCGGCTTCGTCACCGTCTTCATCGTTCGCCACCTCATCGGATAAGGAGCACTTCATGCACATCATCATGGCACTCGTGGTCGGCCTGGTCTTCGGCCTCGGCCTGATCGTCTCCGGCATGACCGATCCGTCCAAGGTCATCGGCTTTCTCGACCTGGCCGGCAGCTGGGATCCCTCGCTCGGCTTCGTCATGGGCGGCGCCATCCTGGTCGGCCTGGTGGCCTTCCGCTTCGCCGCCGGCCGCGAGAAGTCGCTGCTCGGCGACGCCATGCGCCTGCCGACGTCGACCCACATCGACCGCCGGCTGGTGCTCGGCGGCCTCGCCTTCGGCGCCGGCTGGGGACTGGCCGGCTACTGCCCGGGCCCGGCGCTGGCCTCGCTCGCCGCCGGCGGCAGCAAGCCGCTCATCTTCGTCGCCGCCATGCTCGTCGGCATGGTCATCTTCGAACTGCTGGAACGCCTGCCGGCGCGCCGCAAGCAAGCGGCCTGAGGAACGACGATGCTGATCGTGCTCGGACTCGGACTGGTGGTCGGCGTGATCCTGGCGCTGACCGGCGCAGGCGGCGGCATCCTGGCGGTGCCGCTGCTGGTGTTCGGCGTCGGCATGGGTGTCGCCCAGGCCGGCCCGATCGGCCTGCTGGCAGTGGGCATGGCGGCAGCGCTGGGCGCCGTGCTCGGGCTGCGCGAAGGCATCGTGCGTTATCGCGCCGCCATGGTGATCGCCGGCGCCGGCATGCTGCTGGCCCCGCTCGGCCTGTGGCTGGCGCACCGCATCGACAATCGCTGGCTCAGCGTGCTGTTTGCCGTGGTCCTGCTGCTGGTGGCGGTTCGCACCTACCGCATCGCGGTGCGCCCGGCGGCCGCCAACCCCGCTCCTTCCCCTGTCGTCTACCCCTGCCAGCGCGACGCCGCCACCGGCCGCTTCATCTGGACCAGCAACTGTGCGCGCGCGCTGGCGCTGTCGGGCACCGTCGCCGGTCTGCTGTCGGGCCTGCTCGGGGTCGGCGGCGGCTTCGTCATGGTGCCTGCCCTGCAGCGCTACACCGACCTGGCGATGCGCTCGGTGGTTGCCACTTCGCTGGCGGTGATCGCCCTCGTCTCGGTGACCGGCGTGGCCACCAGCGCGGCCACCGGCGGCGTGCTGTGGAGCGTGGCGATTCCGTTTTCCGCCGGCGCCCTGGCCGGCATGCTGGGCGGGCGCATGGTGGCGGCGCGGCTGGCCGGGCCGCACCTGCAGATCGGCTTCGCCGCCGTCTCGGCCGCCGTTGCCGTGGGCATGATCGCCAAATCGGTTTTTTGAACTGCTTAACTGACTTCCCGGAGACCACGATGACCATCACCCCGATCCAGCTGTTCGACGTCGAATCGTCGACCTTTACCTACATCCTGGTTGCCGACGACGACAGGTCGGCCGTCATCATCGACCCCGTCGAGCGCCACTGGCAGCGCGACGTCGCCCACCTCGAGCGGCTCGGCCTGAAGCTCGCCTACGTGCTGGAAACCCACGCCCACGCCGACCACGTGACGTCGGCCGGCAAGCTGCGCGAAGTGACCGGCGCCCAGGCGGCGGTGCCGTCCGGCTGCGGCATCGCCCCGGCCGAATTGCAGCTCAACGACGGCGACGTCATCCGCTTCGGCACCGACGAGCGCATCGAGGTGCTGCATACGCCCGGCCACACCGCCGGCAGCGTCTGCTATGTCTGGCGCGGCAACGTCTTCACCGGCGACACCCTGCTCATCGACGGCTGCGGGCGCACCGACTTCCAGAGCGGCAGTTCCGATGCGCTGTACGACAGCGTCGTCGGCAAGCTGTTTGCGTTGCCCGACGACACCCGCATGTGGCCGGGCCACGACTACAAGGGACAGTCGGTGTCGACGATCGGCTGGGAGAAGCGGCACAACGCCCGCCTGGCCAACCGCAGCAAGGAAGCGTTCGGCGCGCTGATGGCCGCGCTCGACCTGCCCAAGCCGAAGATGATCGACATCGCCGTGCCGGCCAACCAGAACCTGGGGCTGCCGCATGGCGCATGAGGAGCGCTTCAGCGACGCCGCGCAGATGTGGGATACGCGCTTTGGCGGCGCCGATTTCCTGTTCGGCACCGCGCCGAACGCCTGGCTCGCCAGCTGGCGCCACTTGCTGGCGGCGGGCCAGTCGGCGCTGGCGGTAGCCGACGGCGAAGGCCGCAACAGCGTCTGGCTGGCGCAGCAGGGCCTGGCGGTCGACGCCTTCGATATTTCTGCGGTCGGGGTGGCGAAAGCGGCCGAACTGGCCCGTCGCGCCGGCGTTGCCGTCAATTTCCACGTCTGCGATTGCGATGCCTGGCAATGGCGCCCGGCAGCCTATGACGTCGTCGCCGCCATCTTCGTCCAGTTCGCCCCGCCGCAGATGCGCCAGCGCATGTTTGCCGGCATGGTGGAGACGCTCAAACCGGGCGGCTACCTGATCGTGCAGGGCTACACGCCCAGGCAGCTCGACTACAAGACCGGCGGCCCTGGCCTCCTCGACAACCTCTACACGAGCGAGCTGATGCGCGAAGCGTTCGGCATGCTGGAGATCGTCGAGCTGCGCGAGTACGACGCCGTGCTGGCCGAAGGCAGCCAGCACGTCGGCCCCTCCGCCCTGCTGGGCATGGTGGCGCGCAAGCCGGTCGCGTGATCCCGTGTGGGTGCGCAAGGGCGGCGATTTCCACGCTCGCCCTGTTCGCGCGCGGCTTGGTACCGGTCACCGAAGCTGTGGCGCTGCATATCGCATCGCCACGCCCATTCCTGCCGTGACGAGCGCAACCCCGCCCAGCGCGGCGGCGGTGGGGACTTCGGCGAGCAGCAGCAGCGCGCCGAAGGTCGTCACGCACGGGACCGCCGCCGTGAACAGCGCCGTCTGCGCGGCGCCGAGCGCGGCGACGGCGCGGGTGTAGACAAAAATGGACAGGGCGCCGATCAGCACGCCCTGGAAAACCGCCTGCAGCAGCAGTTCGCGCCAGCCCACCAGCAGCAGTGCTTTGCCCGGCAAGAACAGGTAGACGGGCAGGAAACAGCACATCGACAACACCGCCACGATGGAGGCGGCATGGGCGGGCCGCACGTGCAGCCTTTGCGCCAGCACGCCGTAGGCCGACCAGCAGGCCGATGCCAGCAGCAGCGAGCCGTCGCCGAGCACTTGCCGCCAGCTGGCCGTGCTGGCGCTGTCCCACGCCATCGCCACGATCCCCAGCGCGATCAGGCCGAGGCCGGCCACCTGGCCGGGCTGCGCCCTGGGGCGCGTCCCCATTTGCACCAGCGCGAAGGTGAACAGAGGCAGCGTGCCGTGCAAGAGCACGGCGCCGTGGCTGGCGGGAGCGAGCGAGAAGCCGGCGTACGCAAACAGTGCGAAGCCAACCCCGCCGAAAAACGCAAGCAGCGCCGCCTGGCGCCAGCGCAGGCCGCCGAAACCATGGCGCAGCAATATCGGCAGCAGCAACAGGCCGCCCACCGAAAAGCGCAGGGCCGCGATATCGGGCAGCGTCAGCGCCGATGCGAAACCGCGCCGCGACACCAAAGTGAATCCGGAAAAAAACAGGATGACGGCGATGCCGCAGGCGATGCCGACGGCCCGGTCCTTCGCTGCGGGCAGCGCCGGCGGCGCCGGTTCGGGGAGAGCTCGCATGGCGCCGGCGTCGCCATTCAGGCCCGCTTCGGTCGACTGGCGAGAATGGCCTGGCGGCCGGACTCGAGGAAAGCGCGCGACAGGACGGCATCGTCGACGGCGCGCGCCAGCGTCATCGCCCCCACCATCGCGCCGGCGACCGCGCGCGCATCGGCGTTGAGGCCATCGTCCCTGATCGCCTCCTCGATCACCGCGATCCATGCCTTGAGTTCATGTGTGAAGCCGGCCCGCGTGTCGACCGGCTGGCGCGCCAGTTCGGCGCCGTTGGCGGCGGCCAGGCAGCCTTCCTGCGGCGCGTCGCGATGCGACTCGGTCAGGTAGGCGTTAACGAGCGCATCCAGTCGCTGTCCTTTTGGCTTGCCGCCGATGTATTGCCTGAATGCGGCCGTCGTGCGCGAAAAGGCAGCAGACGATGCCTCGCTGATCAACGCCTGTTTCGACTCGAAATGGGCATAGAAACCGCCGACCGTCAGACCGACGTCGGCCATCAGGCTGGCCACGCCGACGGCGTCGATGCCCTCGGCGCGGAAACGCTCGCCCGCCTTGCGCACGATGCGTTCGTGGGTCTCTTGCCTGTGTTCTTTTGAATAACGCATGAAACTCTCGAGCCTTTGATTGCGCGCTGTAATTTTTATATTATACTCATCATATTAAAATTCACAAGGCATCCAATGGAGAGCGATCGCGTCGCCGGTTTCGTCATCGGATGCCTGCCGAACCGGCTGGCGCTGCGCATGGTGCGGGCACTGGCCAGGGCGAAACGGCCGGCGGTCACGCCGTCCCAGCAGCAGGCGCTGGGCCAGTCTACCGAGCTACGCTATGGCAAGGCAGGCCGCAACATGGCGTGGGCGTGGGGCGACGGGCCGCTGGTGATCCTGGTGCACGGCTGGAACGGACGCGCCGCCCAGCTGGCGCCGCTGGCGCAGAAAATAGCGGCGCACGGTTTCCGATGCGTGGCCATCGAGGTGAGCGGCCACGGCGAATCGCCCGGCGGCCGGCCCGAATGGGCGCACTTCATCGACGACATCGCCGCGCTGACGCACTCGCTGGGCAAGCCTGTCCATGCCTACGTTGCCCACTCGGCCGGCGGCCTGACGACGATGGCGGCGCGCGGCCTGAAAGCGATCACGGCCAGCCGCTACCTGTGCATTTGCGCGCCTTCCCATCCGTTCCCGCCGATCGATGTGTTGCGCAAGCGGCTGAACCCGCCCGCCCGCGTGATCGACGGCTACCGTCGTTTCATCGCCGACCAGTTCGGCGCCGGCTGGGATGACCTGGCCGCCGGCAGCGCCTATGCCGGCGCCGGCAGCGACCTGCTGCTGTTCTACGACAAGGCCGACCGCTTCGTCGGCCACGAGGAAGGCGACCGCATCGCGCGGCGCTGCCCCGGCGCCGGCCTGATGAAAACGGATTCGTACGGCCACATGAGAGTGCTGGAGGCGCCCGAACTGGCCGAGGCGGCGGCCCGCTTCCTGTTGCAGGATACCTGCACCCTGCCCGACCAGAATTGAGGTCGTCCTCGGGGCCCGCGGCTTAACCGACCGCAGCACCGCCCGGCGTTGCCGTCGACGCCGCGAACGGCGTGCCATCCAGGTGGACGAATTCCGGTTTGCCGCCGGCCGCAGCGACCGTCTTCAAATCCTCGCCCGGATAGGTCACGACATCGGCGGCGATGCGCGTGCCGATCTCCAGGTAGGCCACTACCCGATCCGATCGATTGACCAGATGATGGGCCGTTCCGGATGGCTGGAATCCGGCGCACATGCCCGGACCGAGCTCGGCCTCGCCGGCGTCGGTGACCAGCGTTGGCGTTCCTTCCAGAATATAAATGAACTCTTCCTGGGCGCTGTGCCGGTGGTGCAGGGCCGACAG
Source organism: Burkholderiales bacterium (assembly GCA_038248405.1). Classification (GTDB taxonomy): domain Bacteria; phylum Pseudomonadota; class Gammaproteobacteria; order Burkholderiales; family Burkholderiaceae_D; genus JAFCUW01. Next base: position 11,300 of record JBBRXM010000078.1, read on the forward strand.
CGAACCGGGCGCCAGGTGCGTCAGGTTGACGCCGAAGTCCTTGAGCGCGAATGCGTCGCCCAGCGCGCGCTTGTTGCGGCCCACGATGCGCGCCGCGAACGGCGCCGGATACGGCGACGTGGTGCGCGGTACCAGCGACAAAGCGTCGATGGCAACGGGCTTGCTCGATTCAGGCATGGTGGTGCTCCATTTCGGGTTGGAGAAAAATGCGATGACGTGCCGGCGCGTCCGGCGCCAGCCCATGCCCGGCCCTCAAGTCTCCAGCCATCGCCGGATAGCCTGCGTCACCCGCTGCGGGCGGTCATGCTGGACGAAGTGGCCGGCACCCGGGATCGCGACGATGGTGAGCTCGTCGTCAAGCCACCGCCAGACATCGTTCAGTCCCGCCGGCAGGGCGTAGACATCCTCCAGTCCATGGATCAGCAAGGCGGGTACGTTGACGCGCGGCGGTTCATCGTCGCGCTGCCGGTACGGCTCCGCCGGCCAATTGGCCCGGTAATAGTTCAGCATCGCCTCAAGGGACGAGCCCGCCATCGCTGCCTGGTGGGGCCGCATGTAGGCCGGATCCTTGACCCACGCATCGAGGCGCGCCAGCGGCAGCGTGAGGTGCGCCGCCGGCTGCACGAAGGTGCGCACGTATTCGCTGGCCTTTTGCTGCAGCGGGTTATGGGCCATTTCGCGCGCGATGGCCCATGGGTGCGGCATACTGAGTACGACGAGGCGTTCGACCAGCCCCGGCGCGTCCATCGCCGCATGCCAGGCGACGAAGCCGCCCCAGTCGTGGCCGATGAGCGTGGCGCGTTCGGCGCCCTCATGCTCGATGACCGTCCGTACGTCATCGACCAGCCGGCCGATCTCGTAAGCCTCGAGCGCGGTGGGCTGGCTGCTCAGGTTGTAGCCCCGCAGGTCCATGGCGACCACGCGATAGCTGTCCCGCAGATCGGCCATTTGCCGCCACCATGTCAGCCAGTGGTCCGGGAAGCCGTGGATGAATACCAGCAGCGGTCCGGCGCCGGCGGCAGCATAGTGGATGCTTACGTCCATGTTGACGGCAAAGTGATGCTCCACTCCTTCTTCGAATCGAGTCAGTTTCGCCGGCGGTTCAGGGCAAGGGCCGGCTGGGGCATTCGTCATCTTCACGATAGTCCTTTCACATTATGATCGTAATACTATGGGGCGCACGAACCCGAGCCTGCCAGCGCACGTAGCGATGGCTGAGCTCGCAAGGTTATATTACCATCATAATGCTATGTCGTATTGATGGACACGATCGGCCGGCGCTGCCGTCGAGATCGATCGCCGCGCTGTCGCGGCGGCCATGCGTATGAAATCTACGGCTTGATGTAGACGTAGCCTTCCTGCGCCTGCAGCCGGCTCACTTCGGCCACGCCGGACGGCACGATGGTCGCTTCCGGGATCACGCGCTTGCGGTCGATCTTGCGCGTTTCCAGCGTGTTGTTGCAGACACGGAACTGGACGTTGCGATTGGCCAGTTCCTGCACCACCGCGTCGTAGGGATTGCCGTTCTTGTCCTTGGCGCCCTCGAGCAGGAAATCGATGCCGGGGCCGTGCGTGACGACCACGATCTTCACCTTCGGGTTGGCATTGAGGTGATTGCGGATATTGTTCAGGCCAGCCATCGGGTTGGTGCCGTCGTTCATGTGATAGACGACCTTTTCCTCCTTGTCGGCGGCGCCGGCGGCGGAGAAGGTGGCGAACGACAGCAGCAAGACGGCAAACAGGGTGCGGATGATTTTCATGGGAACTCCAGGTGGTGTGACGTGGGGAATGCTACTTGGCCTGCAGGCTCTCGCGCTCCATCAGCAGGTAGGTCTGGTAGGCATTGATCCTGTTGGCCTGGGCAAAAGCCGGATAGTCGGCGAACGCTTTCCAGTCGGTTTTCTGGTACGCCTCCTCGAACGGTACCATATCGGCGACGGCGTCGCCCATCGCGCGGCGCAGGAACAGCAGGTAGGAACGCGTCAGCTGCAGGTCCTGCAGCGGCGCGCGCGAGACCTCGCCGTGGCCCGGCACCACCACTTGGGGCGATATTTTCAGCATGTCGTCGAGGGCAACGAGCCAGACGCGGCTGTCGGCCTCGCCCACGAACGGGATCCTGCCGGTGAAGAACAGGTCGCCGGCGAACAGCATCTTGTCTTCGTCCACCGACAGCATGACGTCTTCCGGCGAATGGGCGCCGGCCATGGCGATGACGCGGAAATGCACGCCGCCCATTTCGAACGCGACGGTCTTGCCGGCATCGAATTTGAGCCAGCGGTCAGCCGGCACCAGCCGCGTCTTGTCGTTGACCCACGGCTTGAGGTCGGCCTTGCGCTGCGCCAGGCGCGACGGCGCGGTGTCGGACGACAGATACTGGCGGCCGTTTTCATGCGCCCACACTTCCGCCCCCACCGCCTTGAACGCCTGCAGGCCGTAGAAATGGTCGGCATGGTAATGGCTGACGATGACGCGCCGGATCGGCTGCCGGGTGACGGTGCCGATCGCCTTCACCATCGCTTCGCCCAGCGACGGCGTGCCCAGCGCATCGAACACCACCACCCCGGCCGGGGTGACGACGAAGCCGGCATTCGACATGAAGCCCTGGTTGGCCGGATCGGCCATGCCGGTGTGGCCGTGGAAGTAATACACGTGCGGCGAAACCTGCACCGGCTTGAGCGTCAGCGGCTGCTGCGCGCACGCGGCGCCGGCGACAAACACCAGCAGCGTTGCCGCCATGCCGGCGAGCCAGCGGCGGCCACGCTGCGGCGCACTGGCCAAAATTTGTGTGTCGTTTTTCATGGCTTTTCGTCCTTCAGGAATCAGGGTTTGCGACCGGCGGCGGCCAGCTTGGCGCGCGCCTCCTCGAGGGAGCGGTCCAGGTAGGCGCCGTACATGCCGCTGACGTCGCCGCCGAGCAGCGGCGGCGCCAGCAGGTTGCCGTGGCGGTCGAGCATGACGACGGCCGGCGCCACCTGCAGGCCGTAACGGGCCGCCAGCGCGCTGCCGCTGACCTGCTCGCCTTTGAATCCGGCCAGCGGCGTGGTGCCGGTCAGGTCCAGTTCGCGCACCACGAGGCGGTCCGCCTCGCGCGGCGCGCGCGTCAGCGGCGCCAGGTAATTGCGCCGCACGACGAGGCAGTACTGGCATTCCGGCAGTGAAAACATCAGCACCAGCGGCGCGCCGCGGGCGGCCGCGAGGGCGCCGTCGGCGCGCAGGTCGGCAGGCGCCGCCAGCAGTGCGCCGGCGCCCGCTTCGGCGGCCAGCAAGGCGCATGCCGCCAGCGCGGCCAGCAGCCGCGCGCAGCGCCGGCGCGATTGCATGGCCACGTCAGAGTTTGGGCAGCGTCATGCGGTCCTTGTCGAGCTTGTAGCTCCACGGCAGGTCCGCATTCTTCCACCCGTTGACCACACGCTGGCCGACCTTCGGCCCGCTGGTGGCGACATCGCCTTCGAAGCCGTCGACCACGCTGAACACCTTCGAATAGCCCAGCTGGGTCAACAGGGAGGCGGCGCGCGCGCTGCGGTCGCCCGAGCGGCACATGGCGATCACCACGTCGTCCTTGCCCAGGCCCATCGCCGCCATCCGCCGCGCCAGCTCGGCGCCGAAATCGCTGTTGACCTCGAGCTTGAAGCGGCCCGCCTTGTCGTCCCACGGCGCGTCGTCCGGATGCTCGACGTAGGCGATGTTGGCGTCGGCCAGCGTCGGCATGCCGACGTAGCTGACCTCGTAGCGCGTGCGCACGTCGACGAAAAACGCCTTCGCGCCCAGCTTCTGCTTGAGCGCGTACGCTTCGCGCGCATCGAGGTAGCGGCCGGCCGTGGTCTGCTTGCTGACCGGGACGCTGGCCGCCTCGACCGCCTGCGCCTGGGCATGCAGGCCGGCCAGCGCCGCGCACGCCGAGGCGACGGCGATCCAGCGCGCCAGGCGTTTTGGCGGATTCAGCGCCGCGGTCATGACATCATCCCGGCGTTGCCCTGCATGCCGATCAGGCGCGGCGTGTTGAGCTTGCGCGGCGTCACCGTCTTGTGCGTCTTGAGCCACGTCGCCACCACGTCCCACACCGGTTCGCCCGAGGCGCCTTCGGCTACCGGCGCCCAGCCGGCCACCTTGTAGGTCTTGTTGGCATCGATCAGCTTGCCGCCCAGGCGCATGTCGCTGATGCGCGAGCCCATCGCCGCGTTCGGCTCGATGGCGTAGGTCATGCCGCCCACGCGCACCATGTCGCCGCCCTGCTGGTAGTACGGATCCTTGTTGAACAGGTTGTCGGCGACGTCTTCCATCACCGTCTTGATGGTGGCCCCGCTCATCTCCGTCAAGGTGCTGTAGGAATACGTGGTGGCGGTCTGGTCCATCACGTGCTCCATCAGGATCGGGCTGTTCGGCAGCAGCGAGGTGCCCCAGCGGAAGCCCGGCGAAAACGCCATGTCGGCGCCCTTGACGTCCATCAGGGCGTCGATGATGAGCTGGTCGAAGGTGCCGTTGAAATTGCCGCGGCGATACAGGGTGCCTTCCGTCATCGCCAGCTTCTCGCCCAGCCTGGCCGTGTAAGGCGCCCTCACCTTCTCGATCAGCGCCGCCATGTCGCGGTCGGCCGGCAGGAAGTTGGAGAACACCGGCAGCAGCCGGTACTGGAAATTGTGCACCGTGCCTTCGCGCACGTCGAAGTCGAGCACGCCGAGGAACTTGCCGTTGCTGCCGGCGTTGGTGACCAGCGTCTTGCCGCCGCCGTTGGCAACCACCACCGGCACCGGCACGCCGTCGTGGGTGTGGCCGCCGAGGATGGCGTCGATGCCGCGCACCCGCGAGGCCATTTTCAGGTCGACGTCCATGCCGTTGTGCGACAGCACCACGACCACCTTGGCGCCCTTGGCGCGCGCCTCGTCGACCATCTTCTGCATGTTCTCCTCCTGGATGCCGAAGCTCCATTCGGGCGTCAGGTAGCGCGGATTGGCGATCGGCGTGTAGGGGAAGGCCTGGCCGATGATCGCCACCGGCACGCCGTTCATCTGCTTGATGACGTAGGGGGCGAACACCTGGTCGCCGAAATCGGTGGTCTTGACGTTCTGGGCGACGAAGTCGACCTTGCCCTTGAAGTCCTTGCCGACGATTTCCTGCACCCGCTTGTCGCCCAGCGTCATTTCCCAGTGCGCCGTCATGACGTCCACGCCCAGCTGCAGGCCGGCGTCGACCATGTCCTGGCCGCGGGTCCACAGCGCGGTGCCGGAGCCTTGCCAGGTGTCGCCGCCGTCGAGCAGCAAGGCGCCCGGCCGGCCGGCGCGCATGCGCTTGACCAGCGTGGCCAGGTGGGCGAAGCCGCCGACCTTGCCGTAGGTGCGCGCCGCCTGTTCGAAGTTAAGGGCCGTGAACGCGTGCGCCTGCGGCGTGTTCGGCTTCAGGCCGACCTGCTTGAGCAGCCGTTCGCCGACCAGGTGCGGAATGCGCCCGGCCGCGGCGGCGACGCCGAGGTTCATGCTCGGCTCGCGGAAATACACCGGCAGCAATTGCGCGTGGCAGTCGGTAAAGTGGAGGAAGTGGACGTTGCCGAAGCGCGGCAAGTCGTACAGGTTGCCGGCGCTGGCCGTGCCGGCCAGCGCCGCCTTCGAGTTCACCAGCATGCCGCCGGCCGCGGCGATTCCCAGCAGTTGCGCAAATTCGCGCCGATTCATTCCCATGATGCTTCCTTGATATGCGGTGTCCGGGCGCGGCACCTGGCCCGCGGTGCGGGAAGGCGCCGGCGCCGCTGTTGCTTGTTACTTGTTGACCGGCGAAGCGGGATCCATCAGCAGCGCCATCACGTCCTTGATCTGCGCCTCGGTGAGCACGCCGTTGTGGCCGAAGCGCGGCATGTTCGAGCACGCCGTGTAGGCCTGGGCGTTGTAGATCTTGCCCCAGGTGTACTTGACGATGTCGTCGCCGGCGCCGCGGATCTTGCCGTACTGGTACAGGCTCGGGCCGATGTTGCCGAACGAGATTTCCTGCTTGGTGATCTGGTGGCAGGCGTAGCAGTTGCCGCCGTTGGCCGAACCGACCGCGTCCGACGACTGCATGCCGCGACCGTTCTGCGCCACCTTCTCGCCCTCCTGCCAGCTGCCGAGGTACTTGCCGTCGGCCGGATACTTGATCGCTTTGAGCTGGCCCGCCTCGATCTTCGCGTTCACCTCCGCGCTGCGCTCTTTCGGCAATTCGCTGCACAGCTTTTGCGCCTCGTCCTGGGCGACGATGCGCTCGAGCGTTGCCGGCCCCTTCGAGCGGAAATCCTGCTTGAACAGGTCGCGCGCGACCTGGCTGTAATCGGTCTCGGCAACCACGCTGGCGCAGCCTGCCACGGTCAGCGTCGCCAGCGAGGCGACCACTATTTTTCGCATCAAGGTCATCGCTACTCCTTATCGTTTCAAGGCCGGACCGGCGTAGACGCCGCCGTCGGCATTTTTTGCCAGGAACATGGTGATCGCGGTAATCGCCTCCGAGGCGTACAGCGGCTCGGGGAAGCGCTGCTGCCGGAAGCAGTCATTGAGGCGGTGCTGCATGGTGCGCACCTCCCCCTGCGAGACGCGGTATGCCGGCCAGGTGGTGTAAGCGGCCTGGGCGTTGGCCTTGTTGAGGATGTTGGGCAGTTCCTGCAGCCGGATGCGCTGGCCGTCGACCGAGTGGCAGGTGGCGCAGGCGAAATCGTGCGAGCCGCCGCGGTAGAAGAACATCTGCTTGCCGGCCTCGTAGGCGCGTTTTTCCAGCGGATGGGCGGTCGACACCGCCATCTTCATGCCGCGCGACTCGGACGTGATGTAGGCCACCAGCGGCTCGATGGTCGACTGCTTGGCGGTCGAGCCGAACGGCGTCTTGACCGCTTCCTCGTGGGAGAGGCCCTGCAAGGTCATGCGGCAGTGGACCAGCCGCTGCTCCAGGTCCATCACCTTGCCGGTGTCCTTGAAGAAGCGCGGCAGTTCGACGTAGGCGCCCTTGACGATGCCGGCGCCCTTGCCGAGGTCGCACTGTTCCAGCGACACCTTCTTCGGTCCGGCCTTGGCCTTCCACAGTTCCTCGCCGCGCATTTCCCACAGTTCGGCCGGATTGCCGTCTGCGAGCAATTGCCGGTATTTGGCGATCTCGTCCGTTGCGGATGTCTGCGCCATTGCCGGCGCCAGCGCGCCCAGCAGTGCCGCACACAGCGCGCCCAAGCGTTTGTCGATCATGTCGTCTCCTTTTTTCGTCGTCATGCGGTCTGGCGCCGCATCGGGTGGTGGAACCGGGTGCTGCAGGTCAGCTGACCGTGCCTTCGTCGGTGCGCGTGTCGCCTTTGGTATCGACCCAGGTGACGATCACTTTGTCGCCGGCGGCGGCGCCCTTGAACTTGAAGGACAGGAACGGATCCTTCGACACCGACGGCCCGAAGCTGGCGTCGAAGACGACCTTGTCCTTGTGCTTGGCCGTCAGGGTCTTGATGTAGTGCGCCGGGATCACGGCGCCGGCCGCATCCTTGCGCTGGCCGGTCTCCATGTCGTGCCGCATCAGGATCTTCACTTCCACCAGGTCGCCAGCGATGCTGGCGCGAATACGCATTGGGTTACCCATTTGATTTCCTTATCTGTTAAAGGCAGTGGCGCCGGCTTAGCCGCCGCAGCCGCCCAGCGTCACTTTGATTTCCTTGGTGGCGACCAGCCACTTGCCGTTCGCCTTGGCCAGCGCATGCACGTTCGACGTCGCGCCCATCTTGACGCGGGTCGTCACCGCAGCCTCGGTGCCGGCCGGGATGTTGAAGCTGGCCGACATCGCGCTCGGGTTCTTGTCGACCAGGATGGCCATGAAATCGGTGCCCGGCACCTTGCTGCTGACCGACACCGGCACCACGGCGCCGTTTTCGGCGATGTCCGGACCGGTGATCGAGACGTCGGCACTGACTTCGAACTTGTCGCCGCCCAGCGCCTTGACCGCATCGGCCAGGCTCTTGGCGTCGAACACCTTCTGGCTCCACTCGGCGGCGAAGACGTCCTTCGGGCTGAGTACGCCAGCTGCGAACGCGGCGCCCAGCACCGCGGTGATGCGCATTACATCGCGTCGACTCTGAATCATTGTTACCTCCGTTGAAAAATTGAAATTGCCGTTACTTGACCTGTGCCATGTACTTCGACAGGCGGTCCTTGTTCATGACGAAACCCTTCGACATGGTGTCGGCCTGCTTCTGTGCGTCGGCCAGGTTGACCGGCTTGCCGACCTGGATCACGCCCGCCATCGCCATGACCTTGTGCGGGTCGCACACATAGATGTAGACCCCTTCGTGGTCGAGCTTGACGCTGACTTCCTCGTCCGGCTTGCCTTTCCAGGCAGTGGCGCCGGCCGGCACGACCGCCGCGGCGCTGTTGTGCGCCGCGTCGACCTTGATGAACTTCACGGTATCGCCCTTGGCGACACGCAGGAAGCCCGGCTCGAACACCATCGAGCCATCGGCGCCGGTGTTGGCCATCTTCACCCGGTGCTCGGCAGCAAATGTAGCACTGCAGGCGATCGAAATGGCTACTGCAAACAAAATTTTCTTCATTGTTTCTCCGTTAAATAACATATTGACTACTTGGCGCCGCCAAGAATCCACTTCACCAGCACCTTGATATCTTCATCCTTGACATGGGCCTGCGGCGGCATCGGGATCGGCCCCCAGGTGCCGCTGCTGCCGTTCTTGATCTTGTCGAACAGCTTGCCGGCCGCGCCGGGGTCGGCCCGGTACTTGTCGCCCACCTGCACGAAACTCGGGCCCATCACTTTGGTCGACACCGCGTGGCAGGCGATGCAGGCGTTCTGCTGCATCAGCGCCAGCGCGGCGCTGTTGGCCGCCGGCGCGGCCGCCGGTGCGGCGGCGGCGGGCGCGGCCGCCGCGACCGGCACGCTGCGCGCTGTCGACGCCGGCTTGCTGGTATCGACGCCGCGCACGGCGCCGAAGGTGCGGTTCTGCAGCGCCAGGTTGCCGTGCGCGTTGCGCGACGCCTCCGGCAGGGTCGAACGGATCTTCTCGTCGACCGGGCAGTTTTTCATGCAGGCGACGCTGGCGACGTCGCCCTTGCCGTGCACGTCCCACATGCCGTGCTTGGTCGACATGCCGTTGCGGTTCGGCATGCGCTGCTGTGCCTGGGCGATGGTCTTGTCCGACAGCACGAAGTCGTCCGGCAGGATCTCGCCCATGTTCAGGATATAGGCCGTCACCGCATACACTTCGTCGGTGGTGAGCGACTTCGGCGCCGTCCACGGCATTGCCCGGTTGATGTAGTCCCACAAGGTCGACACCGTGGCCACCTTCATCAGGGTGGTCTTCTGCGGCTGCTTGCCGTTGACCAGCGAAGCGACGCGGCCGCTCTTGACGTCGTCAGGACCGGTGCCGCCGACGATCGGCGTAAACACCTCGTTCGATTCGCCGAAGGTGCCGTGGCAGGAGGCGCACTTGCCTTCCCATACCTTCATGCCGGCGGCGACGGTTCCCGATCCCTTCGGCAGGCCCTTGAAATCGGGCCGCACGTCGATGTCCCAAGCCGCCACTTCGGCGGCGGTGGCCGGGCGTCCCAGCTTGGTGAGCGGCGCGGCGGCCTGGACCGCTGGCGCCAGCAGCGCGGCGACCAGCGCCGCCGCGGCGAAATTAATAGACCTGGACATTGGACACCTCCCCTGATGGCGCAACCTGCCAGGACTGGATCGCGTTGTTGTGGTAAATCGACCGTGTACCGCGCACAGCGCGCAGCTCATTGATTTTCGGCTGCACGTAGCCGGTGTCGTCGATGGCGCGCGACTGCAGCACCGCCGTCTTGCCGTCCCATTCCCAGTCGATGTTAAAGCGCGTCAGGCACTTCGACAGGACCGGCGTTTCCATGCGCGCCGTGCGCCAGCTCTTGCCGCCGTCGACGGACACGTCGACGCGCTTGATCTTGCCGCGCCCCGACCAGGCCAGGCCGGTGATGTTGTAAAAGCCGGTATCGAGCAGCGACTGGCCGGCCGACGGGCTGGTGATGACGGATTTGCATTCCTGCACCGACGTGTACTGGCGGAAGGTTCCGTCCGGCATCGCGTCCATGTAGTGGATCGCCTCATCCTTGCTGGCGTAGGGCTGGTCGCCCACTTCGATGCGGCGCAGCCACTTGACCCACGAGACGCCCTGCACGCCCGGCACCACCAGCCGCAGCGGGTAGCCGTTCTCCGGGCGCAGCATCTCGCCGTTCATGCCCCAGGCCACCAACACGTCGTCGAGCGCGCGGTCGATCGGGATCGTGCGCGTCATCGACGAGCCGTCGGCGCCTTCGGCCAATACCACCTTGGCGTTGCGCTTGTCGAAGCCGCAGTCTTCCAGCAGCACCGAGAGCGGCACGCCGGTAAATTCGCTGCAGCTGAGCATGCCGTGCGAGTACTGCACCGACGGCACCGCCACATTGCCCCATTCCATCGCCGTATTCGCGCCGCACTCGATGAAGTGCATGCGCGACACCGACGGCATGCGCATCAGGTCGTCCATGGTGTAGACCTTCTGCTGCTTGACCATGCCGTTGATCATCAGGCGATGCTTGCTCGGATCGATGTCGTGCCAGCCCTGGTGATGGCGCTCGAAGTGCAGGCCGGATGGCGTGATGATGCCGAACAGCCCCTGCAGCGGCGTGAACGCCACCGACGCCGCCGACACGCGGGTCAGGCCGGGCGACTCGCGCCGCAGCAGGTTGGTCTCGTAGGAGGAAGGCACGCCGTATGGATTGGCGGCGACCGGCTTGCCGAGGGTGCGCGAGTGCTCCGGCAGCACCAGGATGTTCGGGTCGCCGAGCGCCCCGGCCGTCTGTGCCAGCGCGCCGCCGGCCGCCAGCGAGGCGCCGGCGGCGAGGACACTCTTGCGCAGGAAACCGCGACGCTGCTCGTCGAGCTGCCCGCGCTGGATCTCGTCGACCAGCTCCGGCTGCAGGAAGTTCTCCGGGGCGCGCAGGATGCGGCCATACTTTTTAAACAAATTTGCCATCTGACGATGCCTCACTCTTCCAGGTTTGGTAGCAATTACTAATTGTGCATATGACTATACGTGCATATTCTGTACCGACTTGCAGCGGCGCTCAGCGCACTGCCTTACTCTTCTTTGACGACAAATATCTCGCTTGTCGACGGCCGCACCAGGCGTGCGTTCTGCTGGATCACTTTTTCGACCATCTGGGTGCAGACGACGCGGCACAGCTGGACCGCGTTCTGGTCCTCGATGCGGTAGTACACCTGGGCGCCGTCTTTCCTGCGTTGCAGGATCTTGGCCTGGTAGAGCAGGTTCAGCTGGCGCGACACGTTCGCCTGGTTCGCCTCGATCTGCTTGACGATGGCGCCGACCGGCTGCTCGCCCTCGCACAGCGCGTAGAGGATCTTCAGGCGGGTCGGTTCCGACAACAGGAAGAAATAGTGCGAGACTTCCTCGAACACTTCCTTCATCTGTTCACGGTTGAGGTCCTCGTTCATCGCTGGCTGGACTGGGATATGAGCATATACGCATATAACCAAATCCGCGAGCATTAAGCAAGAAACTTCGATGCTGCATTGCCGCAATTGGGTGTAAACGAAAGGCGACAGGCTCAGAATTCGCCGGCGGCGCCCCGCTCGAGCATCTTGAGCAGGGTACCGCGCACGCGCAGCACGGCGGCACGGGTGTCCGGCGGCATGGCGCGCCCCAGTTTGACCAGCATGTCCATGTTCATCGTGTAGATCCACAGGCCGTCGGGCTGTTCGACGACGGTGACGCGGCACGGCAGGAAGGCCGCCATGGCCGGGCTGAAGTCGACCATCAGGCGCGCGGTGGCGGGGTCACAGTACGAATACACCTTCAGGAAGCGCTCCGGCTTGCCCGAGCGGGCGGCCAGTTCGCCGGAGACGAACAGTTCGCCAACCGGCCGCACGTTGTCTTCCACGGCGACGCCGGCGAAGGCCTCTTCGATCTCGGCGACGGTGACGCCGGCCCTGACCTTGCGCGACCACGACGCCGCGACCGCGACGTCGCCGCCCGAATCGACCCAGCGCGAGAACATGCGGCCCGCCTCGGCGCCGGCGCCCGCTTCGGTATTGGCGACGACCTTGAGCGTGGTGCAGCCAGACAGGGACAGGATGATGAGAACGGCGAGCGTTGACTGAAGAAGGCGATAAGTCCGCATTAACTTGGCAAACATGGAGAATGGTGACGGGATGCCGGGCCCTCGCTGGTGCCGGCGTGAAACTTGCGGGGACAGTATATACCGCATCCACGCGCGCACATTCGCGAAATTGCCCTCGCCCGCCCCGATCTTCCGGCACGCCGGGACGGGACCGGCGATTCGCGCTGGCCTGTAATTGCCGCATCGCAGTGTGCAAGATGGATGTATCAGCGCCGCTGCGCCGGCCGGAACAGCAGGGACGCGCTGAATTCAACATTCCCGGTATTACCTTCGGCGGCCGCTATGACGGATCGCCGGCGATCATCCCGGACGGCACGCAAGCGCCCGAAGACAGCGCGAATGCGTACAGGCCGACGGCGTGCCCATCCCGGATTGCCGGACTGGCTCACCAGCTATCAGGAAGACTTGACGCCCAGGTTATCCGCGCTACGCATTCCGACTCTCCTGTTGTGGGGGAGACGCAGACCCAATCAGTCCCGTGAAGGTCGGACAGCGTCTCGCTTCCGTGCTGCCACAGGCAGAGTTGCATGTTTTCGAGGCGGCGACCACAATGTCGCCTGCACGGATGCGGGCCTTGTGGCCCTCTCATTGATCGGCACCTGTCCTCGCCGTCCTGAAATACCCAGCTATGTCGGCATGGGTAGAAAACGGATCGTACCGGGCTATCCGCACGCATTCGCGTCTGTTCCTGGTGACCGCGAGGGGCAGCTCCGGGTCGATTTCAGCCATACAGTTTGAGGCAAGGGGAAGCACAATCAACCGCGGCGGCGTGGGTATACTATGAGCGCCTTCGCCAGCGGCGTCGGCAGGCTTTTTTCGAGAAAGGTCGCTTATGTATTACGGCGAACGTTTCAACAGCATCACCCATGCGGTGGGCGCGGCCTTGGCTGCAGTCAGTGGCGTGCTCTTGATCGTTGTGGCGGCGCGCGGCGGCGACCCTTGGAAGATCGTCAGCTTCAGCTTGTATGCGTGCATGCTGCTTTTCCTATATCTGACGTCAAGCCTCTATCACGGCGTTCGCGGCGCGGCCAAGGATATCCTGCGCAAGATGGACCATTGCGCAATCTATCTGTTAATCGCGGGTAGTTACACGCCTTTCACCTTGGTGACGCTGCGCGGGGTGTGGGGCTGGTCGATGTTTGGCGTCGTGTGGGCGATGGCCCTGTTCGGCATCGCCCAGGAAATTTGGTATGCCAAAGGCGCGCGCACCCTGTCGCTGGTCATTTACGTGATCATGGGCTGGATAGCCATTGCGGGCGTCAAGCCCCTGATCGCGGCGTTGGGCTGGGACGGCTTCCTCTGGTTGGCGGCGGGCGGACTGTTTTACACCGTCGGCATCGCCTTTTACGCGACCGACCACAAGCTACGCCATGGCCACGGGATCTGGCATCTTTTCGTCCTCGGCGGCAGCATCTGCCACTACATCGCCGTGCTGTTCTACGTGGCTTGAGGTTCAGGCAT
>JBBRXM010000079.1:0-24817 GCA_038248405.1 Burkholderiales bacterium
AACTTCGACTTGGCGACATAGTCCTGGTACGCCGGGATGGCAACTGCAGCCAGGATACCGATAATTGCGACGACGATCATCAGCTCGATCAGGGTGAAACCCGCTTGTGCTTTCTTAACCATTTTCATCGATTTCATTTTGCTGCTCCTTAGTGAGGGGGGTTGTATATTCCGTGCTACTGATTTACTTAGAGCAATAGCCGTGCCAGCCAAGAAATATCCAGTTTCGTTGTATTTAGATTATTGAACGCGCATAAGTTCGACATTTTTTGTCGCTTTTACTGACGAATCTTGTCAGTCGCGCGCCGAAATTTGTCATTCCGGCACGCCGGCTTGGCGTTTCAGACGATTTTTGCCGCGAAGCGCATGCGAGTGCCAGTGAGCTCGAGGACGTCGCCATCGCGCAGCCGGCGCGGAGAAGTCCCGAGCGCTTCGCCGTTGACCTGCGCGACGGCATGACCTTGCAGCTGGGCCAGGAAATAGCCGTCGGGCTGGCGGCTGATGACGACCACCAGCAGCCCCGGGCTGCCGAGCGTCGTCAACGGTTTTACCAAGGTCAGGGTTTTGCCGGCGTTGCCGCCGTCGAGCACTTCGACGCTGGCCACCGGCACCGGTGCGGTGACGCTCGCATGGGCGAGGTACTCGATCACGACATTGGCGATGGTGACCTTGTCGCCGTCGGCCAGTACTGCGCGGGCGATGCGGCGGCCGTTGACGAAGGTGCCGTTGCTGCTGCCAATGTCTTCCAGCGTGGCGGCGCCGTCGTCGCCGCGGGCGATGGCGGCATGGCGTGCACTGACGGCCAGGTGGCCGATGACGATGTCGTTGTGCGGATGGCGTCCGATGGTGGTGCGGCCGGCGTCGAGCTCGACTTCCTGCACCGGCATGGCATCGCGCGTGATGATCAATTTCGCCACTGCTGGCCTCCGCTTCGCTGAACCTGGGCTGTAGACGGGAACGTCAACGGGACATAAAACGGGAACGGGGAGCTCGCGCTCCCCGTCCATTGTACCTCTGCTGCCCGGTATTGTTTACCGGGCAGTTGGCCCATCCTTACAGCATTGCCTTGAGCAGGCGCGCCATTTCGGACGGATTCTTGGTGGCCTTGATGCCGCAGGCTTCCATGATGTCGAGCTTGGCTTGCGCGGTATCGGCGCCGCCCGAGATCAGCGCGCCGGCATGGCCCATGCGCTTGCCCGGTGGCGCGGTGACGCCGGCGATGAAGCAGACCACCGGCTTCTTCATGTTGTCCTTGATCCAGTAGGCAGCGTTCGCCTCGTCCGGACCGCCGATCTCGCCGATCATGATGACCGCGTCGGTCTCAGGATCGTCATTGAACATCTTCATGATGTCGATGTGCTTCAGACCGTTGATCGGGTCGCCGCCGATGCCGACTGCCGTCGATTGGCCCAGGCCCAGCGCGGTCAGCTGGCCGACTGCTTCGTACGTCAGCGTGCCCGAGCGCGAAACGACGCCGATGCGGCCCTTCTTGTGGATGTGGCCCGGCATGATGCCGATCTTGATTTCGTCCGGCGTGATCAGGCCTGGGCAGTTAGGGCCCAGCAGCAGCGTCTTGGAGCCGGCTTTCGCCATGCGGTCCTTGAGCGCCATCATGTCGCGCACCGGAATGCCTTCGGTGATGCAGATTGCCAGGTCGAGTTCGGCTTCGACGGCTTCCCAGATGGCGGCGGCGGCGCCCGCTGGCGGCACGTAGATGACCGACACGTTGGCGCCGGTCTCTTTTTTTGCTTCAGCGACGGAAGCGAAAATCGGAATGCCCTCGAAATCTTCGCCGGCCTTCTTTGGATTGACGCCGGCGACGAACGCCTCTTTGCCGTTCGCGTAGTCGCGGCACATGCGGGTGTGGAACTGCCCGGTCTTGCCGGTAATTCCCTGGGTTACGACTTTTGTATCTTTATTGATCAGAATCGACATGTTATTTCCTTCGAATTAGGCTTTACCAGCAGCAGCGGCGACAACGGCCTTGGCCGCGTCTTCCATCGTATCGGCGGCGATGATCGGCAGGCCGGAGTCGGCCAGCATCTTCTTGCCGATCTCTTCGTTGGTGCCCTTCATGCGCACGACCAGCGGAACCTGCAGCGACACCGCTTTGGAGGCGGTGATGACGCCTTCGGCGATGACGTCGCAACGCATGATGCCGCCGAAGATGTTGACCAGGATTGCCTTCAGGCCCGGGTTCTTCAGCATGATCTTGAATGCTTCGGTGACTTTTTCAGCCGTCGCGCCGCCGCCGACGTCGAGGAAGTTGGCCGGCTCGCCGCCGAACAGCTTGATCGTGTCCATGGTCGCCATCGCCAGGCCGGCGCCGTTGACCAGGCAGCCGATGTTGCCGTCGAGCGAAATGTAGGCGAGGTCGAATTTCGACGCTTCCACTTCGGCCGGATCTTCTTCGTCGAGGTCGCGCAAGGCGACGATTTCAGGGTGGCGGTACAGCGCGTTGGCGTCGAAATTGAATTTCGCGTCGAGGGCGATGACCTTGCCCTTGCCGTCGACGACCAGCGGGTTGATCTCGGCCAGCGAAGCGTCGGTGTCCCAGTACGCCTTGTACAGGCCCATCAGCTGGGTGCGGGCATCGGCGATCGAGCCGGCAGGCACGCCGATCTTGGCCGAAATCTCATCGGCTTCGGCGGCGGTCAGGCCGACCGACGGGTCGATGGCGATGGTGTGGATTTTTTCCGGGTTCGAGTGTGCGACTTCCTCGATGTCCATGCCGCCTTCGGACGAGGCCATCAGCACGACGCGCTGGCTGACGCGGTCGGTGACCATCGAGACGTACAGTTCCTGCTTGATGTCGGCGCCTTCTTCGATCAGCAGGCGGCGTACCTTCTGGCCTTCAGGACCGGTCTGGTGGGTGACGAGCTGCATGCCCATGATCTGTTCGGCGTATTCCTTGACCTGCTCGAGCGACTTGGCCACCTTGACGCCGCCGCCCTTGCCGCGGCCGCCTGCGTGGATCTGTGCCTTGACGACCCACACCGGGCCGCCCAGGGTTTCGGCTGCCTTGACAGCCTCTTCCACGGACATGCACGGAATGCCGCGCGGTACCGTCACTCCGAACTGCCGGAGGATTTCTTTGCCTTGATACTCATGGATCTTCATGCTGGCTTCCCTTCTTCTAATACTGATGTGTAGAAATACGGTTGAAATGCTGGTTTTGGGCGTTGCGACTGCGACTGCTAACTGTTGACGGCTTTGACAACCCAGCGCGGATAATATTTCGCCACCCCGGGACCGTCGACGCGCAGGGCGTGGCAGCGGTCGAGCTGGAACGGGCGCTCGGTCGAAGCATCGTCGCCGTCGCCGTCGCGCGTCTTGATGACGTCGTTGGCGAAGGCCTGGACCGCCGCCGTCGGCAGCACCAGCGACAATTCGGTCAGGTGGGTGCAGCCGAGGACGCCGGCGAGCCGGTCCTTCAGGCGCAGCCGGAAGTGGTTCATCAGCGAGAGCCCGATCAGGCTCTTGTAGGCCGGCGCGATGGTATCGCAATAGCCCGGATACGGGACGGCATCGGAGGCCGCTTCGGCCTCGACGATGACCATGTCTGTATTGATAGTGATGCGCAGCTTGAGGTCGTGGATCGCGGTGCCGCCTTCGCGCAGCCCGGAAGCGAGCCGGATATCGCGCGTCTTGACGTCGGTGATGCGGGCATCGAGATCCCACAGGCCATCGTCGCGCGCGAAGGCGTCAACATGAATGGCGCGCGTGTGGCGCAAGGCGCGTGGAGCGGGAGCAGAAAGAGGCATAGACAACTTGGAAGTGCGGCGGTAAATAGTATGCAGCCATGTGCTGATGCACGCCACCGCAGCTTCTACGGGGGCAACCGCTCATGCGGCGCTGCTAAAACCCCAAAAGTTTAGCACATGCTGGGCATGCGCTGCACTGCAACATGGATTTTGCCGGGATCTGACGACTTTTAATGGCTACATTGACAACGATGACGTTCCGGTTGACTTCGGCCCGGCCCGCGAAGCACGCGTCCCGGCGGCGCCGGTCGTCCGGCGTTCAGACGGGGAGTGCCGCCTTGCGTCGGCGGCCGCGGCGGGCGGCGAAGGCCATGATGGCAAGTCCCGTGGTTAGCGACAGCGCGCTGCCCGGTTCGGGAACCGCGGCCGCGACGCCGGCCACCGGAATGCTCGAGAGCTGCGTGAAATCGTTGAACGCCATTTGCAGCGTGTGCGAGGAGTCGACCGTTTGTCCGCAGCAGACATCGGCATCCAAGGTGGCGCCGACATAAAAACGATCGCCCGTATTGACCCGGTGCGTGATGGTGACCGACGTCGACCCGGTATCGTAAAGAATGCCGGTGCCCACTTCGAATGCCGGTGTCGCGCCGCTGCAGCCGCTCGTTGTGGCGTACAAGGGGCACAGGTCGCCGCTGCCGCCGCCGAACCGATAACCGTTGGCGTCGAAGATGCCGATCCTGAACGCAGAGTGGCCGACCAGTCCGCCTTGTCCGTCCGCCGAAAAGATGCTGTCCAGCGTGGCCGTCACGGTGAGGTCGAACGGTTCGGCGCCATCATATTGATAGCCCTGGACACCCCAGATGTTTGCATCGGCGAACGCCGACCAGACGCCGGTGTAGCGCGACGGGTCGCTGTTGCCGAGCGCGGGCGAGTAGGCGCCGTTGCTGCTGGCGTAAGCGTGCAGTTCCGGCAGATAGGATGTTGCATTCATGTACCCGGCGCTGGAGGCCGTGCCGCGCAGGGGATCGACCACCAGCGTCGTCGCGCTGGTCGGGGTGCGCACCACCGAACCATCCATTGAGTAACCGCTGGGCAACGTGCCGGTCCACCGGCATCGCCCGCTCCGATCAAACCGGCAGTCGACTGTGCCGCTGTAGCCATCGATGCCAGCGTTGGTCAGCGTGGGCGTCGCCTGCGCCAGGGCGGCGCCAAGCAGCACCGGCGCCAGCAGGAATGTTGTCAGCAATTTCATTTCGACCAATCTAAACGAAGGAAGGTGATCGATTTAATCACAGCAATATGATTTCTGCATTAGTATTTTTATATCTGATTCGGGTAATTGACAGCACTCTGCAGTACGCTTCGTGCACGGTTGAAGTGGACCGGCTTTTGCGCAACATTTCGATATTGCCTTCAAGGATAATGCGGCATCGTTCGAACTGGATGGGCTCCCATGATTGCCATTTCAATTCCCTTGCTGCCCGGCTTGTCGCGCGTCGGTCTTCGCGCCTGTTCCAAGGCATGGCAACTTCTCGCCTGCATCTGGCTGGCCGCTTGCGCCGGCAACGCGCTGGCAACCTGTCCAGCGCAGCCGCCCAGGTTGCGGGTCACCGATACGGCCAGCCTGCTCGGTGGCAAAGCGGCCGTCATCGAGGAACGCCTGCGCGCTTACCAGCAAGCCTCGGGCCACCAGCTTTTTGTATTGGTGGTGCCCTCGCTCGACGGTGCATCAATCGAGGAATGTGCGGTGACGATATTTCAGCACTGGAAACTCGGGAGGAAAGGGATCGACGACGGCGTGCTGCTGCTCGTCGCCGCCAAGGAGCGCAAGATCAGCATCGAGGTCGGCTACGGGCTCGAAGGGACGCTGACCGATGTCCAGTCATCGCGCATCATTCGCGAAGTGATGCGTCCGCTTTTTGCCCGCGGCGACTACGGCCTGGGCGTCGAGCATGGGCTCGGCGCCATCATTGGCGTGCTCAGCGGCGCCGACCCGGTCTCCCCACCGAAACAGCCCCCCAGCGCGGCACATGCAGCAACTGACTGGATCGGTATGCTTGTCCTCGTTGCGGTACTGGTCGTCACGCTGCTGTTCACGCAGATCCTGGGGGTGCCGGGGCTGGCGTTTTTCATGATTGTCGGCGCCGTTTTCGCACATGAAGTTTTTCCGGATGCGCGAGGCTTCCTGTTGGCCGCGGCGATCTGCGCGGCCTGGTGCGTGCTGCGCTGGCGGCTGATCCGTACTAATGTGCGCGAGTATCACCTGAAGAGATCACGAAACGAGCTGCATGCGTGGATCTGGTATTTCTGCGCTTTCGGCTTCGCCGCGCCGCAGCGCGCACCGCGTCGCAGCCGGTCGCGCCGCGTCGACTCGTCTTACGACGATGGCGCCGTCAGCTTCAGTTTCAGCGGGGGCGGTGGAGAAAGCGATAGCGGCGGCGGCGCCAGTGGAGACAGCGGCGGCGGCGGCTCGGGCGGCGGCGGCGCCTCGGATGACTATTAGCGCCCGCTCGCGCGTGAGCTGGCGTTTGTCAGCAGCATCCGCAGGGGTCTGACCACGTTTTGCTGGTAAAGGGTCAGACCCCGGAGTCTGCGCCTTCACCAACTCAATGGCCTCCCGTACGCGGCGGACGGCAAGCCCCGCTGACTTCGGGGTCTGACCCTGAGCAGCAAAACCGGGTCAGACCCCTGCGGACACCCTGCCGTTGTTGCGCGCCCGATGTTGGGCTCCGCTAACACCTTCCCATCGGCGTTTTCGCAAGATTTACCTAGCCGAATTTACCCATCATGCAGTTTGTTTCTTCACGGCGCCTCCGCGATGAGTGACATCCCATTTCTGCTTTCCCATCTCGGGTCGACTAAGGGGCCAATCGCCACGGCGGTCCTGTTGGCGTCGTTGATCGTGCCGCTGCTCATGTCGCAGGTGTTCGGTATCCTGGGGCTCGTGATTTTTAACCTGGCGAGTTTCCTCATTGTCCGCGCCCTTTTTCCGAATGAGCTCGGTGATTGCTTGGTGGCCTTGTCCAGCGTCGCGTGGTGTGTCGTCCGTTGGCGGCTGATTCGCGTCGATGTCCGCAGGTATTGGCTAGATCAATCGCGTTACAAGGCACTGACCTGGATCTGGCACTTTTGTATTTTCGGATTCGGCATGCCTGCACCCGAGCGAAGCAGCACTGCCTCGCATACCGGCACCGCATCGGACGGCGGTTCTTTCGGGGATACGTGGGGCGACGGGGGTGACGGGAGCGGAGACTGCGGCGGCGGCGGAGACGGCGGTGGTGGAGACGGCGGTGGTGGCGACGGCGGCGGCGGCGGTGATTAAGGCCCGCGCCGAGCGCCGCGTTCGGCCAGAGGCCATCCCCGCGCCCGACAGCGGGTGGTCGATACGGGGAATGCCAAAAAAGCGCGGCGCCTCCCGCCGGTGAGGAGTATGCGTCCGCAGCAGCGCTGCTACGCACACGGCGGAAGGCGCCTTGCTCAATCGCCAGCTGACATTTGCCCGCTGGCGTGTACTAACTGTACTTCGTCAGCAGTCGTCGTCCGGACAGCTGCCGCGCATCGCCGCGCGCACCGCGCGCTGCGAAAACCCGCGCTGCATCAGGAAGCGCATCTGCCTGGCGCGCCCTTCGGCGTCGCTCGCCACCTGGCCGAACTTGCGGGCCCACACCTCGCAGGCGCGCGCCGTTTCGCTGTCGGCCAGGCCGGTCTTGAGTTCCTGCAGCGCTTCGCCGTTGATGCCGTGGCTTTGCAGCTCGGCGACGATGCGGCTGTTGCCGTAGCGCGCCTCGCGGCGGTGGATCAGCGACTCTGAAAAACGTTCCTGCGACAGCCAGTTGTTCTTTTCGAGGAAATCGAGCAGGGCGCCGACGTCGTCGCCCTCCTCCGCGTACTTCGACAGCTTGCGTCCCAGCTCAAGCCGGCTGTGCTCGCGCATCGACAGGAAGCGCAAAGCACGGCCTTTCAGGCTCAGTTGGGGCCTGGGCACAGCCAGCCTTTATTCGGCCACGGCCTTCAGCTTGGCCACCGGCTTGACCGGCTCCTCGCCAACGACCGGCGGCAGTTCGCGCACGCCGAGCGCAGCGCGCACCTTGTTTTCGATCTCGCGTGCCAGCGCCGGGCGCTCCACCAGGAAAGTGCGGGCATTGTCCTTGCCCTGGCCGATGCGCTCGCCGTTGTAGCTGTACCAGGAACCGGACTTCTCGACGATCTTGTTGTCCGAACCCAGGTCGAGGATTTCGCCTTCGCGCGAGGTGCCGGAGCCGTACAGGATGTCGAAGTGGGCTTCCTTGAACGGCGGCGCGATCTTGTTCTTGACGACCTTGACCTTGGTTTCGTTGCCGATCACTTCGTCGCCCGACTTGATCGAGCCGGTCCGGCGGATGTCCAGGCGCACCGACGCGTAGAACTTGAGCGCATTGCCGCCGGTGGTCGTTTCCGGGCTGCCGAACATGACGCCGATCTTCATGCGGATCTGGTTGATGAAGATGACCAGCGTATTGGTACGGTTGATCGAACCGGTCAGCTTGCGCAGCGCTTGCGACATCAGGCGCGCCTGCAGGCCCGGCAGCGAATCGCCCATGTCGCCTTCGATCTCGGCGCGCGGCGTGAGCGCGGCCACCGAGTCGATGACGATCAGGTCGACGCTGCCCGAACGCACCAGCGCGTCGCAGATTTCGAGCGCCTGCTCGCCGGTGTCGGGCTGCGAAATGAGCAGCTCGGACAGGTTGATGCCCAGCTTTTGCGCGTAGCCGACGTCGAGCGCGTGCTCGGCATCGATGAAGGCGCAGGTGCCGCCCAGCTTTTGCATCTGCGCGATGGTCTGCAGGGTCAGCGTGGTTTTGCCGGACGACTCGGGGCCGTAGATTTCGACCACGCGGCCGCGCGGCAGGCCGCCGACGCCGAGCGCGATATCGAGGCCCAGCGAACCAGTCGAGACGACCTGCACTTCTTCGACCGGCGCGTTGCCGTCCATGCGCATGACCGAACCCTTGCCGAACTGCTTTTCGATTTGCGCCAGCGCGGCGGCGAGCGCCTTGCCTTTTTCAGCTGCGTTTAAATTGGTTTTCTTGTCGTCCATAATCTTCTTTCAGTCTGGTAAAGGCAGGTTCGTAGGACCAGCGTACAGCACAGCCAATACTGTACAGGCATACAGTAGTCAATGCAAGCGCAACTTGCGCGCTGCGCGAAAAATGTCAAATTCGGAGATTCGGCGCCAAAAACTCGCCATGCGGCACTAAATGACACACAATGGCCGTTTCGACGTCCCGGAATCCCGCCATGCGTATTTTACTTGCCGAAGATGATAGCGTGCTTGCCGACGGCCTGACGCGCTCCTTGCGGCAGTCCGGTTACGCCATCGACTGCGTCAAGAACGGCCAGGACGCCGACACCGCGCTGTCGACCCAGGAATTCGACCTCCTGATCCTCGACCTCGGCCTGCCGAAGATGTCCGGCCTGGAGGTGCTGCGGCGCCTGCGCGCGCGCTCGTCGCTGCTGCCGGTGCTGATCCTGACGGCCGCCGACTCGATCGAGCAGCGCGTCAATGGCCTCGACCTCGGTGCCGACGACTACATGGCCAAGCCGTTCGCGCTGTCCGAACTGGAGGCGCGCGTGCGCGCACTGACGCGCCGCGGCGCCGGCGGCGGCCCCACCGTGATCCGCCACGGCGCGCTGGCGTACGACCAGGTCGGACGCAGCGCCTATATCTACGACCAGATGCTGGACCTGTCGGCGCGCGAGCTGGGCCTGCTCGAGATCCTGCTGGCGCGCACCGGCCGGCTGGTGTCGAAAGAGCAGCTGGTCGACCACCTGTGCGAATGGGGCGAGGAAGTGTCGAACAACGCCATCGAAGTGTACGTGCACCGGCTGCGCAAGAAGATCGAGGTCGGCGGCATCCGCATCGCCACCGTGCGTGGCCTCGGCTACTGCCTCGAACGGGCGGTCGCCGCGCCGGCCGCCGTCGACACGGGCGCCGCATCGAAGTGAAGCCGCGCGACACCGTCCAGGCAGCGGCGCTGGCCGAGCCGCCGGCGCTGTACCAGCCGGCCAGTGCGGAGCCGGACGAGAACATCCAGCATTCGCTGTTCGGCGAAATCCTCGACTGGATGCTGGCACCCCTGCTGCTGCTGTGGCCAATGAGTATCGCGATCACCTACCTGGTGGCCAAGTCGATCGCCAACCAGCCGTTCGACCATGCGCTGGAAGACAGCGTCACGGTGCTGGCGCAGCAGGTGCGCGAAGTGGACGGCAAGGCGGTGTCGCTGCTGCCGGGCAGCGCGCGCGACATCGTGCGCGCCGACGACATCGACAACGTCTACTTCCAGATCAGCGGGCCGGGTGCCGAATTCGTCGACGGCGACCGCGACCTGCCGGCGCCGCCCGACGACGGCAGCGCCGGCACCAGCAGCGGCGCCAGCGTGCGCTTTCGCAACGACTCCATGCGCGGCGCCCAGGTGCGCGTGGCCTACTCCTACGTCAACCTGCGGCCGATGGCATCGCGCGGTGCCGAACCGCGCGCGGCGCTGGTGCAGGTGGCCGAGACGCTCGACAAGCGCGCCCAGCTGGCCAACGAGATCATCAAGGGCGTGATCCTGCCGCAGTTCATCATCCTGCCGATCGTGCTGGCGCTGGTATGGTTCGCGCTGGCGCGCGGCCTGTCGCCGCTGGCGCAGCTGCAGGAGCGCATCCGCGCGCGCCGCCCGGACGACCTGTCGCCGATCGACCCGCACCAGGTGCCGGAAGAGATCTCGCCGCTGGTCGGCTCGCTCAACGACATGCTGGCGCGCCTGTCGCAGACGATCGAGATGCAGAAGCGCTTCATCGCCGACGCCGCGCACCAGATGAAGACACCGCTGGCGGGCATGCGGATGCAGTCCGAGCTGGCGCTGCGCCAGCTCGACCCGGACGAAATCCACCGCTCGCTCGAGCAGCTGGCCAAGAGTTCGGAATCGGCCACGCGGCTGGTGAACCAGCTGCTGGCGCTGGCGCGCGCCGAGAACCAGCCGCAGGCCGGCACCGCCTTCGAGGCGGTCGACCTGGCGGCGCTGGCGCGCGCCGTGGTGCAGGACTGGGTGCAGGCCTCGTTCGCCCACCAGATCGACATCGGCTTCGAACAGCCAGACGACCCGCTCGACATCGCCGGCAACCCGCTGATGCTGCGCGAACTGCTGTCGAACCTGATCGACAACGCGCTGCGCTACACGCCGGCCGGCGGCAGCGTCACGGTGCGGGTGCGGCGCGAGGGCGAAGCGGCGATGCTGGAAGTCGAAGACACGGGGCCGGGCATCGCGCCGGCCGAACGCACCCGCGTGTTCGAGCGCTTCTACCGCATCCTCGGCAGCGGCGCCGCCGGCAGCGGCCTGGGGCTGGCGATCGTGCGCGAGATCGCGCAGCAGCACGGCGCCGAGGTGGACGTCTACAACAACCCGCGCAGTAGCCTGCGCAAGTCGCCCGGCTGCCTGTTCCGCGTCACCTTCCCGCCACCCGATTCCAGCCATGACGACAACACCTGACCCCGCCGCCGATCCGGACGCCGGCGCCACCGCCCAGCGCCAGCTGTCGCTGCTGGCCGCGCGCAGCCTGCACTGGCAGCGCACGCGCCGCCTCACCGCCGCCTTGCTGGCGCTGTGGCTGGCTACCACCTTCGGCGCCGTGTTCTTCGCGCGCGAGCTGGCCGCGCTGTCGGTGTTCGGCTGGCCGCTGTCGTTCTACATGGCCGCGCAAGGCGCCTCGCTGGTCTACCTGGCGATCCTCGGCGCGTACGCCGTCGCCATGGGCCGCTTCGACCTGCGCTTCAAGCGCCGGCTGGGGCAGGAAGCGCGCGGGGACGAGGCATGAAGCGCGCCCTGTTCAACCGCCTGTCGCGCTACTACCTGCTGTTTACGGCCTGCTTCGCCGCCTTCCTGATCGCGCTCACGCTGCTCGAGGCCGAAGGCATGCCGCGCATCTGGATCGGCTACCTGTTCATGTTCGCCACCATCGTGCTGTATGCCGGCATCGGCGTCATCAGCCGCACCTCCAACGTCTCCGAATACTACGTCGCCGGACGGCGCGTGCCGGCGCTGTTCAACGGCATGGCCACCGCCGCCGACTGGATCTCGGCGGCCAGTTTCATCAGCCTGGCGGGGGGCCTGTACCTGCACGGCTTCGACGGCCTGGCCTACATCATGGGCTGGACCGGCGGCTACGTGCTGGTGGCGCTCTTGATCGCGCCCTACCTGCGCAAGTTCGCCCAGTACACCATCCCCGACTTTTTGGCGGCGCGCTACGGCGGCGGCGTCGGCAACCGCGGCAACGCGGTGCGCCTGATGGCGGTGGGCGCGACCATCATCGTTTCGTTCACCTACGTGGTGGCGCAGATCTACGCGGTGGGCCTGATCGCTTCGCGCTTTACCGGCGTCGACTTCTCGGTCGGGATTTTCCTCGGCCTGGCGTCGATCCTGGTCTGTTCGTTTCTGGGCGGGATGCGGGCGATCACGTGGACCCAGGTGGCGCAGTACATCATCATCCTGGTGGCTTTCCTGATTCCGGCGATGTGGCTGTCGGTCAAGCACGCCGACAACCCGCTGCCGCACGTGGCCTACGGCGCGGTGCTGCCCAAGCTGGCGCAGCGCGAAGCGCAGCTCGAGTTCGATCCGAAGGAGCTGGAGGTGCGCGCCATCTTCCGCCAGCGCGCCGAATCGTATGGCGCGCGCATCAAGGCGCTGCCGGCGTCGTGGGACGAAGGCAAGCTCGAAGCGCAGCGCCGGCTCGACGCGGTGCGGCTGCGCAACGGCTCGCTGATCGACATCCGCGCCACCGAGCGCGAACTGATGGCCTATCCGAAAACTGCCGACGAGGCCGCGCGCCAGTGGGCCGAGCTGCGGGCGGCCAACCTGGCGCGCGCGCAGCCGCCGGAACCGCACGCGACGCCCTTCCCCGGCGCCGATGCCGGGCAGTCCGACAGCCGCCGCAACAACTTCCTGGCGCTGGTGTTCTGCCTGATGCTGGGCACCGCGGCGCTGCCGCACATCCTGATGCGCTCCTACACCACGCCGTCGGTGCAGGAGACGCGGGTGTCGGTGTTCTGGACGCTGTTTTTCATCCTGCTGGTGTACCTCACCATCCCGGCGCTGGCGGTGCTGGTCAAGTACGACATCTACAGCCACCTGGTGGGCAGCCAGTTCGCGCAGCTGCCGGACTGGATTTCGTACTGGGCCAACGTCGACAAGGTCAACCCGCTGATCGCCATCGCCGACATCAACCGCGACGGCATCGTGCAGCTGGCCGAAATCGCCATCGACGGCGACGTGCTGGTGCTGGCGACGCCCGAAATCGGCGGCCTGCCGTACGTGATCTCGGGCCTGGTGGCGGCCGGCGGGCTGGCGGCGGCGCTGTCCACCGCGGACGGCCTGCTGCTGGCCATTTCGAACGCGCTGTCGCACGACGTCTATTACAGGGTGGTCGATCCGGCCGCCTCGACCCAGAAGCGGGTGACGATCTCCAAGCTGCTGCTGCTGGCGGTGGCCTTCATCGCCGCCTACGCCGCCTCGCAAAAGCCGGCCGACATCCTGTCGCTGGTGGGCGCGGCGTTTTCGCTGGCCGGCTCGGCGCTGTTCCCGGCGCTGGTGCTGGGCGTGTTCTGGAAGCGCGCCAACCACGCCGGCGCGCTGGCCGGCATGGTGGCCGGCTTCGCCGTCTGCGTCTACTACATGCTGCATACGAACCCCATCCTGGGCGGCAATGCGGCCGGCCAGTGGTTCCACATCGCGCCGATTTCGGCCGGGGTGTTCGGCGTGCCGGCCGGGCTCGCGGTGCTGGTGGTGGTGAGCCTGCTCACGCGCGCGCCGGACGCGCTCAGCGCCAGTTTCATCGACCACATCCGGGCGCCGGAATAGCTGGGCGATTGCCGGCAATGCTGGTATTGCAATAACGTTTCTTTTCAACCATCACCCAGGATCATCATGCGCCCGAGCCGCTGCCGGCTCGCTTTCGCCCTCTTTTCGCTCGCGTTGGCCGGTGCCGGCCAGGCCGCGCAGACGGCGCCGGCCGCGCTGCCGCCGATCGAAAGTTTCTTCAACAACGCCGCATTTACCGGCGCGCTGCTGTCGCCGAACGCCAGGTTCCTCGCCGTCAAGGTGGCGCCGGCCGGCCAGCGCGACGCTCTGGCTGTGATCGACCTGGCCAACAACTCGATCAAGGTGGCGGCCCGCTTCGACACGTCCGACGTCGGCCAGTTCAGTTGGGTCAACAACGAGCGGCTGCTGTTCAATGCGACCGACAAGGATGTCGCGCCGGGCGAGGTGCGCTATGGCAGCGGCCTGTTTGCGGTCGACCGCGACGGCCTCAACTTCCGCTAGCTGGCCGAGCGCAGCGGCGCGCGCGTCACCACGCTCACCCAGGTCAAGCTGCTGCCGGTGAACACCTTCATGATGCCGGCGGCCGGTCCGCACGACTCCCAGTTCGTGTATGTCGCCAGCGCCAAGTTCAGCGAGCGCGGCGAGCCCGAATACGTCAACCTGCTGCACCTCGATACCCGCGCCGGCCGCGCCACCACCGTCAACCGGCCCGGCGACGCCAGGAGCTGGCTGCTCGACAACAAGGGCGAGCCGCGCCTGGTCACCGCCGTCGACAAGAACAACTCCACGCTGTGGTACCGCGAACCGGCCAGCGGCGCCTGGCGCACGCTGGCCAGCTTCAATTCCTACGGCGGCGGCAAGGACGCCATCACGCCGGTCGCGTTCGCCCCGGACGGCGCCGTCCGGGCGCGACAAGTCCGCGCTGTTCCGCTTCGACGTGGCGACCGGCAAGCTCGCCGCCGAGCCGCTGGTCTATCTGAAGGACTACGACTTCAGCGGCAGCCTGGTGATCGCCAACGACAAGGTGCTCGGCGTGAACCGGCTCAGTGATGCGCGCAGCATGGCAGCACGCGCAAGAACCTGCCGCTGGTGGTGCTGGTGCACGGCGGCCCATACGTGCGCGGCGGCGAATGGGGCTGGAAAGCGGACGCCCAGTTCCTCGCCTCGCGCGGTTACGCCGTGCTCGAGCCGGAGTACCGCGGCAGCACCGGCTTCGGCCAGAAGCACTACCGCGCCGGCTGGAAACAATGGGGCCTGAAGATGCAGGACGACATCGCCGACGGTGCCACGTGGGCGATTGCCGAAGGTATCGTCGCCCCCAAACGCATCTGCATCGCCGGCGCCAGCTACGGCGGCTATGCGACGCCGATGGGCCTGCTCAACGATCCGAGCCTGTTCAAGTGCGGCATCGACTGGGTTGGCGTGAACGACATCGGCCTGCTCTACACCGGCCGCTGGAGCTTCCGCTCCGACATGTCCGACAATTACCGCCGGTACGGCATGCCCGAGCTGGTGGGCGACATGGTCAAGGACGCCGCGCAGTTCAAGGCCACCTCGCCGCTGGCGCAGGCGGCGCGCATCACCCAGCCGCTGCTGCTGGCCTACGGCGGCGCCGACGTGCGCGTGCCGCTGTATCACGGCCAGAAATTCCACGACGCCGTCAAGGCCACCAATCCCCACGTCGAGATGGTGGTGTATCAGGAGCAAGGCCATGGCTGGGTGTTGCCGAAGAACCGCATCGATTTCTGGGGCCGCGTCGAGAAATTCCTCGATCAGCATATCGGCAAGCCGTGAGCGCCGCTTTGGAGTAACCTAGCAGTTCCGCCAACCTTTCGCAGGAGCTGCCCATGTCATCGGGAAAAATTCTGGTCGCCCAGGGAGGCGGCCCCACCGCCGTGATCAACCAGTCGATGGTCGGCGTCGCGCTCGAAGCGCGCCGTTTTCCCCAGGTAACAAGGGTGTACGGCGCGCTGCACGGCGTGCGCGGCATCCTCAACGAAGAGTTCATCGACCTGACCCAGGAAACCGTGGCCAACCTCGAACTGGTGGCGGCGACGCCGTCGTCGGCGCTCGGCTCCACCCGCGACAAGCCTGACGTCGCCTACTGCCAGAAGATCTTCGAGGTGCTGCGCGCGCACGAGATCGAACACTTCTTCTACATCGGCGGCAACGATTCATCCGACACGGTGCGCATCGTCAGCCTGGAAGCGCAAAAGGCGGGCTACCCGCTGCGCTGCATCCACATCCCGAAAACGATCGACAACGACCTGGTGGGCAACGACCATACGCCAGGCTTTCCGTCAGCGGCGCGCTTCGTCGCCCAGGCCTTCTCCGGCGCCAACCTCGACAATGCGGCGCTGCCCGGCGTGTATGTCGGCGTGGTGATGGGCCGGCACGCCGGCTTCCTCACCGCCGCCGCCGCGCTCGGCAAGAAATTCCCCGACGACGGCCCGCACCTGATCTACCTGCCCGAGCGCATCTTCGTGCTGGACCAGTTCCTCGCCGACGTCAAGGCCGCCTACGAACGCCATGGCCGCTGCGTGATCGCCGTCTCCGAAGGCATCCACGATGCCGACGGCAACGCGATCGCTACATTGCTGTCGAAGGAAGTCGAGCGCGACGCCCACGGCAACGTGCAGCTGTCGGGCACCGGCGCGCTGGCCGACCTGCTGTGCGACGAGATCAAGGCCAAGCTCGGCATCAAGCGGGTGCGCGGCGACACCTTCGGCTACCTGCAGCGCTCCTTCATCGGCTGCGTGTCGGACGTCGACCAGCGCGAGGCGCGCGAAGTGGGCGAAAAAGCGGTGCAGTATGCCATGTGGGGCGGGCAGGACGGCTCGGTGGCCATCAAGCGCTGCGGCGACTACTCGGTCGAGTACGCGCTGGTGCCGCTCGAATCGGTGGCCGGCAAGACGCGCGTGATGGAAGACGAGTTCATCAGCGCCAGCGGCACCGACGTCACCGACGCCTTCCGCCAGTACCTGCGCCCGCTGCTGGGCAGCGGCATGCCCGACGCACACCGCCTGCGCTCGGCGCCGGTGGCCAAGATCCTGGGCAAGTAAGGCTGGCGCCGCCGCGCTAGCGCAGCACGGCGTCGTTCAGTTCGGCCGGATAGGTCAGCACCACTTCGCCGTCGAAGGGCAAGGACCTGAACTGCATCGTCATGCGCCCGTCGGGCGAGACGTAGCGGTTCTCGGCCACCGGGACCATTTCGGTGACGTAGTGCCTGCCGATGCGGGCGACCAGCCGGCGCCCTTGTTCCTGTACCTTCAGGGTGGCGCCGTTGTCGAGGCGGTACATGCCTTTGATCTGTTCGACCTCGTCGGCGCGCGGCTGGTAGGTCGCTTGCTGGGCGGCGAAGGCGCCGGCGTGGGCGAATGCGAATGCAAGGGGAAGCAAAACGGAGGTGCGCATGATCGTTCCAATCTCGTCTGGACAGGAAGGGGCGTGGGGGGCCGGCACGATCTCAGTCTAGCCGCGCCGCCTGCCAATGCAAGCGGGGCAGACGCAAAAACGGCGGCCGGTCCTTGCGAACCGGCCGCCGTCATGGAGAACCGACGCTTACGCGACGATGGTCTGGTGCTCGTCGCCGGCGCGCGCGCGGATGGCGCCGACGCGGTAGACGGTCTCGCCGGCTGCCTGCAGCTGCGCAAAAGCGGCGTCCGCATTCTCCGGCGAGACGATGACGATCATGCCGATGCCGCAATTGAAGACGCGGTGCATCTCGGCGTCGGCGACGCCGCCATGCTGCTGCAGCCACTGGAACAGCGGCGGCATGGTCCACGCCGTCGCGTCGAGCACGGCCGTCAGGTGCGGCTGCAGCACGCGCGGAATGTTTTCGACCAGGCCGCCGCCGGTGATGTGCACCATGCCCTTGACGTCCATCGCTTCCATCAGCGCCAGCAGCGGCTTGACGTAGATGCGGGTCGGCTCCATCAGCACGTCGGCCAGCTTGCGGCCATGGAAGTCGCCGTCGAGGTCAGGCTTGGCCACTTCGATGATCTTGCGCACCAGCGAGTAACCATTCGAGTGCACGCCCGACGACGCCAGGCCGAGCACGACGTCGCCGGCGGCAATGGTGGTGCCGTCGATGATCTTCGACTTTTCGACGGCGCCGACGGCAAAGCCGGCCAGGTCGTATTCGCCGGCCGGGTACATGCTCGGCATTTCAGCGGTCTCGCCGCCGATCAGCGCGCAGCCGGCCTGCTCGCAGCCGCGGGCGATGCCGCCCACCACCGCGGTGGCGGTCGGCACGTCGAGCTTGCCGCAGGCGAAGTAGTCGAGGAAGAACAGCGGCTCGGCGCCCTGCACCAGGATGTCGTTGACGCTCATGGCGACCAGGTCGATGCCGACCGTGTCGTGGCGGTTCAGTTCGAACGCCAGCTTGAGCTTGGTGCCGACGCCGTCGGTGCCGGACACCAGCACCGGCTCCTTGTACTTCTTGCTGATCTCGAACAGCGCGCCGAAGCCGCCGATTCCCTTGAGCACGCCTTCGCGCATGGTGCGCTTGGCAAGTGGCTTGATCGCCTCTACCAGGGCGTCGCCGGCATCGATATCGACACCGGCATCGCGGTAGGAGAGTGAAACATTTGAAGGTTGGCTCATGGTGTATTTGGCAGCGGAGGCGGTAAAATAGAAAGGCGGCGAAACAATTGCGCGCGCGGTAACAGCGGCAATGGTCAATTCCCTATTTTATCAAACCAGCCCGCTTTCAGCCCATTTAACTACTCATCCCCCTTGCCGATGCCTTTCCCCTTCACCCCGGAACAGAAGCAGACCGCCTTTTGGCTGGGGCTGGGCGGGGCCTTCCTGCTGCTGCTGTATGCGCTGGGACCGGTGCTGACGCCCTTCATCGCCGCGGCCATCCTGGCCTACGCGCTCAACGGCGGCGTCGACTACCTGGACGGGCGCCGCCTCGGCCGCCTGCGCCTGCCGCGCGCGCTGGCGGTGGTGCTGGTGATGGTGCTGTTCCTGTCGGCCGTCACCGCGCTGGTGCTGATCGTGCTGCCGGTGCTGCAGACCGAGATCCCGCTGCTGCTGGCGCAGATCCCGGCGTTCCTGGTGCGCATCGACAAGGTGCTCTCGCCGCGCCTGCAGGAGATGGGCATCAAGATCAAGCTCGACGGCAGCGGCCTGCGCGCCATCCTCAGCCAGCAGTTTTCCAGCAGCGACGAGATCTGGACCACGGTGCTGGCCTCGGCGCGCATCGGCGGCACCCGCGTGCTCGGCTGGCTGGCCACGCTGATCCTGATCCCGGTGGCGCTGTTCTACCTGCTGCTGGACTGGCACAAGATCCTCGAGCGCGTCACCGGCGCGGTGCCGCGGCGCTGGGTGGTGCAGACGGTGGGCATGGCGCACGAAGTGAACGTGCTGCTGGCGCAGTACCTGCGCGGGCAGTTGCTGGTGATGCTGGTGCTGGCCGCCTACTACTCGATGGCGCTGACCATCGCCCGTTTCGAGGTGGCGCTGCCGGTCGGCATCCTGACCGGCCTGCTGGTATTCATCCCCTACCTGGGCTTCGGGCTGGGCCTGGCGCTGGCCCTGATCGCCGCCGTGCTGCAGTTTTCCGACTGGAGCGGCGTGATCTCGGTGGCGGTGATCTACGGCGCCGGCCAGGTGGTGGAAGGCTTTTTCCTGACGCCGCGGCTGGTCGGCGAGCGCATCGGCCTGAACCCGCTGGCAGTCATTTTCGCCCTGCTTGCCTTCGGCCAGCTGTTCGGATTCGTCGGCGTGCTGCTCGCGCTGCCCGCCTCGGCGGTGCTGATGGTGGCATTTCGTCACTTGCGCCACCACTATCTGCGCAGCAGCTTCTATAATGCGTGATCTAAATAACGCGCGTATTGGCCAACCCTGTATGAGACGAACGCCATGAAACAGCTGGTGCTCGATTTGGGCGCAGAGCAGGCGCAGAGCCTCGACACGTTCGAGGTGGGGCAGAACGCCGAGCTGGCGCATCTGATGCACCTGTTCGCCTCCCGCACGTCGCGCGAGCATTTCGCCTACCTGTGGGGCGAAGCCGCGGCCGGCAAGACCCATCTGCTGCACGCACTGGCGGCCACGCCCGGCTCGCGCTACATCGGCGCCGGAGCGCCGGAGTCGGCGTTCGTCTATGCGCCCGAGGTCAGCCTGTACCTGCTCGACGACTGTGCGGCATTGTCGCCGCAGGCCCAGATCGACGCGTTCGCCCTGTTCAACCAGATCCGCGAGCACGGCGCCTACATGGTCTCGACCGGTCCGGTGCCGCCGGCGGTGCTGCCGGTGCGCGAGGACCTGCGCACGCGCATGGGCTGGGGCCTGGTGTACCAGATCCATGGCCTGTCCGACGACGAGAAGATCGCCGCCCTCACCCATGCGGCCGACGCCCGTGGTTTGACGCTGTCGGCCTCCGTGTTACCCTACCTGCTGTCCCATTTCCGGCGCGACATGCGCTCCCTGTCGACGATGCTAGACGCACTCGATCAGTATTCCCTCGAAACCCAGCGCCCGGTCACCTTGCCGCTGCTGCGCGACCTGCTGCAGCAGGCCAATCTCGAAGGAGACCCGAAAGAATGACCAAGCTGGCCCTGTTCGACCTCGACCACACGCTGCTGCCGCTCGACTCCGACTACGAGTGGGGCCAGTTCTTGGTGCGCACCGGCGCCGTCGACGCCGACGCCTTCAAGCGCGCCAACGACGACTTCTTCGCCCAGTACCAGGCCGGCACGCTCGACCCGGTCGAATACCTCGAATTCGCGCTCGGCACGCTGGCGCGTTTTCCGCGGCCCGAACTCGATGCGATGCACCGCCGCTTCATGACGGAGGTGATCGAGCCGGCGATCCTGCCGGCCGCGCGCGCCCTGCTGCAGAAACACCTGGACGCCGGCGACCTGGTGGCGATCATCACCGCCACCAACCGCTTCGTCACCGCGCCGATCGCCGCCGCGCTGGGCGTGGAGCACCTGATCGCGGCCATCCCCGAAGAAGACGAGCACGGCAACCTGACCGGCAAACTGGTCGGCGTGCCGACATCCGGCGCCGGCAAGGTGACCCACACCCACGCCTGGCTGGAAAAGATGGGCAAGCCGCTCACCGCCTTCGAGAGCAGTCATTTCTACAGCGATTCGCACAACGATATCCCGCTCCTGTCCGTCGTCACCCACCCGGTCGCGACCAATCCCAACGCCGCGCTGGCAACGCACGCAACGGCCCTTGGCTGGCCCTCACTCCATCTATTCAATGATTAAAAAATTCATCCGCAAGATCCTCGGCGTCAAAGAAAAGCCAGCGCGCGACCTGACCGAACCGGTCGTCCTCGGTCCCGAGGAGCACGGGATCGATCCCAAACTGGTGTCGTCGAATGCGATCCGGGTGACCTCGTCGCTGCAGGAGGCCGGCTTCAAGGCCTTCGTGGTGGGCGGCGCGGTGCGCGACCTGCTGCTGGGGGTAAAACCCAAGGACTTCGACATCGCCACCGACGCCACGCCCGAACAGGTCAAGCGCCTGTTCCGGCGCGCCTTCATCATCGGCAAGCGCTTCCAGATCGTGCACGTGATGTTCGGCCAGGACCTGCTGGAGGTGACCACCTTCCGCGGCGTCGGCGAAGCGAACGCGCCGACCGACGAACACGGGCGCGTCCTGCGCGACAACAGCTTCGGGCCGCAGCACGAGGACGCGATGCGGCGCGACTTCACCATCAACGCGATGTACTACGACCCGGCCACGCAGATAGTGCTGGACTACCACGGCGGCATCGCCGACATCCGCGACAAGACGCTGCGCATCATCGGCCAGCCGGAAGCGCGCTACCGCGAAGACCCGGTGCGCATGCTGCGCGTGGTGCGCTTCGCCGCGCGCCTGCACTTCACGATCGAACCGTCGACGCAGGCGCCGATCGCGGTGATGGCGCCGCTCATCAACAACGTGCCGGCCGCGCGCGTGTTCGACGAGATGCTCAAACTGCTCATGAGCGGCCACGCGCTGGCCTGCCTGCAGCAGCTGCGCAAGGAAGGCCTGCACCATGGCCTGCTGCCGCTGCTCGACGTCGTGCTCGAACAGCCGATCGGCATGAAGTTCGTCACCCTGGCGCTGGAGTCGACCGACAACCGCGTCAAGGCCGGCAAGGGCGTCTCGCCCGGCTTCCTGTTTGCCTCGCTGCTGTGGCACCAGGTAGTGGAGAAGTGGACCGCCTACCGCGCAGCCGGCGAGTCGCCGATTCCGGCGCTGCACCTGGCCGCCGACGACGTCCTCGATTCGCAGACCGAACAGCTGGCGCTGCAGCGCAAGATCGCCTCCGACATGCGCGACATCTGGTCGATGCAGCCTCGCTTCGAACGGCGCAACGGCAAGTCGCCCTACAAGCTGCTCGAGCACGTGCGCTTCCGCGCCGGCTACGACTTCCTGCTGCTGCGCTGCGAGTCGGGCGAGATCGACATGGAGCTGGGCGAATGGTGGACCGCGTTCTACGAAGGCGACGCCACCGAGCGCGAGAACCTGCTCACCAGCGAACGCGCGGCGCCGGCGGGAGCGAAGCGCAAGCGCGCGCCGCGGCGCGGTCCGCGCAAGGCCGGCGCAGCGGCCACCACCGGCAGCACCGGCGAGGAATGATCGCCTACATCGGCATCGGCGCCAACCTGGGCGACGCCCGCGCCAACGTCGACGATGCGCTCGCGCGCCTGGCGGCGCTGCCGGCCACCGCGCTGCTGGCGCGTTCCTCGGCCTGGCGCACCGCGCCCGTCGACTCCGGCGGCGACGACTACGTCAACGCGGTAGCGCGCATCGATACGCAGCTGGCGGCGCCGGACCTGCTGGCGGCGCTGCACGGCATCGAACTTGCGCACGGCCGCGAGCGGCCCTACCGCAATGCGCCGCGCACGCTCGACCTCGACATCCTCCTGTACGGCGCCGAGCAGATCGACACTCCCACACTGCAGGTGCCGCACCCGCGCATGCACCAGCGCGCCTTCGTGCTGGCGCCGCTGCTCGAGATCGCGCCCGCCATCGACATTCCGGGCCATGGCCCGGCGGCGCCGCTGCTGGCCGCCGTCGCCGGCCAGGCCGTCAGCCGCATCGACTAAGCATGCAAATTCCCGTCATCGTCCAGAGCGCCGGGCTGCTGGCCCTGTCGAACGTCTTCATGACCTTCGCCTGGTACGGCCACCTGAAGAACTTCAGCAGCAAGCCGTGGTGGATCGCGGCATTTGCCAGCTGGGGCATCGCGCTGTTCGAGTACCTGCTGCAGGTGCCGGGCAACCGCATCGGCTACACCCAGTACAGCCTGGCGCAGCTGAAGATCATGCAGGAGGCGATCACGCTGACGGTGTTCGTGCCGTTCGCGATGGTCTACATGAACCAGCCGTTCAAGCTCGATTACGTGTGGGCGGGACTGTGCCTGGTCGGCGCGGTCTACTTCATCTTCCGCAGCTGAAGGGCCGGCGGCAGTTTTCACCAGTTGGCATTACACTATCGGCGTGCCGTTTTAATTCGTAACCAGAGGACAAACATGAGCTCCTATTTGCAGGGTAAAGAGATGACGGGCGAAGCTCCCGCGACGGCGCCGGCCAAGCCGGTGGCCACCAAGGCGGTGACGATTCCGTCGCTGAACGCGATGCGCGCGGCGGGCAGCCCGATCGTCATGCTGACCTGCTACGACGCCAGCTTTGCCGCGCTGATGGACCGCTGCGGCGTGCACGTGCTGCTGATCGGCGATTCGCTCGGCATGGTCTGCAACGGCCACAACTCGACGCTGCCGGTGACGGTGGCGGAAGTGGCATACCACACCGCGTCGGTGGCGCGCGGCAGCAAGAGCGCGATGATCATCGCCGACCTGCCGTTCGGCGCCTATGCCACCCGCGAAGCGGCGTTCGACAACGCGGTCAAGCTGATGCAGGCGGGCGCCCACATGGTCAAGCTCGAGGGCGGCGCCTGGCTGGCCGACACCGTCAAGTTCCTCACCGAGCGCGCGGTGCCGGTGTGCGCCCACCTGGGCCTGACGCCGCAGTCGGTGCACCAGCTGGGCGGCTACAAAGTGCAGGGCAAGACCATCGAAAGCGCCGAGCAGCTCAAGGCCGATGCGCTGCTGCTGCAGCAGGCCGGTGCCTCGCTGCTGGTGCTCGAAGCCATTCCGGCCGGGCTGGGCAAGGAAGTCACCGAGATGCTGGCGATGCCGACCATCGGCATCGGCGCCGGCCCCGATTGCGCCGGCCAGGTGCTGGTCATGCACGACATGCTGGGCGTGTTCCCGGGCCGCAAAGCGCGCTTCGTGAAGAACTTCATGGATGGCCAGGGCAGCGTCGAAGGCGCCGTCAATGCCTACATCAGCGCGGTGAGCGACCGCAGCTTCCCGGGGCCGGAGCACTGCTTCTGAGTTGACGCCATGAGCGAAGACACCGTCCGCATGTTTGTGGCGCTCTGGCCCGACCAGCGCGTGCGCGACGCGCTGGTCGCATGGCGCGACGGTACCGCATGGCCGGCGGCGGCCTCGCCGACGCGCACCGAACAGCTGCACGTCACGCTGCATTTTCTCGGTAACGTGGCGCGGGAGCGCATTGCTGAGCTGGCCGCGGGCCTCGACGTGGGCTTCGATCCGTTCGAACTCGAACTCGGCCATCCGGAGATCTGGCCGGGCGGGATCGCCGTGCTGGCGCCGGACGTGGTGCCGGCGCCGCTGCGGGCGCTGCACGGCGCGCTGGGCGACGCGCTGGTGAAACTGGGGATGACGCCGGAGGCGCGGCCGTATAAGCCGCACGTGACGCTGGCGCGGCGCGCCGGGTCGCTGCGCACGCCGATTTCCGGGCCGCCGGTCCGCTGGCAGGTCGATGGCTACGCGCTGATGCGGTCGAAGGTGGGCAGCGGGTCTGAATACGGGGTGGTGCAGGCGTACGGCAGCGCGGCCGCCAGGTGAAAGGGTCTGACCCCGCGGGGTCAGACCCAGTTCAGGCTAGCCGATCTGGATCCAGGTCGTCTTCAGCTCGGTGTACTTGTCGATCGCGTGCAGCGACTTGTCGCGCCCGTTGCCGGACTGCTTGACGCCGCCGAACGGCACCGTGATGTCGTCGTTGTCGTACTGGTTCACGTGCACCGTGCCGGCGCGCAGCGCGCGCGCGGTCTGGATCGCCTTGGTCAGGTCGCGCGTCCACACGGCCGCCTGCAGGCCGTAGGCGGTCGAATTGGCCTGGCGGATCGCGTCCTTGATGTCGGTGAAGGTCAGCACCGACAGCACCGGCCCGAAGATCTCTTCGTTGGCGATGCTCATGGCGCCGTCGACCTGGTCGAACAGCGTCGGCGCGATGTAGAAGCCGCC